>JAFZOJ010000141.1 GCA_017550685.1 Treponema sp. | reverse complement strand
TCCAACATCATAAATGAAAGAAAGAACACAGAAGCTGAAAAAGATGAAGAAACAAAAGAAATTGATAAGCTTGTAAATGCAGATACTGTAAATGAAGTTGTAGTAAAAGGACGAAGCGAGCTTTGCCGCCAGATGACAGCTAAGGCTCAGCAGGAAGTTCAGGGCTGGGGTATAGAACTTCTGGACATTGTACCACGTCAGGTAAAATACTCTGATGAGCTTAACGAATCTGTTTACAATTCCATGATTAAGGATCGTAACCAGGTTGCACAGGCATACCGCTCACTTGGTGAAGGTAAAAAAGCTGAATGGCTTGGACGTCTAGAAAGCGACAAGCGCAGCATTGCTTCCGAAGCTTACCGCAAGTCTGAGGAAATCAAGGGTAATGCCGATGCCGAAGCTGCCGCAATTTATGCAAGTGCTTACAACAAGGACCCTGAATTCTACACCTTCTGGAAGAGCATGGAATCTTACAAGAACAATCTTAAAGATTACCCTGCAACCCTGAGCACCAAGATGGACTACTTTGACTATATGTACGGTGCAGACGGAAAAAGATAATAGATTACCGGGCACCCTTCGAGAGCCTCAGGGACCGCGGTAATGACAGACTGGGGTCCCTGAGGCTCTCGAAGGGCCCTCGATGGAGAAATAAATGAAAAATGTAGTGAGTATTATTGACGGGGAGCTCAGGCTTTGTTCGGGACTTACCGAATATGCGTTTGGAAAAACAAACTATAATTCGGTGGTAACACAAAAGGGTCTGCTTGCCCAATGCGATTCCAAAAAGGATGAGCCGCTGCATTTTTCATTTAGTCCCTGGACCTTCCAGGACATAAAATCCTTTGATGTAGAGGGGCACGACGAAAGAATTGTTTTCTTTTGTGCCCCTAACCCTCTGTCTAAAAAAGCACGTACACTTTATGAGCTTTTTGCAGACGCAGGAACAGCAGATGCCGGCGTAAAAGAAAAAGACAAAATGTATTCTTCTTCGCTGGCTGTCTGCTCTGCCCTTACACAGGCCGCAACCGAAGGACTGGATATCCCTATAAACGGAGCCGGCGGCATTCTTATAGAAGATAACTCCATTCTTTTTCTTCCGCATGATATTTTCCTTAATTCAACTGCGGCACTTCCGGCCCTTGATCAGGCAGACACAAACAACTGCTGGATAAACCCAAGCTTAAGAGACCTTCCTGCACTTTGTTTTTTACGCGCATCCATTGCCTACAAAATGCTTACAGGCCGCTTTGCCTACCCTGCTTCGGACACACTTACCCGTAATGCAGACCTTCTGGATAAGAATTTCCTCCCGCTGGAACTGAGCATAAACGGAATAAACCCGGAGCTTGCAAATGCAGTAAACAAGGGTCTCAAACTCAATTCCAATTCAATCAATATTCCCGGCAAAAAGCCAAAGGGCAAAAAAAGCGAAGAGCTTATTCCTGAAGCTTCCTTCCCGCTCCAGCTTTTATCGGAAGCAAAAAATTCCACAGCGGCTGTTATGAGCGACAAGGAATTTGAAGACAAGGTTAAAAATTACAAAAAGCTTCAGGGTTCAAAAATCAATACAAAACGAACCTTCAGGCGCAATACCGCTGCCTTTACCGCAGGACTCATAGCCTTTGTTTTTCTGCTTCTTTATATCCGCAGCAGCTACAAAAACTATATGGACGATTACACTTCAAAAGGTCTTACCTCTACACAGACAGTACAGGCCTTTTTCAAGGGTATGAATAACCTGGATATTTCGCTTCTGGAAGAAATTGCCAAAGGTAAATCTACAAACCGCTATGTTGATTCAATAAGCAATGTTTATGTAATTGGCAAGCAGCGCATGGCCACCGGAGGCGACCAGGGCTTTCTTAAACCGGCCAAATACTTTTTAACCGTAACAGATTATTCAAGACTCAAGCTTGGCGGCCTTTATGGTTTTACAAACCTTAAAATTGACGGAAAAGATTACGACGAATATATTGAACCATTTAAAAACAAAGACAAGGCTGCACCAATTGAAACAGAAAAAGGCATAAGCCTTAAGAACGGAGACAAATCTGTTCATTCTGTTGAATATTACTCGCTGCATACCGAAGGCGATAACTATGATGTTCTGGTAACCTACAACAAGGACACCTTTACACTCACCTACAAAAAAGACCGCTGGATTATTACCGGAATTGAACCGAGCCAGACCGATTTGAATCTTGACAGCAACAAATTCAAGGACGATTATTTTAAGGCAGTTACACAGAATAATGGTGATGTAATTAAATCAATAAAAGAGCTTTCGTTTACTTATGAATTTTTACCGTCTGTTTTGGAAATGACGACAGAAAAAAAGATTCTGGAAGAATATCTGGCAAATCCTTACAAGGATATTCTTGGCTTTTAATCCTTCATGGAATCGATTGGCTCAAGTTCGGCAATGTAATTCAAAACCTTTTTAAGCAGCTGTCTTATAGACTTGAGCGAATCAACAAACCTTCGGTTATCCCTGCCCTTGATTGTGGTAAGGTTCTGAAGGCCTTCGTGAAGTCCATCCTTCTGCTCTTCAAAAAATCCGTAGAAAACACGTTCAAGAGTTCTGGCACCTTTTCCAAAAAGCGAAATGGCATTCTTTACGGTTTCTTCAATCTGCTTCATCATTGAATCTATCTGGCCTTCTACCTGGAAGGTCTGAACCCTGTTGGTAGCAAAGTCATCAAACATCTTGCCAAACTCTCCTTCCGGAGAAAGCTTGCGTATAAGATCGGCCATAAGATTATTTGCAGTAGAAAAGTTATTTAGTCCTTCTGAATATTCACTGCGGTTTTCGCTCTTGTAGAAAATACCTTCCATGGCAACTGCATTCAAATCGTTGATAATGTCCGGATATTTTTCGGAACAGAACCAGGACAAAAATCCGCCTGTAAGTTCATAATTAAACGGAATGCGGTTCCAGAGCTTTAACCATGGTCTGTGCTCAAGAGTCGGGAAAACATCCATATCAAAATCGTTCTTGAGGTTTTCGCTCAAAAGCATTTTCTTCTGTTCTCGTGTAAAATCATTCCAGCGTATATCCTGAATTTTTCTCCACTGAACACGGAATGCAGGGAACCAGGCTTCGGCGCCTTCCATATTTTCTGGCTCCCAGTCATAGTTATAATTTACTACGCGTCCAAGATTTCTGATAGGAACATTTGTAATAAAAGACTGAATTGAACCCATAAAGGCCGAAGCCTTAATCATAAATTCCTTAACTGCTTTTTCAATATCCTTGTCCTGTGCATTTACAGTAAGATTCTTGCGCTGAGAGAACAGGAACAAAGCTTCCAGTACTTCGTTAGGCACTGTTTCAATATTCAGGAAAACAGAAGCAAGCGCATTGTAATCCATCATGGCATTGCTGTAAGGACAGGTATAAACATCACCCGCAATATTTGTAAACTGAGAAAGAAAATGAATATACTGCAGGGTAGAAAATTTATAAAGCCAGTTGGCAGCCGAAACTGCAGAATACATATTAAGCTTTGTATCCTTGTCCATGTTGGTTAAAATTTCATCAAGCTTTCTTGCAAGCTCTGTGCGGGACTCAGGAGTAATAGGCTTGGTAAGCGGAAGTATGAACGGATCGGCCTGAGTGTTGATTTTTTCTGCAAGCTCCGGTGCAACAAACGAACTTAAGAATACATAAAAATCGCCTGGATCGTTTTCTACAAAGCTGAAATAAGCTTTGAAAAAGTCTGCAGCATCCTTTAAGGTTCCAAGGCGTTCGTAAAAAATATAATCAAGGGACTTAATTCTGTGATTAACTGTTCCGGGAAAGCGGTGATTAATTTTATTAGCAGTTCTGTTTATTAAATCAAGACCATAAAGCTGTTCAATAGATTTCTTATCAAAAAGAGCGCGGATCCACAACAGGATTTTATAAACAACAGATTCTGACTGCAGCTTCTTTTTTAAAGACACTGCGGTCTCTGTCTCCGGCATTTCTACAGACAGCTGATTAAAAGAAGCACTTGACTGATTAATTCTGTTAAGCATTGCAAGCCTGTCTTCGGCATTTAAGCCGGCAACGAGCCTGTCAAACGAACTTTTTGTATCGCCTTCTACCATAAATATATTATCGGCAGAAATGCGCGGATTCTCAAGTTCTGGAGCTTTTTTGTTATTTATTTTCTATATTCTGTGATTTTGTGTTCGGTGCATTCTACAAGCTTATCTCTGTAAGAACAGTAAACTACAACCGATTTTTTGCCGTTTGAATAGGTTTCGCAGATTGTACAGGACTTGGGCTGCCACAAATTGATTTTAAAACCAACTTCTTTTGCAACCTTATACAGAGGAACTCCGGTTCTGTCCTTATAAATTACCAGTGGTCCGCCAAACAGCTCCTGATTGTGTCTTGCCTGAAGCTCTGCAATTGTATCATTAAAATCATTAGAAATTGTCTTGCTTACTACCCCGTTTGCAGACTGAACATAATAAACCATGTAGTAGCTTGTAATGCTTATATCAATGTCAGGACGGAAGGTTAAAAGATGAGTTTTAGGATCATAAACATAATCCTTTTTTTCTATGGCAGGCAGATTGTTCAAAATTACTAAAAGCTGATCCTTGTTTCCTTCAAAATCCTTGAGATAGCAGGTATACGGAATACTTGGAACGCCTTTTACACTTGCCATGCAGTAATCATAAGGCAGCGGATTTTTAAAAGTGAGTTTACCGGTTGCCTTGTCATAAAGATATTCGTTCTTCTTAAGCTTAACCTTCTGATTTCGTTTTTCGGTGTTTATGATTTCTACAGTATCGATAGCAGCAAAAATGAAATAGGTTGCGGCTTCTCTGTTTATGATTTCTGTTTCAACTGGAAATAAATCTGGTGCCGAAAGTGAAAAGTTTGCTGGAGATAATGCAAAAAGAATACTAAATGAAATTATTAAAGCTGATATAAATCTTTTCATTGTAGTTTTGTTGTATAGCTCCTACGGGAGTCGAACCCGTCTCTCCGCCTTGAGAGGGCGATGAACTAAACCGATATTCGAAGGAGCCCTAAATACAAAAAAATAAAAAACAAGTTTTTTATTTTTTTGTATTTTACGAGTATTTTGCTTGCTCGCAGCGGCTCGCATTTTTTGCTGCGCAAAAAAACGCAAAAACTCGATAACGGGCAACCTTGTATTACTCGCAAATTTAGCCGGCGAGTTTTGCGAAGCAAATACTCGCAAAAAAGGCTGACCGAATGGTCAGCCTTTTTATTCCCCAAGGAGGATTCGAACCCCCACAGTCAGAACCAGAATCTGAAGTGCTACCATTACACAATCGGGGAATAAGTAGTATCAATATATAAAAAAACTGCAAAATAGTCAATAGACATAAAAAACTGGCGCGAGTTGTTACGATTAAGTAATTCGAGAAAAAGTTGTACTCTAAGTTGACGGACTTGGAGAGCCGGTGGAAGGCAGTTGTTCCTAGTGGGAAGAAATAGCCCGAGCGCGAGTTTTTGTCAAAGCCGGCCATCGTATAACAAAGAGCGGCCCGGGGCAGGATCCCCGGTACCGCGAATAGGAGAACGGTGTTCAACGCACTCGGATTGCTCTCCAGTCCTCATTTTATATCAAAGGAGGACACTTATGGAAGTGGTAGGAAACACGGCAGGATTGGATTTGGGGAAGAGGACATATGAAATGTGTCTTATAGCCGCAAATGGAAAAATAACAAGGACAGGGGGAAAAACTGATTTTTCTGGAATAGAGACTTTGTGTAAAAAACTGCAGAAAGATGATGTTGTTGCCATGGAGGCTTGCAGTCTGGCATTTAGAATTGAACGTGCAATTAGAGAAAAAGTCGGATGCCGTGTAATAATTCTGAATCCTGGCAGGCTTGCCATAATCTTTATGAGTACAAGAAAAACTGATAAAGAGGATTCTTTGAAATTGGCAAAATATTTACGAAGTCATGAAGAAGATGAAATGCCGATTGTAACTCCTCCAAGTGATGAGGAATGGGCAAGAAGAAAACTGTTGAGTGAATATCGTTCATTAAAATCATTACGGACGAAAGAAATAAACCGTCTGCACGCAATTTTTGAACACAATGGTTACACACAGTTTACACGCAAAGATATGTGTGTACCGAAAAACAGAGAAAATATTCTTCCTCTTCTCAAAGAATACGAGAAAGAAGAAGCTGAAAGACTAGTAGAGCGTCTTATCATATTAGAAAAACAGATTGAGCAGCTATATCAGAAAATAAATGAAGAAACAGAAACAGATGAGAAAGTTCAGCGTCTTATGACGGTTCCTGGAATCGGGCCAATAACAGCTTTATCTTATGTGGCTTATATTGGTGATGTAAACAGATTTGAGAATGCACATCAGGTAAGCAATTTTATAGGATTTGTTCCAAAAGTTGATCGGTCGTGTACGATAAATCGACTGGGGCATATAACAAAAAAGGGTAATTCTCTTTTAAGAGCTTTGTTAGTACAGTCAGCGTGGTCAGCCACACGGTCTAAATCAGGAGGAGCTTTAAGGGATAAATATAATTATATGGCAGTAACACGTGGTATTGGAAAAGGAAAATCTATAGTCACGGTTGCCAGAAAAATAGGCGAACTTCTTTATACACTTTTGAAAAATAATCAAGATTATGAGCCAAGAAAACTTATAATTCCTGATGAAAATCTTTCAAAACTTGTTGAAGAAGCATTGATTTCATGAATAAAGAGGGCTGGAGAAAAAATAATTGGAAACATCTATTGACAAAAATCATAGGAGGGAACAAAACGGGTGGCAAAATGACTCTGTTTGTTGATGCCGCGGGAGCGGCATTTAATAGTTCCACTACAACAAACAGCGTCAAGCGGGCTAGCCCGCGCTTTTGACACCCGTTTTGTGACCGGGAGCCAGTTTTCTATTATGCAGGCATTATTTCTTTGCCGTTTTTTTAGTAGTTGTTGCTGCTTTTTTTGTGGTAGTTTTCTTGGCGGCAGGTTTTTTGTCAGATGTTTTGGATGCTGATTTTGGAGCAGGCTTTTTTGCGGCCTTGGCTGCCTTTGGTACAGCGGTATCTACTACTGAGTTATCGTCGTTTGCAAATTCGGAACGAACATATTTGTCGGCCTTCCAGTCATTAATCCAGGCTTTGCCGTCAAGAAGGTAACGGAACTGATATTCCTTGTTTGTATCAAGCTGCTTTTTAACAGAAAAAGAGCCATCTGGTCCTTTCTTCATAGGAATGGAAGTTTCATCCCAGCTGTTAAAATCACCAACCAGAGTAACTTTTTCAGCTCCGGCTGCAGCATTAACATTCACACTAAAAACAACAGTACACTTTTTTCCATCAGATGAAAATGTTTTTTTAAGAGACATAAATTCCTCCTTAAAAAGGTCAGTACCTTAAATATTATATAAAGTTTAACTTTAATGTATGAAATATGCAATAGAATTCATAAAAGAAAAAAATCAAGCCCCAAAACAGCTTTTGCATAAACTTTTACAGATTCAAATATATGTTGTATAATAAAATCATGAATCTTGATAAAAAGTTTATTGCCAAAATGACCCGAATATACGGGCTTATAGTAGTTATTTCCAACATCATTGCCATGCTGGTTCCTTCGGTTATTTCGCTGCCGGTTTTGGATACGGATAATATGCAGAAGTGGCAGGCATTCCTTAACCAGAACAAGATGGTAAGCTGGGCAACCTTTACAGCCTTTATTACACCTACCCTTGTCTGTGTTCTTTATACAATAAAAATATTCAAATCGGATGAACAGATAGCAAAAAATATTGCAGGAATTCCTTCTGTTTTTGCCCTTTCTTCTGTATTGGGCTGGAATGTTTATTATTTTATAGAAATACCTTTTGTCATTTACGCACGCGCGCTTTTTGGAATTCATATAAAAGGTATATTGCTGACAAGCTGGTTCTTTGCACTCTTTTCAGGAATGACCGGTTACACTATTTCGTACCTTATGATTGAAATCCTTAACCGTACCATTCTTTTGCCGCGGGTTTTCCCGGAAGGTCATATCATCAAGCAGGATTTTAAATTTAAGCCGCTGTTCAAGCACCTGCTTATTTTTGGATACATGGTTTCTACACTTTTCCCGGTTACCCTGCTTTTAATAAGCTATATTTCCGTTCACATAAATAATCATCTGGAGCTTAATCCTACACTCATTTACATTTCGGTAATGCTTGTAATTATTGCCTATGCAATAAGCCTTTCTTTTGCCAAGATAATTCTTACTCCGCTTGATAAATTAAAAAAAGCGGCACACCGGATTAAGGAAGGAGATTACAAAACCAGGGTTGGTGTAGTTACTGCCGATGACTTTGGTATTCTGGCAGACAGCTTTAATGACATGGCCGACTCCCTTGCCGAAAAGGAATTTATGCGCGACACCTTTGGTAAAATTGTTGACCCCGAAGTACGCGACTACCTTATGTCCGGAGAAGGCAAACAGTCTTTGGGACAGACTCTGGGAGGCCAGACACGCGAGGTTACAGTTCTGTTTTGTGATATAAGAAACTTTACCGGCATGAGTGAAAAAATGAAGGCTGCCGAAGTAGTGTCTCTTTTAAACCGGTATTTTACCGCGCTTGGAAAATGCATAACAGTTCATCACGGAATTATCAATAAATATATCGGGGATGCAATCATGGCAATTTTTGGTGCACCGGTTGAATCTAAAAACAGTGCCCAGGATGCTTTTGAAGCAGCCTGTGATATGCGCAAGGCTCTTGTTCAGGTAAATCAAGAGTTTGCAAAAACCGGACTTCCTCAGCTTAAGTTTGGAATAGGAATACATACAGGACCTGTATTTGCCGGAACAATCGGTGCCGAAAATCGCATGGAATACACCGTGATTGGAGATACTGTAAATACCGCAAGCCGTCTTGAAAGCCTTTGCAAAACCTACAGTACAGACCTGCTTATTTCTCAGGCCTCACAGGAAAAACTGAATAAAAACCTTACCTTTGTAGATGATGCACAGATCCGCGGAAAGACAGAGCTTATGAAAATTTATACTCTGCCTAATCCTTAAGCGTTACATAGGTTTTACCGCTTCCGCCATCTTCGGCAGGAGCAAATTCAAAACTCTGAACAATCGGACAGTGCGAAAGATAATCGTGAACCGACTGCTGAAGTATACCGCTGCCCTTGCCGTGTATTACGCTGAAATGTGTAAAATTGGATAAAGCACACAAATCAATCTGATGCTCAAGAGCCGCGACTGCTTCTTCGGCACGCATGCCAAGGAGCCTGAGCTCAAAGGCAGGCCGTTCGCTGTAGCCGGAAGTATCCAGATCATAAGAAACCGAAGCCGCTACAGGTGCCTTTTTACCGCGCACAAGCTCCAGGTCTTTTTCCTTCATGCTCATTTTTATGCTGCCAAACTGAACGTTCCACAAACCCTTGCGTGGAGAATCCAGAAGTACACCTTCGCTGCCGCTGGAAACTGCCCTTACATTTGCACCGGTCTTAAATTCAAGAACCTCGTCTTCTTCATGCCTGTCAGCCTTTGCAGTCTGCTGAGACTGAATTGTACTTACAGTTGCATATTTAAGTGCTTCGGCATTGCTAAGCTTTTTCTTTGTTTTTTTATTGCTGGCCCTGGTTTTGCCCACAAGCTGTTTTTCAAAGGCTTTTTCTTCTGCCGCAATCTTTTCTTCTTCTGCTTCTATCTTCTGATCCAGGCGCTCTACATTTGCATCCAGTTCGGAAATAAACTTTTTTACACCCAGAGTTTTTTCGCGGGTAAGCTCCCCTTCCCTGATTTCGCGCACAAGGTTTTCCAGCTGCCGGCGGCTGTGAACAAGAAAATCGTGCATTTCCTGCTGGTGTCCTTTTTTAAGCTCGTTTTCCTTACGGCGAAGTCCAAGCTCCTTTTCCTTAAGCTTGTCTTCCTTCTGCTCCAGGTTCTGTCCTAACATTCTTGCCTGATGCTGCAGTCTGTCCAGTTCCGAATGCTTTTTATTCAAGCCCTTTATAAGAGAAGAAACATCGGCCTGTTCTGTGGCTATATATTTTTTAGCACTGTTTACAATTTCCTGCGGAATGCCAGATCTTCTTGCAATTGCAATGGCATGGCTTTCTCCGGGAATACCCATAACAAGACGGTAAGAAGGCGAAAGCTTTTGTGCTTCAAACTCTACGCTTGCATTGATACAGCCAGGGTTTGTGTATCCGTAATTTTTCAAAATACCCATGTGGGTTGTAACAAGTACAAAGGCCTTTTTTTCTATAAGCTTATCAAGCACAGCCATGGCAAGAGCAGTTCCTTCCTGTGGGTCTGTACCGCTGCCAAGCTCATCAAGCAGTACAAGAGAAGCTTTGCCCGCTCCCGTAACTGCCTGTGCAATATTTTTCATGTGACCGCTAAAGGTACTAAGGCTCATATCAAGGCTCTGGCTGTCGCCAATGTCTGCAAATATATCTGTAAAAACAGGAAGCCGTGTTCCTTCTGCAGCCGGAACCGGAATGCCCGCCTGGTTAAGCATGGACAAAAGTGCAAAGGTTTTGAGTCCTACAGTCTTACCGCCCGTATTAGGTCCGGTAATAATGAGCACCCGCTTTCCTTCCATAAAGTAAAAATCAATCGGAACAGCCTTGTCTCCAAGCAGAGGATGACGTGCCTTGAGCAGCAATGGAGGTTCCCCGTTGGCATTCTGTGCATAACAGCAGTTGTGCTCCATTCCCCAGCGTGCAGCCGCAAGCGTTGTATCAAGCAGTATCATAATCGGGAGTGCCTGCTTAAGGACAGGTACAAATTCATGAAGCTCTGCTGTAAGCTCTTCCAGAATCTTATTGATTACCTGAACCAGTTCATTTTCTTTTTGAATAAGCTCGTTACTGCAGCGCACAACCTCGTCGGGCTCTACATACACGGTTCTCGAAGTCTGAGACACTTCTATAATAATTCCGCTTATGCTGGTCTGGCGGCTGGCCTTTACTGCAAGAACCTCGCGTCCGTTACGTAGAACAGGAACATCTGATTCAAGGATTCCTGCATACTTACTGTCTGTAACATAATTGTGGAGAATTGCCTTTATTTTTGCATGAAGTGCGGCAAGCTGCTTACGGATAGCGGCAATTTCGGGAAGATCACGAAGCTCTCCATCAGGTGTTATTATGCGGAAAATCTTTCGTTCAACATCACCAAGGTCCGGCAAAAGCGTTGTCTGCCCCGGAAGATGAATAAGCCCAAGCTCCTGAGAATGAAGGCTTATACCCTTGCACACACTCTGAACACTGAGCACAAACTGTCCCAGAGCCTTTACCTGTTCAAGGGCAAGTCTTGTTCCCCTGGTTTTGAGCACACCTATTACAGGCTCAACCGGCTCCCAGTATGAAAGAGGAGTCTTGGAACAGGCCGAAATATATTTTGCCCATTCACGGCTTATGTCCTTGAGTTTTTCGCAATCTGCTGCTTTAGTAAAAGGCTCTCTTTGTAAAAATGACTGCTTACCTTCTTCTGTAAGACAAGAGAGAGCTACTTCATCGCGTATTCTGTAAAAATCTATTTCCTGCAGGGCAAGTTTGTTCATAAGGTAAATCTACATAAAAACCAATCAGCCGGTCAAGTATGGCAGCTGTGGTTAAAAAAAAGGAATCGTACTCTCTCCAAATACGATTCCTAAGTTTTTTTTGTCTCTCGATATCCAGTTCTATATATTTATGTGCATAGGATCTTTGCCATAAACATTTTTTTACAGAACTTTTTGATTTAACTTTATGTAGTTATTATACATGCGGAATTTGAATTGTACACTACATAGAAATGTAGTTTTTTAAATTAATCCGATTTTTTTTGCCTTAAATATGGCCTGAGAAGCAGAAGAAACACCCAGCTTAGGGTAGATTTTTTTGATATGATATCTGACGGTATTTACAGAAATAAAGAATACTTCGGCAATTTCATCATAGGTTTTACCCTGCTCCAGAAGACGCAGAATATCCTTTTCCATTTCAGTAAAAGTTGTGTCTTCTTCGCGGGAAATATTAAGATAATTAGGATACAGAATTGAAACATGGCGGGTCATGCTTATTACCTTGGAAAGGAAAGGTGTAGAGCCTCTGGTCTTCTGATAATCCTGAAGCAGCTTGAACATCAAGATTCCTTCGTCGGCAATTGTCCTGTATATATGATATTTTTCGCCAAGCTCAAGTGCCTTATCCATAAGCTCAAAGGCCTGTTCTTTTTTTCCGGTTTTATACCAGCTCATGGCTTCCATGCAGGAAAGAAAAATAATATCCATATAGCGGCGGCTGATTTCAAAATAAAACCTTAACTGTCCGGCAAGTGACAAAAGTGCCAGATGCTTGTCATAAAGCAAGTAGCAGCGGAGCTTTACAAAGTAGCTGTAAACCTCCATAAGATTTAATTCACGGTTTTCATCAGGAGCCTTTTTTTCAAGCCAGTTATTTACGGCTTCAAGGTTTCCGTCGTAAAGAGCCAGTCGTACACTCATGGCATCCAGGTTGTATTCATAGGAGCTGCCCTTAATATCCTTTACCCTGTCTCTCAGGTGAGCCATGATAATGGAAGCAGATTTAATTTCTCCGTTCATTGTAAGAATGGTTATCTGCTGATACAGTGCTACAATCAGGAAAATAAAGCTTTTGTTTCTTTCCAGAACAGGAATGGCACTTGTAATTCTTACTATGGCGTCAAAATTTTCATTGCGCTGATAAAGGATCTCGGCAGAAATAATATCGTAAACCTGCCTGTAGTCGTTGCCGTAAAGTACCTTTAAAAGATCCAGAGATTTATCCCTGTGACGCAATACAAAATCTCCGTAATATGAAAAGTCGCGGAGACCATTTAAGATGCTCGGGCGGCCGCTGGCTGTACTGTAATATGGTTCAAGAGAAACACCCAGATATGCAAGCCGTGAAAGTGAATGGAAAAAGTCGCGGCCGCTGATTGTAGGAATAATAGGTTTGATAAAATCTTCAAAACCAACGTCCGGCAAAAGATTCATAAGGTGCGGGATAGCTGCAATATCGCCTGTAAGGATGCGCAGAAGAATAGCGGCAGACAGATCATAAAGAGAATTTTTATATTGTTCGTCTGTAAGGTTAAGAAAAGACTCCCTGTCCTTCCATAAGGCAGGTGTACAAAATGTGATGTTCAGCTTTGAAATAAGTTCTTTTCTCTCCTGTTCTGTAAGCATTTAATCTTCCCAACTTCCCGTTCGTATTTCTTCGCTGATCCTATGCCAGCTGTCATAACGTTCCTGCGTTATTTTTCCATCCTCTACAGCCTGCTTTACCGCACAACCAGGCTCGCTTAAATGGCTGCAATTGAGTCCGAATTTACATTTGCCTATAAAAGGCTCAAACTCCTTAAAGTAAAGGGCCAGGTCATCTGCGGCAACATCGTCCAGTACAAAGCGGCGGATTCCCGGAGTATCAATTATATCTGCCCTGCGGCCCTTTATTCCCTCCAGAAGCGATTCATTCAGAGTAAGATGAATGAGGGTACCTTTGGTTGTAGTATGACTTCCCCTTCCGTATTTCTTTGAAAGGCTGCCTGTTTTAAGTACGCAGGAATTATCCATTACATTTATAAGGCTGGACTTGCCTACTCCCGACTGCCCCACAAAGGCACTCAGGTGATTTTCCAAAAGCTGGGCAAACTGCTGCATGCCTTCTCCGGTTTTTGCCGAAATGCGAAGCACCTTGTATCCAAGCTCTTCCCAGATCTGCAGCCTGCGTTCAATTTCTTCGTATTCCTGGTCGCGGCCGTCTGTCTGCATAATTTCTGCAAGATCCCATTTGTTACATACAACCACAGGAGTAATTCCCTGATGTTCTGCCTGAGCCAGAGCCCTGTCTATAAAACGAGGACGGAACGGAGGCTCATCTGGTGTACATACAAGAATAAGATAATCCAGATTGCAGGCAAGCAGCTGAGGGCAGCGTCCCTTTACATTCCATCGCAAAAAAGTATTACGGCGCGGCAATACAGAAAGTACCTGCCCCTTGCTTTCGTTAATAGGATCTATTTCTATCTGAACGCGGTCTCCCGGAGCAATGGGATTATAAAACTGTTTGTCCGATTTAAGCACCTTGCCCTTGATGGTACAGTTGCGCATCTGGCCGTCATCACATTCAATAGAGAAAAGATTATTTGTTCCCGCAATAATGAGACCTTCCATATCAGCGATTCCACAAAAGCCAGAGAACAACAGCCGAAGCAGCTGTAGTAAAAATTGTAAACGGACCGGCAACCTTGAGCCAGTCGCTGAATTTCATAGGATAACCTTCTTTTTTTACAATGCCCATGCTTACGACGTTGGCACTTGCACCAAATGGAGTAAGGTTTCCGCCAAGGCAGCTTCCAATCAAAAGTGCAAACATAAAAAGCTCTTTGTTTAGACCCATATTCAAGGCAAGACTGCCCGCAACAGGAAGCATTGCAATGATATAAGGAACATTATCAACAAAGCCGCTTATAAGTACTGAAACAATAAGAATAATGAAGAAGCCAAGGAATTTTGAACCGCCGCAGATTCCGGCAAGGAAGCCCGCAAAGTCTTCCAAAAGTCCAGTTTCCTGAATGGCACCTACTACAATAAAAATACCGAGCAGGAAAAAAATGGTTTCCCAGTCCAGACCTGTAATAAGCTCTTTAATTTCTTTACCGGATTTTTTCTGACTGAGCCGGTACCACAAAACAGAAATGGACCCCAGTGCAAAAACATAAAGTCCGCTAAGGTAGGCAAAATCTGTCTGAATAAACGAAACGCCTGCAAGCCCCGCAATCATAACTACGAGAATTATAAACGGAACCCAGGAAATAACCGGTGTCTTTTCTACTTCGATTTTCTGCCTGCCGAATTTTGCAAAGAATAAATAAAAATACAAACAGCCTATAATCAGACCAGCCTGAATTATAAAGAAGATTGAAAGCCTTCCCTGATGAATAAAGAAGTCGTTAAAGTTGTAGCCTGCATAAGCGGCAAAAATCATGCTTGGAGGGTCGCCTACCAAAGTTGCGGTTCCTTCCATATTGCTCATTACTGCAAGACCAATCATAAAATAGGTAGGATCTTTATCAAGCTTTTTGCACAGGGCCAGGGCAATAGGCGCCATAACCAGAACCGTAGCAACGTTTTCTACAAAGATGGAAATTATGCCTGTCATGGCAAGAATAAAAACAATTGCAATTCCTGTATTTTTGCTTGAGCCTATAATACCGTCTGCAAAGCGTGCCGGCACATTGGAATACAAAAACAGTGCGGCAATGGTCATGCTTCCAAGATAAATTAAAATTACGTTCCAGTTGATAATCTGGAAAAATGAATGTGTAAGGGCATAAAAACGGAATGCGGTACCGCCTGCCTGCATAACCTCTGGGAGCTGGAAGATTCTGCCAGGAAAAATCATTCCCAATATAATTACGATAACAGCCGCTAAAGATGTGAACCAGACTTTTTTATTCTGAAAAAAGATTACCAGCAGATACATAAGAACTGCTATAGCGAGCACTGCATATTTAATTGCTTCCATAACTTAACTCTATCATAAATCCCGGATGTTTTCTATATATAAATCCCTGATACAGGCGGTCTTTGGCGTATTGAAAAAAACGCAATTTTGCAACATACTGAACTTATGGCCGACATTCACGTTTTCCCGGATGCCCCGGAAGGAACTCCGGTTGCTAATTTTGTTCATCTGCATGTACACTCCGATTATTCACTTTTGGACAGCTGTGCCAAGCTTGATGCACTTATTGCCAAGGCAAAAAGCCTTAACATGCCGGCCCTTGCACTTACCGACCATGGAAACATGTTTGGTGCACTCAATTTTGAACATATCTGCCATGCAAACGGCATAAATCCTATTGTCGGCGAAGAATTTTACGTAGCCTACGGCAGCCATCTTGAAAAAAACGATGTTCCCTACAGCCACAAAGGCGAAGACGGCGACCGCCACGCACATTACTTTCACCTTATTCTGCTATGCGAAAATCAGAAGGGCTACGAAAACATGTCGTGGCTCAGTTCCATTGCCTTTACCGAAGGTCTTTATTATGGAAAACCCCGCATAGATTTTGAACTGCTCGAAAAATATCACGAAGGCTTAATCTGCTGCTCTGCCTGTATCCAGGGAGAATTGCCTCAGATGCTGCTTGCCGGCATGGACAAAGAAGCAGAAGAGCTTGCCCTTAAGTATAAAAATCTTTTTGGACCGGATCATTATTACATAGAGCTTCAGGACCACGGACTGCCTGACCAGAAAATTGTTGCAGAAAAACTCATTGCACTGGCACACAAGCTGGACATTCCTCTTGTTGTTACAAACGATGTGCACTACGTAGAAGAAGCAGATGCCGAAGCACAGGATGCACTGCGCTGTATCGGCTTTAAGGATATTCTTACCAAACCGCATTCACGCATGGGCGGAGAACAGAACCTTACCTCCTGGTATTTTAAAACCGAGCAGGAAATGAGGATGCTTTTCCCTCAGTGTCCCGAAGCTTATGACAACACCGTAAAGATTGCCAACATGTGCAACCTTACGATTCATCAGTATAAAACAGAAGAGCTCAAGGCCTGTCTTCCTCGTTTTGAACTGCCAAAGGAATTCCAGAAGCACGGCGAAGACTATGTTGCAAACCAGGATGATTATGTACGCCACCTTGTAGAAGAAGGTCTGCGTAAGCGTTATAAAGAAATTACTCCCGAAATCCGAGAGCGTGCAGAATACGAGCTTGGAATTATCTTCAGCATGGGATTTTCGGGATACTTCCTCATTGTTTGGGAGTTTATCCACTGGTCAAAAGAGCACGGCATTCCTATCGGGCCTGGACGAGGTTCGGGTGCGGGTTCGCTTGTTGCCTACTGTATGGAAATTACAGACATTGACCCGTTCCGCTTTGGTCTTATTTTTGAACGATTCTTAAACCCGGAACGTGTATCCATGCCGGATTTTGACGTTGATATGGACTTCGATTTCCGCCAGGATATTATCCAGCATACACGAGAGCTTTATGGCGAACCACAGGTAGGACACATCGTAACCTTTGGTACCCTCAAGGCTAAGCAGGTAATTGCAGATGTAGGGCGTGTTTTGGACATTCCGCTCAGCGAAGTAAACATGCTCAAAAAATGTATTCCTGAAAACCCTAAGGCTACCCTCAAAAGTGCCTTTGAACCTCCAAGCGAAAAATTTCCGGACGGTGGTCAGCTCATTCCTTACAAGGATGACCCAAGGTTCCAGAAGCTGTTTGAACTTGCCTTTAAGCTTGAAAACGTAAACCGCAATACAGGTCTGCATGCTTCGGGAATGGTTATCGGTCTTACTGCGCTGCCAAACTGGGCTCCGGTATTTAAGGATGCCAAGACAGGCGAAGTTGCGGTTCAGTACACAATGGATATTATTGAACCGTGCGGCCTTGTAAAGTTTGACTACCTTGGACTTAAAACCCTTTCGCTCATTCGTTATGCCGAAGCAATTGTAAATAAACACCGCAAGCCGGGAACTCCTGAATTCAGTACCTCGACCATAAGCGAAACCGATGAAAAAACCTTTGATCTTTTTGACCGCGGAGACTCCGTTGCCGTATTCCAGTTTGAAAGCCCGGGTATGCAGAAAATCCTGAGGGAATGTAAGCCACGCACACTGGAAGAGCTTGTAGCCTTGAACGCCCTGTACCGCCCGGGTCCGCTGGATTATATTCCAACCTACATCAAGGGAAAATGGCACCCGGAAACCGTAAAATATCCTGACCCTTCTCTCGAAGAGCTGCTTAAGGAAACCTACGGTGTTATGGTTTACCAGGAACAGGTAATGAAGGTTGCCCAGATAATTTCGGGCTTTTCTCTTGGTGGTGCAGATATGCTCCGCCGTGCCATGGGTAAAAAGAAGCTCGACGTTCTTATGAAAAAGAAGGAAGAGTTTATTGCGGGTGCTGTTAAAAACGGTCATACAGAAGAACATGCCGGCGACATTTTTGAAATCATGGTTCCATTTGCCGGCTACGGATTTAACAAGTCGCATGCGGCTGCCTACTCGGTTCTTGCCTACCGCACAGGCTGGCTCAAGGCACACTACCCTGCAGAATTTATGGCTGCCAACCTTACAAACGAAATTACTTCTACAGATAAGCTTCCGTTCTATATTGGAGAAGCACGTCATATGGGTGTTGCCGTTGACCCTCCGGATATCAACCGTTCGGATGTACTTTTTGACGTTGTAGATGGACGCATTGTATTTGGCCTTAAGGGAATTAAGGGCATGGGAGACACGGCTGCCCGAACAATTGTCTTGGAACGCGAAGAAAACGGACCATACAAAAACTTTATGGACTTTTTAAAGCGTGTCGGCGTAAAGCAGGATGACGACGGAAAAGTTCTTATAAACAAAAAAGCAATAGAAGTCCTTATCAAAACCGGTGCCTTTGACAATGTGGGAAAAGAAGACGGAACTTACTTTAACCGTCCAACCCTCCTTCACAATATGGAAGCGGCAGTTTCTTATGCCGACGCACTTTTGTCTGATGCAAAAAAAGGACAGGAAAGCCTGTTCGGAGACTTTTCGGAAGAAGAGCTTTCTTATTCAGAATTTGAGTTTGAAAAAATTGATGACGTTCCTACCATGGAAATCCTTAATATGGAAAAGGAATGCATTGGTTGTTATGTAAGCGGAAACCCTCTTGATGACTACAAAAAGGCAATTGAGCGGGCCGTTACACTCAAGTCCAGCTCCATGGCAAGAATTGCAGCAGAAAGCAAGGCTGAAAAAGAAAGGATGATTGCTTCAGGGGCTTCTCCATGGCAGATGCGTGATTCGGGCAAATCCTATACAGCGCTGGGAATGCTTACAAGCCTGCGGGTAATCCGAACCAAAAAAGGTGACGAAATGGCATTTGCCAAGCTTACCGACTACGACGGCGAAATTGACTGTACCTTCTTCCCTAAAACCTGGGGAGTTCTGCGTAACCAGATGGAAGAAGGAGGAATTTATGCCTTCCGCGGAAAGGTTGACGGTGCCAGAGAAAATCCTTCTTTGCTTGTTGATGCAATTGAAGACCCTAAGCTTATGGAAAACCGCTCCATTCAGGCTGTTCACATCATTTTAAGCGCGGACTACAACAAAGAAACAGATCTTGAAGAATTAAAGAATTTTTTATTTGCCAAAAACGGTAATTGTTCAGTATATTTTCATATAGACGCAGGAAATAATCCATACGTCGTAAAAGCCAATGATCAGCTCCATATAAATGCAGAGCAGGAAACAATGAAACAACTCAAGGGTTTTGCATTTGTAAAGGATGTATGGCTTGAATAAATAAGAAGTTACGGGAGTCTTTCATGTTACAGACAATTCTTGGATTACTATCTGCATTCATAACCATTTATACTATTTTGTGTTTTATCGCAATTATCATAACCTGGATTCCGGCAGCCAAATTCACAAAATTCGGAAGGCTTATCAATTCCATTACCGGCCCGTACCTCAACTTTTTTTCAAAACGCGGCTGGCTCAGATTCGGCAACATAGATTTTTCACCAATTCTTGCAATCGGTTTACTTGTATTGATTTCTTCAATTCTTGGAGGCATTGCTGCCAGCGGAACAATAAGCGTGGGCTTTATTCTTCAGAACATAATCGAAATGTTCTGGACACCGGTTTCGTCCCTGACTTCTATCTTTATACTCGTAATGTTTATCCGCTGGATTGTACTTGCGGCAAACAAAGGACAGGTTTCTGTTAATTCTGCGTGGTATCAGGTAGACCTTATATTTGAAAAATTCGTTTACAAAATCGGAAATACTTTTTTCAAGACAAATCTTAACTATCAAAAGGCACTTCTTGTAAGCTGGATTTCTCTGAGCGTCATTTTAATACTTGCATGGTTCTTGGTTGGACGACTTATAGCCCTGTGCGGTATGATTCCATTTTAATGAAAGTAAGTGACATAAAAACTCCTGTATCCACAATTTCGGGTATAGGACCAAGACTAGAAAAGCTGCTCGCAAAACTCAATATTTTTACAACCGGAGACCTGCTGCAATATTATCCGCGCGATTACGAAGACCGCAGCGTAAAGGTTACCCTTGCCGAATATAAAACTCATCCAAAGATTCATACTGTTGCACTTGTAATGGGTCAGGAATGGTTTGGCTACGGCCGCATGAGAACCCTCAAGATTATGATTAATGACGGAACCGCGCCTGCCGAGCTTATATGTTTTAACCGGGCTTTTCTGGAAAATCAGCTTACACCTGGCACTGTCATTACAGTTACAGGACAGTTCTATTTAAAATACAACAAGCTTCAGAGCACTGCCTTTGAATTTACAAAAATGGAAGACCCTGGTCTGCCCGGTGGAGTAACAGCGGCATGGCTAAAACAGACTAAGCCTGTAAACTCAGGAATAATTCCGGTTTATCATCTTACCGAAGGGCTTACACAAAAGGTTTTGTACAAGGCTATAAGCTCGGCGCTGGCACAATATGCACACGGCATTGATGATGAAATTCCGCAGGAGCTGATTGAAAAACGAAACCTTATTTCCAAGCAGGCGGCAATTACGCTCATTCATAAGCCTGACACTCTTGAAAATGCAGTAAAGGCCCGCAACACCCTTGCCTACGAAGAGCTTTATCATCTTCAATATGCAATAGCGCAAAGGGCATTCCGTCACAGGGGAAGCCTGCCGCCACAGGATCTTGATCAGGCACAGCAGGCAGAGGATTCGGATCAGTCGCTTACACCGCAATTATTCCGGAGCTCGCTTTCTCCATTGCAGAGGCAGCTTTTGGACAAGCTTCCGTTTGAATTAACCCAGGACCAGCAGAAGGTCATTTATCAGATGAACTGCGAAATTGATATGGGCTTTACCCAAAGATACAAGCCGCAGCAAACGGCGTCGGGACAGCCCTTTACCATGGCAAGACTTTTGCAGGGAGACGTTGGTTCCGGTAAAACTCTTACTGCCCTGTTCATATGTCTGCGCGTAATAAACTATGGAGGCCAGTGTGCTTTTATGGCGCCTACAGAAATTCTTGCCAGACAGCATGCAGAAACAACCTCCCGTATGCTGGACAGCCTTGGCATAAGAACTGCCTTTCTTACCGGAAACATTAAGGCAGCGGGCCGTACCCAGCTACTCAAGGCTCTCAAGGCCGGCGACATAGATATTCTTATTGGAACCCACGCGCTTTTTTCGGCTCAGGTAGCCTACAAGGATTTGCAGCTTGCGGTAATTGATGAACAGCACCGCTTTGGTGTTCTGCAAAGGCAGGCAATTATTGCAAAGGGCCGCACCTCCGAAGAAAACGGCATGACCAGCGAACCACATGTACTTATGATGAGTGCGACACCTATTCCTCAGACACTGGCGCTTACAATGTTCGGCGACCTTGATGTCTCTGTAATTAAAACGCTGCCGGCCGGACGCAAAGAGATTCAAACCTATCTTGTAAAGGAAGGAAACGAAAGCAATGCCTACGAGGCTGTGCGCAAGGAACTGGCTAAAGGACATCAGGCCTACTTTGTGTATCCTGCAATTCAGTCGGACGGCGATTATAAATCTGCAGAAAAAAACTTTGAACAGCTTGCAAAAAAAGTTTTCCCGGAATTTAAGTGCGCCCTTGTTCACAGTAAAATTGATGAAGAAGAACAGGCCGCTGCCCTGCGCAATTTTCATGACGGAAAGATTCAGGTGCTTGTTGCCACAACCGTTATCGAGGTTGGAGTGGATGTACCTAACGCAACCTGCATGGTAATAGAACAGGCAGATCATTTTGGAATGGCACAGCTGCACCAGCTAAGGGGTCGTGTCGGCCGAGGCAGCGCCCAGTCCTATTGTTTTTTGATTTACAATAAAAACCTGAGCAAAACCGGCATAGAACGCATGAAGGCCCTGCGACAGAGCACCGATGGATTTTATATTGCAGAACAGGATTTAAAAACCAGAGGCCCGGGCGAACTTCAGGGAACTGCCCAGGCCGGAGAATTGAGTCTTGGCATTGCAGATATTTCGCGCGACAAGGATCTGCTTTTACAGGCCCGAGCCGACGCTTTTTCTACTTATGCCGCTTCTAAATAATTAAGCCGCAAGATAACCTTCCAGCTTTTTGATTCTGGATGGATTTTGAAGACGGAAGATTGCCTTCTTTTCAATCTGGCGTACACGTTCCTTTGTAAGGTTACATTCTTCGCCGATTTCCTGCAAAGACATAGGCTTGTAGCCGTTAAGACCGTAGCGCAGGCGGATAACCTTTTCTTCGTTAGGACGCAGTGTCTTAAGAAGTCCTGCAACGTCTTCCTTGAGTGCAAGGTTTACAGTAGCATCTTCAGGGCGGTCATAAGTCTGATCTTCAAAGTAGTCGCCTACAACAGTGTTGTCGCTTTCTGAAGAAGAAGCCTTTGCATCCAGAGAAACAGGTCCGTTGCTTATAGCAAGCAGCTCCCTTACTCTTGATTCACTCATATTTATCATCTGAGCAACCTGTGCAACTTCTTCTGCTTCTGACAAAGTTCCGTTTATAAGATTGCTTGCATATTCAATGCGTACAAGCTCGTTGGCACGATTCAAAGGCAGACGGATAGCACGGCTCTTTTCGCTCAAAGCTTTAAGGATAGACTGATTAATCCACCATACAGCATACGAAATAAAGTGATATCCGCGTGCAGGTTCAAATTTTTCGATTGCGTTGATAAGGCCGATATTACCTTCGCTTATAAGATCTGTAAGGTCCAGTCCGCGGTTCTGATATTTCTTGGCAACACGAACAACAAAGCGCAGGTTTGCCTTGATCATTTTGTCACGGGCAAGCTTGTCACCTTTTTTGGCCTTCTGCGAAAGTTCAATTTCTTCTTCGCGGGTTAAGAGAGGTATCTTGTTTATGTCCTTAAGATACATTGAAAGAACATCATCATGCTTTTTCATATTATCAGCCTCCATTACATTACTGTAATAGCAAGTTTTGTGCCAAGATATGATTTTTGATGAAAAAAGGTGAATTTTAACGAAAAAACGTCATTGCGGGGAGCTTTACAGCACTGCAATGACGTTTTCCTTTGATGAACTACACAAATTGCGGTATTCAGTGTGTCATTTTAACACACTCATCATTTTTCATTCGGTTTGTGTGTTATTTTGACCCGCATTATCAGCGTTCTTACGTTTTATAAGCATAATACCGCATAAAATCAGGTAATACAAAGCTAAAAGTGCCAGAACAATGAACACAGATGCAACAGATTTAGGTGCCATACTGATCAAAATGAGCATTGGAGCCCCAAAGGCAATGGCTACACCACTTCCGGAAACAAGATTGTTGGCGGCAGGAGTCTTAAAATCAGGGTCAATTTCGCGAACCAGAAGGATTCCCGAGCTGATTGTACCTGTCATCATACCAAACATAGAAAGAAAGCCTTCTTCTTCGTAGCCCTTGTAAACGCGCTTGCAGAAAAACTTAAGATGAAGGAAGGTTGCAACACCACCAATAATACAGGTAAGTGCAAACGGAAGCCATAGTCCGTGAAGGTCTTCAAAATCAATGGAAGCAATTCCGCAGATAATCATTACGTCAAAGAAAAGACCTGAGATGCGGCTCAAAAGATAATTGTTCTGATACTGCATTCTCATCAGTCTGATTTTGCGGAAGCGTGAAAGAACCTTTTGTGTAAGGACTGCAAAGAGGGAACCAAAAATAAAATTAAAGCCCCAGAAAATAGGTGAAAGTGCATTGGCCGCACCCGGAGCAAATTTTGCAAGCAGGCTCGTTACGGCCCAGAGCACAAAAAATGTAAATACATAAACAAGAGCAATAAGAGCAACCTGAATTGAAAGGCGGTCTATAGACTGAGAAATAGGCATTTCGCCTTCATCCTGGAAAGTATCGAGTGTTACTGAACCCGAAATTTCTTCTGCATTCTTGCGTTCAAACTTTCCGCGGCGGGACTGAACATTAAGATAGATTACCCCGATTATACATGCAACCAGAAAGCCTGTTGCGGCAATTGCAAGCGCATAAGATTTTCCACCGGCAAAGCCAAGTGCCTCGTAGCTTGAACCGATATTGTTTGCCTGGCCCGGTCCCTGACCAAAGCCCATCGGGAGCAGGATTCCGGCAGCCTTGAACAAATCAGGTTTAATGGTATAGGCAAGACCTAAAGAAATAAGCAGACCAACAACACCCTGAATCATGTAAGAGCTTACAATCATTGCACCGCTGTTTATTGCAGTACGAACGCTGCCGCCCTGAGAAAAATCACTTTTTGTAACACGCAGCGACATTGCAATAAAGCCGAGAGCAATTCCGTGATAAGTAAGGGCATCAAGAAGGCCGGCATTAATTTCCAAAAGGCCTGTATACTTAAAGCCCAGCAGCAGAAAGCCTGCAAGAACCGAGGTTGGCATGAGCGTCTTTTTTACAAAAGGCACCTTTAACCTTAAAATGTTCGACACCAGAACAAGCAGCGCAATAATTCCTAACTGCACTACAGGGCTCCACAATACAATGTTTTCTGCTGAATAGTTCATAGATTACTCCAAATTGTTATATATTTCCGCACGTTTAGCGGGGATTTTTTCTGTACTGATTTTATTTCGTAGTGATTTCCTTTTGTATCGCTGAATACAAAACCGTTGCGGCTGTAAACAGACATCTCAGCAATTTCATCTATTGTCAGGCTGATGGTCTGGCTGTTTTGCGGGGTAAATTCAAATCTGTTTTTATAAAGCGCCATCTGCCCGTTTCCAAGCTCTTTTTCGTTATGCTCTGAATCCAGCGTCCTGAGCATGACATCAGAATCTGTAAAGAAAGGAGTGGAATCATCACGCGGAGCAGCAGCAAGCTTTTTAAGCTCTTCGTTCTGTAAGTCTTCCCACTCCTCTGTATTTTTAACTCCAAACGCAGGATCAAAATTGCCGTATACATCAAACTCAGTTTCATTTCCACAGGCGGTACACATAACCTTATTGCCGCTTGAAGTGATTTTTCCAAGAGCACGGCAGCGCGGACAGACACAATAGGCGCATTCAATTCCAAGGGCGCGGTTTTTTCCGGTATAAGCTACGGGATTTGCGGCCTGTCTTTCGTAGGCATCTTCTTTGGTGTCGTTTACAATTGCCTGGGTAATTTCCTGGACAGACATTTTCTCCAGCTGCTCGGGGCTGTAAATATTTACAACCTGGCCATAGGCTTTTCCACGGCGAACACCAAAGCCCCAGCGTGGATTTATAAAATAGCCGCCTTCGATTCTGTAGGTAACAAGAGTGGCTCCGCTTATTTTTACAAGCTTGCCTGTAGCCTCGGAAATAGGATAATTTCTTCCATCAAAAGAACGGTTTCCTTCGGCAAAAAGGCAGACATTGTAGCCGCCACGCAGCCTGCGGATAATTTTCATAACGGTAAGGGTGTCGGACGAGCCCTTCATTTTGGCAATAGGCTCAAAAGTCCAGTATAAAAGCTTAGAAACCCAGCCCTTGCGGTAAACATGCTCGCTTGCAACATAATACATCTGCTTGCGAAAACTCATGCCTACAAGAACGCAGTCTAATTCGGTTGTATGATTGGAAATAACAAGATATGGACCATTGATTTTGGGAGCTTCTTTACATTTATAGGAATAAATAAGCTTGAAAAAAGGAGCGGTAATGTACCAGAAGAAGTTCCAGACCCGCTGATGCCGTCTGTGTTCCGCTTTTTCCTTTTTCTCCACTTTAACTTTTTGATCCATATGTTAATTATAACATGGAATTATTGATATTTGAAATAAATTATTGTTTTTTTAAATAAGATTACCGGGTCAAGCCCGGTAATGACATAGGGGGCAAGCCCGGTAATGACATAGGCTCATCCCAGGTAATGACATAGGGGGCAAGCCCGGTAATGACAGGAATCGTCATTGCGAGCGCAGCGCGGCAATCCAGATATTAGATGGATTACCACCCTTCGACAGGCTCAGGATAAACTTGCTGCGCTCCTCGCAATTATATTATTTTGCAGCTAACTTAGCGTTAACTTCGATTGTGTGCTTTTCTGTATCAAACTTGTAGAGGTCGTCGAAACCGAAGCCCTTTACTTCTGATACCATTTCTGCCCACATCTTGTCAAATTCTGCATCATTCTTAGCAAAAATCATACGCCAAGAAGCATCACAAACAGACTTGTTTACGCTGTTGCGGATTACAGAAATATCAGCTGTGTCTGAAGGAAGTGCAACAGATACAGATGGGCTAACAACGATCTTTCCGTTCTTTGTCATCCAGTCTGTAGCATCCTTTGCATCATACTTCTTTTCCCAGTCTTTTCTCATCTGAGTCATGTTCTTCTCTTTGTATGTAGACCAGTACTGTGTTGCAAAAATTTCACCGGTAAGAGGGTTTGTACACATAGAGTTAACAATCCACTGGTTAATAGCGTTGTTACCATCGCTGTATCCACCGCCACCAAATTCAGCAGGAACTGTAAGGTTATCCATAAGAGCATTGTCGTTCATCTGTACAAGTCTTCCATCATCGCCCTTCTTGTAGTTAAAGCCTTCGATACCGTTGTGCTGGAACATAGCTCCCTCTGGAGAAGCATACCAGTCAAGGAACTTCATAATGCGTGCATACTTAGCATCATCAACCTTTGAACCTACACCAAATACACGTCCGCTTCCGTAGTAAGCATCTGAATCTGTGTAGTAGTTCTGATCTTTAACAGGGATAAAGCAGAATGCAGATCCGTTAGCAAGACGATCAGATGTATTCCAGAAACCAATTTCCCATGTGTACCAGATAAAGTCTACCTGACCATTAGAAATCTTTGAACAAACTGAGTTCCAGTCCTGTGTACCAGAATCTGGGTCAACTACCTTGAGTCTGTAAGCGTCGTTCAAGAATTTAAGCATCTTGTAGTATGTACCTGATTTTTCTGTAAGTGGGTAGAAAGTTTTTCCATCTGACTTGAGGATTGCAGAACCCTTAATCTTTTCACCATACCATGTTGTAAGCTGTACTACGTTGGCAATACCAATCATACCGTCACCACCGTCCCAATCAGGCCAGAGTGAAAGTGGATAAGCCGGATCACCATTATCGTTTGTTGGGTGTACCTTGCGGAGTTCAACAAATGCCTTCAAAAGATCATCAAGGTTGTTGAGTTCCGGAGCACCAATCTTGTTGTACAAATCCCAGCGCAACTGTGGAAGAGAATAGATTCTTTCCTGTGTGAAAGATGTTGGAGAAGTATCCATCATTTCTGTTGGAATACCATAATATTTGCCAGCAGAGTTTCCTGGAAGTCCAGAGTTCAAAGCCTTAATCTGCTTGTCAAATTTCATAAGATTTGAGCAGCCTGTGATCTTGTCGCTGATATCCTTAATCAATCCAGCTTCAAGACAATCCTGGAACTGTGTTGATTCAAGAAGAACAATATCACCAAGGTTTCCAGAGCTTGAGCGGAGCTGATAGATAGAATCACCTGCAACCTGTGGAGCAATGATGTTAAGTTCGATATTAAATTTATCCTTAACAACCTTTGCGAACCAACCAGTCTGCATACCCTGATAGTTTGCTGCAACGTCGAAAATTTCAATAGTCATTGGTGAATTGTCATCAGCAACTGTTGAAGCCTTTTTGCCGTTTCCACAACTGCACAATAAAGCAGCAGAAACAGCGATCATTGTGATAATAGAAATAATTCTTCCTTTTTTCACTTTGATTTCCTCCTTATTTTTTTTATATCAACCTTTTACTGCGCCAATCATAATTCCCTTTGTAAAGTAACGCTGGAAAATTGGATAAACGCAGATAATAGGCAGAACTACAATTACAGAAACAGTCATTCGGATAGAAGTAGCAGTCTGAGCATGAGCAAGACTTGCAGCCATAGCCGCAGCCGAAGTACTGTTATTAACAAGCGCCTTAAGAGAGCTTGCCTGATTTATATACTGATACAGTGTGAACTGCAGGGTATAAAGCTTTGGATCGGTAACCAGCAGCAAGGTATCCTGGAAAGAGTTCCACTGAGCAACAGAAGCAAAGATAGCAACAGTTGCAATAATAGGCTTGATTACAGGAATAATAACCTTAAAGAAAATCTGGAGAGTTCCCGCACCATCAATTACAGCCGCTTCTTCAAGTTCTTTTGGAATGCTTTCGACAAACGTCTTACACAAAACTATGTAGAACGGCTGAACGGCAACAGGGAAAATATATGCCCAGAAATTATTTGTAAGATGCAGGTTACGCATTGTGATAAACCATGGAATAATACCTGCATTAAAATACATTGTTGCTACAACAAAGCGGTACCAGAACTTTCGCTTCCAAACTGTATCCTTTGTAAACATATAGCCAAGAAAGCCAGAAACAACTACAGTAAAAATTGTTCCTATTACAGTACGCAGAATTGAAATTTTAAAAGCAGTAACAAGACCACTAATCTTCATAACCTGTTTGTAGTTGCTAAGGTGAAATTTTATAGGAACAAGAAGTACCTTACCTCTTTCACTAAGATCGTTGGCACTAACAGAGTTAATGAGAATGTAATAGAAAGGATATACACACACAAAAGCAAAGAATGTGTAAATTGTATATGTCAAAATTGAAATAATATAATCTTCCAGTGTCTTTTTATGTAAACTTGCCATTTCTCTACCCTCCTCTATATAAGTGTCTCACCACGGAGTTTTTTAGAAACGACATTTGTAGCCCACAATAAAATGATACTTACAAAAGTTTTAAGAATACTTATTGCTGTAGAAAGCGAGTAACCACCTGAACCCATAGCAAGGTTGTAAACGTAAAGGTCAAGAACTTCGATTTTGGCTTTGTTAAAGGAATTGGCAAATACAAAGTACTGCTCCATACCGTTAGAAAGGAAGTTTGCAAGACTCATCATTACAAGTACAAAGTAAGTAGGAAGAATGCTAGGAATTGTAATGTGCCAGATTCTCTGCATACGCGAAGCACCATCAATCATGGCTGCTTCCATAAGCGAATCATCAATACTTGTGATTGCCGCAATATACATAATGGCCGCCCAACCCGCGTTTTTCCACGTAAGCCAGAGCCACTGCTTAAACCAGACATGACTTGCCGATTGAAGGAACATTACAGGTTCTTCAATAACACCCATTCGCATGAGCACACTGTTTACAGCACCTGTACTGTTGAATACGCTGTATGCAATTGCATATACCAGAACCCAGCTTATAAAGTTAGGAAGTGTTGTTACTGTCTGAACAAATTTTTTAAAAGGAACAGATTGAATTTCGTTTAAGAATACAGCGAAAATCATAGGAAACCATGAGAACAAAAGACTAAGTCCGCTCATGGCAAATGTGTTTGTAAGTACCTGAAGAAGTTTTTTAAGCTTTACAGGATTTTCTACCATGGATATAAACCACTTAAAGCCTACAAACTTATCCCAGGACAACGGGAATGGAGGCTTGTAATCAAAAAAAGCATATACCCAGCCGTATAATGGATAATAAGAAAAAACAAGAATGAGAAGAAGGAACGGAGTAATAAGAAGAAAATCTGTTATTCTCTGTCTTTTTCTTGGATTTTTAACTTTAAGAAGGTCCATATTCTTCCTCTTTTTTTAATTTAAATATTTTAGTAAATCGTTTAACTAAGCAGTTAAAAAAATACCCCCGTACCAGAACAATAACCTGACATTAATCGTTTTAGTAAAAGGTTTAACTAACAAAATTATACCACGAGATTTTCAGATGTCAAATTCTTTTTTTACGGCATTTGAAACAACCGGGCAAAAATGATAGAATATTTAAATACATTTCATTATAGGGGGGTACATATATTATGGTACCAGTATTAATTAAAGATTTATTATCTACTAAGCCGGAGGGCCAGCAGGTTAAGGTCTGCGGTTGGATCCGTTCGGTTCGTGACTCAAAGGGTCTTGTCTTTATTCAGGTTAACGATGGAAGCTGCTTTGCTAACATTCAGCTTACTTTTGACCGCAATAATCCTTCTAATAATGCAAATGTAAATAATATTGAAGAAACTCTTAAGGTTTTGAACACAGGTGCAAGCGTTCGCGCAGTTGGAACTCTTATTGAATCTCCTGCAAGCGGACAGGCTGTTGAAGTTACTTTGGAATCTATCGAATGTCTTGGAAAATGCAATCCTGATGAATATCCATTGCAGAAAAACAAGATGTCTATGGAATATTTGCGCGATGTTGCTCATCTTCGTGCACGTACAAATACTTTTGGGGCTGTTTACCGTGTTCGTAACCAGATGGCATTTGCAGTTCATTCCTTCTTCCAGGAGAGAGGCTTTCAGTACATTAATGCTCCTGAAATCACCTGCTCTGACTGTGAAGGTGCCGGAGAAATGTTCCAGGTAACAACACTCAGTATGGAAAAGATTGCTGAGATGGGTGTTAAGGCCGGAGCCGGCGGAATGAAACCAGAAGATGCCTGGAAGATTGTTGACTACAAGAAGGACTTTTTTGGAAAGAAGGCTTCGCTTACTGTATCAGGCCAGCTCGAAGCAGAAACTTTGGCAACTGCCTTGAGCCGTGTTTATACATTCGGACCAACTTTCCGTGCAGAAAATTCAAATACTCCTCGTCACCTTGCAGAATTCTGGATGATTGAGCCGGAAATGGCTTTCTATGATCTTGAAGACGACATGGACATTCAGGAAGACTTTGTAAAATATCTTTTGAACTGGGCTTTGACAAAGTGCCGCGAAGACCTGGAATTCTTTGACAAGAGAATCCAGCCGGGCCTTATTGAAAGTCTTACAAAGGTTGCAAATGCAAAGTTCACACGTATAAGCTATACTCAGGCTATTGAAGACCTGGAAAAGGCAGCTGCCGCAGGTCATAAGTTTGAGTTCAAGCCATTCTGGGGCTGCGACATTGCAACAGAGCACGAACGCTATCTTACAGAACAGATTTACAACGGTCCTGTAATGGTATTCAACTATCCAAAGGAAATTAAATCCTTCTATATGAAACAGAATGAGGATGGAAAAACTGTAAAGGCAGTAGACGTACTTGTTCCTGGAATCGGCGAGCTCATCGGTGGTTCAGAACGCGAAGAAGATTACGACAAGCTGCTTGCAGAAATCAACCGCAGAGGAATGGACGAGTCTATTTACGACTGGTACCTGGACCTCCGCAAGTTTGGTACAGTTCCTCATTCAGGCTTTGGTCTTGGATTCGAACGCCTTATGCGCTACGTAACAGGTATGGAAAATATCAGAGATGTAATTCCTTACCCACGTGCTCCGAAACTTGCTGATTTCTAGTCCTTGTCATTCCCGTGCTTGACACGGGAATCTATCATCTAAAGAGATTGTCGGGTCACCCTTCGACAGGCTCAGGGACCGCGACAATGACACACTGGGGTAAATGAAGAACAAGCCACCAAAGATAAAAATAAAGTTAAAGCGTTCTCAGCGCCTTACAAAGATGGGGCAGATAATTTACCTTACCTGCTCAAACTTTCAGAGCAACAATCTTTGGGAGAGTGCTTCTTCCTGTTCCTTTGGCTTTATCTTTTCTTTCGTCCCGCTGGCACTCATCATTCTTACAATCCTTGTAGGAATCCTCAGGGTGTCACCGGGCATCCTTGAATACGTAAATGCCTTTGCCGCCGAAATTGAATCGGTTGTAGACATCAAGCCTTTTTTGAACAACCTCATCAACAAACGCAACTTTCATGTTCTGGATGTTTTCCTTGGCTTCTGGATTATCTGGATGGCGCGCAAGCTTTTTCAATCAATCGTTCAGGCACTCAATAAAATTTTTAATTCCGTAATAAAACGCCGCGGAATTTTAAATCAGGCAATTGTATTCATTTCGGAATTTATTCTTGTAATACTCATTGCCGCAATAGTTATAGTTTCTTTTCTGTTCAATCAGTTTATTTCTTCAAGCTTCTTTGAACCGCTCCAGGATTTCCTGCCAAAAATTGTAAGTCACAATGCGCACACCGTAGTAACGCTTGCCGTTTACTTTATGATTTTTATCTGTACGCTTTTTGCATATAAATTTATTTCGGGAATACGCCCTCCCCTCTGGCTCTGTTTTATTTATTCATTGCTGGACACACTTTGTTTTTATTTTATTTCGCTTTGGGTTTCAAAAGTCATGAACCTTACAAACTACAACATTGTGTACGGAACAATCAGCACCATCGTCATTCTGATGATGAAGGTTTACTTTTTCTTTGTGTTCTTCCTGTTCTTTGCACAGATGATTTATGTTACACAGAATTTTGAACTGCTTCTTAAATGCGAAGTTTATCTTTTGCCGGACAGTGAACGCAGCGGCTGGATGATTCAGTTGCGACGCATGCTGTTTATAAATCCTGCCGCACTCAAAACTTCAACAAATACAAAAACCTGCGAAGCCGGTGATATAGTCTTTATTGCGGGAGATAAAGCCGACCACGTATTTTACATCAGGCAGGGACAGATTACCGAACAGATTGAAGGAGCTGCAGATGTTGTTTACAAAAAAGGAAGCTTTGTAGGTGACATCCTCTGCCTGCGCGACGAATCCTTCCGCGGAAACGGCATTGCAACAACAGACTGCAAACTCATAATTTTTACTGCCGCCGAATTCAAAGAGCTCATGAAAAAATCTCCAAAGGCTGCATCCAAGGCTCTGTCCAAGCTGGCAGAAATCTAAACAATAAGGAAGGTCCTATGTTATTTCTTTCTATCATCATTTACACGCTTTTTGGTTTAATGTGTCTGTGGTTCATTATTTCAGGCGTCCGCAAGCTCCAGCAGGTCCGCAACAGTCAGTCACTTTCTGAATTTTACACTAACGAAGAAGAACACGATCAGGCCATCAAGGATGCAGAACAATACGAAACAGGTTATTTTGAACGCATCAAGCAGGGTGAACAAAGCCAGCAGTTTCTGGCCGTCGGAAGCTTTGCAATCTGCTCACTTTTACGAAGCCTTCTTGCAGCCGAAAATATTCCAACCTATACTCAGAACGAACACATAAACACAATGTATTCGCTGAATGTTCTCGGCAGTTCCTCAAGCTTTTCAATAAAGGTTTACATTCTTATTTCTGATTACGAAAGGGCCTCTGAAATAATTCATGATTTTATTTCTGCTCACAAAGCGCCTGATCAGGATTCACGGGATTATGATAAAGAGTCCGATGCTGTAAATAAAATTGCGATAGGTACGTTCTTTTTGTGCGGTGTTCCTGTTGGTACTGCCCAGGACACAGTTTATGGAATAACGGTGTTTCCAAGAGTGGAAGGCTAAGTTTATTTTCCTATATTTCAAAATTTTATATGATTATTTGATAGTTTGTTACACCCTTTCAAAAAAACTGAATATAATTCATAATTAAGGCATGAGTGACAGGGCAATAATCAATTATCAGGAAATTGACAGCTTTCTCAAAGAGACTTTCTCATACGATTACGAAAGCAAATCCTCCAGAAAATGTTCCATTACATAACTCGTAGTACAATTATGCTCATCCGCCACATTCCTCAAAAACTCCATTGTCTCCTTTGGCAAAGGTATAGTTTCCGAAACAAAATAGGGAATCGGCGTCAACTCCACCTTCCTGAACCTTTCAAATATTTCATTTTGCTCTTCCTTCGTTTTTGTGCTCATAGCAGGCCCTCCTTAAACTTTTATGATTTAAGGATACATCGTAAAATGAATAAGTGGTCGTTTTCAAAGCGACATTTTGTTGGTTTGTTTTAGAATTCTAAATTGTTTTCATTCAACTTTTTGTTGATGATAGCAGTCATTCTTTCTTTTGAAATTGATTTTGTTTTTACAGAAGATTTAATTTTCACAGGATTGTTAACAGAGTCTGCAAGCATAGCAACGAAGTTCTTGGCTTCTTTTGTTGAGTTTAAATAAAATGTTTTATACAAACTTGAAGTTGCCATATTCTTGCCTCCTAAAAAAATACTACATTGTTTTCATAAGGTTTTCAATGCTTCTGGGATGATTAGAATTCTCATTAACTTTTCATATAATTACACGGTCGCATTTTGCGACCGTGTAACAGAATTTCATACTGTACAAAAAAAACAAAAGTTCTTTTAAAAAGTATAAAAGTACAATAGAAATAATCCCTCAATTATTTTTTGATTGTAATAGTAAATTTTTATATTTTGTTTTACAATACTATAAAGAAGGGGTTGTCATGTCAAAAAAGAATTCAATTTTTTTATTATGTTCTATTTTTTTGTTATTATCAGCTTGTAGCTCCCTGCCACCAACTGCACCACTAGCATTCATACACACCAAATGGTAACAAATGCGAAATCTTCAAGCATTTGCTTGATTATACCGGTGTTTTAAAGTATAGTGTAATCTCTATGACTGAAAATATTAATGAACAGACAGAAGATCAGATTGTTGAAACTCAGGAAGAAGAACAAATTGTTGACGGCACTTTGGAAAATGAGGATGTGGCCGAATCTGATGACATTTCTTTTGAAGATTTAGGACTTGATGAATATGCGCTTAAGGCGGTTGCTAAAAAGGGGTTTGTTACTCCTTCGCCTATTCAGGTGCTGGCAATTCCGCGGCTTTTGAATGGGGATTCTAATCTTATTGCACGCGCGCGAACCGGTACCGGTAAAACTGCGGCGTTTGGATTGCCTATTATTCAGAATATTCATGATAAATCGGACCATGTGGAGGCGCTTATTCTTGAGCCTACGCGTGAGCTTGCGATGCAGACCTGCGAGGAAATGAAATCCTTTACGGGCAACAAATATCCGCGTACTACTGTGCTTTATGGTGGTGCTTCTTATGCGGCTCAGATCCGCGAGCTTAAGGCCGGATGCGAAATTGTTGTTGGAACTCCTGGCCGTATCAAAGACCATCTTGAACGAAAGACGCTTGACCTTAGTAAGATTAAATATTTTATTCTTGATGAAGGCGACGAAATGCTGGACATGGGCTTTATCGATGATATCCGCGAGATTTTCCAGAAGTCTAATATTGATGCGCGAATCCTTTTGTTCAGTGCTACCATGCCTGCTCCTATTCTTAAAATTGCGGCTGACTTTATGGGCGAGTACGACATTATCGAAGAGGAAAATGTTGTTGACGAAGCGCTGCTCATTGACCAGAAATACTGGTTTGTAAAAGAAAGTGAAAAGACAGAAGCCCTCGTTCGCCTGATTGATTCTTCGCCTGATTTTTATGGGCTTGTTTTTACTATGACAAAAATGGATGCCGACCGTGTTACCCGCGAGCTTGATATGCGTGGTTATGAAGCGGCTGCACTCCATGGCGATATTATGCAGAATCAGCGTGAAAAGGTTCTGGAAAGATTCCGACTTAAAAAGACACGCATTCTTGTAGCTACTGACGTTGCTGCCCGCGGTATTGATATTACCGGTTTGAGTCACGTTGTAAACTACTCTCTTCCTTTTGATACTGCAACTTATGTTCACCGCATTGGTCGTACTGGCCGCGCAGGAACTACAGGTATTGCAGTTACTTTTGTGCGCCCTGAAGAAAGACGTAAGCTTGGATATTTTATTAAAAATGCGGAAAGGGCTACTAAGAAGAAATTGACTGAAGAGAAAGTGCCGAGTGTGAATGAGGTGCTTACACTTAAAGAAACACGCGTGATGAATGAGCTTAAGGAAAAGTTGTTTGAAAAGGCCCTTCGACCCTTCGAGAGCCTCAGGACGGCGGAGCCTCAGGGACCACAAATCGATACTCATGGACCCCAGAATGATGTGGTGGTTGAGCCTGTCGAAACCACCGCAACACTCCGCCCTGCCCCGGAAAAATTCACCGGCCTTGCTGCAGAGATTTGCAAGGATCAGGACCCGCAGGCTGTTGTGGCTTCTCTTCTTTCTATTATGTATGGTGAAAAGCTTAGTCCTAAGCACTATGGAAAAATCAGTACAAAGGATATGGGACCTCGCGGCGACCAGCTTCGTATTTTTGTTTCGCTTGGAAAAAAGGACGGCTACCGTGCACGCGAACTGGCAGATTACTTTAGTAACCTCCTCCATATTCCGGGACGCATGGTTGATGATATTGATGTTGCACAGGAGTTCTCGCTTTTGAGTCTGCCGGTTGCTTCGGCTAAAAAGGCTATTGAACTTTCGCGCAAGAATAAAAAGCTTCCGCACATGCACATTGATGTAAAGGAAGAAGGTGGCGGACGCAAAAGAAATACACGACGACATGCAGAAGAGATTCCACAGGGAGAAGAAAAGAAATCCCGCGGAAAGTCTGCAAGCCGTTCAGGCTCACGCTCGAAAAAGTCAGACAGCGAAAAGAAGTCTTCTAAAAAAACAAACCGCCCGAATGTGCATTCACAAACAGAGCGGTCGTCATCCAGAAAATCTGGGAATAATGCAAGTGCGTTTGTAAAGGGTAAGAAAAAAGCGGAGAGGTTTTAAGGAGGGGCCCTTCGACCCTTCGACAAGCTCAGGACAACGGAGCCTCAGGGACCCCGGCTCCTACTAGCGCTGGATTCTTCCGCTTCCGTTTCCTGCGGCTAATTTTTCTACTTCGTCTACGCTTACCATGTTGTAGTCGCCTTCTATTGTGTGCTTGAGGCAGCTGGCGGCTACGGCAAACTCTACGGCGTCTTGGGTTGACTTACCGTTCAAAAGTGAATAAATCAAACCACCACCAAAACTGTCACCACCACCTACGCGGTCTACGATGTACATTTCGTATTCCTTGCTGAAGCAGTAATCTTTTCCATCATACAAAAGGGCTGCCCAGTTGTTGCGATTGGCGTTGATTGAAGTGCGCAGAGTAATTGCAACCTTCTTAAAGCCAAACTTATCAGCCAGCTGTTTTGCTACAGATTTGTAGCCTTCCTTATTAAGTTTACCACCTGTGATATCTGTGTTTTCTGCTTCGATTCCAAAAACATCTTTGGCATCTTCTTCGTTTGAAATGCAGACATCAACATACTGGCAAATCTGAGTCATTGCTTCGCGGGCCTGCTCACGAGTCCAGAGTTTTCCACGGTAGTTCAAATCACAGCTTACTGTAGCCCCTGCAGCCTTTGCAGCCTTACATGCTTCTATACAAATCTGAACAAGGTTTCCGCCAAGGGCCGGAGTAATTCCTGTAAGATGGAACCATTTGCAATCCTTGAAAATTGCGGCCCAATCAAAATCTTCAGGCTTTGCTTCGGCAATAGAAGAATGTGCGCGGTCGTAGATACATTTTGATCCACGCTGACTGGCTCCACGTTCGTTGTAGTAAATGCCTACACGGTCGCCGCCACGAACAATATATTCTGTGTTTACACCGTATCGGCGCAAGCTGTTAATTGCAGCCTGACCAATTTCGTGCTTCGGGAGCTTTGTTACGTAATAAGCATCAAGGCCATAATTTGCAAGAGAAACTGCAACATTAGCCTCGCCGCCTCCAAAGGTTGATGTCATTTTATCTACCTGAACAAAACGGAAATATCCTTCCGGTTCAAGTCTAAGCATTATTTCACCGAATGTTACTACTTTCATATTTATCCTCTTATTTCCTTAACAATTCCGCTGGCTTCACGAGTCAACTTTTCAATCTCATCAAAACGACCAGCTGCAACCAGATCCCCCTTTACCATCCAGCTGCCGCCACAGGCTAAAATCTTATCGCACGCAAGATAATCGCGGACATTTGTTGCATTGATACCACCTGTAGGCATAAACTTCATCATTGTATATGGGGCACTCATTGCCTTAATCATCTTGAGGCCGCCGGCATTTTCTGCAGGAAAAAACTTTACTACATCAAGGCCAAATCCAAGAGTCATTTCAAGCTCGGTTGGAGTCATAATTCCAGGACAAACCGGATAGCCCTTTGTAATACAATATTCCACAACCTTTGGATTAAATCCCGGCGAAACTATAAACTTTGCACCGGCTCCAACAGCTCTGTCCACCTGCTCTGTTGTAAGCACGGTTCCGGCTCCAACCAGCATCTGTGGAAAGCTTTTTGCAATGATCTGAATGCTTTCTTCGGCAGCTTCAGTACGGAATGTTACCTCTGCACAAGGAAGTCCACCTGCAACAAGTGCCTGAGCCAAAGGTCCGGCATCATCGGCTTTATTTAAAACAACGACAGGAACAATACCAGTCTCACCAATCTGTTTTAATGTATCGTTCATACATACCTCTAGGTTGAAAATTGTATATGCAAATATCTAATATACTAGCATACTAGATACATTCTATCAAAACTCATAACCAATGAAAAGTGCTTTAAGGTCTGCTTTTCCGGTAATTCCAAGAACATTGTAAATATGCGACAAATCCTTTTTGATTGCGCTTTCGCTTACCTTATGATTTATTGCCAGAGCCTTAATCGTTGTATTATTCAATACAATTTCTTTTATGCAGTCCTTCTGGCGGTCGGAAAATTTGTAGTTATCAAGGTCCATGGCGGCACTGTCTTTTTTATCGTAGGCATGACGGAAAAGCAGGTTGATACAGCCGATTGTCGCGAGTGAAAAAAGTGTGATTCCGATATATTCAAAAAAGCTGCGTACCCCGTAAGGAACTGTGAGTACAAGCTTGAGGATTTCTATAGTAAGGTAGAGCCACAACCTGAGCCTTGAAGCCAGGTGGTTTTCAACAAGCAGAAGAATAAAAAGAATTGATGTTATAAAAAGCGCTGTATAGATTCTTCCTGTATAAATATTTGAAAGTGCAAAAACTTCCAGTGCTGCAAAATATAAAAAATGCCTGTTGTAAAAAATACAGGTTAAGATGCAAAGAATTAATGAAAGCCCCAGGGCCGAATAAGTGATGATTTTTGGAAAAGGAAGGATGCACTGTTCATAAGAAAAACCTGTAAAAACATTCACGACAAGAATTGCAATAACAAAAACACAGCCCAAAATTGCCATGAGACGAAACGGTTTTTCCAGAAGCTTCCTTGTTTCCATAAAGATATTATAACATAAAACCGGTGGTTTCGATACACTTTGCTTCGCAAAGCACTCAACCACCGGCCTTCTTATTTTATTTCTTTGCGATTTCAGCAACGCTTGTTACAACACCTGCCAGACTCTGCAGATCTGACGGAATGATAATCTTTGTTGCCTGACCGTCTGCGGCTTTTTCAAAGGCTTCGAGGCTGCGGAGCTTAAGAACAGAATTATCCATTCCGGCTTCCTTGAGCATTTTAAGACCTTCGGCCTTAGCCTGCTGAACTTCGCGGATAGCTTCGGCTTCTCCCTTTGCCTTCTGAATTGCACTTTCCTTCTGAGCTTCGGCCTGCAGAATCATTGCCTGCTTCTGACCTTCTGCTTCAAGGATTGCTGACTGCTTGTGACCTTCGGCAATAAGAATCTGTTCACGGCGTTCGCGTTCTGCCTTCATCTGTTTTTCCATGGCTTCGCGGATTGCCTGTGGAGGTTCAATATTCTTAACCTCTACACGATTTACCTTAATTCCCCAAGGGTCAGTTGCTTCATCCAGAATAGAGCGCATCTTTGTATTGATAACATCGCGGCTTGTAAGAGATTCATCAAGTTCAAGCTCACCGATAATATTACGCAAGGTTGTAGCACTAAGATTTTCCAGAGCGTTGATTGGCTTTTCTACACCGTATGTATAAAGCTTTGGATCTGTAATCTGAAAATAAACTACAGTATCAATCATCATGGTTACGTTATCTTTTGTGATAACCGGCTGAGGAGGAAAATCAAAAACCTTTTCCTTGAGAGAAACCCTTTTTGAAATGCGGTCAATCAAAGGCATTTTTACATGAAGTCCTACATTCCAGGTTTTGTGATATCCACCAAGACGCTCAATTACATAAGCATCAGACTGAGGAACAATTCTGATATTTGTGATAATCAGAACCATAACCAGAACAGCAATTACAATAAGTATCCAAATCATTTTTCTTTCTCCTAAATAGCTTTAACATATGCCGTAACTCCGGCAATTTCTTCGATAATGCACTTGCTGCCTTTTTCGAGGGTTATGTCCTCTTTTACGGCTGCAGTCCATTCCATACCATTGATCCGAACAGCTCCTTTTTCAAGTGCTGTAATTTTTTTTGTTACCACGGCAATCTGTCCGATGATTCGCTCGTAGTTTGTTGCAATCTGCTTCTGACTCAGCTTCTTTTTCACAAAAGGTCTGGTGAAAATGAGCAGCAGCATGGCAATTACAACAAATATAAACAGCTGGGCAACAAAAGGAAGCGGCGTAAATGCAAGGAAAACCATTACAAATCCGCTTATTCCGAACCAGATGGTAGTAAGGGCAAGAGTAAGCGATTCAATCACCACGCAGATGATGGTAACCGCAACCCAAACCCAAGGCAAGTTATTACTCAATACCTGAACAATACTCTGCATAAGGCTACCTCCTGTGTAAGCCCGCTAGCGGGCGGTGTTCAATAGCAAAGCGTTAAAAAAATTGCGAAAGCAATTTTTAGCTTTACCATCTTAAATCTAACATAAATTATATACATTACAACGGTGACAATGGTTACTTTTGGGGTGACTTTTGTTACTTATTCAAAAAGGCTTTAAGCTGTTCAAGCTTTTCAAGACCGACTTTTCTGCCTTCCTCGTAGACTCTCTGCAGCTCGTCAGGGTCTCCTTCGGTGCGGCTTATATCAAGAGGCTTTTCCGGACAGATTACAAAGGCGTCTCCCTGTTTTTCCCTTTCAAACACAAGTCGGGTCTGCTCATTGTAAACTGTATGGCGGATGCTCATTGCCTGAACAATTTTTGGATATTTGAATAAAAGTATTTTCATAAGCGGAATAAGGCTTGCCGGCTTTTTTACAAAATCTCTTGGCTGGGTCAGAATTACAACATTGCGGTTATAACCCATTTCTTCAAAAAACTTGAGCGGAATAGAATCTGTCATTCCACCGTCCAAAAGCTTAAAACCGTCTACCTTTACAACACGACTTACAAGAGGCATGGACGCACTGGCACGCATCCACAAAAGGTCGTGATCATCGCAGGTTTCGAGCTTTTTATAAACAGGAAGTCCGGTAACACAGTTGGAAGCTACGCAGTAAAATTCCATGGGATTATTTTTATAGGTTTCAAAATCCATTTTATCAAGCTGTTTAGGAAGCGTATCATAGCAGAATTTGGCACCATACATATCGCCGGTAAGCAGCAGCGAACGCATGGAACAATAACGCCAGTTTTTTCCAAAGCGTTTATTGTAGCGCACTGCCCTTCCAATCTGACGGGATTTAAAATTACAGCCAAAGGTTGCACCTGCCGAAACTCCAATTGTTCCATCAAACTCAATATTGTTTTCCATAAAAACGTCGAGCACACCGGAAGTAAACATTCCGCGCATGGCACCGCCTTCAAGAATCAAACCTTTTTTAACTTCTGAATTCATAAATTAAACTCCTGCAGAAAAATTGCCGGAAAAGAATTCGCAGGCATTTTTGTAGCAGATATTCTCAATCATTTTTCCAAGCAATTCTTCGTCCCATGGGAATTCTCCCTGCTCTACCAGAGTGCCCACATAATTACATAAAATTCTTCTGAAATATTCATGTCGAGGATATGACAAAAAGCTGCGACTGTCTGTAAGCATGCCTATATAACGGCCCAGAGGTGCAGTCCTTGAATATACGCGGATCTGTTCTTCTATGCCGTCCTTGTGATCATTAAACCACCAGGCTGGACCAAACTGACAGTTACGGAAATTGGCGGCCATTGTTGCAAGGGCTTCGTTATCCTTAGGATTAAGATTATAAAGAATTGTATGAGCCTGAGGACATTCAGAATAAATTGCATCAAGCACCGCACCGGTTTGTGCCGCATAATTAAAATCCTGAAGACTGTCTTCGCCGATATTTTTTCCGGCACTCTTGAGCATGGCAGTATTCTGGTCTCTGAGCGCTCCGATGTGCAGCTGCATTACAAAGCCCTTCTGCGCATAAAGCTTGCCAAGCTCCGGTAAAATCCATCCCTTGTATTTTGCAATTTCATCATGCGAAAGCTTTTTGCCGACCCAGGCTTTTTCAAAAATATAGTTTACATCATCATAAGAGGCAGGCAGATAAAAATCATCCTCCAGAGAATGGTCGCTTACAAGGCAGCCGTTTTCCTTAAAAAAGTCCATGCGTTCTGCAAGGGCGGCAAGCATATCTTTTACACTGGTAAACTTTTTTCCGCTCACTTCCTGCAGGCGGCTTATGTATTCTCCAAAACCGGGTTTGTCGGCGTTTAAGATAAAGTCCGGTCGGAAGGAAGGACAAACCTTTATGCCCGTATTCTGCTGTGCAATTTTTTTATGCCATTCAAGGCTGTCCAGAGGATCATCGGTTGTACAAAGCTCGCGTACATCAAGCTTTTTCAAAAGTCCGCACGGAGTAAAATCATTCTGTGCAAGCATTGTGTTGCATTTATCCCAGATTTCGCGGGCATTTTTTTCGGTTACAGGTACGTCAATTCCAAAGTATCTTTTGAGCTCCAGGTGGCTCCAGTGGTACAAAGGATTTCCGACACAAAGCTGAAGTGTTTTTACAAAGGCAAGATAGCGCTCGTAATCATCCCCGTGTCCGGTAATCAATTCTTCGGGTACGCCGGCTGCACGCATGGCACGCCATTTGTAGTGATCGTGATCAAGCCAGGCATTTGCAAGGGTTCCAAGCGGTTTGTTCTCGTAGATTTCCTGAGGCGACAGATGATTGTGAAAATCAAAAATCGGCTGGGGTTTTGCATATTTATGATATAAAATTCCTGCGGTCTCGTTCTGCAGTAAAAAATCTTCATCTAAAAACTGTTTCATTATTAAATCACCTCGTATGTTAGTATATCAAATAAAAAAGGATTGTGATATAACTAAAATATGAAAAACAGCCGTGCAGTTTGCCTTTACATTCATATTCCCTACTGCATTTCAAAATGCGAATACTGTGATTTTTTCAGTATCGTATGCGATAAAACGGCGGGCAGGAAAATTCCGGACACTTACATACAGGCATTGTGCCGCGAAATAAAATTCAGGATGAATGAATACAAGGCCGATAACCTTAAGTCGGTTTACATTGGCGGCGGAACCCCAAGCCTGCTGGAACCAGACCAGCTCCAAAAAATCTGTGAATGCTTTGCGCCATATAACCACGATTTTGAATTTACGATGGAAGTAAACCCGGATGATGTTACGGTCAGGCTGCTGGAAGCAATGGAACAATGCGGAATAAACCGTATCTCCTGCGGAATCCAGTCGTGTACGGATGAATGCCTGTGCGGTGTAAACAGGCGCGCAAAGAAAAATGAAAACCTTGCGGCTATGGAATTAATTCACCGGCACTGGCACAAAAAGAAGTCTTATGATTTAATCTGCGGGCTCCCGGGAGAAACCAAAGAGAGCTTTATACAGACGCTGGATACTGTTATAAAATATCAGCCTCATCACATTTCCATGTACTCACTTACGATTGAAGACGAAACGCCTCTGGGACAAAAATTAAACTCTGGCAAGCTTGAATATGATTTTAACAGCAGTGATGAATTGTGGCTCAGCTCAAAAAAATATCTGGAAGACAACGGCTACAGGCAGTACGAGGTTTCTAATTTCTGCACCGACGGAAACGAATGCATTCATAACCTTGCGTACTGGAACCACCAGGATTACCTTGGCTGCGGTAGCGGCGCTACAGGAACCGTTTACCGCGAAGACGGAACCGGCCACCGATGGACAAACACAAAGGATATAAATAAATATGTAAGTTTCTGGCTCGGCGACGCCCCAACCCCAAAGCTCAATTCCATCCAGACTGTTGAAGAAATAGACTTTGAAGACTCTGTCTTTGAATACTTTATGATGGGCCTTAGAAAACGCACAGGCATAACCGACCGGCATTTTTACCAGACCTTCAGGCGCGCCATCCCGGCAGAAATTATAACCCGCTTTGAACAGTGGCAGAAAAAAGGACTTGCCGAAATCGAAAACAACGGAGAAGTCACACGCTACTCTCTCAACGAACAGGGTCTTTTATTCCTCAACCGCTTTCTTGAAGAAATATAATGAATGACATAAATCCGTAAACTCGGTATAATCAATGTCATTATGTTTAAACCAGAGCTTATTAATTCATTAAAAAATTACAATTCAAAAACATTTGTAAGTGATCTTATTGCGGGTGTGATTGTCGGAATAGTTGCGCTTCCTCTCGCCATTGCCTTTGCCATTGCGTCGGGTGTTAATCCTGCCGCAGGTCTTTTTACAGCCATTATTGCAGGCTTTTGTATTTCTGCTTTTGGCGGAAGCCGTGTACAGATTGGCGGCCCAACCGGAGCCTTTGCAGTTATTGTTTACGGCGTAGTTGCCCAGTACGGCCTTGGAGGACTTGCCACTGCAACAGTTATGGCAGGTATTATCTTGATTCTGCTCGGCGCCTTTAAGATGGGTGGTCTTGTAAAGTTTATTCCTTATACAATCGTTACAGGCTTTACGGCAGGAATTGCAGTCACTATTGCTGCAGGTCAGCTTGGAGATTTCTTTGGTCTGCGCCCTGACTTTTCACAGCCAATGCTCATCCTTGGAGAAGAGTATTCAAAAATGCCGGGAGACTTCCTCCCTAAAATAATCGTGTATATCCGCTCGGCCGCAAGCTTTAATCTTTATTCAACAATCATGGCCGCTGTCTGCCTTGCATTTATCTTTATCTGGTCTAAGTTTATCAAAAAGATTCCGGGCAGCTTTATCGTAATTATCCTTGCAACAGTTGTAAGCATTGTGCTTGAAAAAACCTGCGGGCTCCACACAGACACAATCGGAACCTTTGCAGACGGCTCACAGCATTTTGTAATTCCAAACACTTTACCAAAGCCGCAGCTTCCTTCGCTCAGCATAAAAACAATTACAACACTTTTCCCTACAGCAGTTTCAATTGCAGTACTTGCCGCCATTGAATCCCTGCTCAGTGCAGTAGTTGCCGACGGTATGATCGGAAGCAAGCACGATTCAAATACAGAGCTTATTGCACAGGGTATTGCAAATATTGCAAGCCCGCTTTTTGGAGGCATTCCTGCTACAGGCGCCATTGCCCGTACAGCAACAAACATTAAAAACGGAGGACGCACTCCAGTTGCAGGTATTATTCACGCACTCACACTTTTGATAATCCTGCTCTTTGCCGGTAAATACGCCGCTTATATTCCTATGGCTGCCCTTGCCGCCGTTTTGATTAATGTTGCCTGGAACATGGCAGGCTTTCCTGCAATCCGTTCCCTTCTGCACGGCCAGAAATCTGATATCTGTGTTTTTGCGATAACCTTCCTTATCACAGTATTTATTGACCTTACAGTTGCCATTGAAGTTGGACTTGGTTTTGCTGCCTTCTTCTTTATTAAGAAGATGATTGATCTTTCTGAAGTTCAGAACGAACGCGAAATTATTACAGGCGGTATTAAAAGAGACCAGCCTTCTGAAAATCTTGATATTCCTGCAGAAACCTTTGTATACGAAATTGAAGGACCTTTGTTCTTTGGAACCGTTAGAAAATTTGAACTTGCAACAGAACGCGCTCAGTCAGATTGTAAATATCTCGTGCTTCGCATGCGCAATACAATCTATCTTGATGCCGGTGGAATCCGCGCCCTTGAACAGTGTAAGGCTGCCTGCGACCGCAAGGGAATTACAATCGTCATAAGCGGTATTCATACTCAGCCATATCTGCTGCTTGAAAAAACAGGCATGGCAGACAAGCTTGGACGCGAAAATATTTTTGAAAATATTAATGAAGCGTTAGACCGTTGCCGAAAGTAAGCTTCTTACCGAACCAGGACCTGCAGTCAGACGGGTAAAATATTCCTTTACCTTGCCTGCAAGACCTGCGTCGAACAAGTCTACACCAAAGATGTCAGCACGGTGAAGGAGCTCGTCAACCTGTGGCCCTTCGAGAGCCTCAGGGCCCACGGCCAATACGTATTTCCTGCACTCTTCCAGCAGCGGGTCAGGACTCAATTCAAAAGGCTGGCCCTTATCATCAATTGCCTGCAGATAGCGAAGCCACAAAGCAAACACGAGCGGCACAACCTTAAGGTCTGCCACATTCAAATCTGCACGCGCAAGATATCCCTTTATTGTTTCACCAAAACGAATGCTCAATTTCTGAGAAGTATCGCAGGCAATGCGCTGAGGTGTATCAGGCATAAAAGGATTTGGAATACGGATATTTACAACCTCGTCAATAAAATCGCGCGGTTTGATAATACCGGGATCAACAACAACAGGAAGTCCTTCTTCGTAACCAAGGCGTTTTACAAGGCGCAGTAAATCCGGATCCTTCATTTCATCTGCAATCAAAGTGTAACCGAGCAGACAACCGCTTACAGCCAGGAAGGTATGCAGCGGATTCAGACAGGTACAAACCTTCATCTTTTCTACCTTGTCTACAGTAGCGCGGTCAGTAAAGTACAGGCCTGCTTTTTCAAGCTCAGGTCGTCCGTTAGGAAAAGCATCTTCTATAACAAGATACTGGCATTCCTCTGCATTTACAAAAGGAGCCACATAAGTTTTTTTGCTGGTAATTACAGGTTCAAGCTGTTCAATTCCATCGTCAGCTAAAATCTTTTCAATCTTGGCATCCGGGCGTGGAGTGATTTTATCTATCATTGTCCATGGAAAGCTTACCTTAGAAGGATTATTTACATAAGCTAAGAAACCAGGCTTGCAAACTCCACGGCGTTCCCATTCTTCGGCAAATTCATTTACAGCGGCATAAAGCTTGTCCCCGTTGTGCGAGCAGTTATCCATACTAACCATAGCAACCGGAAGCTCACCGTTTACATAGCGTTCGTGAAGAAGTGTTACAACCTTACCGATATATGATTTTGGAAGAACTGGACCTTCATCAAAATCTGCTTCTACTCCGGGCATAAAAACACCGGCCGCATTTTTCAAAAGATAGCCCTTTTCTGTAATTGTAAACGTAACCATCTGAAGCGAAGGAGCACGGAAAATTTCACGCAGCCTTGCCCAGTCTTCTTCGTTATCACTGTCGGCAGCAAGAGCCTCCATTATGGAACCTACAACAGTTTTTTCAACAGAGCCGCTGGATTTTAAAGTAACAAGCGCACCGATATTGTCATGAGGACGGTACATCTTTTCTATGATTTCGTAGTCGTATCCTTCGGCAACAACAAGACCGCGGTCAAGCACACCCTTATTCAAAAGCTCCTGCACAACGTTTGCCTGGAACGCACGGAAAATATTTCCCGCACCAAAATGAATCCAGAACGGTTCTGCCTTTGTAGCCGCTTCTACAGCAGCACGGTCAAAGCCGGGTAACGAGTAACCTTTATTCTCCCACTCAGATTTATTCATTATTCCGTCTTTTGTAAGTTTCATATTCACCTTCCTTTTAAGGCTTTATTTTTTGATTAACTTGCTTTATATTCTGAAAGCCAGTGCTTGATCGGGTCAGTCCAGTCTTCTGCAGAACTGCCTTCCAGAAGGAAACGCTCAAACATAGTATGAATATAAGTATTGATTTCCTTTTTTACTTCCGGCGAAAGATCAGTGCTTTCTACAAAAAGGCAGTCCATAAAGCTTACAGCATCTTCAATTGTAAAAAGGTCCTTAAGAATAACTGTCATCATATAAATTGCCGCAGGAATACAGTTTACACTGTGCTGCTTTACATAAAGAACAGTTTCTGTGATTGCTTTTGCCGATTCAAAAACCTGTGCCGTATAATGCTTTGATTCTTCTTCTGTAAAATACGGCATCTTGAAAATCTCGCGGTAGTGAATCCAGGCCATAATCATAATGGCAACATGCAGACTTGGCACACACATAAGATGAGGATCCAGCGCATGAATAAGTCGGAAATGTCTGTCCTTTTTATACTTAGGCCTGTCAGTTGTAGACATGCTGAATGAATAAATATGAGAAGCAGTTTCGTAGCAGGTTCTGAGCAGATCAAGAACTGAAGAAACTATACGGATTCTTTCCTTGCCTTTAAAAGTTGAAATACAAAATCCCATAGGACGTGCAAGTGAATGAATAAAATCAAGATAGGTAGAAACACGTTCCGGAGTAAAAGGGATTTTTTTATCAAGGGCATTATCTACGCTTACAACAGGAATTTTTCTGAGCTTGAGCTTTACGCTGAACTGGAGAAAGAAAAATTTATGAAGCGCAGTATGAACACATTTTATAAACGGAATAAAGGTTCTTGGATAAAACACAAGAAAAAGATATGTCTTGATTGATTTATATTCCTTAAATGAATGAAGTCTCCTGGTGCCTGAACTTTCCATGCTTAATTATCCTTAAATATTTTGTGATATGTTTTTGCTTTAAATGTTTCGCTGCCGTCGAGTTTGGAATAATCATGATCTTCTAAGTAAGTCATGCCTAACTTTTCCATAACTCTTCTTGAGCCTATATTTTCAATTGCAAAGGTACCTGCTATTTCTTTAATGTCAAAGCTTTCTCTTCCCCATTCAATAATTCTGGAGATTGCTTCGGTAACAAGCCCGCGGTTCCAGTAATCATAACAAATGTTATAACCTACGCTCCATACTTTTCTGTCAGGATGATAATAAATTCCACCGCTGCCAATAAGCTCGCCTGTTTCTTTGAGCACAAAGCCAAAATCCTTTTTGTCATCATCCTGATACAGGCTTTCAATCCATTCACGACCCTCTTCCTTGTTTTTGTAAAGAGGATAAATCATGTATTTGTTTACGCGCGGGTCACCTGCCCATTTAAAAATGGCATCCAGGTCATCCATTGTGATGGGGCGTAAAATTAGTCTTTCTGATTCAAGAGTTGGTACAGTCATTAATACTTAACGATACAGTTTTGTACCACTTCGGTCAATCGTTTTTTCACAGGCTTCCCAAAGTCCGTTCAAATAGGCGGCACCCAAAGCACGGTCATACAAACCGTAGCCAGGCATTGCTTTTTCTCCCCAGATCATACGACCGTGGTCAGGACGGATAACACCGTCAAAACCGGTTTCGTAAAGTGTGCGTACAATCTTGAACATATCAAAGGTTCCTGCGCTAGAAAGATGTGCAGATTCCTGGAAATCCTGAACAGGGTCATCAATTGCAGTATTGAACTTAAGGTTACGGATATGAGCAAAGTGAATGCGTCCGGTTGCAGCCTTAATCATTTCGCATAGATCATTCTTGCGGTTGGTTCCGTACGAACCGGTACAGAAGGTAAGACCATTGTGCTGATTATCTACAGCCTTGAGCATGCGCACAACATTTTCCTGACAGGTGATGATGCGTGGGAGTCCGAATACAGGCCATGCAGGATCATCCGGATGAATTGCCATATCAATATTGTATTTATCGCAGACAGGCATAATTGCCTTTAAGAAATAAACAAGGTTATCAAAAAGCTTTTCGTTGTCGATGCCGCTGTACATCTGGAAGAGCTCTTTTACACGAGCCATGCGCTCCGGTTCCCAGCCTGGAAGAATAAAGCCGTTGGAATCCTTGTCAATTGAATTGAACATATCCTCAGGTTTTACCCCGTCTATAGCCTTGGAATTGTATGCCAGAACAGTTGAACCGTCTTCGCAGACACGTGCAAGCTCGCTGCGGGTCCAGTCAAAAACAGGCATAAAGTTATAGCAGACCATGTGAATGTCTTCCTGGCCCAGTCGTTCAAGTGTTTTGATATAGTTTTCGATGTATTTATCGCGGTCTCCGCCACCAATTTTTATGTCATCGTGAATGTTTACGCTTTCAATTCCGGCAATTTTGAGCCCTGCAGCTTCTACCTCTGCCTTAAGCTTTTTGATTGCGTCTAGCTCCCAGGCGTCTCCCGGCACCGAGTCATAAAGCGTTGTAATTACGCCGTGAACCCCCGGTACCTGTCTAATCTGCTGCAATGTTACAGAATCAAAGCCGGTTCCATACCAGCGAAGTGTCATTTCCATAGTAAAAAGTCTCCAGTAAATGTGTGTCATGCAGATTCTGAAACAAGTTCAGAATGACGGTATCAGAATCTGTTTGAAACTCTCAAAATTCATTCTATCATGGATTTAAAAAATCCTCAATAAAATCTTGCATACTAGTATATCAGTTATTGCAAGTTTTATCATTGCGAGGGGTTAACGTTTCTGGATTGTGTATTCAAAAGTGGCACGAGCTGAAGAAGATGAAGATTCAAAAAGCCATGAACTCAACTGATCGTATATTTCATTACGAACTGTCTGAGGAAGTATCGATTCCGGTGTTATTTTAATCTGTGCACGAGGAACATTTCCCGAAGCCAGTACCTGAAATTCAATAGAAACAGTTCTTGTACTGTCTATTGTTGCGGCGGCTGCTTCTGAAAGATAGATTACTGGTGGAATTGGTTCAATCAATACCCTTGTTGTACCATCTGTCATGGCCATACTCAAAGTACCGTCAGCACTTTTTGTAGTTTTTGCATCAGTAATTGATTTAGTATTGCTGCCGGAAGAAGTTGAATCCTGTGTATTTCTGATATTGCTGAGCATGTTGCTTGTGGCAGAAGAAGCACTTTGTGTTTGATTCTGCTGTTTATTCTGTGAACTTGATTTTGATTGTGTTTGTTGGGGTGCTGAACTTGCGGCAGAACCCTGCATGCCAGAGGAGCCTGAAACTGTCGTTACCTTCTGGCTTACCTGTGGTTCCGGCTCTGATGTTGTATTATCAAACTGAGACCTGTCAAAATCCTTTGCTTTAGTCTGGTTTTGATTAAAATCAACGCCTTCTGAATAATCCCTAGCATACTGAAAATCATCAAAATTTACTTTCTTTGACGGTTCTGTTGCTTTTGGGGTCGACTTTGGTGTTGTTTTTGGTGCCGGTTTTGCCTGTGTCTGTGTCTTTGGCTTAGTAGGAGCTGGAGTTGCTTTTGGGGCAGGCCCTTCGAGAGCCTCAGGGACCGCAGGCTGTTGCTCAGGAGCTGCAGAGTGTTGTTCAGAGGCCTCAGATTTACTGCTCAAAACAATCTGGACTTCCTTGTATTTGGGGGTGGCGGGTTTTATTTTTATAAAGGCGCCGGTAATGGTCAGGATGAGCCAGAAGGCAGCAGTAATGATGGCACTAAGGTAGGTGCTGGTTTTGTGAGGAGAGCTGTCTTGTCCGAACAATGGCTGTTTTATCATTTTTCTGTGGCGGTCCTCAGGTTGATTACGGCATAACCACTTTCGCGGATTACGTCAAAAATATTTACGATGGTTCCGTTGGTAACTTCGCTGTCGGCTTCGAGGGAAACTGGGAAATCTTCCTTTTTGGTATCTCCGGTGTCAAAGCTCAAAAGCTCGCTTCCCAGAGTTTCCATTGTTACTTCCTTGTCATTAAAAAACATCAGGCCGTCGGCATCGGCAGTAATTGTAATGCCCTGCAAAGAAGTTCCTTCAGAAGTATGACTTGTCGGCAGCTTGAGTTTGATACCAGGCAAAATAGCAAAGGTTGTAGAAACCAGGAAAAAGAGGATGAGCTGGAAAACTATATCAATCATCGGGGTCATATCTACATTTGAGCGGATTGTTCCCCTTCTGCTTTTTAATCTCATTTATTCACCTTATCTTAAGCTTTATCTAACACGTCCTGTCAATTTAAGAACAACAGAAGTTACATGTGCTTCCATTTCTACAACCCTGCGGTTTACGCGTGAAACAAAATAGTTGTGGAAGATTACCGATGGAATTGAAACAATAAGACCGGCAACAGTTGTAACCAGCGCTTCGGCAATGGCACCGGCAAGAAGAGCAGGATCTCCCATTGAACCGCCTGCTCCAAGTACACCAAAGGCCTTGATGTTACCGGTTACGGTTCCCAAAAGTCCAAGCAGGGTTGCAATGTTTGCAATTGTTCCAAGCGGTGTTAACAAATGTTCAAAGCGTGGAACTACAAAATCCATCTCAGCTTCTACAAGGTCACGGATATCGCGTTCTTCGTAGCGGCGGCAGTCAATTGCCTTTTTAATTACCTGAGACATTGGTGTGTCTGCCTGGGCACAAGCTACACCACAAGCTTCGTAATCACCGACTGCAAGACTTGCATTTACATTCTGCATAAGCTTTTCGTCGCGCTTACGGATTGAAGCAAAATAGATGCAGCGCTCAACTATAATAAAGGTTGCAATGACTCCGCACACGATGATTGGAATCATCAAAAGTCCACCAGATTTTAAGGTTTCTAACATAAAAATATCTCCTTAATTAAAATAAGAATTTCACAAGTAACATTGCGTTTCCGCTGTAGCCGGCGTATTGTCCGGCATAGGCACGTTCTTCGGCGCCAAGCAGCTTAATCAGGTCGTTTACAGAAAGCACAATGCGTACTGCATCCGAAGCCTGCATATAGCCTTCAATATTAATCAAAGGCTTGTTGTCTGCCGCATCCAGAAGATATGCTGTGTTCAAGCTTGCTCCCCAGCTGCCCTTCTGACTCTGAAGCGAAAGGTCCAGCGAGATGGTGTGCTTGTTTTCAAGAACAGGTACATCCAGCCAGTTTGCATGATATCCTGCAGTTGCGGCAAAAATCTTGAATTTCCAGGTAAACGAAAAATCTGTATACAGACAGTTTCTGTTATGACCTGTATCTCCATAACCGTACAATCCGTTCTGAGGATTTACGATTGAATAGTCCGGAACCCAGTAGCCGTTGCCAAAGGCTGTACGCAGATAACCTGCAGAAACATTACCGGTAAACGAACTTTTGAGCGGAACAAGAAGATTTATCTGCCCGAACCAGTCAGAGGTTTCTGCTGCCAGATCTTCAAGTACGCTGAATTTATATTCCTTTTCAAGCTCCTGTGTTGTCTTGCGTTCCGACTTAATTCCTCCGCAAAGCGAAAGATTGAGCTTTCGGTCAGAAAAATAAACCGGGAACGAAGTATCAAGTCCAACTTCAAAAGGAACGGTAACCTTATTATCGCAGGTATAGTTTCCGCACACAATGCCTGCATCTGCATAAACCTTGATTTTTTCGTTGGCCCATGCAAAGTTCAAATCAAATTGTCCGCGGTTGGCAATTTTTTTACCGGTTTCCATATTATACGCAGCATCAAAAGACAGTTCAAATCCATTATAAAGCCAGCCGATAGTGAGCGTTGGATCAACGGTAAGGTGTTCTGTCTTTTTAATCCAGTCCGAAACCGCAAAAGCAGGATCGGCACTCTTTGTTATGTCAGCAAAACGGAAATAATATTTTGAATCAAGATTAAAGCCGAGCTGAAAATTCTTAGGCAGATTCCAGGTAAGCTTACCCGCAAGTGCTACGGCATCCTGAACATTTGCAGAAATGCCCTCTGCCTTGCCCTGCAGCCCGTCTGAATTATCTTCGTAACAGCCCGAAATTCCCCACTCTATATTATTGCGGATAAAATCCTTTTGAACCTGAATTGAAGTAAAGCTGCTTTTATAGCCGTCGGAAAGCTCGTGGCCTGCATAGCCTGCTTTTGAATCATGTGCAAAGGATATCTGGAAAGGATCTGCTCCATAAAGGCGGGAAACAACAAAGTCTCCCTTAAAAGAAACAGGGTATCCTCCACCAATTTTTCCTTCTGCATAAATGTCTTTTTTGTTTGCCTGATTACCTGCGGCAACAACCTCAGATTCATCATCTGCAGAAACAGAAGGAAGTGACGGTACCAGGTCCCCCGAATCCATCGGAAGCTCAAGAACATCATCAAAAGAAGGAGGCGGTGCCAGATCTTCAGGAGCAGAATCTCCGGTTACAACAGTTGTAAGATCCGGCAGTTCTATCTGACTGTCGCCGGCATCCTGCGCATAAAAAGGCATGAGCAGACAAACTGCGGCCAGGCCTGTGCAAATATATTTTCTAAAACAAATATTGTTTTTCATATTCATTCTCCATTCTATTTAAGCAGATTCATTACCTTTTTGCTCTGCTTGCTCTGTGGATACAGCTCTATAAGAAGATTTGCAGTTACCTGTGCATCTCCCTTAAGACCTGCGGCCACAAAGGAATCTACTGCAGAATACAATGTGGCGGCGGCCCTGTCATCTTTGTCCTGTCCGCTTGCACGGTAGTATTCTGCGGCCTTAAGATAATATTCCGCCGCCTTTCTGGAATTTCCGGAATTATAATAATAGCCGGCAACAAAATCTGCATTCTGTGCGGCATAGTACATTTCGTCTGTATCCTTCTGATATTTCAAAAGCTCAACGGCAAGCTCAAAGGCCTGCTCCTGACCGTCATGTGCGGCATAAAGCTGAACAAGCTCCGAACCGGCATTTCTTCCTTTTTTAGTGCCTGTCTTGCCTGCCCTTTCGTATTCACCGATTTTTTCTACAACGGCACGGTCTGTTCCCGAGGTAATGCGCTCAAGCTCTACAACACGCTGACCTATTCCGTCGGAACCAGCCTGCTCCGGATAATTTCGTACAAGATGTCTTGCTGTAGCCAGAGCGTCGCGGTAGTTTTCCTGAACGTAATATGCCTGCAAAAGATTTTTATATGCACCGTAGGCATAAATGCTCTGAGGATATTTTGTAACGAGTGTTGTATTCTGCATGATAGCCTTGTCATAAGACTTAAGCTTCATGTTGCTGTCTCCGCTGAAGTACCAGGCGGCATCGGCATATTTTCCGTCTACATAATTGTAAATGTATTTTGTAAAGCGGGCTTCGGCCTGGTCATACTGTTCTGCAGAATAATATATTTCTCCCGTGCGGTAAGCGGCATCCTGAGCAGCTGCAGTACCCGGATAAGTTTTCTGAATTTTTTCATACTGAGCGTCTGCACTGTCCAGCTCGCCCTTCTTTTCATAAACACGTGCAACAGCCGACATACACTGAACTGCAAAATCAGATTTCTGGTCGGTGTAAGCCGCAAGCAGCTTAATTGCTTTGTCGTATTCTTTTTCGTCTGAATAAATCTCGGAACAGTAAATGATTGCGTTCTGCTTGTCCTGAATATTCAGCGAAGCATCTATCATTCCTTCTGCCATCTGGGCGGCGTTTTTGAGGCTGCCTATCATGAGTGCAGATCTTGCGGCAAGCTCATAGGCCTTGTACCTGTAGCTGTCACGGGCAGTGTAAAATTTAACAAATGATGAAAAAATTTTATAGGAAGCGGTATACGAAGCATTTTTGTAGGCACACACTCCCATGTAAAAGTCCGAGTATTTTTTATATTCTTTTGAAACGTTCGGATGATTTGAATAATTTGCAAGGAAGGTGTAGGCGTTTTCAAAATCTGCGCTGTTGTAAGCACTAAGTCCTGCAATGTAAAATGCCTGAGGATGCTTTGTCTTTAATGCAAGGTTTCGTGCCTGCTCCCATTTTTTGAGTCTGTACAAAACCTTGGCATATTCAATCCTCAGTTCATCGTTAAGCTTTTTGTTTTTTTCAAGGCCGGCATAAACCGAAGCAGCTGCATCATACTTTCCGTTGGCAGCAAGAATCTGGGCATAAAGCCTGGCACATTCTGTATCTGCGGCAAAAGGAGAAATGAGCTGTTCGGCAGCAGCACCGTCCTTCTGCTTAAGTACGTCTGCGACAATAAATGCATCCTTTGGTCCCGGCTTTGAAAGCTTTTTATAACACTCAAGCACAGCGTCAATGTTTTTAGAATCAGAAGCAAATGCCTTTGTCCTCATCAAAAGTGAATAATAAGAATCTGTAAGCCCAGGAACACTTTCTCCGGCTTCAAGGATTGCATCCTGCGACTGAATAAGTGCCTGCTCTACTTCTCCTGCCTGATTTTTGGCATCCTGATCCAGCTTGATTTTCTGTTCATAAATAAAGGATGACCAGATTGTAGAAGGCTTTTGACTTTCGCGGGCAAGCGTAAAATATGAAAGTGCTGTGTCATAATCTTTTTTGGAATAAGCGGCCGCCCCAAGATTAAGACGGAACGAACAGAGCATTTCCTTAAAGTTTTCATTCTGAATATTTTCGAGGACAGCATAGGCCATTTCTACCTGTCCTGTTTTTTCATAAGCATGAGCCGCATACAAGGCCATAACCGAATATACGTTTGCGGAAAAATCTTCGGCATTAAACTTCTGGTGCAGCTTTATTGTCTTATTAAATTCTCCCAGACTGTTCCAGGCAAACATGAGCTTTTGCACTGCTTCATCATATTCTGTCTTTGCATAATGCATGCCGTTTGAAACCACATATTCAAAAAGCGGAACTGAGCTTTCGTACTGCTCCATAAAGAAATAAATTCTTGCGGCATACAAAAGCGAAGAATGATAATACTGAAGGATATTTTCGCGAAGCTCTATATCGCAGGTTGTATGAAATGCAGAAAGCGCCTGAGTATAGTCTCCGTCATAATAATAGGCCTGTCCAAGATAATACCAGCATTCAGCATACTGGTCGGCACCAAACCGCAGCGAAGAAAGCACGGACCTGAAAGTTTCTTCTGCCTGCTCGTAGCGGTTAAGATAAATCTGAGCCTGTCCGCGTGCAATTCTTGCCGAAATAATAAAAACAGATTCAGGATAGTTTTTTTCCAGGAGCTCTGACTGTTCAATTACTCCGGGATAATAGCGAGCATTAATGTAAATATTTAATTCATTATAGATATCCAGTTCCGAAGGTGCAGCAGCACAAAAACTACAGCAGGCAAACAGAACCGCTAATATCAGAAAAAATCTCTTCATATAATTAATCCGGGAAGAAATTATCGTTTGCCCTGACTCTTGTAAGATATACCGATGAATCCGAATATATCATGCACAAATCATCAAGCGATATTTGCCTTCCATTCATAAAAACAAAGCAACCGAATGATTTGTTACTGCTAAAATATGGTAAAAATACTACACATTCATTAAAAACCTTAATTTCAGGTGTTACAGTCTTGTCTGTTTCCCTTATTGCACCAAAATAGATGTTGCCCGGTTCTGTTGCCGCAAGCACATAAAGCAGGGATTTGAGTACAGAAATGCTGTAACCGCTGTCTTCTATAAAGGTAACCGTATTGAGTGTACCGGCCCTTGTCATTGTAGCGGCAAAAGGATTTACCGTAACGTCGGTGCCCGATTCATTATATTTATAAACCCTGCCGGTATTTACAGACATAATGGCAGCCGCAAGATTACGGATCCAGTCCAGTCCAAAATAAAGGCTGTATTTTTGAGAAAGTACACCCTGATGTCCGTTTTCCTTTACAGAAACTGTTTCTACCAGAAGCGGTGCGTGATTAAGCTTGTTGCCGGCAATTGGCTCTACCAGTCCGTCGGCAATCCACTTGAGGAAGCCTGCAGAAGAAAGATAAAGCTTACCGCCTTCGATATTCTTGCTGTCAAAAGGCTTGCCGTTGGTTATCTGAACAAGCTCATTGTTTTCGTTGTACATTGCATCCGGAACATACATTACTCGTCCCAGATTTTTCTGAATCACCCCTGCCATCTGAAGCACGTTACCATATCTGTCTGCATCAACGGTAACATATTTCCATGGGAGCGAAACCGAAGTCATCTTCATTATGTCTTCAAAAGAAATACTGTATAAAGACTCAAAGGTAACGCCTGTAGCAGAACCCTTGGAAGCATAGTTGCCGTAAATTACAAGGTCTGCAAGCGCTGTTTTACCATAAGGAGTAAACTGAACATAAATATCGCTGTCTACACAAAAGTACCATCTTACGCGGATTGGTGCGTCAGTTTTTTTGTCGCGGATTAAAACCCAGGCACCAGGGGCATCTCCGGGATAAACCTCCTGCTGCTGGTAGCTCATTCCCTTATTGGAATAAACCTTTACGTTGATTACAGAGCATGGTGCAACATAAATCATATAGTTGGAATCTGTTTCTTCCAGCCTTACCTGAAATTTTTCTCCGGCAGAATTATCGTGAATTTCCGGCAGATTCATGCGGACAGCATCCAGAGGAGCTTCGAACCAGCGTTCCTTAAGGTCTTTTCGAATCTCTGACGAGTCGGGAATGCCCCAGGAATTATACGCTGCAAAAACCGGAGCGCATAACATCATGACAGTCAAACTCAAAAATAATACTCTGGAAAGTCTTTTCATTTCTTTCACCTTATTGTATGCAGGCTGTTATTCTGCAGGGTCTACATCTGTAGCACCTTCTGCCCGGCTTATTTCTCCCCTTACGAGGGAACCATCACTCATTCTGATCATGCCGTTCTGGTCTTCATCAGGGTGTCGGCCAACCGGAGCATTAGAAAGCAAAAGCTTAAGTCGGTTAAGCTGGTTTACTTCGGAGCTGCCCGGATCGTAGTCAATTGCACTGATGTTTGCATCAGGGAACCGACGGCGCAATTCCTTAATCATACCCTTACCGGTAACGTGGTTTGGCAGACAGGCAAACGGCTGAACACAGGCAATGCTTGGTGCACCCTGGTGAATAAGCTCAACCATTTCTGCTGTCAGGAACCATCCTTCACCGGTCTGGTTTCCAAGCTGAACTATATCATCAACACCCTTCATCAAATCATAGATTGACGACGGAGCTTCAAAACGGCGGCTCTTCTTAAGGTAACGCTTCATCTTATGGCGGAACAACTCAAGTCCCCAGATAAGCAGTTTAGCCTTGCGCTTGTTCTTGCCCGAAAGCTTAAGGTCGCGGTGACGGATAATATCTACAGAGAAGGTGTAGAAGAAGAAGTCTGCCAGATCCGGCATAACACATTCTGCACCTTCCTTTTCTATTGTTTCTACAATATGGTTGTTTGCAGTAGGATGGAACTTAACAAGAATTTCTCCTACAACACCAACTCTAGGCTTTTTAATAGGTCTGAGCGGAAGCTCATCAAATTCGCGGATAATACCCTTCATAAGCTTGTGATAGCCGCGCCAGCTTGCACCCTTCTTGAACAGCTGCTCTGCCCTTTCGTTCCATTTTTCGTAAAGCTGGTTGGCACTGCCAGGAACTGCTTCGTAAGGACGAACACGGTAAAGCACACGCATGAATACGTCGCCGACCATAACTGATTTTACAAGGTTTTCTACAAGAGGAACCGTAAGCTTAAAGCCAGGGTTTGTTTCAAGGCCAAGAGCACTAAGACTGATTACAGGAATGTGTCCCCAGCCTGCATCGTTCAAGGCACGACGGATAAAGCCGATGTAGTTTGTAGCACGGCAGCCGCCACCGGTCTGTGTAATCAAAAGACTTACGTGGTTCAAATCATACTTACCGCTTTCCAAAGCTGCCATCATCTGGCCCGCAACCATGATCGAAGGATAGCAGGCATCGTTATTTACAAAGCGCAATCCTGCATCTACAGCCTTAGGATCTACTGCTTCAAGTACTACAAAGTTGTAGCCCTGAGATTCAAAGGCTTTTTTAAGCAGACGGAAATGTATAGGAGACATCTGCGGTGCAATGATTGTGTGTGTATACTTCATTTCTTCTGTAAATACAACACGCTGGTAAGCAGATGACTTGTAGCTTCGTTTTACATTGTTTCTGCGTCGGGCTTTTACTGCCGCAATAAGGGAACGGATACGGATACGTACTGCTCCAAGGTTACTTCCTTCATCAATCTTGATGAGTGTGTACATGCGGTTCTTGGCCCTTAAGATTTCATCAACCTGATCTGCAGTTACGGCATCGAGTCCACAGCCGAAAGATGTAAGCTGAACAAGCTCAAGGTCAGGCATTTCTGCAACAAACTGAGCAGCCCTGTACAGACGGTTATGATAGGTCCACTGGTCAACAATTCTCAGAGGACGTTCTATTTTTCCAAGATGTGCAATTGAGTCTTCGGTAAATACTGCAAGTCCAAGTCCGTTAATCATTTCAGGAATACCATGGTTGATTTCCGGATCCAGATGATATGGACGGCCAGCAAGTACAATACCGCTTGCACCCTTTGTAATTACTTCTTCAAGAGCTTCTTCGCCGGCACGTTCGGTATCCAGCTTAAACTGCTCCTGCTCTGCCCATGCCTTTTCAACTGCATCGTTGATTTTTTCTTTTGTAAGGCTCGGGAACTTTGGAAGCAGCTCTTCTGCAAGACGTTCTGCAAGTGCGGCCTTGTCATAAATTGGCAGGAACGGATCCATAAATGTAATGGAAGGATCCTGACGCAGAACATCAATATTATTGCGCAGAACCTCAGGATAACTTGTAACGATTGGACAGTTATAGTGATTTCCTGCACCTGCATCTTCAATTTTTTCATACGGAGCGCAAGGATAGAAAATGAATTTTATTCCGCGCTGAAGCAGAGACTCTACATGACCGTGACTTATTTTTCCCGGATAACAAACCGATTCTGACGGAATTGTTTCCAGACCTTTTTCGTATACGTTGCGGCTTGAACGCTGGCTCAAAATTACACGGAAGCCAAGCTCGTTAAAGAAGGTGAACCACAGCGGGTAGTTTTCGTACATGTTAAGAACACGAGGAATACCTACATCTCCAAGCGGTGCATCCTCCGGCTTGCGCGGAACGTAATGGAAAAGACGCTTTGTCTTCCAGTCAAAAAGATTTGGCAGCGGTCCGATATCATCATCGCCGTCGAGTCCTGTATTTTTCTTATTGCTTGCATCAATAACCTTGCCGGTGTCTTTTTCTTCAAACTCGGCACCCTTTTCACAACGGTTACCTGTAATGAACATACGTTTTTCATCACCGGTAGAGAAGGTATTAATTGTAAGCAGACAATTGTTCTGACACTTACCGCAGCGGCGAAGCTCCAGGTCTACATGGAATTTTTCCAGCTGCTCAAGATTTGCAATGTGTGAACGTACATCGTGAACAGTTCCTTCAGGCTCACCAGGCTTTGGCATCATAAGATCCTGCCACTGGTCAAGGGCAATAAGAGCCGAACCATAAGCACCCATAAGACCTGCAACATCAGGACGATATACTTCTACTCCGGCAATTTTTTCAAATGCACGAAGAATTGCATCATTAAAGAATGTACCACCCTGTACTACAACCTTGCTTCCAATATCACTTGCCTTGCGCAGCTTGATAACCTTGAACAAGGCATTTTTGATTACAGAATAAGAAAGACCTGCGGCAATGTCTGCAACAGAAGCACCTTCCTTTTGTGCCTGCTTTACGCGGCTGTTCATAAATACGGTACAGCGGCTGCCAAGGTCTACAGGCTTTTCTGCCATGAGCGCAATCTTACCAAATTCCTTTACGTCCATGCCCATGGTGTTGGCAAAGTTATCAAGGAAGGAACCACAACCCGAAGAACAGGCTTCGTTCAACTGAATGGAAACAATAGCGCCATCCTTCATGCGGAGCGCCTTCATATCCTGACCGCCGATATCGAGAAGGAATTCTACACCTGGAACAAAGAAGTTTGCGGCTCGGAAGTGAGTAATTGTTTCAACTTCGCCGGCATCTACACCAAGCGCTGCCTGGAAAAGTGCTTCTCCATAACCTGTAGAAACTGCACGGGCAATGTAAACATCCTTTGGCAGTTTTTCATACAAATCTTTAAGAACCTTTACGGCAAGCTCAACAGGGTTACCCTGATTATGTGCATAGAAATTCCAGATGATACGGCCGTCTTTGTCGATGAGGACAGCCTTGGTTGTTGTAGAACCTGAGTCCAGACCAAGGAATACAGGACCATGAGTTTTTTCAAGGTCTCCGCGTCTTGCCTTCTGTTCTGAATGGCGTACGGTAAATTCATCAAGCTCGGCCTGAGTCCTGAACAAAGGCTCAAGACGCTGAACTTCGCTGAGCTCTGCACCGACGAGATTTTTTAAGCTGTCGCGGAATTCCTGAATTGTAGGAAATTTATAATCGCTTGCATCTCCGGAAAAACTGCGTTCTGCACTAAAGGCACAACCGCTTGCAACAAAAAGCTGGGAATCTTCCGGCACAATAATTTCTTCCGGCTTAAGCTTGAGTGTTTCAATAAAGCGGAATCTCAGCTGATCAAGGAAGTGCAGCGGTCCACCAAGGAATGCAACATTTCCGCGGATAGGCTTACCACAGGCAAGTCCACTGATTGTCTGGCTTACAACAGCCTGGAAGATGGAAGCCGCAATATCTTCACGGCGCGCACCTTCGTTAATGAGCGGCTGAATATCTGTCTTGGCAAAAACACCACAGCGTGCGGCAATAGGATAAATCTGCTGTGCACCCTTGGCAAGCTCGTTAAGTCCCATTGCATCTGTTTCGAGCAGGGCTGCCATCTGGTCAACAAAGGCACCTGTACCACCGGCACAAGTACCGTTCATGCGCTGCTCTACACCGCCCTTAAAGTATGTAATCTTGGCGTCTTCTCCACCAAGCTCAATTACTACGTCTGTCTGAGGAATAAGTTTTTTTACAGAGGTTGTAGCGGCAATTACTTCCTGAACAAAAGGAACATTGAGCCACTGAGAAACCGAAAGACCGCCGGAACCGGTTACCTTTACAGTAACAGTCTGAGAATTTCCGGCAGGAACTGCTTTTTCAAGAAAATCGAGGGCTTTGTTTACAACCGTAATGATTGTATTACGTATATCTGCCCTATGACGCTGATAGTCGCCATAGATCAATTTATCATCATCATCAAGAACAGCAACCTTTACTGTTGTTGAACCAATGTCTATACCGATGCGCAGAGGCATGGTACCTGTTTTAATAGTCGAGTCCATATACTATAATTTATCAGTTATATGGTAAATTTTCAATCTATTTTGCAGATACCTTTACAATCTGGCCCGCAGCAACAAGGCTAAAGTCAAAATCTATAGGATTTCCGGCCTTATCCAGGGCACTTTCAAAAAGATAGAAGCCCGGTTCATCTTCGATAGGCTTAATTACACCCTTTACAGACTTAGATGCCTTGATTTCGGCAGCAACTCCGGCCTGTGTTATGTGTGAACGCTGACTTTCAATTACATAAATGCGGATTTTTTCCTTTTCGTGGGCAGAAATAACTACGGCGTTTGCCTTTACGCTTGCAAGAATTCCGTCATAAATACCGGTATAATCTGCAGCAAGCTGTGCTTTTTCATCTGCAAAGTTCTTTTTGAGGGTCTGCTTTTCCTGTTCGTGATTGCGTTTAAGGTCATTAATCTGAGTATTAAGTCCCTTAATTTCGCTGTTCAGCTGTTTCTTTTCGTCCGAAGTCTTTACGATTACTTCCTTGAAAATTGAACCCATTGTCTGAACAAGCTTTTTTGTTGAGGCAATGTATAGAGGTGCCGATTTTTTGTACGGAATTGATTCAAACGGTTTGTGTACCTGATTGTACTGGTCATAGGATTTCTGAAAGCGATCCAACCCTTCTTTTACAGTCGGATCTTCAATTTCATTTTCCTGGATAATTGCAGCAGAATTAAAATCTTCTCCCGGAAGAATACTCTGGACCGTTACAATTGCCTGTGCAGGATTATTATTTAAGTCCGGGTCAAGCTGGTCAATTTCTGCCTGATACTTTGTAGAAACCTCGGTTACCGAACGCTTAATCTGGTCGGCATGAGATTTTCTTTCTTCTGCATAAGAAGCCTGAATTGACTGAATTCGGTTTTCATAGTTTTCGGAAATTTTGTCTATTTCCAGCTGATGCAGACGGCGTTCACTGTCCAGAGCCTGTTCCTGCTGACGTGCGGCTTCCAGCTTGGCAGTATCATATTCATCCAGCTGCTTTTTGTATTCGGCAAGCTCGTTTTCTGCAAGTGCAATCTGCGGGTCATATGCCTCGTTTATAAGTGCAATCGATTCATCGTATTCAGTAAGAACTGCATCGCGTCTCTTAGCCTCAGATTTTTTATCAAGCTTAAGGGATTCAATAAGGAACAAATCATTGTCGCGCTTTTCCTCTGCCTTGCGCAAAGCCTGATCGCGGTCCGAAATGATGTTCATCTTATTTTTCATTGCAGCATCATAGTTAGACTGAACCTTAGAAACTGAGTCCAGAAGGTTTTTAATATTAAGTCCTTCAAATTCTTCAAGGTTTACTGTAATGCTTTCGTTCTGTTTGTTGATATGAGCAGTCATTGCCCAGGAAGCCAGAAGAACTACCACAATGCTTGAAAAAAGCAGAAGGAAAACAAACGGCGATTTATTTTTCCTTGTCTTGGCATATTCTTTTTCAAGATCATAAGAGCTTGAAGAATTAGAAGTCTGGAGCCTGTTAAGCTCGTCATTCAAAAAGAGAAGAACTTCCTTGTGTCTCTGTTCTGTATTCTGCATCTTGTCACCCATAGCCTTTATTTTGTTGTCATTGTCCATATTCCGTTCCATCCTTCAGGGGCACCCTTATTGCCCATGCGTTCAAAGAAAACCTCGGTAAGTTCCGGCAAATCTGCCTTCTTAAACTGCTTGCGGGCTTCTTTCCAGTCACCAACGTAATATGCCTGGAGACCAAGCTCATATATTTCGTATTTTTCAAGAAGTTCTTTTTCCATTTCGTTGGTATCAAACGGGAAGTAAATCTTTTTACCCTGAGTTTTACCCTTAACCTGAACAGTATCAATTTCAAAGAACCTAAAGCGAGCAGATTCCTGGAGAACCTCGTTCATAATGTATTCAGAAACAATTACAGGCAGGTGATAAACACGGGTAAGACCTTCCAGACGGGAAGCAGAGTTTACGTTATCACCAATTACAGTATTTGCCATGTGCTCGTTAGAACCGATGTTACCGTAGAATACGTTACCACCATCAATACCAACACCAACATCAAGCGAAACGGCAATAAAGATTTTCTCTTCTGATTCTGTAAGTTTGCGTTTCTTTTCAATTTCCTGGCGGCGCAGTCTCATTGTTTCACGAAGATCTGCAGTTGCGTGTGTAATATCCCAGGCTGCCTGAATTGCGTTGTAAGATTTGCTGCGTTTTGAATCCAGAGTACCGTATACTGCAAGAATAGCATCACCAATAATAGAACCAACTACACCGGCATTTTCGTGAACATTGTGAATTACGCGGTTATAGTGAACGTTCAAAACGTCGATGATATCGTTTCCAAGGGTTTCTGTACGATATGTAAAGCTCTTGATATCAGAGAAAAGCATTGCAAGCTCGCGCTGACTTCCTTCCAGACCGATACCCTGATCTGTATAAGCCTTGGCAACAACGTCCTTTGGAACGAATTTCTGGAAGGTTCCAAGCAGGTTGTTTACCGAAGAAGAAAGTGAGTTGAACGAAGCGGCAAGATAGGTAATATCGTCGTTCTTTGCATGAGAAAGGTCGATAAGCTCAAGCTGCTTGTGCTGCTGCATTTCGTAAAGATCGCTGGTTATCTTGCTTACAGGCATAAATTCGTGACGCAAAATTACCCAGCCGATGATAACAAAGGCAATAGTAAGAACAACAATAATCAAAAGTGCATAAAGATAAACATTTCTTGTGTTTGCATCCAGGTCCAGACGTTTTTCTGCACGAATCAGATAGTATCCCCAGTCTGCCTGATATTTGTAAACACCAAAATAGTCTCCGTCGTGATTTTTAAATGAAACGGAACCTTCCTTGATGTCATGATTATAATCTGTATTTAATTTTGCAAGGGTTACCTTATCATAAAAGCTTTCCCATTTAAGGCGCTTGTTTTTGCAGGCACAAAAAAGAATGTCTCCGTCAGGAGTTACGCCGAGTGCAACGCTGTTTGGATTAGAAAAACCTGATTCTGCAACAGATTTAAGAGCATCTATTGATTCTTCCTTGTTTTCAGAATAATTATAAATCTGGAACTGGTTTGTTGCATTTGTATACAGTTCCTTAAGCTGCTCAACCATTATTGTGTTGTTAAGATTGATGATCTGTTTTTTTGAAAGCTGAATTGACAAATAGTTTGTCGCAAAGTTTGAAAGCAGAATAATTGTGATGAAAATAATCAGAATTTTGAGGCCCAGCGGAATAATTCTGGTTTTGCCTACCTTAGAGAAAAGTCCTTTTTTTGCAGACATCGAAGCTCCTCCGTTTGCTCCATAGGGGATTTATACTATATTATTGTAAATCAATTGAACAAATTTCGCAATCTTATTATTCTTATTGTATGAAAAAAAATGATTTGCCCGAAGAGAAAAAATCGGGACGTTCCATACTTAAATCCGGAATTGTCCTTTCTATAATGACTTTTGCTTCCCGCATTATGGGCTTAATCCGCGAAATGACTAAGGCGTCGTTTCTTGGAACCGGCTTTTATTCTGACTGTTTTTCCGTTGCCTTTTTGATTCCAAACCTTTTGCGCAAGCTTTTTGCCGAAGGTTCCGTAACGGTTGCTTTTATTCCTACCTTTAAATCCTATCTTGAAAAAGGTGATGACCCGGAAAACCGCAAAAATACCCAGGAATTTATAAACAGTACCGCAACTCTTGTTTCTTTTTTGACTGCCTGTATTGTTGTAACAGGCATTTTGATTACACCGCTTTTAATGCCTATTTTCTGTAAAAAACCTATTGATACCGGTGCCGCAAATTATCTGGAGCAGGTTCAGTACTGGATGGCACAAAAACAGGAAATTACATATCTTACCCGAATAATGTTCCCGTACCTGTTCTTTATTTCCATTGCCGCCTTGTTCCAGGGAATTTTAAACGGCTGTAAGATTTTTGCTCCGTCAGGCTTTACTCCGGTTTTGTTCAACGGAGCTGTTGTACTTGGTACTTACCTGCTTGCCCCGCACACAGAAAATCCTGCACGCGCTATGGCTATAGGCGTAGTAAGCGGCGGATTTATTCAGGCTATTTTTCAGTGGCCGTTTATACGTAAAACCGGCTGGCATGCAAGGCTTATTTCGCTCAAGAAAACCTTTACCAACCCAGGCACCAGAAAAGTAATTGCACTTGTTATTCCTACAATTATTGGTATGGCTGCCTATCAGCTCAACGACGCCGTAAGTACCGCAATGGCAACCCGCGCCGGAGAAGGAATTGCTTCCAGCCTGAGCTTTAGCCTCCGTCTTCAGGAGCTTATCCTGGGTATTTTTGCAGTAACGATCGGGACTGTAATTCTGCCTGATATGAGTGGACTTGCCGCCAACGAAAAATGGGACGACTTTAACAAAATGCTCATTCAGGCAATGAAGATTATGATTGTAATTTCCATTCCTGTAACTGCCTGGTCGCTTGTAACCGGCAGGGAAATTATTACCCTTGTTTACAAAAATAATATGTTTGATGATAAATCGGTGGAGCTCACGCTTGGAGAATTCCGCTTCCACATTGCGGGACTTGTCTTTATTGCATTGAACAGAATTATAGGCCCGGCCTTTTATGCGCAAAAGAATTCCAAGCTTCCTACGCTTGCCGGCATCATAAGCTTTGGAGCAAATATTCTGCTTGTATTTGCACTCACAGGACCTTTCGGGGGTAACGGAATTGCAGCTGCCCTGAGCATTGCAAGTCTTGTAAACACAGTATTCCTCTTTATCTTTATGAAAAAGCTTGGAACCATGCAGACCCGCCGCATAATCATAAGCAACCTGGTTTATACGCTCAAGATTGTTGTAATGTCAGTTATTGCAGCCATACCGTGCTGGTTCCTGCGCCCTGTTCTTCTCAACGCCTTTGCAGGCCACGGAAGACTCATAAGCGCCGGTGCCCCTCTTGCAATACTCGCAGTTTTGTTTGCAGTTATCGGAGTGCTTGAGCTGATAATAACGAAAGATGAAATTGTAATGGTTATAAGGAAAAAACTATGAAAACATACACACCAGAAGAAATGAAAAACATATACGAAACTCGACGCGCACGCATTGCAGAATACCTTACCGAAAACAACATTGGTGCGGCAGTATACATTGACAGTGAAGAACACCGCGACCCGGCCATCCCGTATCTTACCGGACACAACAGCGACGCAATCGTCATCGTCTTTAGCGACGGCTACACCTACCTTATTGCCTGGGACGAAATTCTTGCAAAGCGCATAGGCTATTTTGACAAGCTGGTGCCTTATACCCGCTACAAAAACAAGGACATAGATGCAGTCCGTGCAATTTTAAATGTAGGCTATACCCACGGAGTAAACAGCAAGGTAGAGCTGCCTCCATACCTTACCTACCCTCAGTACCTTCAGTTTATTGATGCGCTCAAAAACTATGAGTGCCGCTGCAGGGAAAACGGAGTTCACAAATTTACCGTAGAATGCCGTGTCTGCAAGGACGAATACGAAATTGAATGTACCCGCGAGGCTGCCCGCATAGGCGACCTTATTATTGATAAAATTGAAAAAGGAATAAAGGACGGCAGCATTAAAACAGAAACTGATGTTGCCCTGTTTATAGAACGCGAATGCCGTGAACATGGCTGCGAACGCACAGGCTTTGACACACTTGCCGCAGGACCGGACCGAAGCTTTGCAATACATGCCTTCCCCGGCTACACCAACGCCCCATGGCCTGCAAAAGGACTTTCCATTCTTGATTTTGGAGTTGTTTACAAAGGCTATACCAGCGACACAACTGTTACGGTTGCAAAAGGCCGCCTTACCGAAGCTCAGAAAAAACAGCTTGCACTTGTAAAACGCGCCTATGACGAATGTCTTAAGCTTTATATGCCGGGCAAATCTATTCAGGATGCCGCAAAACGTGCAGATTCAGTATTTGCAGCAGAAAAAAGAAAAATGCCGCACACTCTTGGGCACGGCATTGGTCTTGAGATTCATGAATATCCGCGTGTAAGCAGTAAAACTCCGTCCGACGTATTGTTCAAGCCCGGCATGATTTTAACTCTGGAACCAGGCCTCTACGACGAAACCATCGGCGGCACCCGTCTTGAAAACGACATCTTAATAACAGACACCGGTCACGAAGTTATAACAAACTCGCGGATTATAAATATTTAGAATATCTGAATGCTATTTTCAGCAAGCTCAATCTTTTCAAGGACATTATCTATGCGGTTGCACATTGCATCAGCAAGATAAGTGTCTTCAAGTCCGTCAGAAAGGCTCTTCATGCACTTAAATACCTTACGCAGCTCGTGGTTGGTAACCGAAAAATCCTTTGGTGAAACAACTGCACTGTCTTCTTCGCCAAGCACACCTGCTTTTTTGAGCGACAGGGCTGTCTTTAAAAGTCCCGGCTCTCCCGAAAGCTTTGCAATAAGATATTCAATCTGCATGCGTACCGGACTGGACATAAAGCTTATCTTTTCTTCATCCGGCAGATACTGACACAATTCCAGAAGCTTTTTCAAAAGTTCAATTTCTTCTGCGTTTTCAAGAGCTGTATCATCATCGGCAAGAATCTTTTCTATAGTTGGCAGCAGTTCTTCTGCAGTGCTCATAAGGCTTCTTGCAGAATTAAGCATGTTCTGATGTGCTTCAAGGCTGGCATTTTCTTCTTCCAGAGCGGCCATCTTTCTGCGCATTTCATCCATTTCTTCGGCATGCTGCTGTTCCATTTCTTCCATCTGGGCAGAATGCTCAAGCTCCATCTGCTCCATCTGTTCCTGGCGCTGCTGGTCCCTGAGTGCCTGCTCCTGTGCATTCTGCTGTGCAAGCTCGTTAGCGCGCTTTACGGTATCCATTGCCATGGCAGCGGCATCCATCATAGCAGTGTCGTAAGAAGGCATTGCAGGAGCCGGTTCTGCGGCCGGAGCAGGTGCTTTTGCAGGTGCAGGCTGTGGAGGCACGTCGCCTGCAGATTGTGGACCCATATCTGCTCCACTCTGTGCTGCCTGTGGAGCATTATGGAATGGATCCGGCATGGAATTAATATCAAAGTCTTCGTCTTCGCCATCGTGAACGCTTGTTTCGTCAAACTGGTCAAAGTCAAAGCTGTCGCTGTCTACATTATCAAGCATGTCAGAAACAGAAGGCTCTTCTTCGCGCTCACCGTCTCCGGTAAACTTAGGAGGTTCAAAGCCTGCGCTTGTATCAACATCACCTACATCAGGAATATCTGAATCATCCTCTGCGCCTGCACCACCTTCAGAGCCGGAACCTCCGTTAGAATCGGCACCACCGGCTCCGCCTTCTTTTCCCAAACCGTCTGAGCTTCCGGCACCACCAAGGCCGTCTGCTCCTTCATCAAATCCATCATCATCAGAAATTGCGTTGGCTCCGTCACCTGCCTGTACAAGCTTTTCTCTTTCGCTCAAAGGCTCATCATCTTCATCAACATCGAACGGAGAAACTTCTTCGTCGTTTTCAAGGCCTTCAGAATCAAAGAATTCCTCTTCTTCTTCCTGGAGGGCTTCCTGCATAGGAACATTATCGCCCATAGTTCCAAAGTCAAATTCATCCTTTGGAGCTTCTTCGGTTTCTGCAGGAGTTTCTTCTACTTCTTCTGTAACTTCTTCCGGTGCAGCTTCGTCAATTGGTGGCAGCGGCTCTTCTTCCAAAACAGGAGGCTGATCCGTCTTAGCCATAAGTGATTCAATCTGCTTATCTGCAAGAATGTTTGGTCGCCTGAGATTGCGGCTCTTGTTGTAAGATTCAATGGCGCTTTCGTAGTCACCTTCGTTTGCATAAATCTTACCAAGCATATTATAACCGGCAGGATTACGCATATCGCGGGCAACAAATTCCTTTGCCATAATCTCTGCCTTATCGTTTTTACCAACCTGGTTCAGGCGGTTTGCGGCAGACAAAAGATAATCCTTGTAATTATGATTAAGGTTGTTAATCTTTTTGTAGCATTCTTCTGCCTTGTCTTCGTTATCATTACAAATAAAATACTGACCGTACAAATCCAGAACCTGAGGATCCGAACCGTCGGTTTCATAAAGCTCTTTTACGTTTGTTCCGGCCGCATCAATTCTGTTTGCAGAAAGCAGAGTCTGAACATAGCGCTTTTTTAAGTCCATATCATTCGGAGCAATTTCCAGGGCATCGAGCACGTTTTCCAGAGCTTCTTCCGGTTTTTCACCCTTTTCCAGAGATTCTGCAAGCCCCGAAAGGATCTGAATATCCTGATCATCTACCTTCTTGGCTCGCTTAAAGGTTTTTTCTGCAGATTCATAATCATACTGATCCAGATAAATATTACCCAGCATAGAAAGCAGCTTTGTATCGTTAGGATAAAGCTCAATGGAATGCTTAACCAGATCGCTTGCTTCCTGAGACTTCTGGCATTTTACAAGAATCTTACTAAAGTCTTTGATTGCGTCTACCCAACCCGGCTTGGCCTTGAGGGCATTTTCGTAGCAGCGGATTGCATCGCTATACATCTTTGCTTCGCCGTAACAGCGTGCAAGGTTATAATTCAAAATAGGATGGTTCTGGTCAATCTGAAGTCCGCGCTTAAAGGCAGCAATTGATTTTTGATAATCTTTTTTGGCAAGATAAATTGCTCCCAGGTGATTGTAGGCAAGTACATCCGAAGGATTTTCGTTTACTACAGAAGAAAAGGCTTCGATGGCATCGTCATAGTTACCCATTTCGCGGTAAGTAAAACCAAGGTTATAGTTTACGTCTGCAGACTGGCGGCCTTCGTCAACGGCACGTTCCAGAATTTCAATTGATTCTTCGTAGCGCTTAAGACGACGGTAAATGGCACCAAGGCTGGTCATGGCATCTATATAGTGAGGATAAAAAGTGATTATCTGTTCGTAATAAGGAATGGCCTTTGCGTCCTCTCCGTTCTTTACGTAGATGGAACCAAGCTCCTTAAGATAGTCAACATTGGAAGGGTCATCCTTTAAAAGCTGTTTATAAAGTCTGGCAGCAGTAGGAAAATCGCGGGAAATTACCGCTCCCTGAGCTCTTGTAAGAATAAGATTTTTTTCGTTTACATTGTTCACGAACTTTTTTGCCATTTTTGTCTCCCTGTGTTCCCTTTATTTCCCCAACCTCTGCAAAGGTCGTGCAAAAACTTCCTTAGAAAGCGGTCCTATAATTCTATCATCCAGCGACGACCACGAAGCCACTGCAAAGTAATAGATTTTTCCATTTTCAAGACCAGTAAGCGTATAGGTTGTCGTATTGCCCGCATTTACAGGAGAAGGTCCTTCTGCCGCAATTCGTCCCAGATATTCACCAGGTCTGTTTCCATAGTATATATAATAACCACCGGCAGTATCATCTACCGAATAATTCCATTTTAAGGTTACGCAGCCGTTTCCTGCTTCTGCACGTACTGTAAATGGAGGCAGTGGCAGCGGCAGCTCCGTAAAATCAAGAGTAAGCTGAGTTACAGACGGCGAGGTAGAACCGTTTCCATCAGGATACATTTCGCAGGCAACCTGAAAATACATTCCGGTAACTCCCGAAATTTTCTGTCCGCTTGTAACAGGCTTCCATTCCGGATAAGAATCTGTCCAGTTAAAGTAATTGTCTCCGGAACGCACAAAGAAGCTTACTTCGGTCTGAGAAGGAACGCTCATTTCTGCAGTAAGTGAATCAAGGATTGAGCCTGTAGAAACGACGATTGGTCTTGTTTCAAAACGGCCTCCTGCCGGCTGATACAGCATTCTTCCCAGAGCACCTGCTGCTTCTGCAGACTGATAATCAGGCGGGCTGTATGGACGGCGCAAAATCCTTATTTCATCAATTTTTCCGGTATACTCATTACAGAATTCCAGCTGAGATGGTGTTCCCATAATGATGAGAGAAACATCACCGCTTTCTTTTCCGTTTGATGTAATATATTTTATATCTTCTGTGATACCATTTACAAGATATTCAAGAATACCTGTTTCGCAGTCATAAGAAAGTGCATGATAAGACCAGGTATCAGGAATAATTGTAGAAGAACCGCGTAGATGAAGCTCTCCATTTCCTTCAGGGCCTGCATAAGAGTCAAAAAGGTTGGAAATAGTCCAGTCCAGATGTCCCTGGTCAAAAATACAGTTCAAAAGCTGGTAAATGAGTCTTCCACGCACATTTTTAGAAGATTCCCAGTTCAGAATTACTTCGCCGTTTTCTGCAAGCGAAGGACAAAGCCAGAATTCAATGGAAAAAGAGCCCATAAAGCCTTCGGAACCAAAGAAAGTTCCCGGTTTTCCCGAAAGCCACAGTCCGCCGATGTTACGGCTAAGACCCGCAGACCTTTCCATAAGCGAATCATTGGAAATTTTAAGGTTATTTGTAGTAATTTCGTAGGCTCCGGCCGCAACAGGATTGAGCGGATTCTCAAAATCGATTAAAAGATCGGTATAATCGTCAAAAACAAAGGAATTTGTAGCAAGTTCTATGCAGTCATAGCCAAAACGGCCCTTTCCCGTGGTTACATTTTCTTCATATTGAAAAACAGGCCAGCCGTTTTTACCACCGAGAACAATCTGCTTTGATTCCGCAAAAACAGCCGTGTTAAAGGCTGCAAAAATTACGCTGACTGCCGCCAGAAGCGCAGTCTTTTTAATTATTTTTTTCATACAGGTACCTGTTTAGACTATCGGCATAATTAAAAAAAATTTGATATAATATTTAAAAATATGCGTAACACATTACACGAAACAGCATTAAAGGCTCCTCAATCAAGCGGTGTTTATCTTTGGCGCAACCAGGAAGGTACAATTATCTATGTCGGAAAAGCCAAAAACCTTAAAAACCGCCTTTGTTCCTATTTTTCGGGCCAGCGCAGTGTAAAAACCAGGCTGCTTGTTTCGCGCGCCGCATCAATTGAATATATAACTACAACAAACGAATACGAGGCTTTGTTACTTGAAAACAATCTTATTAAGCAGCATAGTCCCCGCTACAATATCTGCCTTAAGGACGGTAAATCTTATCCGGTTCTCAGGGTTACCAACGAAGATTTCCCTAAAATTTTCCGCACAAGACGAATTCTTCAGGACGGCTCGCTTTATTTCGGCCCCTACCCTAACGTAAACGCACTGGATACCTTTATAGAAAACATTTACCGCCTTTATCCGGTAAGACACTGCCGTACCCTGCGCAAAAGAGAAACTCCGTGCCTGTACTACCACATAAAGCAATGCAAGGCTCCCTGCTGCGGAAAAATTGACAAGGATGAATACCGCCGCAATATTGATGAAATAACAAGCCTTCTTTCAGGGCAGGCCGAGCAGACGATTGAAAAAATGACTGCCGAGATGAAGGCCGCCTCCCAGGCTCTGGATTTTGAAAAGGCAGCCCGACTGCGGGACGGCATAAAGGCCCTTATGGTTTTGCAGAACCAGAACATTGTCGAAAGCTTTGATTCCGACGACCGCGATTATATTGCCCACTACAGCGAAGGAGAGCTTGTAAGCTTTACCGTGCTCAAGGTCCGCGGAGGCAAGCTGCTTGGCCGTGAAAACTACCGTGTAGAAAGCCTGAACGAAGATGATGAACTTTTGGCAGAGTTTATGGCTGCCTACTACGAAGACTCAAAACAACTGCCGCCGCATATTATTGTTCCAACCCAGTCTCAGTGCGAATTTATAAACCGCTGGCTCAACGAAACAATGAAGGTAGAAACAACAGTTATTGTACCGGACGACAGCGAACGCCGTGATATTGCAGCGCTTAATATGGCACGAGAAAATGCCCACGAGGATATAATCCGAAGGCTCAGGGACCGCGGAGATACACCTGCAATGGAAGAGCTTAAGAACCTTCTTGGTCTGGATACACTCCCTGTTAGAATAGAAGGCTTTGATATTGCACATATCGGCGGAAAGTTCCCGGTTGCCTCTCTCATAAGCTTTTACAACGGAAATCCGGATAAAAAGAATTACCGCTACTTCCGCTTAAAAAATACAGACGGTTTAATAGACGACTTTGAATCCATGAGGGAAGCCGCAACACGCCGCTACACAAGGCTGCTCAATGAACAGTCAGATTTGCCAGATTTGATTTTGATAGATGGTGGTCTTGGACAGGTAAACGCCGTAGAAGAAATTTTAAATTCGCTCGGGCTCAATATTCCGGTTGCAGGTCTTGCCAAGCGTGACGAAGAAATATACCTGCCGGGTAACAGCACGCCGATTAATCTTCCAAAAAGAAGCGATGCGCTCAGACTGCTGCAGAGGGTGCGTGACGAATGCCACCGCTTTGCCACAAGCCGCAACCAGAACCTGCGTACAAAAGAAAACACCGATTCTGTTTTCCTGGAGCTGCCTGGTGTCGGCGAAAAACGAGCCCTTGTCCTGCAGAAAAAATTTATTACCCTCGAAGGACTTGCCGCTTCCGAAGAAAGTGCCGTTGCACAATGCCTGCACATCAAATCGGCAGAAGAAGCTTCTAATATCCTGCTTGCGGCAAAACAGCTGCTTTTGCGTCGTCAGGAAAAACAGGACATTCAGCGCCTGTCGCTTGGAGCAGCCGGCACTACAAAAGAAAAGTCCGCACAAGCCGGATATATTTCCGACCTGGCGGACCTTGCATTAGGTTTGGATGTGGCAGATTCAGATTCTACTTCTGAAGAAGCTTGAATACGCCATCTTCCGGATTATAAGCAACTCCCACGTCATCCTGTTCTGTAGGATACTTACCATTGATAAAGAATTTCTCTGTTATCTTGATATAGTATGCAGCTACATTGTCGCTTGGTTTTGCTTCGTACAGCTTCTTGAACTGAGCAAGAGCCTTGTCATACTGCTTTGATTCAAAGTTGGCAAGAGCTTTTTCCCAGCACTCATAATATGTAAGAAGCTTTTCGTCTGCATCCTCGCGTTCACAGATAAGCTCATAAAGACGGATTGGAGTATTTACGTTTACTACGCGTACACGGTCAAGGCTTCGTACAACAAAGCGGTCACCGATAAGATCACGTGTTGCGGCACTGATCATAATACCGCCGGTGCTGTACTGCTTGTTTACACCTTCAAGACGGCTTGCAAGGTTTACGTTGTTACCCATCATAGTGTAGTTCTTCTTGTTTTCAGAACCCATGTAACCCGCAATCATTTCACCGGAGTTCAAACCGATACGTGTAAACAGACGGCGCTTATTAGTAACCATAATCTTGAATGCATTGTAAAGTTCATCTTCCATGTCTGCAGGTTTTTCCTGAGCAGCAATGTCTTCAATTTCCTTATTCATTACTGCTTCTGCAGCCTTCATCTTAATGGCAGCAGCACAGGCACGCTGAGCATGGTCATACATCTGAACAGGTGCACCAACAAGAGCAATAATAGCGTCTCCTTCGTATTTATCTACAGTACCGCGTTCTTCCATAATAATGTCAGACATCTTGGTAAGGTAGTAGTTGAGCAAGGCTACGAGCTGACCGGCAGTAAGCAGTTCACTAAAGCCGGAGAACTTCTGGATATCGGTAAACATGGCAGTCATTTCGAGACGCTGTCCACCAAGTTTGAAAGAAGAAGGATTTGCAACGATTTCGTTTACTACTTCCTTAGAAAGACACTGGCTGAAAGCGTTTGTAATAAATTTCTTGTCGTGGTTGGCAGTAATAAAGCCTGCAACTGTTGTAGCAACAAAAGAAACAAATACGGAAACAACCGGAATAACAGCTCCGATATACTGCTTTGTAAGGATAAAGTATAACAAGAGTGCACCGCCGGTCAAAATAACCGCAGCAATTCCAATAAGAATCTGAGGTGTAGTTCTCTTAATTCTGAATGTTACAAGGCTGTAAGCAAGACACATAACCAGGGCAATGATAATAGAAATCCAGAATGGAGAATCATCAACAAAGTCCTGAGAAAGAATCTGGTTTGCAATTACGTAGTGTACACCAGGGTTTGGATAATGCTCTTCGTACTGATTCAAACCATAATCGGTTGTACTTGAAGCATTTGTACCAACGATACACATTGCATTCTTAACCTTGTTTTCGCATTTGTCATGAGATTCCATGAACTTGTTAAAGGCAGTTGTTGTTTCCTTAAACAGCTCATGAATAAAGTCCTGGCTTTCTTCATCACCTTCGTAAAGTGAAATAAAGTAAGCTTCGTTGTTGTCTGTAAGGAATGCCTTGGCAGCCTTAAAGTAGGCCTGGCGGAGGCGCAGGAATTCATCATAAGTAATGCCTTCTTCGGCAGATTCTCCGTTCACAAGCTCACCGCGGATATATTCGGCAGTATCATAAAGTTCGTACGGATTCTCTTCTGAATCAAGATCATCAAAGAAGCCGCTTTCTGCCATGATGCGGAGGTTTGTAACAAAGGTATTTTCCATTGTAGAAAGGAAGTATATGTTTGCCAGAGAAATAGCATTGTAATCGATATAAAGGCTCTTAGGATATTTTACAAGTACAGTTCCGTCTTCTGAACGTGGAATTGTAAGCTTGCCAGCCTTAATATATTTATCTGTAATTTCTACAGGAGGGTTTCCGAGCATATCAAGAATTGGACGGAATACCAGCTGTGCATAATATTTTCCCTTGTATTTTACAACCAGGTGCATGCGGCGGAGATATCCGTCTTTATCCGGGTCTGCGTTTACAAAACCTGCAGATTTAGCCTGAGTGATAAAATCGTAAAGTGCTGGCTGAACACCGGCATATTCCTTTGTGATTGTATCATTCTGGGCAGATACATTTTTAAGTGCAATATAGTTTTCCATAAAAACTTTTTCTTTCATGGAAGGTTCAATACTGTCATCAAAAGTAAGTGTAAGATAAGCGTTGCCAAACTCATTGAGCGAAGAAGCAAGAATATCATCTACAGGAGTAATAGCGTGCGAAATTGCAGTATTAAGCTGCAGGGCATATTTTTTTGATTCTGCATCGTAGTAGTCATAGGCTTCGTCTAAGTCTGCATCTCCGTCAGCAACTGCAGTAAGAGAATCTGCGGCAGTTTCATTCAGGAAAGAGAAATAGTCGTTTACATAACCAGGCAGTGTGTCGCGTACATAAGTTTCATCAACCTGAGCCTGACTCTTGTCCAGGAAGCTCAAATCGAATACAACCGAACGGGCACCAAGTTCCTTAAGGTTTGCAAGCATCTGTGAATAAACATCGCGTGAAAAAGGCCAGGTTCCAATACTGGAAACAGCATCATCATCAACGTTTATCATGATAACTTCTTTGCTTTCCTCTGTGGACTTAAGCGGACGCTGGAAAAAATCTGCAACCTTGTTGTCTAAAGATGAAAACATCAAAAGTGAACAGATTGCAACTGAAATGATTGGAATAAGTAAAGATATAAGTAATTTTTTCATAAGGATTATAAGATTACCGGTTTGGATCCGGCAATGAAATTGGCTTTAAACAAAAAAGCCCGCAATCCTTAAAGATTGCAGGCTTTTCCAACAATCAGATTATTACTCGTCCCAAGTATAATCTTCTTTTGCTTCAGAAGCGCGTGAAGAAGCTGTTGCAACTCCCTTGCTCTTTCCGTCAGCACTGTCTACTGCGTCAGCCTTAGCAATTGAAGACTGTCTCTTAAGACCACCCTTTGCAGGTGCTGCAGCAACATAAAGTGATTCTACAGTTCCCTTCTGTTTTGCCTTAATTGTAATTGTTTTTCCATCATAATTAACAACTACGCTTGAGTTAAGTCCAGTATTAAGAACAGTAGAAGCAGACAATTCCTGTCCTACTTTAACCTTTTCGAATTTGCCAGGAGCCGATTCATAAGTAACGTTTCCTGTAACCGATTCAACTACATAAGAACCTGCAGCTGCATACAACATTGTTCCAACGAACAAAACCATTAATAAAGTAAAAAGCTTTTTCATAGGAAATCTCCTCTCGTATAGTACATTATCATACATTTTATTAAAAAAATCAATCTTTTTTTGGTTACACTAAATATTTTCAATGTTATAATAGAAAGCATGAAAAAATGCGTTTTTGCAGATCCCAAAGACATTTCAGGCATTTTCAAGACTTACCTGGCCGACCGGAATTATATTTTTGTTTTTTCTACTGATGTTGTGATGAATTCCTGGATTGACTGGTGCGTCGTGCATTCAGAAGAGTCCGGTGTGTCTGCAGTGCCGCTGGAACGTTTTGTCTCGTGGGATAAATTTAAAGGAAGCTATGTAAGCGCCTCCGAACCGGGCAAGTCTCCCGTTCCTTCGCTTTTGAGGAAAATCTTTGTAAGGAACCTGATCCAGAAAAACGCACAGGAGCATTTTTTCAAAAAGATAATTAATCCTGATTTTGCAGATTCTGCCGCTTCGTTTACCGACTGGATGTGCAGGATGCTGTCTTCCCTGAGCCTGTGGAACAAAATGATGAGTAACAACGATGTCCAGATGGATGATGAAGATCAGGATTACAAAACCCTTTATGAACGTTACAAGGCTTTTCTTGATGAAAATAATTTTTTTGAACCTGCCTGGGTTACTCCGGACTTTTCAGGCAGCGGTAAAAAAATCCTGATTATTTATCCTGAGATTCTGGAAGATTTTGCAGATTATATAGAAGTTTTTGAAGGCTGCCCTGACATCACTCTTGTAATGATGTCTCAGGAACAGGAAACTACTCCGCACCCGCAATGCATAAAATATTCAGATTCCCGCCGTGAACTTCGCATGACAATCCTTGCAATGAGAAAGCTTGTGGACCAGGGAAAAGCAGACTGGACCGACATTACATTGAGCGTACCGGATCTAGTAACCTATCGCCCTTATCTTGAACGTGAGCTTACCGCCTACTGTGTGCCTTATGTAATCCGTGCAGGTTTTCCTCTTACTTCAAACTGTGCCGGAATTATTTTTAATGAAATTCTTGACTGCTATAATTCTGATTTTTCTTATGCGAGTGTGCGCCATCTTTTGCTGGACAATTATATTCCGTGGAAGAACGGCAACAAAGAAGCCCGCGAAAACCTTATACGCGAAGGTCAAAGGCTGCGCTGTATCTGCGGCTATGATACGCCGGACGGTGAACATGTAGACATCTGGAAGGAAGCACTGTCGCAGATAAATCATGATGAACGTGAATATACTTTTTATACCCAGCTCAAAAAGGATATAACTGCAATCTGCAAAAGCAATACATTTGCCGCCATTCACGTGGCCTGGATGAGCTTTAAAACACGCTATCTGGAAGAGTCCGAATTTTCAGAGACGGCAGACAAAATTATAAGCCGCTGTATTACCGAGCTTAATGCACTCATTGCAGTTGAACGCGACTTTTGCGAGCCGATGAATCTTACAGTAGAAAATCCTTATGAATTTTTTATAAACGAGCTTGCTGGCAAAACCTATACTCCACAGAGCACGGCAACAGGTCTTTCGGTTTTTCCGTACAAACTTTCTGCGGCTGCAAATTTTAAATATCAGTTTGTGAATGATTCAAGCCAGAACAACCTTGAACTTCCATTTAAAAGACTTTCGTTCTTAAATGCACGTAAGCGTACCCTGCTCCATCTTACCGACGAAGACAAGCAGTTTAATTCTTCCAGGGCATTCATTAGACTTTATGCCAAGGGAATTGCTGATGGCACTGACGACGAACTCCCGATGTTCTCCTGTGCCGAAGAAACCTTTGCAGGCTTTGCAATTGCGCACACCTATCTGCGGACAAAGGGCGAGCGTGATTTTAGGCCGGTACTGGAGGAGATGGAAAAAAGTGATTTTGTTCAGGGTGAAAAGAGCTGGTTTCTTAAAAACCCTTCGAGCGCCTCAGGGACCCCGGTTGGCTCAGGGACCCCGGTTGGCTCAGGGACCCCGGTTGGCTCAGGGACCCCGGTTGGCTCAGGGACCCCGGTTGGCTCAGAGACTTCTGCTGGCTCAGAGACTTCTGCTGGCTCAGAGACTTCTGCTGGCTCAGAAGGTTTGGGGTGCCTGAGGCTCTCGAAGGCCCAGCAAGAACAATTCACCTGGTGGGACAGCCTTAACCGCGACCGCTGCCTTGAACCTGTACCGTACAAAATCCCGGCAGTACTTCAGCAAAAAATTCAGGATTTTCTTATTACAAAGCGCAACCAGCAAAACCCGGATAAGGCAAATTCTAAAATCACATTGTCTCAGTCAGATATGAAAAAATTCTTTCCGTGCCCGCGCAAATGGATTTTTTCTACAGTACTCAGACTTGAACCGGACAGTCTTTCTACCTCGCTGATCGGCCGCTACGACATGGGAAACATTCATCACAAGGTGCTTGAGCTATATGGCCGCTACCTTATGAAAAATAATCTTACCCTGCCCGCAGTAAACGAAGATGGTATACTTGAAAATCAGGCTGCACTTTCCATGCTAATTTCACAGCTTGCACAGGAAGCCATCAATAATCCAAAAGAAGATTTTCATAACAGCCCGCTTACAATCAGGATGCTGGAATCTCAGATACCGGCAATCACAAAAACAATAATCGATTTCCTTAAGGTGTTCTGCACAAAATTTGCCGGCTACATGGTTAAGGGTGTAGAAAAATCCTATTCAATAAATGACAGTAAACGTGACTGGAACTACACCGGAAAAATTGACTGTATCTTAACGGCAGGCTCTGACCACCCCGAGCTTACAGGCTGGACAATCATAGATTACAAAAACACGGTTTCTGCCATGCCAAAGCAGTACGAAACACGAGTTGACGAAAACGGAGCCCTGCAGGATTTTCAGATTCCTATGTACATAACGCTTATGCGCGAAAACGAAAAGGTAACGGAAATAAATCTTGCCGCCTTTTATGCAATCAATTTTGGTTCGTCGTCTCAGAAAAATGTTGTTGTCGTTGACGAAGCAAGCAGGAGCAAACAGATTGAAGATTACGAGCCGACAATTCAGGCCTTTGAACAATATGCAGGTCAGTTTACAAAATGCGTTCAGAATGCAGATTATCCGCTGGAACAGGTAGACAGCTTTGAAAACTGCGGCGGCTGTGAATACAAATCAATCTGCCGTTTTAATTATACAATTGCAGGAAGGTCAAAATGAGTGAACAGATTTTAGAACAAAACCCATATCCATATCTTGACCTCCTTGAAAGAAAGCTGGACAGCAAGCAGAGAGCCGTCTGCTGCAGGACAGGCAACACAATTGTAGCAGCCGGTGCGGGCTCGGGAAAAACCCAGGTACTTGCAACCCGCTTTGCCTGGCTTGTAATGTCACAGGGAATAAGGGCTTCTCAAATCCTTACGCTTACTTTTACAAAAAAAGCAGCCGGCGAAATGTACGAACGAATCTACAAAACACTTTTGTTCTTTGCAGAAAATCCACAGACCCCGGCCTTAGAAAAAAAACGTGCCCAGACCGCGCTTGAAGAATTTTCCGAAACACACATTCAGACACTGGACTCATACTGTAATTCAATTGTAAAGCAGGCCGCCAACCGTTACGGAATCCGTCCGGACTTTACTGCAGGAGCAGGCGATGCTCTGGAAGATATAAAAAAGCTTGCACTTCCCTATGTTTTTTCAAACAGAGAACGGCTTTGTGTTCAGCAGTATGCCGACGCAGGAAGGCTCGAAGATTTTGCCTACAATATTCTTGCCGAAGCGGTAAGCCAATACACAACACTGGCAGATCCTCCGGACTATTTTTCTTCTACACTTAATGACCAGAAAACCGTGCTTGTGAATAACTGGAACGGACTAATCTGTGCCTCGCCTGACGGAGAAATTCCGGAAGATACTACTGCGCTCAAAACTCTTATTGCAAGGATGGTTCCTGCCTACGAAGCTGCGGCCGAAGTTTCACCTGGAATAGCATTCATCATTAAATCACAAAAGTTTATAGAAGTTTGCCGCGCTGCCAGGCTGAAAGAAGTTCAGGCAATTGAAGATATTTATGAACAGCTTCCGGTTATCAAAGATATCTCTGACCAGCTTAAAAAAATCAAACTGCCGGGAAACGTTAAGCCTGCCGTTGACGAATACAAGGAATGCATAAAACTGCTGCGTGATTCTTTTGTCGTAATCGATTCTCTGTGCAAATATATAAACCAAATAGATGACACCACCGACCTGTATTCTATGTTTGATGAATTTACCGCGCTTGTAAACGAGTCAAAACGCAGGACAGGAAACCTTACCTTTGCAGATATTTCCGAGCTTGCACTCAAAATATTGAACGAGCAGGAAGACATAAGACTTACCGAACAGGCCGCCTACGAAAAAATAATGATTGATGAGTTCCAGGATAATAACTCAAAGAACAAAGAATTACTGTTTCTTCTGAATGTGGTCCCTGAGGCTCTGAATGTGGTCCCTGAGGCTCTCGAAGGGCCCCAGTTCGGCCAAAAACTCTTCTTCGTTGGCGACGAAAAGCAGTCCATCTACAAATTCCGCGGTGCCGATGTTTCGGTTTTCAACAACCTCAAGTACGAGCTTGGCGAAGATGCCTTTTTGCAGATGAACTATAATTACCGTTCTTCCAACGGCCTTCTGGCCATTTTCAATCATGTGTTCGGCGACCATAATTTGATTTTTGACAACACAACTACAAGAAAATTCGAAGCCAAATATCTTGTTCCGGCAGTACAATACGACCCCGAAAAACGCCGGGAAGTACCCGAAGAAGAACTGGACGACAAGATCAGAAAACTCCTTACAATAGAACTTTTGGATACAACCAGTCTGGACAAGGATATTCACTTTAGCACAAAGGACCAGCTTGCAATTGAAATAGCACAAACAATTGCGCACATCAGGACAGAATCAGTAAAAGATCATGTGCCAATACCATACTCAAGCTTTGCCGTTCTGGACCGTGGCCGCACCGACCGCCGCTATCTTATAAAATGGTTCAATGTGTTTAACATTCCGTACACGCTGGACATGAATACTTCAATTTTTTCTGACGGACCTATAAACGACATCTACAATTTTATTCAGCTGTGCGTTTATCCTCAGGATAAAATTTCCAAGGCAGGTTATCTTGCTTCTCCGTTTGCAAATCTTCGCGAACAGAGTGTAGAAGCCGTACTTGCCGGTGAAGACCCGCAGCAATGGACAGATGAAGGTGAAAAGGAAAAATATAACCGCGCCTGGAATTTTTATGAAACACAGCGAATCCTTACACTGAGCCGCCCGCTTACAAAAACGCTCGAAGTTCTGTGGAACGACTGCGGCTACCGTTACGAAACAATGCTCAGTTACCGCAAGAGCCTTTATGCCGAACAGTTTGATATGCTTTTTGAGCTTGCCCGTCAGACAGACCAGAACGATAAAGGCATTGCCTGGTTTGCAGATCAGCTGAGCCAGATTAAGGACAGGGAAATTTCTTCGTTCGGAGATGATGTAGAAATAAATATTGATGAAATAACCTACCCTATAGAAAAAGGCGATGCCGTAAACATCATGACAATTCACAAGAGCAAGGGTCTGCAGTTTGAATTTGTTTTTGTTTACGGCTGCACAGATGTTTCCAAACGCTCCAAGGATTCTCAATTTTATTTTGATAAAGAAAACGGACTTACAATTAAACCGGTGGACGGCAGCAAAAATTTCTTTTATCTGAGACAGGAACAAAGAGCCATGCAGGAAGAGCTTGCAGAATTCCGCCGGTTGATTTACGTTGCCATAACCAGAGCCCAGCTTAGTGTCCATATTGTAGGCAGCTGGAAAGAAGCCGAAACCGACGCAGACACCAGACAAGATTCCTTCCACCTTATAGAAAACATGGTCCGCTTTTATTGTACTCCGGACAGCCAGTTTAAGTGCCCTTTTGCCTTTCACAAAATTGAACCGGCTACCCGCGAGGAGATGAAGGAGCTTTTGAATACAACAAACAGCAGCGAACCTGAAAAAGCAAAGCTCGATCTTGCCCGCCAGTTGTACCAGGGCGAACCCGCAGTAAAATATGAATGGCCTGTAAGCAACAGAAAAACCCCATCGTCGCTCGAAAAAGATTATGTTCCGGAGGCAGCTCAGGATGGTGACACAGGAAGTACTCTGGACGGCACAACCGATATTCTTCAGGGCGTTGATTTTAGTGCCGCAGATTTTGGAACACTCGTTCACGCCTTTTTAGAAGCCCAGGCCAAAGGTATTCCGTGCGACAAGTTTGAACCGGAACCAAAGCTTTTGAAAAACCTGAACGAAACACCTGAAAAACTTTCTGCAGTTTTGAAGGAATGCCGCAGCATGTGCCAGAACTTTGCCGCCAGCGACCTGGGCCAGCAGCTCGAAAACTGTAAATCCACCGGCAGCTTCTACCGCGCCGAATGGGCCTTCCGCATGTTCTTAGACGGCTACATTTTTACCGGCTCCATAGATTTAATTTTCCAGAACCCGGACGGCACCTACACAATTGTTGATTACAAATCCGACAAAGAAATAAACCCCGAAAAATACCGCGGCCAGCAAGACTGCTACAAAAAAGCAGCCAGCCGGATGCTCAATGTCAGTGAAGACAAAATTTCCTGCTGGCTGTATTTCTTAAGGCATAAAAAGGAAGAAAAATTATAGATCAACAATAATAAGAAATCCTAGAAAATGTCTCCATCCATTTCTTTTCGACTTCAGGAATACGCATTTCTATAATTCGTATGATATTATTTAATGTTGCAGAAGGAATCTTTGAATTATTATTTGCAAGTGAACAGTGTCCGTTTTTTGTAATCCAAATTTTTGTAGCATTTTTAACAGGCTTCTTCATTGCTACATGAACATGAATAGGTTCAAGTGGTGTATTTTCATCGAGCCAAAAATAAATCCAATAAGCACCAATCTTAAAAACCTGAGGCATTGTCAAATCCTCCAGTTTGAGAGAACTCCAATATTAAATGTTTTTCTGAATCAACAAGTTCTTTTAAGTAATTCAGTTCTGACTCTGAATAACCATAAACATCTACCCATTCACCTTGAGGAAGCCAGCATGTTGCATGTTTAAAACAGAGTTTTTCATCCGGTGTTTCAACCGAAACCTTAACGCGACCATCTTCCTGCATTTCTGAATGAACAATTTCTGTTTCATCATTCAAAGTCATAAAAGGATATACCATAATGCCTCCGAAATGATTATAACATAAGTTCTTACATTTAGCCAACGCAAAGGTTTATAAAACAAATCGGGAGCTGTGCATTTGGCCTAGACTTTATTTCTGGAAAACCTGACTCATACCAACTTTACCATTTTTTGACATTATATATAAGGACCAATGTCATTGCGAGGAGTCGGAGCGTAGCGAAGACGACGAAGCAATCTACAACTTCCCAATAACAAATTCTGCCAGCGCAACAAAAGATGGGATTGTTAAAATACAAAACAGGCTTGTAATTGTAACGATGAGGCTCGCAAAAGATTTGTCGTGGTCAAAAACTACGGCGAGACCCGGGATTGTAGTTGCAACAGGACACATGGAGCAGATGTAAATGGCAAAAAGCATCATCTTTATGTCCTGCATGTTTATGCACAGCTTGTAAACGACAATGATTACCACCAGATTGCAAAGAGAGGCAATGACCAGGCGGAACAGGGTTGTTTTTATTACGCGGGCAATGTAAGTGCGGTCAAATTCAAAGCGGGCAAAAAGAATCCCAAGCAGGAGCATGGCCATCGGCGTGTTGATATCTGCAATCATAACGATTGGTTTACGCACAAGCTCAGGCAATTCAAAAGGCAGGCAGAACAAAATAAGGCCTATTGTTACTGCAATAATGTTCGGGTTTGTGATGATTTTTTTTATGTTTGTGGTGCCGCTCATCTGGTAGTAGCCGTAGGTCCAGATAAGTACGTTGAAAATGATGAGGTAACCCATCAGGTAGAAAACGCCTTCGTCGCCGAATACGCCGCGGATAAGAGGGATTCCTACAAAGCCGCAGTTTGTAAACGCAACAGCAATGCGGTCGATTTTTTCTTTGGACGACAGAATGCCAAGCAGAATCATTATGCCGTGCATCACAAGTGCAATGAGGGCTGCAAACCAGAGCTGACCAAATTTGTGCCAGCTGAATTCCATATTAAAGCTGTTGAGTACTAAAAAAGGATTGATAAAATAAAGGAGCAGGCGGCTCATGAACTTTTGCTGTTCGTCTGTTACCTTTACGATGCGTGCAAAAATATAACCTGCCAGTGTGATGGCAATCATTATTACGAGTTGTTTTAAAACAAGTATGTACATTTTATTTCCCCAGGGCCGCAAAAAGCGCAGTGAAAAGTCCGAGTGAAACGGCCATCATTATAAGTCCTGCAATCAAAACTCCGAGCATTACGGCAATGATTGTGTCTTTAAATTTCATATCAAGAAGGCTGGCACCTAGTGTTCCTGTCCACGCTCCGGTACCAGGAAGAGGGATTGCAACAAAAAGCATGAGTGCAAGAAAGATTCCCTTACCTGCTTTTTCCTGCATTTTTTCTCCGGCGGCGGCACCCTTTACTAAGAAGAACTGACAGATTTTTCCAATGCCTTTTTTATCCTGACCCCATTCCAGAAAACGTCGCGCAAAAAGATAAATGATTGGAACCGGCAGCATGTTTCCGATAATGCACACAATGTAAGACGGCACAATCGGCATCTGCAGCGCCTGAGAAACAGGAATGGCCCCTCTGAGCTCAATCAGCGGCACCATCGAGATAAAAAAAATCCAAAGAAAATTTTTGAGCATATGGGAATTATAGTGATTTATTTGCGGGTGGACAATAATTGTGATAAGATTATTTTCTATGCACACCTGGGTAAGCGATTATTATAAGAATCTCTTTGGGACTAAGGTTTACAAGCTGACCTTTGATGCGGGCTGCACCTGTCCTACCCGTGACGGAACTAAGGGAACGCGCGGATGTATTTTCTGCAGTCAAAGCGGGTCGGGGGAATTTACTGTGCCGTTTGATGGCAGGGCCATCATTGTACCGGATCGCTTTAAGGGGGCGGACACTTTTATTGCATATTTTCAGAACTTTACGAACACTTACGGCGACCTTAATGAGCTTTCGGCAAAATGGCATAAGGCGCTTTCTTATAAAGAAATTAAGGGGCTTGCTCTGGGCACACGGCCGGACTGTCTTGATGATGAAGTTCTGGAGGAGCTGGCACGCATTAGCGATGAGTATTTTGTTCAGCTGGAGCTTGGATTTCAAACTGCGAACGAGGAGTCTGCTGCGTACATAAGGCGGGCTTTTACAAATGAGGTTTATTTTGATGCGGTAAAGCGGATTCATGAGCGGGCACCAAAGGTTCATGTGGTAACTCATGTGATTTTTGGCCTGCCCGGCGAGAGTGAAGCAGACATGATAAAAAGCGTAAAGGCTGCGGTAGATGCGGGTACTGACGGAATCAAAATTATGTGCCTGTATGTACTGAAGGATACTGACCTTGCCGTGGAATATGAGCTGGAAAAGTTTGAAGTGCTCCAGATGGATGAATATTTTGAACTGCTGAAGAAGGCACTGGCGATTATTCCTGACTCGGTAATTATTCACAGGCTGACGGGGGATCCTCCAAAAGCCACGCTTATCGCTCCTAAGTGGACTACGGATAAAAAAAGGGTTATGGATGCGGTTAAGAAACTATCTTGAAAAATCCACTGATTTTCGATAATATAAAACTGTTGCCGGGATGGCGGAATTGGTAGACGCCCAGGACTTAAAATCCTGTGTCGGGCAACCGACGTGCCAGTTCGATTCTGGTTCCCGGCATAAAGGTCTTCCCTGGTGGAAGACTTTTTTTTTGATAGATTGCCGGGTCAAGCCCGGCAATGACACACAATTGCTTATCGGTAATGACATGTGTCATTATCGGGCTTGACCCGATAATCTTTCTTATGAAGGAGCTCACACCATGACATTCCATTCATATTCACCAAACTGCCCGTTCAAATCGATTGATGACATTAAAGGCAAAAAAATTACCATTATGGGGCTTGGACTCAATGGCGGTGGCGAAGCGGCTGCACGATTTTTCCTTAACAAGGGTGCTTATGTCACAGTTACAGACATGAAAACCGCCGAACAGCTGGCTCCTACTCTTGAACGCCTTAACAATGACAACACACTCGACCATTCTCGCCTCACCTATCATCTTGGCGGCCACGACCTTGCAGATTTTGAAAATGCAGACTGCGTTATTAAAAATCCCGGTGTAAAGTTTGAAGGAAACAAGTATCTGGCAGCCGCAAAGGCAATAGAAACAGACCTTAGTATTTTCCTTCGTTTTACCGACTGCCCGATTATTGCAGTAACCGGCAGCAAGGGAAAATCTTCTACAGTAAGCGCAATTTATTACGGCTTACAGCAGGCTGGCTTTACGGCATTCCTTGGCGGAAACATTACAGTAAGTCCCCTCACCTTTTTTGATCAGGTAAGTTCAGACACTCCGGTTGTAATTGAATTTTCTTCGTGGCAGCTTGCAGATCTTCGCGGACGTGGAGTTCTTAAGCCTCACATTAGTGTAATTACCAAAATTGTTCCTGACCATCAGAACTGGTATGGCAATATGGAAGACTATGTTGCAGACAAGCGTTTGATTTACGCAGACCAGGATTCCGGAACATATTCAATTTTTGATGCAGGACAAGACGAGTCTGGAACCGGACCAGCCTGCGGCGGAACCTGGGGTGACCTTTTTGCCCGTGAAAGCCGTGCGACAGTAATCCGTTACAATACTCAGACTCAATATTCTGTTGATTTTGACAGCCTGCTGGTCCCTGGCGAACACATGAAGCTTAACGCCCAGAATGCCGCAACAGTACTTCAGCTTATGGGAGTAGAAAAACAGCGCGCAAAAGAAATCCTGCAGACCTGGCCGGGCATTGCACACCGCCTTCAGTTTTTCCACGAATGGAAGGGCTACAAGTTTTACAACGATTCTGCCGCAACTGTACCGGAGGCAGCAGCTGCCGCAACACAGGCATTCGGCAAACCGGTAATCCTCTTAACCGGCGGAACAGAAAAAGGCCTTGCACTAGATAAGCTTACAGAAGTTTTGATTGAAGGAAAAACAACCGAACAGATTTATCTTCTTGCGGGAACTGCTACCGATAAAATTGTACCGGAACTGGACAAGGCCGGAACAAAATACAACGGACCTTACAACAGTCTGGACGAAATGCTTGGTGCACTCAAAGACAGTCTGTCAGCCGGCAACGTCAAATCAGACATCATAGTTTTTTCACCGGGCGCAACCTCGTTCGGCATGTTCAACAACGAATTTGACCGCGGAGAAAAATATATGGCAGCTGTAAAAAAGCTTTTCTAAAAGACGAGATTAATTATTCGTAGCCTTTATAATTTGATCCACATTCTTAATGATTGCGCCTGCAATCTCAGGCTTGTTCATTGTGTAAATGTGAATGCCGCGAACACCGTTGGAAATTAAATCAATAATCTGGTCGGTGGCGTAAGCAATTCCTGCCTGCATCATGGCTTCTGGAGAATCACGGAAGCGGTCGCAGATTGCAAGAAGCTTTCGCGGGATATAGGCATTTGAAAGATCAACCATGCGGCTAACCTGATTTGCATTTGTGATTGGCATAATTCCCGCAAGAACAGGAACATGAATCCCTGCCGACTGAAGGCGATACAAAAATGAATAAAGCATGTCGTTATCAAAGAACATCTGGGTTGTAAGAAAATCTACACCGGCATCTACTTTATATTTAAGAGAATCTATGTCTGCTTCGCGGCTTGCACTTTCGGGGTGGCCCTCAGGGTAGCAGGCGCCGCCTACACACAAGCCCTCTTTTTTCAAAAGTGTAACAAGATCCGAAGCGTGAGTATAACCTGAAGGAAAAACATTTTCGCCTGTGACGGCATCCTTTGGATAGTCTCCACGGAGCGCAAGAACATTTTTGATGTTGCGGTTTTTCAAATCTGCAATAGTAGATTCAAGCGCTTCGGTTGTAGAACGCACGCAGGTAAGATGAGCAAGTGAGGTTGTTCCGTTATTTTCGATAGCCTCGGCAATTTCGGCAGTATAGCCCTTGGTTGTTCCACCGGCTCCAAAGGTAACGCTTATAAAATCGGGATTAAGCTTTGTCAAAGAAACAGCTGTTTCCTTAATTGATTCAAGCGCTTCCTTTTTTTTAGGAGGAAAAACCTCAAACGAAAGCGAAACCTTCTTATTATTCAGAATATCTGCAATACTCATACGTTGTCTTGTCATTCCTTCAGTTTAATGATTACAGGGCCTACTGTCGAGAGCCGCCCTCTTTTTCTCTAAGCTCGCGGGCTGCTGCGACAAGATTTGTAAGACTTGGAACAGTTTCTTCTTCTCCACGGGTTTTAAGTCCGCAGTCAGGATTTACCCAGAGCTTTTCCTTTTGAACCTTGGCAAGCATTTTCTTGAGTGCAGCGACAATTTCTTCTACGGAAGGAACGCGTGCAGAGTGAATGTCATAAACACCAGGTCCTACCTCTGTACGGAAGTTTGCTTCCTTGAGGGCATCCAGAATCTTAAGGTCGGCACGGCTTGCTTCAAAGGTAATTACGTCTGCATCCATTGCATCAATGTCGCGGATAATATCGTTGAACTCACTGTAACACATATGAGTATGAATCTGAGTCTCTGGCTTTACCTTTGCATGAACAAGACGGAAGGCAGGAATTGCCCAGTCAAGATATTCTGAATGCCAGTCACTGTGACGCAGCGGAAGCTTTTCGCGCAAGGCTGCTTCATCAATCTGAATGATTCTGATTCCGTTTTTTTCAAGGTCAAGAACTTCATCACGGATTGCAAGGGCAAGCTGCTGTGCCTGTTCCTTAAGGCTTATATCCTCGCGAGGGAAAGACCAGTTCAAAATTGTTACAGGTCCGGTGAGCATTCCCTTTACGATTTTATCTGTCTGACTCTGTGCAAAAACTGACCATTCAACTGTCATCGGTTTGTTGCGGCTAACATCACCCCAGATTACAGGAGGCTTTACACAACGTGTACCGTAAGACTGAACCCAGGCATTCTGTGTAAAAATATATCCGTCCAGCTGATTTCCAAAATATTCAACCATATCGTTGCGTTCAAATTCTCCGTGGACAAGTACATCAAGCCCAAGCTTTTCCTGAAGATGAATGCATTCTGCAATTTTTTTCTGATTGAACTCTACATACTGCTCCTTAGTGATTGTTCCATTTTTGTAAGCAGCGCGGTTTGCACGAACTTCCTTTGTCTGTGGGAAGCTTCCGATTGTTGTTGTCGGGAAGAGCGGCAGCTTAAAAGTTTGATGCTGGATTTTTTCACGTTCGGTAAAGTCAGGCTTACGGATAAAGTCTTCTTCCTTAAGCTGAGCAAGGGCTTTTGTAACAGCAGGATTTTTGATTACGCGGTCCTGGGCAAAAAGCTTTTTATTGTTTTCGAGAGCAGTCGGGTCGGCTGAAGCAAGCTCCCCAAGCTCAACCAGCTTTTCTTCTGCGTAGGCAAAATGCTTTAAGATATCATCAAAAAGCTTTTCTTCTGACGCAGTTGTATAAGGAACATGAAGCAGCGAGCAGGAGGTTCCGATAACAAGGTTTTCCTGTGGCACCGTTTTTTTAATCTGTTCAATAAGTTCATTTTTTTTCTGATAATCTGCACGCCAGATATTTTTTCCATTGATAATTCCGGCAATAAGCAGAGTATCTTTTGCAAAGCCCTTTTGAACAAGCTCAAGAGTTTTCTTTCCTTCTACAAAGTCAAGGCCGATTGCGTCAAAGCCAAGAGTACAAACCTCATCATAAATATCGCGGATATCGCCAAAATAGGTCTGAAGAATAATTTTGATATTTGACTGAGCACGGAGCTTTTGAAGCAAGGCTTTATATATTGAAGTAAAAAGAGCCTTGTCTGTGTCTGTCATATCAAATACAAGGGCTGGTTCTGCAAAGCTTATCCATTCGGCCCCTGCGTCACTGAGCTCCTTGGCAAGAGCGGTAAAGGCTTCTACAGCGGTATCAGCAAAATCAGCTGCCTTTTTTGCGCCTGTGTAAGTTGCAAGATGAAGGAAGGTGTAAGCACCAATAACAGTTGGTACAGTCTGAACTCCGGCTGACTTTGCTTCTTTATATTCAGAAAGCACTTTGTTATCGGCCTGAAGACTAATACAAGTGTCGTCGCTGATCTCCGGTACAATATAGTGGTAGTTTGTATTGAACCATTTCTTCATCGGAAGTGCCTTTACGTCACCGGCTGCACCCTGATATCCATGAGCTGCTGCAAAATATTTTTCAAGCGGACTAAGCTCAAGCTTTGTATAACGAGCCGGTACTGCACTAAGCAAAAATGCTGTATCAAGCATATTGTCGTAAAAAGAAAAATCATTTGAAGGAATAAAAGTAATTCCGGCTTCCTGCTGTTTTTTCCAGCCGTATGCGCGGAGTTGGGCTGCAGTATTCTGGAGTTCTGCTTCTGAAAGCTCCGTCTTAAAAAACTTTTCACTAGCAAATTTTAATTCACGCTGTTTTCCGATTCTTGGAAATCCGATTACTGATGTTTTAAATGACATATTACCACCTGCTTTTTTGATTTAGATGCTGAAACAAGTTCAGCATGACGATTACATCAACATACGTGATGACGCGAATATCAAAATACTGCATTTTTGTATAAAAGAAAAATACTATTTTCAAACACTTTTCGATAGTTTTTACCTATGGTACTTTTTCGGACAATCTGCTACCATATACTTATGACTCTACAGCAATTAAAATATGCAATAGCCGTTGCAGACACAGGAAACATAACAGAAGCTTCGCGCAGGGTATTTATTTCCCAGCCAAGCCTTACCGCCGCAATCCGTGAGCTCGAAGAAGAAATGGGTATCACGATTTTCTCCCGCTCAAACAAGGGTGTAACTGTCACCAACGAAGGAGATGATTTTTTATCCTACGCCCGTCAGGTTCTGGAACAGGCAGTTCTTCTTGAAGACCGCTTTAAGGGTAACTCCAAGGGTAATACAATTTTTTCTGTAAGCTGCCAGCACTACTCCTTTTCAGTAAATGCATTTGTAGATGTTATCCGTAAGTTTGGTGGCAACGAATATGACTTTACACTGCGCGAAACCCAGACCCACGAAATCATAGAAGACGTAGCCCACTTAAAAAGTGAAATTGGTATTTTGTATACAAGCTCTCGCAACAAAAATGTAATTACAAAGCTTATCAAAAAGAATAACCTTCAGTTTGAACCACTTTTTACAACACCACTTCATATTTTTATTTCAAACAAAAACCCTCTCGCTAAAAAGAAAAAAATCAAGCTGACTGATCTTGCGCCCTACCCTTACCTTACCTATGAGCAGGGAGATTTTAATTCCTTTTATTATGCCGAAGAGCCTCTTACCCAGATTGATTTTGCCTGTCCTAAAAACATAAAGGTCCGAGACCGTGCAACCCTCTTTAATCTGCTCATTGGTCTTAACGGCTACACAATCTGTTCCGGAATCATAAGCCACGAATTAAACGGTCCTGAAATTATTGCGCGCCCACTAGCACTTTCTGACAGCATGACAGTAGGCATTCTTACCCGTAAAGGAATGGTTCTGTCGCGCTACGCCAAGGCCTACATAGACGCCGTAAAAAAACATATTTAAAATAATTATTTTTTTTAATAAAACCTATTGACATAGTAGGTAAAAGCCGATATAAATATATATACCTACAACATCAGTAGGTAACTACAAAAACAAATCTAAACGGAGGTACATTATGAAATTCTTCTTTGAAAAATTAGTTCGTGAAAATTTCCGCAACGGACGAATGTGCCTGTGTTGTCTTTTCAATTAAACCGGAAAGATCTTTCGGTATAAATCATCTTTATTTCAATCTTATCGAAACGAAACACAAATAACGTTTCATAAAACAAGGAGATATAACTATGTCCGAAAAAAGAGAGCTTGTATTTAAAGCATTTAATAATGAAAAGACAGACAGAGTACCTGTTGGCTTCTGGTTTCATTACACACCAGATGAGCTGCTTTCGGCTTATGATCATCCGGAATATCCGGAGCTCGTCCTTAAGGGTCACAAAAACTTTGTAAAGTCATTTAAGCCAGACTTTGTAAAGCTTATGAGTGACGGTTACTTCTTTGAGCCGGGAACTGCAAAAATTATCGGTAAAGCTAAATCAGCAAAGGACCTTTTAAAGCTTACGCCAATTGCCGCAGATGACAAATGGATTAAGGATCAGGTTGCGCTGGTAAAAAAGCTTACTACTTCCTTTGGAAAAGAAGTTGCAACTTTTTACAATGTTTTTGCTCCTGCAACAGCCTTTAAATGGGCCGCAGGTGGAGACAAAAAGCTTGCTGCTTTTATCAAGGAAGACAAAGAGGCTGTAATTTACGCCCTTTCGGTAATTGCACACAATACTTCAATTCTTGCTGGCCAAGTAATCAAAGCCGGCAAAGCAGACGGAATCTACCTTAGCGTTCAGTCCATTCAGGATATTAAGGTTGGTCCGGATCTTTATTCAGAGGTTGTTGCTCCATCCGAGCTTGCAGTGCTCACAGCAGCAAATGCGGCAGGTGGAACAAACATTCTTCACATCTGTGGTTACGAGGGTGCAAAAAACAACTTTGGCATCTTCAAAAACTATCCTGCCAAGGTAATTAATTTTGCTTCGGTTGTAGAAGGCATTTCGCTTAAAAAAGGAAAGGAGCTTTTTGGCGGAAAGGCTGTAATAGGCGGTTTTGACAATACAAAGAAAGGACTGCTTTACACCGGTACAAAAGAACAAATCCAGGCAGAAACAAAAAGACTGCTCAAGGAAGCAGGTAAAACAGGAATTATTCTTGGAGCAGATTGTACTGTTCCAAAGGATATAAACTTTGAACGCTTTGAATGGGTCCGTGAGGCCGCAAAATAGATTGCCGGGTCGAGCCCGACAATGACACACTTTGTCATTACGACAATGACACACTTTGTCATTCCCGGGCTTGACCCGGGAATCCAAAACATAAGGAGATATATTATGAAAAAATTAATTTTAGGAATTACACTTTTGGCATTGGCACTTGGCACCGTATCTGCCGCATCTAAAAAAACAAAGGTACAGAAGGTTCGTGTTGCACACACTAACTATTATGTTCCATACGACTTTGTAAACGACAAGGGCGAATCAGACGGCTTTGAAGTAGCTGTTCTTAAAGAAGTAGACAAGCTTCTGGAAGAATACGAATTTGAATTCTACCCTACTTCGGATGATGATCTTTTGATTGGTGTACTTCAGGGTAAGTATGCTTTTGGTACTAAGGGTGTATGGATTACAGAAGAAAGAAAACAGAAATACGTATTCCCTAAGAACCCTATTGGTGCAAGCGTTGTTGGTCTTGTAATAAGAAGCGATACAGCAGATCAGATTACTGATCTTCCAAGTTTTGCAAAATATTCCGGCAAGCTGGTTCCAATCAGTGCTTCAAGTGCTCAGTTTGCTGTAATTGAAGATTACAACAAGGCACATCCGGATGCACAGGTTAAGCTTGTTCCTGCAGATCAGTTTGTTGTTACAGACGGTTATGTATGGGTAAACGAAGGCCGTTACGATGCTTACCTTGATATTAAGCTTTCTTTCCAGAATAACGTGCTTAAGGATGGAGCTGCTTACAGTCAGTACAAGGATAAGCTTACCTACATCACTTACAAGGGTATTCCAACCTGGCCAATCTTTAACAAAAAGCAGCAGAAGCTTGCAGATGCCTACGACAAGGCAATCGAAAAGCTCATTGCAGACGGCACAGTGTCAAAGCTTGCAATTCAGTACTTTGGCGAAGATGTATCGGCATTGCTGAAGTAAAGATTGTCGGGTCAAGCCCGACAATGACACACTTTGTCAGCGGAGGTTTATATGGACAGACCATTTTATCCGGAAAAGATTTTTCCTTTAATTGCACAGATACTTCCTTACCTGGTAGTGACCTTTGAGGTTATGCTTGGTGTCCTGATAGTTGGTCTTGTCCTTGGATTCTTACTGGCAAAGGGAAGTCTTTCAAAAAAGAAATGGCAGAGAAAAACAGCGGGATTCATAATCAATGTTTTCCGTTGTACTCCGCCGATTGTAATGCTCTTTGTAGTTTTTTACGGACTTCCAATGTTATTCTGGGCAATTTTCCAGGTAGACATTAATGACTGGTCAAAGGCATTTTTCGTAATTGCAGCACTGGGACTTTTGTTCAGTGCAAACGCTTCGGAAATAATGCGCTCAAGCTATCTTGCCGTTCCACAGGGACAGAGAGAGGCAGCCCTTACAAGCGGACTTTCGGAGAGTCAGGCATTTGTGCGCATAATGCTTCCGCAGGCATTTTTGATTTCGCTGCCAAACCTTGGTAACAGCATGATTGCCCTGCTCAAGGAAGGCTCCCTGGCTTTTACAATAGGACTGATTGATATCATGGGAAAAGGAAACCTTATCATCAGCCTGAACTTTGGTGCATACGGCATAGAAACCTATATTGCACTGGCAATCATTTATTGGGTTCTAACGTTGATTATAGAACAAGTATTTAAATTGGCTGAAAAGAAATTTTCGAAAGGAAGAAGAAGTATTTAATTTTGAAAATTAGATTCCGAAACAAGTTCGGAATGACAGGTGGTTACTATGTTTGATATTGGATTTTTATTTAAAACCTTCTTCCTTATCTGGAAGGCTGTACCGACAACACTTTTAATTACCGTTGTCTCGCTGGCAATTGGTGGCATAATAGGATTTTTTATCGCACTTGCACGTGTGAATAATATAAAGGTTTTGAGCCAGATTGGCCGCGCTTATGTTTCTGTCATAAGGGGAACACCGGTTGTGCTTCAGATTCTTGTAATTTATTCTGTTGTTCCTTCGCTTTTGAATGTAATTCTCAAGGCTTCCGGCAGCAGCGTAAATGTTTTTGATTTAAATCCTATCATTTATGCGTTCATAGTTTTTTCGCTGAACATGGCAGGAACTCTTTCCGAGGTTTTCCGTTCGGCACTTTTGACCGTAAACAAAGGTCAGCTGGAAGCAGGTCTTACAACAGGACTTACTGCTTCTCAAACTTATAAAAGGATAATTATTCCGCAGGCACTCACTGCTGCAATTCCAAATCTTTGTAATGCAACTGTGGGCCTCATTAAAAATACATCGCTTGCTTTTATGATGACTGTAAGAGACATAACTGCAGTTGCCAAAATAGAAGCATCGTACGGCTACAACTATGTTGAAGCCTATCTGGACATTCTGGTGATTTACGTAATCATCTGTTCGATTGTTCAGTTCATTTTTAAGAAGTGGGAATGTGTAAGGCCGCTGGCGGCCGGTGTTAAATAGCAAACCGTTAAAAAAATTGCGAAAGCAATTTTTAGGTTTACCATACAGCATACAGGAGTTGTATATGTTAAAAATTTCTAATATTCACAAATCTTTTGGAAAAAATGAAATTTTAAAAGGCGTAGACCTTACCGTAGAAAAAGGTGACGTTGTTGTAATTCTTGGACCTTCAGGCTCAGGAAAAACCACCCTCCTTCGCACAATTGATTTTCTGGAAACCGCAGACCAGGGCGAGCTTGAATTTGACGATATTAAAACTTCACTTTCTCACGCTCACAAGAATACAATTTTGAACGTACGCCGCAAGACCGGCTTTGTTTACCAGAACTATAATCTTTTTGCAAATAAGACTGCGATTGAAAATGTAATGGAAGGACTTATAACAGCAAGAAAGGTTCCAAAGAAATACGCTGTTGAAATTGCAGAAAATGCCCTGAAAAAAGTAGGTATGCTCGACAGAAAGGATTACTATCCTTCACAGTTAAGCGGTGGTCAGCAGCAGCGTGTAGGCATTGCAAGAGCAATTGCTCCAAACCCGGATGTTGTTCTTTTTGATGAACCAACCAGCGCCCTTGATCCTGAGCTTGTAGGAGAAGTTCTTGCAGTAATCAAGGAGCTTGCAAAGGAAGGAACAACCATGATTGTAGTAACCCACGAAATGAGCTTTGCCGAAGAGGTTGCTTCACAGGTTGTATTTATGGATGGTGGTGTAATCGTGGAACAGGGTACAAGTAAAGAAATCTTTAATCACCCTAAGGAAGAACGAACCCGTCAGTTCCTTCAGAGAATTCTTAAGCAGGTTGAATATGTAATTTAAAGCCCAAACGTCTTTTCCATCCATTTAGCAACGCCGTCTTCTTCATTCGAAAGACATACTTCATCGGCGGCCTGCTTTACTTCTGCAATTGCATTGTCAGTTGCTATACCCTTGCCGCAGAGCTTTAGCATACCGATGTCATTAAAGTCGTCGCCAAAAGCTGCAACCTTACTTACCGGCACATCAAGATATTTGCAAAGGGCTTCTATTGCCTTTTCCTTGGTGGCATCTATTTTTGTAAGCTTGTACCACGGAATATCAGAAAACGGAAGAAAATCAATTTTGCCTTCTCCAAATAAATTGGCAACCTCTGCCACCTTTTCTTTATCAAGGCTTTCGATGCACAGCTTCATGCAGGTCATACCGAAATTGGAAAAATCATTATAGTTCCAGAATCTGTCGCCAAGCTCTTCTTTTGAATTTGAAAAAACTCCTGCCTCGTTGTCGGCAGAAATAATTGTGCCCTCACCAAAAACCTCAAAGACTTTATTAATAAGGGTATGGGTTTCTTCAATGCTGAATTCGCAGTTGTAGATTTTCTGGCCGCGGTAAGTAATAAGGCCGCCGCCGTTAGAGATTAAAATATCCGGCTCAATGCCATCTAAAAACCTTAAGGCATTAACCTTGGCACGCGCAGTACAAACACCAAAAAGAATTCCTTTGGCCTGCACCTGTCTGATAACATTCTTAGTATAATCTGAAATTGTTCTGTCGTTGTGAAAGAGAGTTCCGTCTAAATCTGAAAGGATGATTGATATGTTATCTTTATTCAACAAAGTCTCATTCATACTTCCGGTCCTGTAGCCATGCAAATCCATGGAAACATAATTAAAACCAAGCTGCTTAAATTCATTTACAATTTTTTCACGATTTTCCACAAGCTTAGAAAACTCATCCGGGTTTACTTCGATCCGCGCAATTGTACCGCTTGTTTCTCCGGTTCCAAAGCTGTGAATCCTTACACGTTCCTGAACAAAACCAAGCTCAAGCAAAAGCTGTTCGGCCTTATCTACCATTTCAAGCTTTTGCGCAGTAATATTTTCTCCATAAACAAAACGGCTTGCAAGACAGGCAAAGCTCGGCTTTTTCCAGGTTGGCAATCCAAGCTCCTTTGAAATTGCCCTTATTTCTGACTTCCACAAATTGCATTCACGAAGCGGACTTTTTACACCAAGCTCTGCAATGGCCTTGAGCCCCGGTCTGTAGTCTCCGTTATCATCAAGATTGCTTCCTTCGCAAACATGGGCAAGACCATGCTCTTTTGCCACATTTATGATTTTTTCAAAAAGCTCACGCTTACATAGATAGCAGCGGTTTTTTGGATTTTCCTTAAAGCCCGGAATATTAAGCTCGTCCGATTCAATAAAAATATGTTCAATGCTCTGGTCCTTACAAAAATCAGAAGCTTCGTTTTTTTCTCTGGCCGGGAACAAAGGAGAGCGTACAGTAATTGCAACAACCTTGCTGCCTAAAACATCATGAGCAACTTTAAGCATAAAGGTGGAGTCCACACCGCTGGAAAAAGCAATGGCAACGCTTCCAAGCTGCTTAAAATAATTCTGCAGAGATTCATACTTTGTATTTAATTGTTCTGTCATATTGCTATTGTATACAACTAAATATAATACATCCAGCCGTTATCTGCATTATTTTTTTCTACCAGTTTATCCAGCGTTATAGAATCAACATAATTATTTATTACCACAGCAAATTCATTCCAGTATTCGTCGTTACCGGAATCTGTTATTACATTATTTTTTGCAGGACTTACCGGAGCAAGATCTCCTTCGAGCGCACGAAGAATCTCACCGGTTGTATATTCATCAGTTTTTTTGACAAGCCTGTAGCCGCCGTTACTGCCACGAACACCTTCTACAAGCCCCGCCTTACTAAGCTGAATAAGAATCTGCTCCAGATATTTTACAGAAAGATTATGACGGTGCGACAACAGCTTAAGCGGAATAAACTTATCCTCAGGCTGCTGTGCAAGCTCCGTCATAATCAAAAGCGCGTACTGACCACGCGTAGAAATCTTCATCATTTTAGTTATCGCTGAACAATGGTGTAGAAAGATAGCGGTCTCCAGAATCTGGAAGAAGCGCTACAATAATCTTTCCTTTGTTTTCTGGGCGTTCTGCAAGAATCTTTGCACCTTTAAGAGCGGCACCAGAAGAAATACCAACTAAGATACCTTCGCTGCGGGCAAAAGCACGGCCTTCGACAAAGGCATCGTCATTTTCTACAGCAATAATTTCGTCATAAATCTTTGTGTTCAAAACATCAGGTACAAAGCCTGCACCAATTCCCTGGATTTTGTGAGGACCGGCTTCTCCCTTAGAAAGGACAGGGCTCGTTGCAGGTTCTACAGCAACAATCTTTACATCAGGATTTTTTGATTTAAGGTATTCACCAACACCAGTCAAGGTACCACCAGTTCCAACACCGGCAACAAAAATATCTACTTTTCCGTCTGTCTGTTCCCAGATTTCTGGACCTGTTGTTTTCTTATGAATTGCAGGGTTAGCAGGGTTTACAAACTGACCAAGAATAATACTTCCCGGAGTTGATTTCTGAAGTTCTTCTGCCTTAGCAATAGCACCCTTCATTCCTTTTGCACCTTCTGTAAGCACAAGCTCTGCACCATAAGCCTTAAGAAGATTGCGGCGTTCAACACTCATAGTTTCAGGCAAAGTAAGAACTGCCTTATAGCCTTTAGCAGCAGCAACCGATGCAAGACCAATACCTGTGTTTCCTGAAGTTGGTTCAATA
>JAFZOJ010000140.1 GCA_017550685.1 Treponema sp. | reverse complement strand
TCATTTTGCTACTTCCGGCTTGATTTTTACCTCCGAAGATAAAAACACCATTCAAATTCCCACTACCTGTTTTCTCTTCCTCAAACAACTCGCAGAAGACAGTATCAAACTTGCCACAACTTTCAATGCTCTTAATGATGAAATCCAAAAACTCCGTCACGATAATTCTATCGCTCAATCCGACTTACAATATACTCTTCGCGAACTTGAAAAATTGAGGAAATCCACTGAACTTTACGCCACTATTCCACATATCTGGCGCAGTCACATCGACGACAATATTACCCAACTTCAAAAAAATTTCACTGACTACTGTCATGAAGTTAATCGCGCTACCGTCAGAATTTTTATCGCTACTCACGGTAATCTGGACAAGACCGTTGACATCATGCGCGTTCCTCTCAAAAAGGCTGGTATTTCTGACGTTAAACTTCACATCTCCAACGTTATTCACGCCGCTAAGAAACAACATCGCAATAATCTTCAACCCCCACAACAAATTCCGTCTTGGAAACCTCCCAAACCTTCCGAGACTAACTACAGTCTACCTTGCCATCCTCAGTGCTTAGGTACTGACGCTAAACTGGCGGACTTAAGCTTTGATACTATCGACTGGGACTTAATAAACTGGAATCTTCTTTCCGTCTTTGACAAAGCCGAAATTAATCGCCAAAAAATGATTCGCGAACTTTAGCATTGTCTTTTACTTCGTCTTATGTTAAAATACATCATTGGTGGAGAGGTTTTTCTTTTATAAACTTCTCACAGCGCAATAAAGGCTCTACAGTCCTCGAAAACTGCAGAGCTTATCAAGTGAATGTTGCACGTTCATTTGAAAACCCGAAGGCTTCATTGCCGCTGACCTTGTCAGTTATTGCCATTATACGATAGCTTTGGGGCTTTTTCAAGCTGAATTTATCCCTATAAAAATATTTACGGGCTAAGACTATAATATTTCTTAAGGCGACATTCACAAATGTGTTTGTCGTCTTTTTACTTGAGGTGATCTTATGGAAAAATTTACAAAAGCTATTCTTGATTCCTTTGCGGTTGAAAAATTTCAAAACAACTTCAAACTCTCTAACATCATTTCGTGCAATGACAAACTTACCAAAATTCTTTTCTGCTTGTCTGCCGACGAATACTTTGACATTCTCCAAAATGGAGTCAGCGTTACCGTCACCGAGACTGTTTCTCGTGGCAAGAAAATTCAAACCCATTTTAAACTTAACGGCGGCGGTTTTGCTACTTTCAAACGTCCTTTTGACGAATATGACCGCGCTATCTTCGACATTTGTAACTCTGCGCGTGAATCGGGACTTATCGGTATTACCCGCGACTCTATCTTCCGTATTTTAACCTGCAGTGAACATCGTTCTCCACTTCCTAAGCAAGCAACTGCCATTCTTGAATCCGTCAAAAGATTAATGACCAACATCGAAATCGACTTCAGCCAAACTCGCGACAAAATTACTAAATACAGCGATGTTCCTGCTCAAATTATTTCTCCTATCCTGCCTTGCAGAATTTTGCACAACGTCTTAGTCAACGGCAAGCTCACTTCTCTTATACAATTCACCAACGAAAGCCCACTAATGACAATAGCCCGCGCTAAAAAACAATTCATCACTTTTCCTGTTGAACTCCGCAATATTGCCAATCAAAACAATACTATTCTCGTCATCATGCTTAAAAGTTATCTGATTCGCCGCATTCTTGAAATTAAACTTCACAAACAACTTACTCCTGCCATTACCTTTGATGACTTGTTTAATCACTGTCTGCTCTCTAATGCTACCAGATGGCAAAAACAAGATGCCCGCAAAATTGTTATCGGCGTTCTGGAAAATCTGAAGTCTGTCAACATCATTCACAATTTTGAGCTGACCAAAAAAGGCGACTCCTACTATTCCATTTCTATAACATTTTAGTTAAAATTTATGCCGAAGTATAATTAGTCAAAAAGTCACGAGCATACGCACTTAAGCTACGGGGCATACGCACTTAAGCTACGGGGCATACGCACTTAAGCTACGCACGCACCTTCAAAAAGTGGGCTGAAACCCGCACCACATCTAGCTTTTCGCGATTTGGCAAAAAAGCTGTATATATTGTAAATATTGTAACCTTTGGCGTTTTTTGGCTAACGCCAAAAACGCCAGCCAGTTCTAAAAAAAAATCGCTCGCCCGCTAAAAACGCGGGCGGCGACTAGATATTCCCTAAAAAAGAAAAAGGAGGGATTCGTTTGAACATTTTTGACCTCGTTAATTCGTTGCCCGAAGTTAGTATCGCCAAGCGGCTGGGCTTGGTTGTGGCAAATGACCGAAAATCCTACATCTGCCCAGAATGTGGAAACGGTTCCGGCTCAACCGGCGACGGCATTAAGCAAAGCACATTGAACGGAAGATTGGTGTGGCATTGCTATAGATGTGGTGGACATTGGAGCAACGTTGACTTGATAGCACTGGTGAAAGGAAAGTCGTTGACGGATACAACAGAATTGGTGAAGACGTTGGAAGAGGCGTATCCCGAATATGTGCAAGGGAACTTGTTTTCTTCAAGGGAAACAAAATTTACCCAACAGGAAAAATCAGCGGAAGTTACGTCAACAAGTGAGCTGAAGAATTATGGAAGGGCATTTTATCCGCGTTATAAGGAAACGGCTAAGAAATTTTTGGAGAAACACGGAGGAAGTTATCGAGGATTGACGGCGGAGACGTTTGAAAAATACGGAATAGTAGTGCATCCAGCGTTTGGCGTCGGAGAGGAAGAAAAAGTGGAGACGTTGATAATTCCGTATGATGATTATCATTTCGTGGCGAGAGCAATAGAAAGCAAACGACGTCCGACCCAACACGGCAAAGGAGCAGGCTTATACGAACCGCAGGAAATAGACGGGAAATTGCCAACGTTTATAGTAGAGGGAGAAATCGATGCATTGTCCGTCGTGCAAGCAGTCGGTAGTGCTGGAATCCGTTGTATTGCGACAGGGGGAGCGTCGAAATACGGCAAGGTCGTGCCGGAGTTGGAAAAGCGATTTGGCGAGAAGGAAAATAAGCCGTCGTTTTTGGTGATGTTTGATAACGATTCGGCAGGACAGACGAACGGTGAGAAATTAGTGAAAGAATTGAGGGAAGCGGGGTATGCGGCAGATATTTTTTTCCTTTCGGAGCATATGGCGAGCGAAGGGTATCCCAAAGTGGACGCAAATGATTTGTTGCAGAGAGACGGCAAAGAATTGGCTAGGAGTTTACTTGAGGGCATAGAGAAAAATCAGAAGAAGTTGGAAACGCAAAAAGCAGAATTGGCGAAAAAGAAGAGAACGGAAAATAAAATCGGAATAGAAATTTCATCATTTACGGAGTATTTTGAAGGAGAATTTTTCCAAGATATAGAACAGACGGCAAAATATTCTGAGCGAAAAACAGGATTTGCAAACATAGACGCAGAGCAGGTGTTTATGCCGGGCTTGTACGTGATAGGAGCATTGCCGGGAAGTGGAAAAACGACATTTGCATGGCAGCTGTTGAATCAGCTGGCGGAAACGGGAGAGCAGTGCATATATTGTTCCTTTGAGATGAGTCGCGCAGAATTGTACACAAAGTCAATAGTAAGAGAGCTGTACAAGAAAAATCGAGAGCTGAGCGAAAGATTGAAACTGACGAGCGTGAATATTCGTTGCGGAGCAATGATTGGAAGTAAAGAATTACAAGATCAAGCGGCTTTATTTGCGAAGTCAGCGATAAATTTGAGAGTGGCAGAATTGTCGAATACAAATGTAACAGAGCTGATAGAAGGTTTAAAACTGTTAATATCGGCAGCAGACAAACCACCGATAATTTGTTTGGATTATTTGCAGATCATACCAAGTAAAGCGTCATCAACAAAAGAAAAAATAGATGAAGTTATGCTGAGGTTAAAGGATTTCCAGAGAGCAACGCAGGTAACGTTACTGGTTATATCGAGTTTAAATAGGGAGAATTATTGGCAGCCAGTGAGTTTTTCATCATTCAAGGAAAGCGGAGCGATAGAATATTCGTCGGACGTGATTTGGGGTTTAGAAAATTATGGAGTGGACGCAGAAGGAAAAGCAGACAGAGGCGCAATGGTAAAAATGAGCAGGTCGAAAGTGCGAGAGATAAAGTTTTCGTGCTTGAAGAATAGAAATGGAGGAGTGTACGAGACGTTCTTCCGCTACCATGCGATGTATGATTATTTTGAAGAGTTGGAAGCAGAAGACAAGTCTGAGGGCAAGCGTTACGAGCATTAAACTGGCTTTTACCTTTGAGGCGAGGATAGTTCTTGAACTATGCAAACATTGCGCCATTCGCGAGGAGGTAGTTCGGACTGAAAAGCGGTTTCAAAAATCTGGTAGAGTTTTTCATACCCGAGTTTTTGTTCCAGAATGATTTTGAGGTCAGCGATTTGCAGAGGAATAATTTTCATGCCGTCAACAAAATTATTGTCGTCAGATGTGTCATAATATCGCTGATGTTTACGTCCCTTGAAGTCGGAAACAACATTGATGTTCAGATCATTGGTGGCAAAAACGCAGTACGAGTTCCGATTTTTGGTACGAAGTATGTGATTACCGAGATGTCGAGATACAGGTTCCATTTCCATACGACGTTGATTTGTCCTGTCGGCTAAGGTCGCTTCAAGTAAGAGCGAGTGCGCCGGATAAAACGTAGATTGTTCATATTCGTAGACAATATCGGCTTCGCCACCAGCAGCATGAGTTTTGGGAAGTAAGTCGACATCAAGAGACAATTTCATAAAATCGAGGATTTTTCCTTTTTTGTGACTGACTTTGTACCATAAAATGCCAAGTACGTATTCAAAAATAGTAGGAATATCGGCATTATCAGTCACCAATTTTTGGATTTCTGCATCTTCCCGATTAGCGATGAGGTCTAAAATGTGTAAAATTTGTTCGTCGGAGAATTGGGAATCAATCATATGAGCAAGTCTGATGTATCGCTGATGGTCTAAAAGTTCACCAGCGTCACGCAAAGATTGTAAGTTTAAGGAAAATTCACAGTTAATGCCATTCAAAATATCGGATTCATTTGGTGTCAGAAAATCAGCGATTTTTGTTAATGGACAATTTTCTGTGAGATGTGGCGTAGACTCGAATGCAATCTCCAATAAGCGATCACAAATTGAAGCAAAATAATGACGAGGAATAATGTCAAGAGACACGGTGTCATCTTTGAAGAAAAGAATGTCGGAAGTTTTCATATATCGGCGATTTAAGTCAAAGTAGTCGGCTAGATTACGTTGAGTTTTGATAAGGTGCATGACAGTGAAAAATACGCGACGAAACTTCAGCTCGGTGTTTGCGGAATCGAAGTCAGTAGCTTGTAAATATTTTAGTGGAGACTTTTTTATTTTACGGAGGTTAGTTTTACCGAAAAGGAGCTGTTGCCAAAGTGTGTCAGTGTTTGAGAGCTTTTTTATAGCGACGAGAATCTCATGAACGGCATTCATATCTTTGTCGACGTAAAACTTGTGCAGAGCATTGTAGAGAGGAAAATAAACTTTGTCGTAGGTGCGACTTTTGCGATTTATGCCCACTTCGGCTACAATGTCTTCCGTGATAGCTGTAGCTTTGAGAAAATATCGAAGTGCGACTTGATAGTTGGATCTGCTAAGTAATCGAGAAATGATAATATGCTTGAGCGAGGTTTTGTTTTCTCTTAGGGATTTTATGTTTTCGACGGCTTGAAGTGTGGTTCTTCGGTCGATACACAGTGGTACAATGTAGGTAAATTCATCAAAAGAGATGCCATCTAATTTTTCGATGAGGTAAATGGTAATTATGAATGGGCGTACGATTTTTGTATCAACTTCAAGAGAAGTTTTCAGAAGTTGTTTGAAGTAGATAAAACTATCAGCAGGAAGTCCTAGAAGATTATCAACGGCAAAATGATTTTGTTCACTGAGGTTTAGGAGTTCGATTCCTGCATCAGTAAGTTGGCGATTGTTGTCGATAAGTCCGAGCGACACAAGCCCCGAAGTTTTTTCTCGGGCATCTTTAGGTTTATTCTTCGCGTTGCCGGAGATAAAGCCTGCCGTATGCAAAAAGTTGTAATAGCCAGTTTGAATTTTGTCACTGGCAGACCAATCTTTGCCGCGATTATCTTCGTGAGACCAAAAAGCACGCAAAAGTGCGAGCTGTTGTTCAATTTTCTTGTTAAAATTTTGAGTGCGGAAACTGGTAGTACCCAAGCACCAGTAAAAACTTTTGTATTGCAGATTCAAGCGGATCGACTTCCTTGTTCGCTAATAATTCACAATTAAAACCTCATCATTTTCGGAAAATTTATCAATTTTGTGATAGTTGGAGTTTGCATAACTGTTATTCAAATGGATAGCATGATAAAAGTTAGAATTTTTGTTGAGCCATTCCATCAAAAATAAATTTTCTTTGCCGTTGCTTTTGAGGACATTTGACAGAGCAAACTTTATCTTTCGTGATTGAATGGAATCGAGAAATTTTAATAGATCCAGCTCGTCAGAATTAGTCCAACCCCCATTTTCATTGTAAGTTGCACAAGTTATAAGATACGGAGGGTCGACATACACAAAATCATTTTCCGAGAGTTGTTCAATGTCAAAATTACGAAAATCTTGACAAATAAATTGGCAAGCGTTTGATTGTAACTTATCAATGAACGCGAGCAATTTTGAGTGCATACGTGAATTAAAATCGCGTTTTCCGACTGGTAAATTAAATTCTCCAGAAGAATTAAAGCGAATTTGATTGTTGAAAGCGTAGACGATAATAACGTACATCATCACGTAGTAACGATAATCAAAAATTTTGCAGTTGTTAAAATCCGCACGGAGTTTTGTAAATGGTTCTTTGTTATATGCTCCTAATCCTTTGCTACTATTGCAGTTGTAAAATTGATAGCCGTTTTTACTGACTAACGACAATCCATATTCAGCAATGATGTTGTAAATCCATTTAAAAATCTCGTCCCTATCTAAGTTTTGAAAAGTTTGGTACAGATAAATGAGATGTGCATCGCGGTCAATGAAAGTGATTTCTTTGCATTCAACATTTATGCCGACATTACAACCACCGCAGAAAATATCAAAAAAGTGGTCGATCCTTTTAGGGAACATCGGCAAAATTTGCGGCAGGAGTTTAAATTTACCTCCCATGTAGTTGAGCGGTGACTGAATCATTTTCCATAGTCCACTTTACACAAAAACAATCGCTCCTCATTGTCACGAATAATTGATTTGCCGGTTGTGAATGCTCTGTACGCCTTTGAAAAAACTTGGACGCTTCCTTTAGAGTACAAAATTCGGAAAATGTCTTCGTCAGTGATTCTAGCATTGGAACGGTCGTTTCCTTTATGAGCCATGTTGTTGTAAGAGAGCAGGATATACTTCGCTTTACAGTGATGAATTAAATCTTCAAAGGCTGAAGTCGCTTTGAGTGTGCAGTAATCACTTTTCAAATTTTTTCTGTCTAATTTGCGAGCTACTCCGTAAACCGGAGGCTTTTCCCAACGCGCCACATTTTCCAACAAGTGATAAGTATCGGAATATTGGCGTGAATTGTATGGTGGATCAATGTAAATCAAATCTGCGCTGATGTGTCGGACGAGTTCGTTAGCGTCCTCGTTGAAACAACGATTACGGGGATTATTTTTTACAGGGATATTCAGTACTGGCAATGTTAAGGAACGTTCAAAAATTACTCCGCGACGCCAAGCATCATAATGTCCGCAGGTATTGGCAATTCTATCCATAGCGTAGATAAGCGAAACAATTAGGACGGCTCGCTCGCGTTCAGAGATAATTCTTTCAAGGTATTTTTGTTCGATGTCGTCACGAATAAACCCGATTTTGGAACAATCTATTTTGCTGAAGTAAGTGTCGGCAAAATTTTCCGTCATATAGTTGCTTTCAAAAGTTTTACACTCATTGTACTCAGCAATCAAATTCGACAGAAAATTAAGTCGCACTGGCTCACTACCGAACCAAGCCAAATTGCAGAGATAATTACTGTAAAGTAAATCATTCGTGATTACAACTGCAGTGTCAAACGCGGTCGAAACTGCTCCAGTCCCTGAAAAAATATCTGCCATTGTTTCAATCTCCGAACAATTTTCTTGAACAATGCTTTTAATGAACTCCAATAATTTGAACTTATTGCCTAAATACCGCCGATTTTGAATATCTGCCCTGACAGAGCTATTTTTCAACGGACTCTCATTTTTCTGTTGATCATAACGCCGAAACTCCAATATATCATTTACTTGACAATCAGAAACTCGACAAATATTTTCAATCGTTTCCAACGATACATATTCATTACGTCGAAGTCGTGAAATTATATTGTCCGAAATATTTGCTTGCCTCGTTAAGGAGGTACTTGTAATTTTTTGATATTCAATCAACCTAAACAGGTTATCATATGTCACAGGCAAAATACTCGCCTCCGATAAATCATTATATCAATAATATCACGAAAAAATGATTACCTCAAGTTGCATTTTACCAAATTGTGCTGTAAAATACGATACGTTATTATAAGTGTTGACAATTAGGGAAGTGAACTATGGCGCAAATTGATAATTATCGAAACAAGTTGAATAGCGAACGGAAGAAATTAGCAGATTTAAGAAAAACTTTAGCTAATGAGCAAAAAACCTCAGCTCAGCAGCAAAAGAAAATTAGCGACGCTAGAAGTGCAATATTGCAAACAAATAGCCAATCTACAATAAAATCAAAAAACAATGACATTGAACGTGCAAGTAAAGTATTAGCCTCATCACAAGATAAAATCGCTCGTATAGAAACCCAAATTGCCGATTTAGAAAAAGAAATCGCCAATGTTGAGAAAAATTTTCGCAATGAGGAATCCAAAATTGCAAAAAAGACTGAGGCGGAAGAGAACAAACGGTTAAAAGAATCGAAGCGACGTGCTGATGAAATGGAGAAAACTTTGGCAAGACAAAAAAAGTTGCAAGATCAGTTACAGAAAGATGTTACACAGCTTAAAAAAATTCCCAACAAAATAACTGTCCTTTTTCTAGCCTCTAATCCTATCGATACAATGCAGTTGAGGCTAGATGAAGAAGTGCATGCTATTCAGGAGAAAATTCGACTTTCAGATTATCGTGATTCCATTAAATTTGAAAGTCGCTGGGCTGTGCGTCCGTCTAACATACTGCAAGCAATTAACGAAACCAATCCTACCGTCATTCACTTTAGCGGTCATGGTACTGAGGAAGGTGATTTGGTTTTACAAAATCCAGATGGAAGTACTAAACTCGTGACTAAGGAAGCGATGTCTGCGACGATTTCGACATTATCGAGCACTATACGGCTGGTGGTTTTTAATGCGTGCTTTTCTAAGCCGCAGGCTGTTAGTGTAATTAGGCATATAGAGTCTGCCATCGGCATGACAGATTCCATAGGAGATGAAGCCGCACAAATATTTGCAGCACAATTATACTCATCAATAGGTTTCGGACACTCGTTAGAAAATTCATTTAGGCAAGCAAAAGCTGCCTTAATGTTAGAAAATATCCCTGAGGACAATACTCCCCAGCTTTTTGTTCGCGAGGATATTGACGGGAATAACATTATACTAGTTCAACCTCAAGGTGATTCATACAGATAACAAATTTTTGCTGATTGTGGGAAAATTTAAAAAAAATGTGCTCAATTCGGGCACATTTTTTTTGCCTCATAGAGCTCGTTCCTTACGCAGTAAGGTATAACGAGATATACTTTTTCAACTAAAAAAGCAAAAACATAAGATTTTAGGAGCCTCTTTTTATGGCATAATCTTTTCACTAAAACTTAGGAGGTTATGCTATGAGTTTCCAACAGGTCATTGCCGGTAAAGTTAAACTCAGCGGTTTAGGCGGTATCCGCCGTCATCTTATTGACCGCAACCGCGTTAAAACCAATCCCAATATCGATTTATCTCGTTCCCACTTGAATCACTGCATTGAGAATTTGTCCCCAGATCACTTAACCCGCCGTGTCAATACACGAATCTCTCAACTTCATTTAAAGAAAAAACCTCGCTCGGACGCTGTCGGC
>JAFZOJ010000139.1 GCA_017550685.1 Treponema sp. | reverse complement strand
CAACCTTTAAGGCAAACAACGGTAGTACAATATTATTTGGCGGAACAGTTGCCGGTACTGCCGGAACAGAAAAACTTACACTTTCTACAGCGGCTGTTCAGTTTAATGGCAATGTTTCAAACCTTGCAGAACTTACTACTGCTGCTACAACAATCAACTGTGCGTCAGTTAGTACTTCTGGTAATCAGACTTACGGCGGACCAGTTGTAATAAATGCAGATACTGTTCTTTCTTCAGCTGCAGGAAATACAATTCATTTCAAATCTACAGTAACCGGTGACGACACACACAGCCTTAAAGTTACAGCTGCAGATTCTGAATTTGACGGCGCAATAACAAAGCTTACTTCCCTTGAAACTGACGCAACTGCAACCTTTAATACAAATGCAAATATCAGTTCAGAGGGAACTCTGCAAACTGAAGCTGCAGACATATACTGTACACAAATTACAACTACAGGAACTCAGACTTATAACGGAACCGTAACCCTTTACCAGAGCCCACAGCTTGAAGCAACACAAATTGCTTTCGGCTCTAACATTACAGACTCTGCTACTAGTAAAACACTCAAGATAAATTCTCCAAAGCTCATTTCTTCAATCGCGGTATCTGGCGAAGCAGAAATTTCACTCGGTACACTTGAGCTTCTACAGGATGTTGAAATCAGTTCTTCAAACGCAGCCGGATTAAAGCTTACGGTTGGTTCGATTACAGGAAGTGACAAGTCCCTTACCTTTGCCGGAAACACAAGTATGTTCACCCTTAAGGATGGAATTATAGTTGAGCCAACTTTTGAAAATAACAAGTCTATTACCTGTGCAGGGGAAGCTACCTTTAAAAATAATTATTCCGGCAGCGGCTCCCTTACGCTAAGCTCTGGAACAACTGAATTTAACGGCGACCTTAATTTATCTTCTGCTTCAGGCTTTACTGCATCTGGTGGAATAGTAGTAATAAATCCTACAAGTGGCTCTGCAACTGTTACAGGTCCTGCCACATTCTATAATTTTGTATTGAAAAATTATGCCGTAATAAACGGCAATAACTCATATAATAATTTTACAGCCAGTGGCCTGAGTGACAAAACAATTACTTTTGAGGCAGGTAAAAAACAGACTATAAATGGAATTCTTACACTTACAGGTACTGATGAACATCTTCTTACATTAACAAGTAGCGGTACCTGGGAAATTTATTGTACATATGCAATAGATGCAACACATAATCATGATATTAAATATATAAAGGTTTATAACTCTGAGAATAACGATTCATCTTATTTCCTTACTGCTTTACACAGTAAAGACTATGGTGGCAACGTCAGGTGGAATTTCCCGAATCAAGTTTATGAATGGAAGGGAAGTGAATCCGGTAATAAAACAGACTGGAATACCGCTACAAACTGGGATCCGCCATCTGTACCTGGAAAAGGTTCAAATATTAAAATTTTAAAAGGAAAACCATCTTATCCAATAATCATCAATCAGAATCTTGATATCTGGCAGTCTGATACATATCCTGGTTCTATAGAAATAGGAGCCGGTACTGATACCATAACAGAGGCAAATTTCGATCTAAGAGATAATAATCTTAAAGCAGGAACTATCACCAATAATGGAACACTAAAGCTTATAGGTAAAACAGATCAGACTATAGAAGCTAAAATGATTAATGGCCCTGGCTCTACTGTGGAATACACTGGAACTGGAGATCCAACGACTGTTCTTCCATGGGATGGTGACAATGGGGCAGGTACTGACAGTAAGCAGTATGAAAACCTTGTATTTGACAGGGCTATTAATGTAAGTGGTGATATCAATGTTACTGCAAGCGGAACAATTACAATAAAAAATGCCTCAATTAAGTCATCCGGGGACCAGACTTACGGCGGACCAGTTGTAATAAATGCAGATACTGTTCTTTCTTCAACCGGTACAGATAAAATGGTTTATTTCAAATCAACCGTAACAGGAGATGGAACACACAGTCTGACTGTTTCATCTGCGGACTCGAGATTTGATGGTACAGTTACAAACCTTAAAGCCCTTACAACGGATGCTGCTCAAATATACTGTACACAAATTACAACAACAGGTACTCAGACTTATAAAGGAACCGTAACCCTTTACCAGAGCCCACAGCTTGAAGCAACACAGATGGCTTTCGGCTCTAACATTACAGAATCTGGTGGCAGCAGGACACTCAAGATAAACGCTCCAAAGCTCATTTCTTCAATCGCGGCATCTAACGAAGCAGAAATTTCACTTGGTACGCTTGAACTTATACAGTCTGTAGAAATAAGTTCTTCAAACGCAGCAGCCTTAAAGCTTACAGTAGGTTCAATCACAGGAAGTTCTCAGACACTTACATTTGCAGGTAACACAACGCTGTTCACGCTTAAGGATGGAATTGAAGTCCATCCTGCTGTCATAAACAACAAGTCAATCACCTGTGCAGGCGACTCAACTTTCAAAGGAACCTTTACAAATACAAGCGGCACAATTACAGGCGACACCACAAATGGAAAGACCCTTACCTTTGAAAAGGCATATTCCGGCACGGGAAGCAGCATGACTGCAAGCTCGGGTGCAACCACATTCAAAGCAGACGTAAATTTATCCGGTACAACCTTTACTCATTCAGGCGGAACCGTCCAGTTTAATGGAAATGGAACTGCACAATCCCTTACAACAAAGGCCGACGGTTCAACTCATTTTTATAATATAACTGTTGCAACTCCTGCAAAAGTTTCTACAACCTCGAGTTTCTTTGTAGACGGAACCACCTGGTCCAACACAACAACCTCAGACGGATTTACTGCCGCCACTTCATCGCAGATTACATTTACTAATGCATCAATCACAATCGGCGGTAAAAACATCTTTAATAAAATTGTATTCCCAACCGCTTCACAGACTGTAAGTGTTACCGGTTCAAATAACATTACAGATTTAACCTCTAGCGGTGCATCACAAAATATAACGTTCGACAGTTCAAATATTTTTGGAACGGTTCTGGTTTCTGGAGCCGGTACAAACCTGACTGCACAAAATACGCAGAATGAATTTAACGATACAATTACAATTGGAAGCACTTCTGTAGCTGCAGGAAATATTTCCCTCAAAGCCAAAACAACTTTGAGTTTTGCGGCCAACTTTAATTGTAATTCTGTAACTCTTGATGCAGCTGCCAATGCCGTAACCTTTAACGGAAACGCACAGTATAATAGCAGCTTTGTAAACAACGGAACTGCAGCAACAAACTTCCTTGCAAGCTTTAAAGGAAACGGAAATGCAACCTTTGTCTCAGACGCAATTTTCCAGGGCACAACCGACACTTCATACGAGCTTTCTTGCCCTGCTGCAAACCTTATAAAGTGTACAAACTTTGTTCTTTATTCCGGTAATTACACCTTTGGCGGAAAACTCGAAACTACCGGCGATGTAATTATTCTTGGAAGCGGATACAACATTGACAACGATCCGGATTCTCCAACAGGCATCTCGGGTGTATTTGCATACAATCAGACAAGACTGTCAGCCCCTCAATTCACCGGAACTTTCCCTGCTGCCGCTTCTTTGTCAGGCACTCTTACTGCCAATGCAGATGCAACCATAAAAGTCGGCAAAAACTTCTACGCAAACGGAACATCCCTGCAGGGCAACAATGCCTGGTACATTCAACTGCCAAAAATCTGTGATGCTGCTCAGGGCTTTGCAGAGGCAATAAATACAACCGCAAAAAATTGTAAGGTTTCCTGCTGGCAATCTACTAATACCGCAGTTGATGATACTGCAGATGCCAAAATTGTTGCCTATAATTGTACTGACAGCACAGGTAACGCTAACTGGAATTTTGCAGACTTTGAAATAACTGCTGCTTATACAGTCCGCGATAATGCCGTATATGTAGAGTTTAATGCTCCTGTAAGAAACCTTTATAATGAAGTAAATGATTCAATCGCATATCTGACCTATAAGGGAACAACAAATGCTCAGACTTCTTTCTCCGGTATTTATTCGCAGCCGGATTGTCAGGATGATGATAAAATTGAAAACGTTGATGTTAATCTGACAGATGGAAAATACATCCTTTACCTTCTGGCACCTGACACCTGGAACACCGACGCAACCGGAAAAACTCCAGGTACAACCGATAGTACAGACAGACACGGTAACAAAAAGACCTCTGTTCCATATCTGGATATTCCGCGCTCACTTACTGCAACCGCGGCAGGAACTGTAAATAATGTAAATTACATCATTACAAATAAATGGGGCAAACGCCTGACTAATTACAGTACACGAACTACAACTACTTCTCATGCATACGGAGAGACTGGCGACACACACGATGTCCTCGACAAAACCGGCCCTGTCCTTTACAGTGTACGCACCGGTCAGGAACTGCATACTGCTTCTAACGACGAGGCAAATGTAAAATCAATAGACTCTCACAACTTTATAGAATTCCGTTATTCAGAGCCGGTAAAATTTGATGATTCTGCAAGTCTAACTTATACTGCGTTGAATACAATTCCGGCTGACCCTGCTGATGCAGATCAGAATATTCAGGTAACAGATGACTTTGGTGCATTAATCGGTGATATAACAACAGAAGGCCCACTCAAGTTCAAGGGGCTTGGACAAATTGACGGTGGTCTTATTCATACCGGTAACAAAGGTTCAACCGATAAATATGTAAACTCACTTTACCGAAGAGATGCTTATTCAATCAGTATTTCTATTGCGGGTTATACAAACGGAACTGTAACAGATAACAGCGGCTATACATATAAAAAGTGGCCTGGTTATATTGAACAAGCAGAACTGCCAAACGGTCAGGTTACCTTCCTGGTAGATGCAGACAACAAAAACCTGCTGGTAAAAGATCTGGATGGAAACGCTCAGGAAAAATATGCTCACGATGACAGCAATACAATTCCAACAGTAGACAGTACAACACAGGGATTGTATGGCAAATGGGATATTTCAGAACCAATATTTGCAATCATCCGCCAGAACAGCCAGAATACTCCTTGGACTCAAGCCAAATTTAATACAAATTATCAGTCAGAAGCAATTGGAAGTACCCCGGGTGGTGTCGGTTCTTCTCTGGACCGTATAGAATTCCATGTTTACGACAATACTCCTGATTTTAATGACACCGATGCTCCTACCTGGTTTACTGAAGTAGGCTGGTGTGGCGACCCTGATACAAGCGAAGATAAGACCGACTCCTTCCTGTTGTCTCATAATACCTATGCGGCCGATATTTTTGGTGGCTCTCGTCCGTTTGCAACTGATGCATACCGTACTTCGGGAGGACTCCGCTACAGCACAGTTCAGAATTCTGCTGCGGCATTTAAGTATGGTGTAGGTTCATCGGCAGCTACAACCTCGTTCGACACAAGTATTTATGTTTATGGAGGAGCTTCTTCTCTCATCTTTACCGGTACTTCATTGCCGCGCCGTGCTGCTCAGGATCCGGAAGGCTTGTATTTTGCTCTTCCTCTGACAGGAAACTCTTATGATCTAAAGACTTCGTTCACAGTTCATTATGATGATACTGTCGGCTTTATTACGGACCTTGCAGGAAACCGTCTGCGTGCAAAGACTGTTTCTACAATTGACCGAACTCCTCCTGGAATTGACATGACAATAAGCCCTATAGGCAGGGACGAAGTAGAAGTTGTCTTTGTTAAGGAGCTTTGTATAGACAGCGATAAGCTCGAATTCCTTGATAATACTACGGGTGATAAGGTTGATATTACAGAGAATTTCAACTCGCTCATTACACAGTGCTTTGACATAATTACAATTGATAATACAGGTGCTCCTCATAATGATGCGGCCTCTGTAGACTTAAGCATTAATACTTCTGTTCCTGCAAAGGTTTGGGTAGAAAAGAATTCAAACGATTCTGCCTTTACACATATCAGAATGAAGCTTAACCGGGCAGTTAAGCTTGAAGACCTTACAAAGTATTACCTCCGTGTTGTTTATGTAGAAAAGTATGGTGAATTGTCTACAGACTTGTTTACACGCCATCAGAATTCGCGTATTACCTTTATTCAGGATGAAAACGGAAATACAATCCAGATGTATACGGCACACGCACTCAGTGATTTTGCAGTTGGAGAAGTAAATCCGCTTTATGCTTACGATTCTTCTATGACCGAAGGTGACGGTACAATAATTTCGGGTGGACTTTGGCACAAGGATAATTCTGATGATGTAGATACAGAAAGCTGGGCCGTTCACGACTGGAACCGCACTCAGACTAACTATGGTACTCTTCCTGCAGGTCATACCGTTGCAATTGTTGCCGATACAGTTTCTGCTGCAAACGTAAAGATTTACCTTGCAAATCATCCTGATGAAAAATCTGTTTCGACACAGGCTAACAAGGACTTTGAATTTACAACTCCGTGGAGAATCTGGCTGCCTGATATTATGGCACCGGTATTTACTTCTCTGGCAGAAAAGAACAATACAAAATATTCTCAGAATACAGGAACCCTGCTCAACGGTAAATCAAAACGCTTTATCTTTGATCTGGATTCGGCAATTACAGATTTGTGGAAGGCCGGAGATCAGGTAAGCTTTATATTTGGTATAACCAACGCAGACGGAAGTCCTGTAACAATTACCCATGCACCTGAGCTGGATATCAACATAGATAAAAATTATCTGACAACCTCTACAAAAATGCCGCTTTTTGCATTGCGTCAGACAGAAGAAGATAACTTTATGTCGCTTGATTTGTGGTCATTCCGCTTAAAGAGTATTGTTGCTCAGCGTGGTGGTGTAACAATTTTGAACAATGTTATTAATTCTGCGGTTGGAGAAAAGGTAGTTTTGCGCGTAGATTTGCCGGAAGAATCAAATCTTAAGGTTCTGGTAATGACTCTGGACGGAAATATTGTTGATTATCTTGCCCGTGGAGTAACTTCTAGCGGTGAACACTACTATTCTTGGGACGGAAGCAACCGAAACGGCAAGCCTGTAGCCCGCGGAATGTACTTTATCCGTGTTATGGCCGAAGGAATTGACGAAACCCGAAAGGTTCTTGTTGTAAAAGAATAATTAACTTGCGATATTGCCGAAAACAAATTATACTTAATGTATAATGGCAGAAGAAAATAGAAGAAGCCCAAGATATCCTGAAATAGGCCGTGTAATTGCAACAGACTTGTGTGCTTTACCGGGAATTCTCGACAATATCAGTCTTACAGGCTGTAAAGTTCATTTCCCTGTTTCAGTTGTTGTAGATCTGGAAGCTGAATATATGATTAAGATTACTCTTTCACGGTCGCTCGAAGAGGCTCCTCTTCAGCTTATGTGTAAACCAATGTGGGTAACCGAAAATCAGGGCGTAACACAGGTCGGGCTGCAGATTCTATATTCTCCTGATGATGCACGTCTCAGGGAGTTTGTTTCTTATCTTGAAGAAATGAACGATGATGATGATGAATAAATGAGTACACAAAGAACAGATCTGGGCGGCATCGCTTTTCTTTCATTCCCGGAACAAAAAGATTTTCTTATCTCAGAATTAAAAGACAGGTTTGGTATTACACCCGTCATTGCAGGCGGAGAGGGACAGTCCACTTTCTACGGCGACCTTCTGTATTTTCCCGATAAAAATGAATTTTTGAGCAAATCTGGCGGAAAATATCCTTACTGGGCACGTACCTGCATGGTAAATCCCTTTATTTTAAAGTTTGAATCAATCGGCGAGGCAGCAGGCGAGCTTAAAAAACTCCAGCGCAACTGGGCACCGTACCAGTATACCTGTTTTCGCCGCGCTCAGCTTATTCAGGAAAAGCTTCCGTACATCAATTTAAAGGAACGCAAGTTTCCCGTGCAGATACCCGACAGTCCTATGGGGCTTTATACGCTTATAGATGAACATACGCTCATTGCTTCGGCTCAGACAACCTCTCCGCTGCCGGCAGGTACGCTCCGTTTTGTAGAAGATCACGAAAATCCGCCGAGCCGTGCCTACCTTAAGATTCAGGAAAGCCTTACTCTTGCAGATTTTTACCTTAAATGCGGTCTTCCGGGGCCAGGCCAGAAATGTTTTGAAGCAGGCGCTTGTCCCGGCGGCTGGACCTGGGTTTTAGCAGGGCTCGGCTCCCAGGTTCACGCGGTAGACAGGGCAGAGCTTGCCCCGGAGCTTATGAAAAACCCTCTGGTAAAGTTCCAGGCTCACGATGCCTTTACCCTCAAACCACAGGAAATAGGCCCGGTAGACTGGGTTTTCTCCGACGTAATCTGCTATCCCGAACGCCTTTTGGAGTGGATCCACGTCTGGCTCGACAGCGGCCTTACCCGCCACATGATCTGCACCATAAAAATGCAGGGCGCCATTGACTGGGCCCTCATCGACCAGTTTGCCGCAATCCCCAATTCCCGTATTGTGCACCTTAATTACAACAAACATGAATTGACATTTATATGTCAACAATAAGAAAACAAAACTGCTCCCGCTGCAACGTGTCTGCAAACTGTTGGCTATGCTTGCATGGAAAAGATTCATCTCGCTTCGCTCGGCAAGCATAGAAACAGTTTGCAGCCCCGTTTTCGCTCGCGCAGTTTTGTTTTCAAATTGCTTCATATAGGAATGTCATTTCATATTTTTTCTAATAATCCCTCGTAAAATACCGAAAATAAAGGTATATGCCTGCAAACAGTTATGAAAAACCTGATTTTTGGTCGCAAAAGGCTTTTTCCGAAGGCTATCCGGCACGTTCTGTGTACAAGCTCAAGGAAATAGACGAAAAATTTGGCATGATTAAAAAAAATTACACCGTACTCGACCTTGGTTCGGCTCCAGGCAGCTGGACAACGTTCCTTCTGCGCAAAATGGAAGGCACCGGCAAGGTTGTTTCCTGCGATCTTAATCCTCTGGCAAAATCTGTCAAAGGAGATAATCTTGTTTTCATACAGGGCGACCTGAACGCTCCTCAAATCCGTACCCAGATAAAGGAAAACGGTCCTTATGATCTGGTTGTATGCGATGCAGCCCCTAAAACTACCGGTAACAGAACTGTAGACACAGCACGCTCCGAACAGCTGGTAGAAATGGCTGTATGGTATGCGAAGTCTTTGCTCAAGCAGGGTGGCAGCTTTGCTGTAAAAATCTTCCAGAACGGAGATCAGCAGAGAATTCTTAAAAGTATGAGGGAAATATTCGAGTCGGCCAAAGGATTTAAGCCCGAAGCTTGTCGCGCAGAATCTTTTGAAACTTACTTGATTGGAGTAAATAAAAGATGAAAAAAATAGAAGACTATGTTATAATTAAATTCATTGTCAAAAAATTTAATATGGTATTTAAAACACGTGTTTCAAGAATTGTCAGTTCCTCTATAATATTCTTCTGCTTTGGCCTTCTTTCTGCCTCTGCGGTTATGACAATTGTATATAAGCTTGGAACACCTAAGGGCGTGGGTGGTCTTGAAACCTCTGCCGTACCGGTTTCTGTTTATACTCCAGACGAAGATTATGCCGCCTTGAACAACCTCCTGGCCGAAGACACCGAGCCGGAACCTGTTAAACAGATTGATACAGCCGAGCTTTCTGAACCGGCAACCCTTACATATCAGACATACCGTGTAAAATCGGGCGACATGATTGGTTTTATTGCCGATGAATTTGGAATTACACAGGATACAATCATAAGCGTAAATAATATCCGTCAGTCACGCCTTATTCAGCCTAATCAGTATTTGAAAATCCCTTCTATGCCGGGAATCCTTTATACAGTAAAAAAGGACGGCGAAACAATAGAATCTATTGCCGAAAAATATGAAGTTGAAGCACAAAAATGTGCACTTGTAAATTATCTTTCGACTAACACAGAACTCAAGGCTGGTTTTTCACTTTTTGTACCAGATGCCGAGCTTGACTGGATTACACGCCAGGAAATCAATGGAGACTTATTCAAAAAACCACTTAAGGCCCGCTACTGGCTTTCTTCAAGATACGGATGGCGAGATTCTCCGTTTAATCCGGGAACCCGTTCTTTCCACGGTGGTATTGATATGGCTGTTGCTCAGGGAACTTCAATTTATCCTGCAATGGATGGAAAGGTAACTACAACCGGCTACAATGCAACCTACGGAAACTACGTTATCATTACACACCATTCAGGCTACAAAACCCTTTACGGACATATGAAAAAGATTACCTGTAGAGCGGGAAATTTTGTTTATGCTGGATCTACTAAGATAGGTGAAGTAGGAAGCACGGGTCTTAGTACAGGCCCGCACCTCCATTTTACAGTTTACAAGAACGGAACTACAATCAATCCATTCTCAGTTTTGAACTAAACATTGTGAGAGCCCTGAGGCTCTCGAAGGGGCCTACAGTACCGGCTTCATTGCTGTCATATATTCACGCAGCTTACGTCCAACAACCTCAATAGGATGGTTGCGGATTTCTGCATTAACAGCAACAAGCTCTGCATTGCTTACGCCACAATCCTTAATTTCAAGACCCTTACCAATTACATCTGTATGAAGCTTTGGCATAAGATCCTTTGCCATCATTGGTGCGGCAACACGGCTGAACAGATAACAACCATATTCTGCAGTATCAGAAATTACACGGTTCATTTCGTAAAGGCGCTTGCGGTCAATAAGGTTTGCAATAAGAGGAACTTCGTGGAGCGATTCATAGTAAGCAGATTCTTCCTTAATTCCTGCATCAACCATAGTTTCAAATGCAAGTTCACAACCGGCCTTAACCATTGCAACAAGAAGAATACCCTTGTCAAAGTATTCCTGCTCGCTTATTTCTTCATCGCTTTCTTTATTCTGTTCAAATGCAAGCTTTCCTGTGTCTTCGCGCCAGGTAAGAAGATCCTTGTCTCCGGCTGCCCAGTCCTGCATCATAGTTGAGCTGAACTTGCCGCTGATAATATCGTCCATGTGCTTCTGGTAAAGTGGAGCCAGAAGCTTTTTGATTTCCTTAGAAATTTCGTTTGCCTTGATTTTGGCAGGGTTTGAAAGACGGTCCATCATGTTAGTAATTCCACCCCATTTAAGGGCTTCGCTTACAACGTTCCAACCGTGCATAAGGAATTTAGTTGCATATTCAGGGCTAATTCCTTCGGCAACCATCTTGTCGTAGCATACGATTGTTCCAGCCTGGAGCATACCACAAAGAATTGTCTGTTCGCCCATAAGGTCAGATTTTACTTCTGCAACAAAAGAAGATTCCAGAACACCGGCTTTTGCACCACCCATACCTACAGCCAGAGCCTTTGCATAAGCCCAGCCTTTTCCTTCAGGGTCGTTTACAGGGTGTACGGCAATAAGATCTGGTACACCAAAACCACGCTGGAATTCGTGCCATACTTCGGTACCAGGTCCTTTTGGAGCACACATTACAACAGTGATATCAGGACGAATCTGCATTCCTTCTTCAATCATATTGAATCCGTGGCTGTACCAGAGGGCAGAACCCTTCTTCATTTTTCCCATTATGTCATTGATGACTTTTGAATGCTGCTTATCCGGAGTAAGGTTTCCTACCAGGTCGGCAGTTGGAATCATTTCATCATAGTTACCTACTTTAAATCCGTTTTCTGTAGCGTTTTTCCACGACTGACGTTTTTCGGTGATAGCACTGTCGCGCAAGGCATAGCTTACATCAAGACCACTGTCGCGCAGACACAAGCCCTGGTTCAAACCCTGAGCACCGCATCCAACGATTACAATTTTTTTTCCTTTGAGTGCGTTTACTCCATCTGCAAATTCTTCTTTGGCCATAGAACGGCAGTGACCAAGCTGAAGACGAGCTTCTCTCCATGGAATTGAGTTGAAATAGTTGTTTCCCATTTTTATCCTCGAAATAATATTTTTGTATTTGGGCGTGCTTAATCACACGTTCATATATTATAGTTTAAACATTCTTTTTCGTAAAGAATACTAAAGTTATTTAGTGGCACTAATAATTGCATCCTTAATCTGAGGGAAATACCACTGCTGGGTCTGGCGGTTAAAGTAGCCGTAGCCTTCGCTGTAGTCCGGAGTTCCATCTTCCTTGGTGCGGGTCTGCCATACTCCGTTATCCCACAAAACACATGGAATGCCGTAGGATTTTGCGGTAGAAAGGAAATAGGTAAACCAGGCAACACGGTCGTTAAGGTTGTCTTTGTTTGTAGCACCGTATTCGCCGATTACTACAGGATATCCTTTATCAATGTATTTGTTCTTGAGCTGGGTATACATGTGGTTCAGCTCGTTTTTGTGGTCGTCGGTAAAGGTTGTCTGACCCGGAGATTCCATTGCAAAAGAGTATGGTGTGTAGGCATGAATGGAAAGAATGAGTCTGTTGCCGTAAGTTTCCTGTTCAACGTCCTGAGGCATCTTAAAGCGCGAAAGGGTAGCTGCAGTTTCGCTTGCCTGCAGAGCCGGACACATTACAAAACGTTTTGTGTTGTTTCCGCCGGTAGCTCTAATTGCATCAAGTGCAGTCTGGTTCAGTTCGTTCAGACAACGTGAAGCTTCCAGACAGGTTAAATCGCTGCTATACCACCATTCGCATTCTGTTCCTGCCGGGCGTGGTTCGTTCATTGTTTCAAAAATAAGGTGTTCGTCATAACCTTCGTTAAAGGCGGTGGCAATCTGTCCCCAGATGTTGTACAGAAACCTTTGAGATTCTACAAGGTTTTCGTCGTTAGGGTAGTAGCCGTATGCCTTTGGCATTTTTGCAGGCTTTTCGTAGTTGTCGTGATGAGCGTTGAGAATAACATACATGTCGTTTTCGATTGCCCAGTCAACAATTGTTTTTACGCGAGCCATCCACTGAGGGTTTATAGTATAAGTTTTTGTTTCCATTACATGATTGTGCCAGGAAACAGGAATTCTTATTGTTTTAATGCCTGACTGGGCAAGTTTATCAATCATAATCTTTTGTGTTAAAGGCTGACCCCAGCTTGTTTCAGAAGTAAGGTCCTTTGCGTTGGTAGCATCCAGAGTATTTCCCAGGTTCCAGCCGGTTACCATGGCCTTTGTAAGTTCAAATCCTGTAAGCTTTGCAAATTCTTTTTTTCCTGTATCCTTCACAGCCTTTTCCTTATTAAAAATAAATTCCTTTACAAATACGTCTTCGTTCTGCTGCTGTTCGTTTTGTGTTACCTTGGTCGGCTTTTCGTTTTTGCAGGAAACAGAACACAACGACAAAAAAAGAACTGCGGTGAAAAAGAGAAGTTTTTTCATTCGAAACTCCTTGTGTTAAATTGTTTATTCTTCCTTAACCTTAACAAAGGTATAAGATTTTCCATCTGTAGAAAAGCAGTCGGTAGGTGTAATTTTTACCGGAGTAAAGATGATTGTGTCATAGTCGGTTACCACTTTTTCTACGGTTTTTCGTTTAACAGTTTCGGTAATAACTTTTGTTCCAAATTCGAGTGCATAAGTCTGATTTAATATGCTGTCAAAGGAAGTAGCCCTTAACTCCAGAACATTGTACGAGCCAATCTTCATCATGGAGAAGATGCCTTCTTCCTGCATGTTGTCATATTTAAATGTATAGCGGAAGTCCTTAAGGCTGAATGTGTTCATTCCGTCTTCGGTAGCCCAGGCAGCCGCAGATTCAAGCTCGGTCGTAAATCTGTTCTTTTCTTCTTCATCATTTTCGTCGATGGAGCTCTGGAGCCCAAGCTTTTTGTACTGGCCGTCCCAGGCAGAGCTTTCCTTGATGATAAGTCCGATTGAATCGTAAAGCGTAATTTTAATTTCTTCTGTAGAAGTAAGCAGAACATCAAAACGGCGCTGAAGGTTTGTAATATCAGAGTTTACTGTATAAAGATAAATACCGTTGTGGCGGAGCTTGCTGTCATCCCATTCATAAATTTCCTGGGAATCGCTTTTTAAAAGAATGATTTCTTTTTTGTCATAATCAAAATGAATGTAGCGCAGAGTATTGTCTTCGTTTGAAGTCTTGTACCACAGTCCGTTCAAAAAGGCCGCAAAGGTTTCTACAGTACCATCCTGGATTCGCGAAAGCTCGTTGGCTGCAAGACGACCTGCTGTAACCTTGATTGTGTTGCTCAGTTCATATTTGCCAACCGAAGCATTCCACTTGTATTCCTTTTGAATCTGGTTTGGTCCTGCGCTTATATTTCCTTCTTCGTCTATAACCTTTTCGGATTCATAAACCCATACAGAAAAGCTTTCTCCCTTGGAAAGCGAAAGCTGGTACGAATCCGAGCGCTCAGTCTGCTGAATAAAAATGGTTCCGTCAGAAACAAAGTCACCTATATTTACAAGCTCGCCTTCGCCGCCTTTTTCTTCCCACAAAAATACTTCCATTACATAGTTTTCATCATCGGCAACACCCTGGTAAACAAGTGCGTTTCTGTGGTCACCGGTCAGATCCATGCCCGAAAGGCTGAAGGTTCTGATTCTGGAAATTGAAGTAGGAATGCTCTTAAGTCTGTCGTAGTCTGCAGAGTCCGGATTAAAAAGGCCAGGGATAATGGTAAAGGCCTGGGACCCGGTTTTTCTTACGGTAATAACCTCGTCATCGTAGCCGTCGTTGTTAAAATCAATTGTGATTGTATTGATAAGGGTTTCCGAAGGAAGCAGTCTGATAAAGGTGTCAAAGTTTTCGGAATTAAAGCCCGATGACTGGTGCTCTGAATCTGTGTCTTCTGTGGAATCTGCGGCGCCCTTTGGAGTTACAATTTTGGCGCGCGAAGAAACACCTTCGTTTTTACGTGAAAATTTTCGTGAAGCAAAAAATCCTGCTGCCAGGAGAATGGAAATAATTACAAATATTAATACAACGGACTTTGACTTCATTCTAAAAATATAACACAAAAATGATTTAAAGTATATTAAGTGTATACATATACTGGTCAATGGATAATAAATACTAATATAAAACTCTGGCACGAGGGAACAAAACGGGGGACAAAATGACTCTGACTGTTGATGCCGCGAGAGCGGCATTTAATAGTTCCACTACAACAGTCAGCGTCAAGCGGGCTAGCCCGCGCTTTTGGCCCACGTTTTGTGACCGGGAGCCAGCCTTTTATAATAAATACTTATTATACATTTGCCCTGAAAGTATGGTGCGCCCGTATTCAATCTAATTTACAATATCCACTATTTTCTATATAATGTTACTTTATGAATGCTAATGAACTCCGCTCAAAATATATTGAGTTTTTTAAAAGTAAAAATCATGCTGTAATTTCGGGACAGTCTTTGATCCCAGAAAATGACCCGTCGGTTTTGTTTACAACTGCGGGCATGCATCCGCTTGTTCCTTATCTGCTTGGTGAAACTCACCCTGCAGGCACACGTCTTACAGACTATCAAAAATGTGTACGTACCGGTGATATTGATGAAGTAGGTGACCCGTCGCACCTTACCTGTTTTGAAATGCTTGGTAACTGGTCTTTGGGAGACTATTTTAAGAAGGAATCAATCGCTTTTTCTTATGAATTTTTGACAAGCAAAGACTGGCTTGCACTTGATCCTAAAAAAATCTCTGTAACAGTTTTTGCAGGTGACGAAAATGCACCTCGCGATGAAGAAGCTGCTCAGATCTGGAAAGATAACGGCATGCCGGAAGATAAAATTGCTTATTTGCCGGCAAGCGATAACTGGTGGGCAGCAGGTCCTACAGGTCCATGTGGTCCAGATACAGAAATCTTCTACTGGGTTGGAGAAGGCTTGCCACCTGTTGGAAGCAACAAGGGCACAGACAGCGCAAACTGGATGGAAATCTGGAATAACGTTTTCATGCAGTACAACCGCGTAGACGAAAAAACTCTTGTACCGCTTCCTAAAAAGAATGTAGATACAGGTATGGGACTTGAACGCACAAACTGTATCTTGCAGGGTAAGACTTCGGTTTACCTTACAGAAGTTTTCCAGCCAATCATTAAGAAGATAGAAGATATGATTAATGAGGGCCCTTCGACCCTTCGAGAGCCTCAGGACGGCGGAGCCTCAGGGACCCCGTATTCTTATGGTTCAGATGCCGAAAAAGATAAATCAATCCGTATTATTGCAGATCATACTCGTTCTGCTGTATTTATTCTCGGTGATCAGAGAGGCGTTACTCCGGATCGCGTAGGTGCTGGCTACGTACTCCGCCGTTTGATTCGTCGTGCAGTTCGCCACGGAATGAAGCTTGGTATTGAAAAAGACTTCCTTGCTCAGATTGCAGAAACTGTAATCGAAAACTTTAAGGGGCCTTATCCTGAACTTGAACAGAATCACGACAAGGTTTGCAAGGAGCTTACAGCCGAAGAAGCAAAGTTCCGCCAGACACTCAAGAAGGGTGAAGCAGAGTTCCAGAAGCTTTTGCCAAACTTGATGAAGAATCCTAAGAAAATCATCAGCGGTAAGGTTGCTTATAATTTGTATGAAACTTACGGATACCCTCTTGAGCTTACTCAGGAGCTTGGAGCAGAACACGGCTTTACTGTAGACGTAGAAGGCTTTAAGGAAGCAGAACGCAAGCATCAGGAAGCTTCTAAAACTGTAGATGCAGGTGCCGCTAAGGGTGGTCTTGCTGAACAGTCAGAAGTTACTACAAAATATCACACTGCAACACACCTTTTGCAGCAGGCACTTGTAAATGTACTTGGCGATCAGGTTGCTCAGAAAGGTTCAAATATCAACAACGAGCGTATGCGCTTTGACTTTACTTTTGAACGTCCGATGACTCCGGAAGAAATCAAAAAGGTAGAAGACATTGTAAACGAAAAGATTAAAGAAGATCTTCCTGTTACAATGGAAGTAATGCCGCTCGACAAGGCCAAGGCAGAAGGTGCCCGTGCTTTGTTTACAAATAAATATGGCGAAGACGTAAAGGTTTACACAATCGGCCGCGATGTTCACAACGACTGGTTCAGCAAGGAAGTTTGTGGTGGCCCTCACGTTCAGCACACTGCCCAGATCGGTGACTTTAAGATTCAGAAGGAGCAGAGCTCTTCTGCCGGTGTCCGCCGTATTCGTGCAGTTATTTCTGGTGGTTTGCCACTGGAGCAATAAAGAGATTGCCGGGTCAAGCCCGGCAATGACATGTCATCCCGAACTTGTTTCGGGATCTTGTAACCCGCGAAAATAAAAATTGTTAATATAAAAGAAATATAAATGAGGTTTTTTATGAAGAAAATTATTCTTGCATTGACAGTACTTTTAATGGCAACAGGTGCCGCTTTTGCTCAGTCAGACCTGCAGCCTCTTGTTATTGTTAAATACACCAAACCTGAAACAATAACTGTAAAACAGCTCAAAACACGCTGTGATACTTACGAAAAACAGCTTGGCCAGAAGCTTACTCTGGATCAGAAAAAGCAGGTACTTAACGCACTTGTTGATGAAAAACTCGTGCTTCAGGCAGCTGCAAAAACCGGTATTACTATTCCTGATAGCTCTGTAGACCAGTATTTTATGCAGGCAATGAGCCAGTCTGTAGGTGCTCTTGTTACCGAAAAACAGCTGAATGACCTTCTTAAACAGGAAAAAAATACAACCCTGGATGCTGAACTTCTTAAGCAGACAGGTATGAACGTTGCAGATTACAAGGCATACCTTAAGAATCAGCTTATTGCACAGCAGTATGTAATTTCTGTAAAACAGGAAGAAATTCAGAAGCAGGTTCCATCAGATGCCGAAATTCGTGGTTTCTACGAAGGAAACAAGGCTTCTTTTGTATGGAGTGATATGGTTAAACTCTTTGTTGTTGTAGTACCAAAGGGAACAAATGCCGACGCTGCCAAGAACAGAGCAAACGAACTTCGCAACAAGTTCATCGATAAGAAAATGACAAAAGAGCAGATCATCACTCAGTCACAGATTTCCGGATCAGACTATTCTGCATCCGAAGGTATTCTGCCAAAAACAGAAGCAGGTGCTAATACAATCGGACTTACATATCAGAGCATTCTTTATGTTTACGATCAGGATAAGGGTTATGTTTCTGATTTGAATGATACTGCCGAAGCATATATTTTCCTTTCGCTTACAGATAAATATGCCGCAAAGATGCTTTCTCTCAGCGACATTGTAAGCCCTGATTCTACAGTAACTGTTTACGAATATATCCGCCAGAATCTTGCTCAGCAGAAGGCTCAGGCTTATATCCAGCAGGCTGCACAGGAAGTTGCAACAGAACTCCGCAAGCCGGAATATGTTGAAGAAAAGAAAACTGGTGCAGCATTGGACAAGCTGCTCAACTGGGGAGAATAATGTCACGAAGAAAAGGAAGAATACTTGCATTTCAGGCGCTTTATTCCTGGGATGTAAGTCATTCGGCACTGGAAGATCTTCTCAAATTTTCATGGCTTGGCGGCGATACCAAGCCTGCAGACTCTCCTGTTGAAGAAACCACTTTTGCAAGTATAATTATTTCTGGAACTGTAGAGCACGTTGCCGAAATTGATGAATTGATTAAAACTCATCTTTCTGCCAACTGGACTCTTGAAAGAATAAATAAGGTTTCGCTGGCCATTCTGCGCACAAGTATTTACGAAATGAAATTTCAGGCAGGTTCAGAGCCAAAAATCGTAATTGATGAGGCAGTGAACATTGCACGCGAATATGGTCTCGAAGATTCCTATAAGTTTATTAATGCAGTACTGGATAAGATTGGAAAAGAAGTTTAGAAACAAGACAACATTCATTATTTCAGTTCTTCTGATAATTGCTCTGTTTTCGGGTGCGCTTTTTTCATGTACCCTCAAGGCAGAGCAAAAGTCGTTAACAAGCCATTTTGAAATGGTAGATATCCTAATTGCCGACAATCAGTTTTCAGATGCAGTAAAGGAACTTAAAAAAATAGAAAAACAGGTTTATGATTCCTGGTCCTATATCGGAGTATACAAGCGTTATGCACGGATAGGCGAGGAAGCCAAGGCCGAAAAAATCATCAAAAAAGCACTCAAGAAAAATTCTCATAACCCAGAGCTTCTGGCAGTTTATTCAACATATCTTTTGCGCCACGACAAGCTGGACGAAGCCAAAAAACTTTCCGAAGAATTGCGGGGCACCAAGTACGGTTCTGTTTATTCAGAGGCTGTAATTAAAACTGCCAGACGTGATGCAGAAAAAGCCGGAAACGGAAATCAGGAATTTTTCAAGGATTCAAAATATTATTCAATTTATCTGGACGCTTACCGCGGAAGTTTGAACCCGATCTGGATCCGTAACTGTGCTGTATTTAATCTTAAGGAAGGACTTTTCGAAAACGCCGCTTCTCTTTTGCCTTCTTCTTTTGCAGATGCAGACGACGCCTACTTCTGGGCAATGGTTTTGTATGATGCCAGAAAATATTACGAAGCAATTCAGGCGCTGGAAGTTTCGCGTGCCTTCTTTGCAGATTATCCGGATATGGCAAGCAGACGTACAAACAGGGTAACAGAGGTAAAGCAGATTGCGCTTGAGTCTGATGCTTACATGGCTGTTTCCGAGATGGAGCAATCGGAGGCAAAACGCCAGGAGCTTATATGCCGTCTTGATACAATGGAAAAGCTTAGCCCGCAGGATGAACTTTTGCTTTCTTCTATTGTTGTAAACAGCGCCATTTATGCAAGAAATCAGTACGAAGATGATTCTTGTGCAGACCTTTTGTTTTATGCAGTCAACCGATGGCCGGACAATGTTTCGGCACTCATTCTTTATTCAGACTTTGCGTACGAGTCAAATCAAGAGCGCCAGGAATCTGTAGAAATCAAAAACCTGAGGCAGAACGGCATAAGTTCACTTTCCATGGAAAAATATGACAACAGGCGAAAGATTCCTCTTAGCGATGCACTTTACCGTCTGGATGATGCTCTTGCCCGAACAAAGGATCCTTATCTTTCAATTGCAAGGCTGGACCTTAAATATAAAATGGATTCTTCTTTCAGCGTAAAGGATAAAACCGCAGACCTTTGGCTGGAAATGGAAAACAATTATTCCGAAGAAGAAAAGTACCAGACCCTGCTTGTTGAATATGTGCTCAGCTTTTTGCTCAGGACAAACCAGAAGGACGATGCCTGGACCTTGTTCCAGAAGTATGTTTCTACCGCTTTAAAGTTTGATGAAAAACAGGATTTCTGGATTCAGGTTGAACGAAACCTTTCTGTTATGGATGTGCGCATGGCAGAATTTGCCGCCTGGTTTGCGACAGACCTTAAAAAATATGATGAAGCACTCCGCCTTTATGAATACAGTGTTTACGAAAGCGGTGGCGTTTTGTTTCAGGGAATTGTTTCGCCGGCTGTTTCTACAGTTTCGTGTATGAACCTTGCAGATATTTATTTTTCTACCGGCAGAAAGGATAATGCACTTGATCTGTACGGCAAGGCTGCAGGACGCGAAAGCCGCAATTATATCCGTTCCGAAGTTTTCTATCGAATTGCCGAAGTGTATGCCGCCGAGGGAGACAAAAAAAATGCCCTCCGTTCTGCAGAATACGCAATCTTATTGTATCCTGATAACGTAAGGGCATCGTTGCTTAAAGAAAAGCTTTCTACTCAATCACAGCAATAATATCATTCATACGAAGAATCAAATGATCTTCGCCGTCAATCTTAACCGGAGTTCCTGCATATTTATCATACATAATGCGGTCACCCTTCTTAAGTGTAATCTTAACTTCGTCAGTTCCAGGGCCTACAGCTACAACAACTGCAGTCTGAGTTTTTTCCTGTGCAGCCTCAGGAATAATAAGTCCTCCGGCTGTCTTAGTTTCTGCTTTGTCATTCTTTACCAGTACGCGATCTGCTAATGGTTTAATTTTCATATATTTTACCTCGTATTAAACAATGTCATGTCAAGCGGTCCCTGAGCTTGTCGAAGGGCGACCCGACATTCTATATAGTAAATTTAATAAAAAATCACAAATTCGGCAAGTGAAAAATAACTTAGCTGTCCGGCCTCCCTGCGCCAGCCAAAATAGATTCATTCAATAATTCAAGAGATTATATCGCCTTTTTTAGAGAATGTAATGTATATTTAAGAAAGTCAAACAGCGTCATTCCCGGGCTTGACCACCGTCATTTTCGAGATTGATTATTGTCATTCCCGGGCTTGATTATTGTCATTCCCGGGCTTGACCCGGGAATCTATCTTACAGGAGCAACAATGACAGACGTAAAAGGAAAATGGGCACTGGTTACCGGTGCTAACCGTGGTATCGGTTATAGAATTGCTAAATTTATGGCGGGGCAGGGCTGCAACCTTATTCTTCACAGCCGCTCGCTTGAGCATACAAAGGCAGTGCTGGAAGAAGTAAAAGCTATGGGCGTAGAAGCCTATGACATTGCCGCAGAATTGAGCGACCTTGTACAGGTAGAAGCAATGATTAAAGAGATCGACAGCCGCGGAAAACCTGTAGATATTCTGTTCAACGATGCAGCAGTTCAGATTGCATACCGCACAGACTACTGGAAAACTCCGGCAGAAGATTATTCAACAAGCTTTGTTATAAACACAATTGCACCTATGATGCTGTGCTATCACTTTATTCCAAAAATGATTGAGCGCGGCTTTGGACGTGTAATCAACACCACAAGCGGAATCCGTAACGAACCGGAGCAGGCAGGCTACAGTGCAAGTAAGGCAGCCTTAGACAAGGTTACCTCCGATCTTGCAGGCAAGCTCGACGGAACAGACGTGTGCATAAACCTTACAGATCCTGGCTGGTGCCGTACAGACCTTGGCGGACCAAATGCTCCAAATGACCCTGACAGTGTAATTCCGGGCATTGTAGTTGGTGCTTTTGTAGACGATAAAAAAAGCGGCCGCCTCCTTGGTGCTCAATCCTTTGCAGGAATGACGCTGGAAGCAGCCGTTAAGAAAGCCGAGGGATTTACCCAGCTTTTTAGATAAGACTATAAATTAGAAAACCATATCCTGCGAATCTTCAACCTGTTTTTTGTTGGAGAAGTCATACTGTAAGATAACGTAGTATTCACCATTATAGGATTTAGTTGTATACAGTGTGACGCAGGTAAGGTTATCCTTTAAGTTTTCTGCCCATAAATCTCCACCCAAAACAGAACCTTCTCCCCAGTGCATGTATTCCCAGTAAGAGCCCGGAGCATTAATATCAATTGCCTGAGGGTCTCCGTAGGTTTTAGAAATGCGGCCAGAAATTTCAGTAAAGGCAGATTCAACAATGCTTATAAGAAGAATCTTTTCTGTCTTGGCTCTGATGCAGTAAAGTCCTTTTTCATTATCAACAAAAGCAACATAGGTCTTAAAAAGAGAATGCTTTTTTTCAGGGTAGATAAAATAACTGTCATCGCCCCTGTACTTTGGCTTAGTACCGCCCGAAGCCTCTGTAATTTCGTCCAGAGTCATTCCCATCTTAAGGCCAAAAGGTTCTGCAAATAAACAGAACGGCAGAAGAATAAATAATAAAGCGAGAAGAACTTTTTTCATTATTAATTCTCCTTCTTAAACTTCTTTGACAAAAGCTGGTAGATGATAAGCACTGCCATAAGTCCAAGACCTATAATATCGGTTTTAGTTTCTGGCAATACACATAAAAGACCGGCACCGGCAAAAAGCAGACGTTCAATAACATCAAAGGTAACTACAAGACCGGCAGGTTTTCCGCTTCCTGTAAAAATACCAGTGTTCTTAAATCCGTATCCTTCAAGTGCAACGCTTATACCAAACATACCGATGAGCGATGTAATGATAATCATAATAACACCAAGAGGCTTTGCATCCAGCATGAGCATCTGAGGATTATATACACACATATAAGGAATGATAAACGCACCTATGGCAAGCTTGGTAGCATTGACCGCCGTTTTCATAGGTTTGGCTTTGGCAATGGCCGCACCCGCTATGGCTGCGAGGGCAACCGGAGGAGTAACGTCGGCAATAATACCAAAGTAGAATGCAAACATATGAGCAACAATAGGCTGTACACCAAGCTGAATTATTGCACCTGCTGTAATTGTAGAAGTAATCAGGTAGTTAGCAGTTGTAGGAGCACCCATACCAAGAATGATGGAAGCAATCATTGTAAAGAACAGTGTAAGGAAGAGCTTACCGTGGGCAAGGGAAACAAGTCCGGCACCCATCTTAAGACCAAGTCCTGTCAAAGTAACAATACCAATGATAATTCCGGCCATACCACAGGCAATTGCAACGCTGATAATGTTGCGGGCTGCGGCACAGATAACGTCTACAATGTCTTTTCCGCCAAAGGTTGGTTTACGTCCCTTTGCAAAGTCTACGATAGAAACTGTAACACCGATTATAAGACAGGCAACAATACCCATCAAAGCGGCAAAAACTGCTGTAAAGCCTGCGCACAAAAAGTAAATGATTACGATGAGCGGCAGAATCATATAGCCTTTTTTGAGAAAGAGTGGAAGAGCCTTAGGAAGCTGATCCTTTGGAAGTCCCTTGAGCCCGAGCTTTTTTGCTTCCAGGTGAACTGTAATAAAGATTCCTGCAAAGTACAAAACTGCAGGTATAATTGCGGCCTTTACGATTGTGATGTACGGCATACCAAGGCTTTCGGCCATAAGAAAGGCTGCGGCACCCATGATAGGTGGCATAAGCTGTCCACCGGTTGAGGCAGCGGCTTCTACGGCACCGGCAAATTCACCCTTGTAACCAAGCTTTTTCATCATAGGAATTGTGAACGAACCAGAACCTACTGTGTTACTAACCGAAGAACCACTTACAGTACCAAGCAGCGCACTCGAAAGAACGGCTACCTTTGCAGGACCACCGCTTGCTCCACCGGCAATTGCGTTACATACATCAATAAAGAACTGACCGATTCCTGTTTTTTCCAGAAGCGCACCAAACATGATGAACAGGAAAATAAAGGTTGAACAGGCTCCGATCGGAGTTCCGATAATTCCTTCTGTAGTATAGAACAGGTGAGAAACAACACGTGTGAGCGAGTAACCGCGGTGATTCAAGAAACCAGGCAGATACTTGCCGACAAATCCGTACAGAATGAAAACACCCGCAATAATCATAATAGGAAGACCTACTATACGGCGGCAGCTTTCAAACAGAATAAGGATTGCTACAATTCCCACAACTATATCAAAGGTTGTATAAGCACCGGCACGGGTAAACAACGGCTGAAGGTTAGACTTGAAAACGCCATTGATAAATACAAGGAACTTTTCTGAATAACCGCCGACAATGTACATCCAGCAGGCAGCACCAACAAGGCCGAGCAGAATATCATACCACGGCAGAGTATTTTTAGGGCTCTTTTTGGTTGGAGGGAAAAGCAAAAATGCCAGCAGCTGAACAAAAGCCAGGTGTGTGGCACGCAGAACCTGGGCTGTAACTAGTCCCGAAATTGTTGCATACAGCTGGAAAAATACAAATACAAAAGAAACAATTACAGTAATATACTGTCTCCAGCATTTGTGCTCACGGTAAGCCTGCTCGCGGTCCAGCTCCTTCATAAGCTTTTTCATTTCGTCTTCGTTGGTTGTAGGCAGAATTTCTTCAATTCGTCCGCTTGAAGGCTGGATTTCTTCTTCCTGTGTCTGTTCAAACTCGTCCATTTGGTTCTCCTAATCTATATTATGCGCCCAGTATGATACCGGACTTACTTTCTTCACTTCAAAAATAAGGCTTGTTTGCGGGGCAAAATATTTTTTAAGAAAAACTTCGCCCTCTATATCATTAAAATTATTTTCGTAATTACCGTTCATATTGGTGGCTATAAAAGAATGATCTGCAATCAGACCAACCGCCATGGCAAGCCGTGGAAGTACCCTGTTGATATTGGAAATGATGTAATAATCATCCATGGCTATAAAGGTTGCACCGGGAACTTCTTCGGGTTCTGGAATGCCGGCGCCGTAAGAAACAAAGTGCATGCTCTGCAAAATAAGTGTATCGTTTTTTTGGTCGCAGGTATAAAAGTCGTGAATGCGGCCTTTGTTTACAGAATGTGTATACGAAATTACAAAACCGTCCCGGTAACCCCGTTCAGAATAAACCCTTTGTTCCGGATTTTTTCTGTTGTAAATTACGAGGACGGTTTTTGAAGGAGCGAATAAAATCACTCCTCCAAGTAAAAAAATGATTGATGTAAATAAAAAAAAACTTTTTTTATTCATGGATTGCCACGTCGCTGCACTCCTCGCAATGACGAGGCATTAGTTCATCAAACCAATTTCTTTGTAGTATTTAATTGCACCAGGGTGGAATGGAACTGAAACACCTGTAATAGCTGTTTTAGCAGAAACTTCCTTACCCTTTGCGTGACCGTTTCCAAGTTCTGTAAGGTTAGAGAACAGGGCCTTAGTCATATCATAAACTGTGTTTTCATCAAGCTTTGAGCTTACAGCCAATGTAGCCATGATAGCCAGAGCACCAACATCCTCGTCAGTTCCCTTATAGGTACCGCCAGGAATTGTTGTCTTTGTATAGTATCCGTACTTAGCACAGATCTTGTCAGCAGCAGCTCCGTCTACAGGAATAAGTGTAAGACCTGCTGTGAATGCAAGCTCCTGCAAAGCAGCGTTAGGAACACCGGCAGTAATGAAACATCCGTCCAAAGTTCCGTTCTGAATACCATCAGCACTTTCCTTGAAAGAAAGGTTGCTCTTTTTGATATCATCAAATGTAAGACCGTAGCCTTCCATAATCTGCTTAGCGTTGAATTCTACACCCGAACCGGCAGCACCAACAGAAATGCGCTTGCCCTTAAAGTCTGCAACAGATTTAATTCCACTTGCTTTAGAAACAGCAATCTGTACAACTTCCGGATACATAGTTCCGATTGTCATGATGTTAGAAAGCTTTTCGCCTGCAAACAAATCAGTTCCGTTATAAGCATAGTCCATAACATCGTTCTGAACGATTGCAAATTCAGCTTCGCCCTTGTTGATAAGGCGCAGGTTTTCAGCAGAAGCACCGGTAGCCTGAGCAGTTACGTTCATGTTTTCAAGCTTTGTGTTCCATACATTTGCAATGGCACCACCAAATGGATAGTAAGTTCCACTTGTACCACCTGTTGCAAGAATATAATTTTTAGTAGAAGTACCTGAACAGCCTGTAACAAGCACTAAAGCAGCAGCAACTACTGTAAGTAATGATGTAATTTTTTTCATCAAAAAAATCCTCCGTATGTTTTTATACAGGTTAATATTCTACTATAAAATGGAAGTGGTTTCAATGAGTTTTTGGCAGCCCAAATTGCTCTAGCTGCTGTTTACAATCCGCCGTAATGCAATTATTATTTGATTATGAAAAAGATTCTTTGTGTGTGCCTTAGCGCAACGTATCAGAGGACAGTAAGCTTTGAAGAGCTTAATATTGACGAAGTAAACCGTTCACATCATTACGGGCTGTGGGCTTCGGGCAAGGCAGTAAATTCTGCCAGAGTTTTAGAGCAGCTGCAAAAAGGTTGTGCCCGTGCCGTTTGTCCGCTTGGAAGCATGAATGATGCAGAGTTTTTAGAGCTTGCCGCAAAAGACGGAATTGTTCTTGATTATGTATCTGTTCCGGGAAAAATCCGTGAATGCTGGACCCTGCTTGATAAAAAGAACCAAACCGTAACAGAGCTTGTGGTAGGCGAGCCTGCTCCGGAAAAAATGCCGGAAAATGCAGATATAAAGCTCCTTAAGCTTGTTACACAGAATCTTGATGAATGCGATGCGCTGCTGCTTGCGGGTAGCCGCCAGGGAATCTGGCCCGCTGATATTTATGCTGCAATCTGCGGAATAGCGCTTGATAAAGGTAAAACCGTACTTGCCGATTTTATTGGAAACGATCTGGAGCTGGTGCTCAAATCTGCAGTACCGACAATTGTAAAAATCAACGAAAAAGAATTTAAGGCTACGTTCGGGCAGGAAGCAACCCCACAGAATATCCAGGCTAAAAGCGTTGAATACAATAATATTTTTGTAATTACCCGTGGTTCTCAGTCTACGCTCGCTGCAAGCAAAGGAACCTTTTATGAATGTCCCGTTCAAAAGGTAAAGGTTGTAAATACCATAGCCTGCGGAGACAGCTTTAATGCCGGGTTTGTTTATGAATATCTTAAGTCCGGCGACATAAAAAAGGCACTTGAAAAAGGAACCGAATGCGCTGCGCTGAATGCAGGGCTCGAAGCACCAGGTGCCATAAAGTGTTTGTAAATTTTATCTATATGGTATAAAATTATAATGTTATGTTAAAAAGTAACTCGATTTTGCTTAATTTATGAGGAGTGTCTTTTTATGAAAAAACTGTTTGGTTTATTTGTTATTGCTATGGCTCTGGTGCTTGCTTCGTGTGGAAACGGTCTTTCAGACGAAACCGGTGATGTATCATTTTCTATCCCTGGAAATCAGCTTGTCCGCATGGTAGCATCTGCAAGGAATGGAAAAACAAGCGAAGGCAATTCTACCAAGATAGCAGTTATAGTTCAGGTTATGGGTTCCAAAGGCTATTATGCAAGCCAGACTCAGGAAACATCATACACAAGCAGTGCCAATGGAAACGTAGGACAGAGTAGTAGTAATCTGTCCGGAAACACAACACTTGTTGTTGAAAATCCGGTAGTTAATGCCGTAAAAGATTTGACTTTTTCTTTCCCAAAGCTTCCTGTAAGCCAGAGATATACAATTTATCTTGATGTTTTAAGTTCTTATGAAGAAAAAGGCAAAGTCCAGGAAGAAAAATGGTCCATCAATTATTCCGGCGAAAGCAGCGATGTTCGTATTAAGGCAAATGCGTCTACGCCGGTTGAAATGAAGGTTTCATCATTTAGAGGTGATACCGTAGGTTTGCAGGTAACATATACAAAAGATGGTAAAAGTGAAACTAAGATAGCATCTTGTTCAGAACTTTGTGATAAATGGGATGAAGCTACTCAAAAAACTAAACCTCCTGTTTATAGTTTTGCAAAAAAAGATGGAGAAGATACCATATACTTTGGTGCTGTAGGTATTAATTCTTATCCAGTTACAGATATAAAGCTGGTTCCTGTAGAAAGCAGCCATTTTATAGATTTTGGAAAGTGTGATATTTATAAAGACCCGGATTCACAAAATCAAAAACAATCTATTTTGGATATTATTAAAGGTTCAGATGATGATGCACATTTCGCTACAGTTATGCGTTACAACGATTATTTAATTTCTGGTGATTCTTATTATTTGAAAATATCAAAGAATATGAATGGTTTTGGTGGTAATAAAACCGATAATGTTCTTTTTACGATGAATGAGGATAATGATGTAGGTGGACGATATGTTGCAATGATTCCATTTGAAAATATAATAGGAAATCATAAGGTTCAAAAGGGTGAAACCATTGTTTTCGTATTATATATGAAACAATTACAGGTGGATGGTTCTGCTGATAATATATTTGGCACTGTAAATTTACAATATAGTTTCCAGAAAACACAGAATCCTTCAACCAGTGAAAGGTATAACAAGAATGTTACAGTAAATCAGTCTACAGGCGGGTTGTTAATCATGCCTGCTAATATGTTAAATGGAGATGAAAAGTATCTGCAGTTATATTTGGATTATTCAGGTGGAGCAAATTATATTTCTGGTATGGCTAATATTCTGTATAAGATTTACCCGGCAGAAGAAAAGGTTTATGCTTTGTTCAGTACATATGATGGTGAAGATAAGCGATACGAATTAAACTATGATTTGACATCTTTCTTTGAAGGAAAAACAATTGTGACAGACACAAGTAATTTAAGTGTTACAATAGGTGGAAAAGTAGAACTTGACCCTTGGGAAACTGCAACTGCAAGAAGTGTTTCCGGCGCTGTGTTTAATGCAGAATTATATGATAATACTACATATGGAGAAGAAAATGATCCTTGGTATCATCCATTAAGTCAGGATGCTATTAATGGAATAACGAATACAGGCAACCGCAAAACCTGGACACTGGATAATACAGGAACAATGGGAACCTTTGTATTTGCCAAAATAAAGAATTATGGCAAAGCAGAAGCTCCTTATGTTAATGATTTACGTTTCCAGTGTTACAATACTTCTCTTGTGGCTACAGAAAGTGGTAATAATGGACCAAAACAGGTTTTCAAAGATCTTTTAATTATTCGTAATTTTAGTATTACCCCGGTATTCAATTAAATGATTTTTAATCAGCTTTGCTGCTTTTCCATAAGCATCTGGGCGTCTGCGGAGCCCTGGCGTAATTCCAGGCCGGCGTAGGTAGAGGCATCTCCTGGTAAAGGGGATGCCTTTTTTGTTTTGTCTGTGCTGCCGGTGTCAGACTTCTTTTTTTTGAGGGCCTGCTGCAGCGACCAGGAAGAGGAACGGTTCATTAAACTGTAGTATTCTTTGTCGTCCATGGGCTTTATTATACAAATACCTGCAAAAAAAGTCACTTTTTTCACAATTTTTTTAGAAAACACTTGAATGTTTGTTCAATTGAATGTATATTCAAATGTATGAATGACAATGAAAATGAAGTTTTAAGCGAAGATACAATCTTTGCCTGTGCCGATTTTTTCAAAGTGTTTGGAGACTCTACGCGGTTCAGAATTCTGTATGCCCTTAAGGAGTGCGAGCTCTGTGCGGGCGATATTGCAGAACGCGTAAAGATGAGTGCCTCGGCGGTTTCGCACCAGCTTAAAGTGCTCAGGGTTTCTAACTTTGTAAAAACACGGCGCGACGGTAAAGAAATTTATTATTCGCTTGCCGACGAGCATGTAGAACAGATTCTTGCATGCGGAATAGAGCATATTCTGGAAATCTAGCGTCATTCCCGGGTTTGACCCGGGAATCTCAACTGAAAATAGATTGTCGGGTCAAGCCCGACAATGACATAAGGAGTAATATTATGGATCATCATCACGACCATGACCACCATCATCATGACCATGGCGAAGAGCATGAGCTTAGTGTAAAGGCTATCATCATTGCGGCGGTATTTTTTGTGCTGGCTGAATTGCTGGAGCACCTGCCGATGGATGCCTGGTTCCCTGGACTTGCGGGGCTGAGTATTCCCGGCATTCGTGTAGATATATTTGAGCTTGCACTTATGATCTGCTGCTTTGTAGCATACATCATCTGTGGAAAAGGCGTACTTGTAAATGCAATTCACGGACTTTTGCACGGCGAACTTATGGACGAAAACTTTTTGATGGGAGTTTCTTCAATCGGAGCAATCTGTCTTGGAGAATTTCCTGAAGCCGCTGCCATTATGGTTTTGTATCAGGTTGGCGAAAAGTTTGAAGACTATGCACTTGAAAAATCCCACGATTCAATCGAAGAAATTGCAAAGCTGCGTCCGGATCACGCAACACTTAAAGTTGGTACCGAAACCCGCGAGGTAGCACCGGATGATGTAGAAACCGATTCTGTAATCATCGTAAAGCCGGGCGACCGTATCCCTATTGACGGAGTTGTAGTAGACGGCGACAGCTTTGTAGACACCTCTGCCCTTACAGGAGAAAGCATTCCGCGACATGTTTCTGTCGGCAGCGAAGTTTTGTCAGGTTCAATCAACAAGCAGGGAGTTCTGGAAATCCGCACAACTCGTCACGCAGGAGATTCAGCACTTTCACGCATCTTAGAGCTTGTAGAAAACGCAACAGAAAACAAGACAAAATCAGAACAGTTTGTAACACGCTTTGCACGAGTATATACACCAATCGTAGTTTATTCTGCCCTCGCACTTGCAATAATTCCAAGCCTCATAATCGGATTTAAAACCGGCAACTGGGGCTGGCACGACACCTGGACAACCTGGTTCTACCGTTCACTCATGTTCTTAGTAGTAAGCTGTCCTTGTGCAATTGTAATTTCTATTCCACTGTCGTTCTGCGGTGGTATTACGGCTGCTGCCCGTAAGGGAATCCTTATAAAGGGTAGTGTATACCTGGAAGCACTTGGCCGCACCAAGACAGCGGTATTTGATAAAACCGGTACCCTTACAAAAGGAAACTTTGTTGTTTCACACATTCACGCAACCGACGAAGCAATCACAGAGACAGAGCTGCTTGCACTTGCAACTCATACAGAAATGTTTTCTACACATCCTATTTCTGCATCGCTCAAGGCTGCACATCACGACAAATGCTGCGACAACGTAAAGCTTGAAAACGTAGAAGAAATTGCAGGCAAGGGAATTAAGGCTCTGGTAAACGGTAAGGAAGTACTTGCCGGAAACACAAAGCTTATGGACCAGTTTGGCATTGCTTACAGCGACTGCGCAGAACACCAGGACGGTACTGTAATCCACGTAGCAAGCGAAGGAAAATACAGCGGCCACATTGTAATAAGCGACGAAATTAAAGATGACTCCGAAGCAACAGTTAAAGGCCTCAAAAAAATAGGCGTAGAAAATGTAGTTATGCTCACTGGCGACAACGAACGCGCTGCCCACACCGTAGCCGCCAAACTTGGACTTAAAAAAGCCTACAGCCAGCTTCTTAGTGCCGACAAGCTTGCCAAGGTAGAAGAGCTTATGGCAGACCTTTCAAAGGGCGGTAAAAAACGCGGTTCCCTTATCTTTGCAGGTGACGGAATTAACGATGCTCCTGTTCTTGCCCGTGCCGACGCCGGAATTGCCATGGGTTCCATGGGTAGTGATGCTGCCATAGAAGCCGCTGACATCATCATCATGGAAGATAAGCCAAGCAAGATAGTAGACGGCATCAAAATAAGCCGCCGCACCCTGCGCATAGTCTACGAAAACCTGTACGGTGCCGTAGGCATTAAGGTAGCCATCCTTCTGCTGAGTGCCCTTGGCATTTCCAACATGTGGATAGCCGTCTTTGGCGATGTAGGCGTTACGATTCTGGCGGTTTTGAATAGCTTGAGGTTGTTGAAAAACAGAAGGTAGTGTATACTTCAAATATGTCATATGAAGTAACAGCTACTCGACGCAGGCCTCAGCAGTTTGATGATCTTGTAGGTCAGGAATTTGTTGCGGCTACGCTTAAAAATTCTATAAAATCCGGTAAAATCGCGCATGCTTATCTTTTTTCGGGTCCTCGTGGATGTGGAAAAACTTCTACTGCGCGTATTTTAGCAAAAGCCCTTAACTGTCAGAACGGGCCGACAGAAACCCCTTGTGGTACCTGCTCTAACTGTCAGGAAATTATAAAGGGAGCTTCTCTTGATGTAATCGAAATAGACGGAGCTTCCAACAACTCTGTAGAAAATGTCCGCCAGATTAAGGACGAAATTCAGTTTCCTCCAACTTCAAGCAAATACAAGGTTTATATAATCGACGAAGTTCATATGCTTTCGGGCTCGGCTTTTAATGCGCTGCTCAAAACTATCGAAGAGCCGCCTGAGTATGTTGTATTCATTTTTGCTACAACTGAACTTCAGAAGGTACCGGCTACAATTAAATCACGCTGCCAGCAGTATAATTTCCGTCTGGTTGCAATTGATAAGGTTAAGGAATGCCTTGCCGATGCAGCGGCTGAGCTTGGAATTACAGCCGATGACGAAGCACTTTTCTGGATTGCACGTGAATCAACCGGCTCAATGCGCGATGCCTATACACTTTTTGATCAGGTTGTAGCATTCAGCGACGGACACATTACTTACGAAAAAATCCGCGACAAGCTTGGTCTTGTTGGAATTGACCGCCTTAATACTGTTTTTGAAAATTGTGCTCAGGGTAAAACTACCGAAGTTCTTGCCTGTCTTGATGAATTCCTTCAGAACGGAGTTTCAATCGAACAGCTTATTTCTAACAGTGCAGATTACCTCCGCAGTCTGCTTCTTATCAAAAACGGTGTGACAAAAGAGGCTCTGCTTGGAAACTCTGTTGAACGCTACAGCAAGGCAGTTCTTGATGCCTGGAGCCCGATTCAGATTGAACGCGGACTTTCAATTTTCCTGCAGCTTTACCGTGATATCCGTTATTCACTTTCACCACGTTACGAAATTGAACTTACCTTTGCCCGCATATGCTGGCTCAAAGATTATGTTTCTAATATGGAAGTTAAAAAGGCTGTTGATGCGGCCCAGAAGCTTCTGGCGGGAGCGGGAACAACTGTTGCACCATCAGCCCCGGAGCCGGAATCATCCCCTGCTTCTGACGCACAACCAACCGGTAAGATGCCGGATGGACTTCCTCCGGATTTCCCAAGGTTTTCTTCTTTTATGACCGGTGGTGACGATGACGAAGAAGAAGGCGAGACCCCTGCTCAGACAGAGGAGACTCCAAACCCTTTTCCTGATGGCGGATCACTGCCGCCTGAACAATCAGTGACGGCAGACACCATGGATGACGGCTGGGCAAATGCTCAGACTCCTCCGGATGAAGATCCTGAATTTGAAGAAAAGCTTCAGGCAGAAGAGGCAGTTGCTTCTTACGAGGACGCACTCAAAAAACAGGAATCAGACGAAACTACAGCTCCGGCTCAGCTTGATGAATTTATAACTACAGCAGACGGCCGCCAGATTTCCATTGCCCAGCTCCGAGGCAGTGTTATTGCAGAGCTTTCTGTAAACGAAGGCTTTATTGCTTCTGCTTTGGAACGCACAGGCTTGTGGAAGGTAAGCGCTGACAATGTGGAAACAACAACCTCCGGAGAGCTTGATATCCAGACTTTAACAAGAGATATGAATAAGGTTGCGGCACGCATTTCAAACATCTGCGGCAAGCCTATGACCTTTACAGTTTTACAGGCAGACAAGGAACCAGCCCAGCAGGAAGAAACAAAATCGCTTCCATCGCAGGTAGATTCTCTGGTTAATGCTTTTAAGGGAACCGTAGTTTAATATAAATAAAGAGGAAATTATGAACCCATTTGATTTGTTAAAAAACTCACAGGCTATAAAAGAACAGAGCGAAAAGCTTCAGCATGAGCTTGAAGATCTTCGTGCCGAAGGCTCCAGCGGCGGCCGCATGGTAACAGTAACGCTCAACGGAAAATTTGAAATGGTCGGCATCAAGCTGGACCCAATCTGCGTAGACAACCGCGACGTTCAGATGCTGGAAGATCTGATTATAGCAGCACACAAGGCAGCCTGCGACAATGTTCAGGAGCTTATAAAAACAAAGTCTGCCTCACTTCTTGGCGGCATGGATCTGGGAGCTCTGGGACTTTAATCAATATGAACGCATTTGACGAACTTACATCCGATTTTTCCCGCCTGCCAGGCATTGGCAAAAAAAGTGCCATGCGCATGGTAAACTGGCTTTTGACCCAGGAAGATTCGTATGTAAACCGTTTTTCGCAGAATCTTGGAACTCTCAAGCAGAGAATCAAACCGTGTTCAGTCTGCGGCATGTGGACAGAATCTGACCCGTGCCCTGTCTGCAGCGATCCTTTACGCGATAAAACCCAGCTTTGCGTTGTAGAACAGAGCCAGGATGTAAGCACAATCATGTCCTACGGCGAATACCGCGGTCTTTTCCACGTGCTTGGCGGCCTTATAAAACCTCTGGAAGGAGTAGGCCCTGCACAGCTTACAATAAACCAGCTTCTGGCCCGCATAAAAACTGCAGCCCAGGACCCCGACGCCTGCATTAAAGAAGTTATTATTGCCACCAACCCGACCGTAGAAGGCGACACAACCGCACTTTACATAAACAAAGTCATAACCGAACTTGGTCTTGAGCCATCCCCAAAAGTAACCCGCCTTGCCACCGGCATCCCCGTAGGCGGCGACCTCGAATACATAGACAAACGCACCCTCTCCCTAAGCTTCCGCGGCCGGTCTGAGATATAGTTACTATATAAAAAAACATTCGACAAATCCGCTGTTGTAATGGTATAATTTTATATTCTATATATCTACTGGAGAAGGCGACATGAAAAAGAGACTTTCAAATTTGATTCTGACAATGTTGTGTGTGTGGGGGGGGGGCGCTCTTTTGTATAATGCTCCCGGGCTGTAAAAATTTTATTGAAGGTGCAGATGTAAAAAAGCAGCTGGAAGATCGGATTGCCTATGAAAATGCACCATCCTATCGCATTCTGGTAGAAGCCCAGAAAGGAACAGGTGCTGTTAAAAAGCCGGCCGGTGGCGAAGCACAGAAAAAAACCACAGATGTTTTTGATATTTCTTTTGACCCGGATGCAGACTTTGCTTTTATAAGCTGGGAAATTTATGACAAGACGACCGGCAAGCTTATTCCAAACGGCGAATATCTTAAAATTGCAAGAACCGGCGACGACGAAACTACCTGCCAGGTTGTAAAGCTTCCGGATGACCCTAACGTAAAGCTAATCTTAAAACCGGTTGTGGTTGAACGTCCGCAGATTATTTCTGCAACTCCAACTTATGACGGAAACGGTGCTTTTAGAGATTCCCGCATTCAGGTTTTGTTTGACCGCGACATGGAAATAGATTCCATTTATTATACAGATGCAGAAATACCAGAAATAAAGAAAACTGCAGGATTTAACGGCTTTCTTCCTGCATATACTTTTACAACTGCCAATGGCACTCAGACCAGATATTACGGCTACTACAAAAAGACCGGTGAAAACACAGAAATAATTTATAAGAATATTTCGATCATTCACAATAAAAACTACGGAAATCTTCTTGAATACTTTGATGCCCCTCGCTTTGAAGACCCAAGAAGACTCATAATTCCGCCAAAGAAAAGTAATCTGCCGCCAAGTGGTACCGGTTTTCAGGTATCTTTGAACCGCGATTTCTTTTACACCTACGAGCAGAAAGCCAAAAACTACAAAAAAGACATAGGCATGCGCAGCGTCCACAAATGGATTTTCTGGGTTAATGAAAAGACGGATACTGTAAATCCTTCTTTTGCTCAGATTAATATTCTTAACAACGAAGGCGATATTATTCCAACAAGCTTTTCTGCTCAAAATCAGGTATATTTAAATAAAAATAAAGCAATCCTTCTTAGGGTTTCGACAGTAGATGAAGGAAGCGGCCCGAGTGATGAGCTTGATTTAAAGTTATATGAAAAAGATGCTGCTGATGATGCAAACCCCCTAAAAACATTTCCTCTTAAATATGAAAACAACGAAGGTTCTTATGCAACCTTTGGTAATGCAATAGAAGGCAACATTGCTGATGACAAGAAGAAATACTATAAATGTGTTTTAAATTCTTTGCCTGATGAAAGTAAGAAATATAAATTTAAACTTACTGCTTATGATAAAACGGGTAATCATATAGATTCTGATCCTTATTATGTAAGCATGGATGTGACTCCTCCGGAAATCAAACGAAGCGATATAAATGAAAAATACTTTCTGGAAAGCAGTGGTTCAACTTCTGATGCGGCAAAAATATCGTGTAATTTTCAAGTTTATGGAGAAGAAGAAGATACGACAACTATATATTACAGAAAAGCAGTGCCTACGGATAATCCAGATTGGGATGACTGGACAGAAGCTGCTGCTATAACAGATGTTTCCAAAACTTATGTATCTGACTCAGATCCTTACTGGAGAATTAATCAGGTTATTTCTAACCTTGAAAACAACTCGTCTTATGAACTTAAGGTTGAATTAAAGGATAAGGCTAAAAATTTAAACACCTATTATTTTCTTAAAAATACTAAACCGGATGTAAATGTAAATAATTTGTCTGTATCATGTGATGAGTTTTCCCGTGTTTTTAAAATTACTTCTTCAGACGATGTCAGCTTTTGTGATACTTTTAGTATAAGTTCGACCTTTTCTGGATCTTCTTATACCGTTCATGAATTTTCAAATATAGGAAATAATACATTTATTTATAACCCGAGTAATACGGATGGTAATGTAAAACTCTTTGCTGTTATGGGTATTAATTATCCTATTTCGTTAAAATATATTGTGAATAAGGAAGTAATAAACAATACAAAATATACAAACAACAGTCTTACTTACAATAACAAAAGCACATTTTCTAATACGTCTCTGACGGTTTGGGGTAAGCCGCAGGGAATTAAAGGCTTTGCTTCTTATCCTGTTGTAACTGCCAATTCTGTTCAGTTTGATTGTACTGTAAAGAACCATGATGCTTATTGGAGTATAGACATCTGGTATGCAATGTATGATGATGATGGTAACCTGGGAGATTGGGAAGGCCCTGTCAATTATAATAATGGGCATGATGAAGGAAAACCAACCATTACCGGCCTTACAGAAAATAAACGCTATCGTTTTAAGTTTGTAACCAATAAATATGGATATGCCTGCGACAACAGCCAGATAGTAGAAACTGAAGTTGTAATAAAGAAACCGGGTGCCGGTGTGGATAGACCAGAACCGGTAAGTGAACTGCAATTGATTGGAACTCCTACAATGGCAACTGCTACATTTGGCTGGTATCCCCCTTCTTCTGATGATTTTGATTATTATATAGTAAAATGGATTAAGGACAATGCTTCTTCTGATGTGCAGCCGGTAACTGCCAGAGTTCAAAAAAATGAAAGTAGTTCTATATCTTTTACTGCTAATGGGCTTTTAACAAATACCACATATATTATTAAAGTTTATACAAGTAAAGATGGAGTTTTATCCAACGAAAGTAGTATAAGTGCGACAACAACAGTAGATCCTTCTATTCGTGTTTCTGACTTCAATATACAATATAAAGATTCAACTAACAGCACCTTATCTTATTATGTTCCAGAAGAACTTAAAGACTGGGATTTATCTTTGTACAGGGGCTCTAGAGTAAGAACACAAACTATAGAGAATCAGGTTATCCCATGTAGTTTGGACTATGCTACTGAACAATCTTCCATTAATTTAACAAAAGGAGTAGGCAATAAAAGTATTGAGGTCAAAACTATAAATCTTTCTAGTGGCTATTATCAGATTCGTGCCAAGCAAAGTAGTACAGATATACGATATTCAGACATCATATATTTTGATCCTCAAAAAAGTTCAAGATTAAAAGGGCTTTGGGCAACTTCTACTATAGATACAGTAAATTCTAAAGGTATAGTAACTTTTAGCTGGAGTGGTAGTTATACAGATACACTTTATTATAGATATAAAGAAGTCAGTGCAGATGACTGGACTTCAGATTCTGTGGTTAATCCATATACCAGCTTAACAATAACAGGTCTTAAAAAAGATAAAGGGTATGATTTTGAATTTGCAACTAATGAAAATTTTTCTAGTAGTTATATTATAGCAAAGGGTTTTGCCACAACTAAAAATCTTGTTCCTCCAACGATTAATACTGTTCAAATAAAGAATACTGATATTGGTTTTGATAACGTGAAAATTACCTGGAATCCGCCTGCAAATCCTACTGGAAAAATTGATTATTACAGAGTTTCTTACAATTATGGTTTTGCAGCAGATAGAATACCTATAAAAACGTCAAGTGGTGATAATACAAATTCTGTTATAATAACAGGATTAACTCCAAATAGAAATTATACATTTTACTTTAAAACTGTAAATAAATATGGAGAGGAAACTAATTGCGGAGAAGGAATAACTGTAAAAACCGCCGCTGCACCTGTAGAACTCTATCCTGTTTCAGATCTGGTGTGTAGAGGAAATATAATAACCTGGTCTGGTACAGCCGCAAAATATAAGGTTAGTTACAAAAAAAGTTCAGAAGCACAATGGACGGTTCCTCAAAGGCCGAATAATTCAGAAAATCCGACTACGGATTCATCTTATTATATAAGTGATTATTTAGCATTAGGAACACAATATGATGTTAAGGTTGTTGCCATGGATGAAGCTGACAAAGAAGCAGCACCAGTTATAGTGTCTTTCTATACAGCTCCAGGAGGGCCTGGTTTTAATCCGTTTGAAGTAACAGACAACAGTATAAAAGTTAACTGGAAATACCCTGGCGGTAATTATTTTGTCACTAAAGTTGTTTGCTGGCCAAAAGGGATATTAGCCTTCGATCCTCCTAGCCCTACACCAGAATCCCAGGAAGCTGTGCTCGCAACAATTTATTATGATGATGAAGATAAACCAACTTCGTTCCTGTTAAATGATTTGTGTAAAGGATCAGAATTTGTTTTTCAAATAAGAACATATTCCGACCCAACCCTTCAGGTCTGTTCATCATATACCAGTGATGCTATAGCAGCAATAACAAAAAACTAACCTTGTTGTTTAGTAAAATTTACAAAAATAGTAAATAATATTTGAAACATCACTAAGATTACATTATACTCTTGGTGATGTTATATTCATTAAAATATTTTAGAGAACAGAATAATTATTCTCAGGGGGCGGCAGCTATTCAATCTGGTTGTGTAATATGCTATTCAGAAGATCTTACAAACGGCCAGGTTGTCGAGGGCATCAAGATTTTAAATCCGTTTTTCGAGGGATAATATATATTTATGAAAAAGATTTCATTTTATACAGTTCTTGTTCTGATTTTTCTATCACTTGTTTCCTGTGCTTCTACGGAGGCTTCGAATAATTCAATCAAAAAGGGGAAAATAGAATATACACTTTCGGATCATTATATTTTTGATGAAGAGGGACGGGAAATATTTTTTGAAGGTTTTGAAAAATTTGGCGACTATGATGAACCTAATTTGTGGAATGCCGAGTCGCGTCAGGCTGAATATGATGAGCAGGGTCGTTTGATCCGTGTTTATACTGCCGGGGACAGGACTTATCCGGAAGAAAAGTTTTATTCCTATGACGAAGAAGGAAACCTTATTTCTGATGAAGAAGAATATATGCGTCTGCTCCTCGAAGGCATAGAAAAATCAGACAGACCGGTTTTTGAAGAAAAAGTACCGGACGGTACCTGGGAAAAATATGAATATGCCGATGACGGAAGCTATACTTATACAAATAACCGCGGTTATAAGAACGACCTGATTGAAAAAAGGTTTGATTCTGCAGGCCGTCTTGTTTACGAAAAGAATTATTATGGCAATAAAATCTGGTATGATGAGGAAGGCAGGATCATCAGACAAGATAATCATTATATAAAATATGATGAACAGGGTCGTATAATATACGAAAAGTTTGAAAATACGGGTGTGGTCCAGATCTGGTGGGATTTTGATGAAAACGGGCGGCCCTTCTGGTTCAAAAAGCTTGAAACAAATAGATTTTCGCCTGAATGGGATCAGTCACGCGAAATTCAGGTTACTTATGATAAAGAAGGCTATGCAACTTACATAGTCGAAAAACAATTAAGGCATCTGAACGCCGAAGAAATTAATTATATATGTACCGAGCGGTCTTATATCAATAAATACACATATTTTAAGAATGGCCGGATGAACGAATGCCGCCAGTACCGTTACCTGAACCGAACAGACGAATGGATTTCGAATAATTAGTCCTATATACTTTTAGAAAAAAATACATTATAATAGAAAGGCTATTTAATATTAAAAATCGTGGATTGCTTCGCACTGCGTGCTCGCAATGACGAGGCAATATCATACACATTATAGGAGCATTGCATATATGGCACAAAGCGGAAAATCCGTTTTTTCAGCCGAACTTCTTGCATTTATAGAAGAATGGAAGGAAAAACCGGGAAATCTCATCATGATTTTGCACCGTGTTCAGGAAGAACAGGGTTATATTTCTAACGAAGCGGCTATGGAAGTTGCAGAACGCACAGGAATTCCTGCTGCACGCGTATTCGGAGTTGTTTCGTTCTATCATTTCTTTAAAACCGAAAAGCCTGGAAAGAATCAGATCAGCGTTTGTCTTGGAACAGCCTGCTACCTCAAGGGTGGTCAGGATCTTTATGACGAGCTTGCAAACATTCTTGGCTTAAAGAAAGGTCAGTCTACTACAGATGACGGCGAATTCTCCCTCGAAGGTGTACGCTGTATCGGCTGCTGCGGACTTGCTCCTGTAATTTCTGTTAATGGCGAAGTTTACGGTAACCTCGTAAAATCTCAGCTCGCCGGCATTGTCGATAAATATCGCAAATAGGAACTGGAGGAAAATATGACACGTGAAGAACTTAAAAAATTCCGTACAGCTTCTTTTGACGAAATGAACAGCTGGTTTAGTGACGGAAAAACAATTCAGATTATTGTAGGAACCGGTACTTGTGGTAACGCTTCCGGTGCTCAGGCTACAATTGCTGAATTCAAAAAAATAGTTGATGAAAAAGGCCTTAAGGATGTAAAAATCCGTTCTGTAGGTTGTATGGGCCTATGTTCATACGAGCCTGTTGTAGAAATTGTTGCTCCAGGCATGGAAAAAGTAATCTACGGCGGAGTTAAAGCTGATAAGGCTGCTGCAGTAGTAGATTCAATTGCATCAAAAACAATCCTTAAGGACATGGTTGTTGGCGGTGTTTCTTTCACAGAAGATAAAAACGCTAGTGCAATCGACAACGCAGTTCCTTCTTATAACAAGCAGAAGCGTATCGTACTTCGCAACTGTGGTGTAATCAATCCT
>JAFZOJ010000013.1 GCA_017550685.1 Treponema sp. | reverse complement strand
TACAGCTAAGTCTGTTGTATGGAACGGACCTGTTGGTGTATTCGAGTTTGACGCATTTGCTAAGGGAACTGCTACTGTTGCTCAGCTTGTTGCCGATGCTACTGGCCGCGGTGCTATGACTGTAGTTGGTGGTGGTGACTCTGTTGCTGCTGTAAACAAGTTCAATCTTGCAGACAAGATGAGCCACGTTTCTACCGGTGGTGGTGCATCACTTGAATTCCTTGAAGGAAAAACACTCCCAGGTATCGCAATCTTGGCTACAAAATAAATAGATTGTCGGGTCAAGCCCGACAATGACACAATTTGTCACCTTCGGGCTTGACCGACAATGACATGTCACCTTCGGGCTTGACCCGGAGGTCTTTTTTTGAGTTATATTATGATCTACAACAACATTCTTGATGCTATCGGACACACACCTCTTATTCAGTTACAGAAAATGGTAACGCCGGACATGGCGCGTGTTCTTGTTAAATTTGAAGGCCTGAATGTAGGCGGTTCAATAAAAACACGAACTGCTTACAATATGATTCTTGATGCCGAAAAAAAAGGCCTTATAGACAAAAACTCTGTAATCGTAGAGCCTACCAGCGGTAACCAGGGAATTGGTCTTGCGCTTGTTGGTGCTGTGCGAGGCTACAAAACTATTATCATTATGCCGGACAGTGTAAGCGAAGAACGCCGTAAAATTGTAAAGCACTATGGTGCCGAAGTTAAGCTTGTTCACGACAACGGCGATATCGGCAAGTGTATTCAGGAATGTATTGATACTGCCTTTTACATGCAGCACATGGACCCGCATGTTTTTATTCCGCAGCAGTTTGAAAACCCTGCAAACCCGCAGATTCAGCGCGAGCAGACTGCAGTCGAAATTCTTAAAGATGTAGACGGACCTATAGACGGATTTTGTTCCGGTATTGGAACCGGCGGAACCCTTACAGGCATTGGCGAAGTCCTTAAAGAAAAAAATCCGGATATTACAATCTGGGCAGTTGAACCTGCTCATGCGGCAATTCTTAGCGGGGGTAGTGTAGGAACTCACCTGCAGATGGGAATTGGCGACGGATTAATTCCTTCCATTTTGAACAAAGACATTTACGATGATATTTTTATAGTTACAGACAGTCAGGCAATCCGTACAAGCCGTGAGCTTTCGCGCAAAGAAGGCATTATGTGCGGTATTTCCAGCGGTACAAATGTTGCAGCCGCCCTTGAGCTTGCAAAGGCACTGGGCCCCGGTAAGACTGTTGTTACTGTCCTTCCTGACACTGCAGAGCGCTATTTTAGTACACCGCTTTTTGATGAGGATGTAGAGTTTTAAAGGCTTTTCAACATCTTTTTATGATGATACATCTCAACGTCGGCGCGCTTCATAACATCATTAAAGCTTTTGTCTTTGGCAGAATCAAAAACTGCAAAGCCTGCGGCAAACGAATTCTTTTCTATAAGAGTGGATTCTTTTGTAATTTCTGAAATGGACAGCTCCTGAACAGACTTTTTAATCTGCTCAAGATTGTCGTAATCATCACTCTGCAGGATTGCAACAAATTCATCACCGCCTGTTCTGTAAACCGGACTGTGTTTAAAAATATCGCAGATAGTCTTGCAGCAGTTGATGATGTAGGTATCGCCGGAATCGTGGCCAAAAGTATCGTTTATAATCTTAAGATTATTCAAGTCACATTCACAAATGGCAAATTTCATAGTCTGCGGAGTAAGCCTTATGTTCTTGTCAATTTCGCGGATACGGTTGTCGTAGGAAATACGGCTCAAAACCTTGGTAAGCGAGTCATGATTGGAAATATCCTTTTCAAGGTTGATTGTTTCCATCATTATGTGCCGGAGCATGTTCTGAATAAAAATGTAGAGCAGGGTGGCGGTTACACAGATTGAAAGATAGCCTGAATAAATGTTTCCGTCTATTGCGTTGGCAACCTGTCCTGTAATCATAATCATTGCAATAAGGATTACGCTTATAAGATTGCGGAGCTTGGCACGAATACCAATCAGAACAAATACAAACAGGATGTAAGCAATTCCGATTACGCAGAACATCATGTAAATCCAGTATTCGTCTCCGCGCTGGAAAATACCGTTTGAATCTATGTAGAAAATTTTACCGTTCTTGATTGACATTGCCTCGAGCAGCACATTCACAAGCATAATGATTGAAAAAGGCTTGATGGTGCGCTTCATTCCGCAGCTGCGTGCAAGACATATTCCAAGGAACGGAGAAACTGAAAATTCTGTAAAGGTTATAAGGTAGTGGAGCCATGGAATATTAGGTCCGATTTTATCAAAACGAACACCCAGATATTCACAAATTGCACCAACTGCCGTAAGGATAAACGAAAGACGGAACCATTTGATGTCTTCTTTGCTTAATATGGTATTTTTACCAACATCAAAGGCCAGCGACGTCATGGTGAGAACACAAATAATTATAACTACAGTGTAATAAGAATTCATTTTAGTGTCCGATTATATTATACAGTTTTTTTTTCTATTGTAAACATCTGTTAAATTTACTAAAATATCTGATAAATAAGATAAGAAGGTCGTCAGCGGCCTTACACAGGAGTCATTATGGCACGTACACATTATATTGCCGGAAACTGGAAAATGAATACAACTAAAGCAGAAGCTGTTGCTCTTGCTAAGGATCTTGTTGAACAGTTGAAGGGTAAAACAAACAAATACATGATTGGTGTTCCTTTTGTATACCTTGATGCAGTAGCTCAGGTTGTAAAGGGCTCAAACATCATTCTGGCTGCACAGGATTGTGCCGCTACAGGTAATGGAGCTCACACAGGTGAAGTTTCATGCGAAATGCTCAAGGATATCGGCTGCGGCTGTGTAATTCTTGGTCACTCAGAACGCCGTCACGAAATTGGTGAATCTGATGAACTTATTAACAAAAAGGTTCGCAAGGCTTTGGCCAGCGGTCTTGAAGTTGATCTTTGTATAGGTGAACTTTTGAGCGAACGCGAAGCAGGAGAAGCAGAACAGGTTTGTGCATTCCAGCTTAGCGCAGGTCTTGCCGGAGTTACCGAAGAACAGATGAAGAACGTAACAATTGCTTATGAACCGGTTTGGGCTATCGGTACAGGTAAAACTGCTACTCCTGAAGATGCTCAGGCAATTCATAAGTTTATCCGCGGATACATTGCAAAGCTTTACAACCAGAAGGTTGCTGATGAAACAATCATCCAGTATGGTGGTTCCATGAAGGCAGCTAACGCAGCAGAGCTTCTGGCACAGCCTGATATTGACGGTGGTCTTATTGGTGGTGCTTCGCTTAAGGCAGAAACTTTTGTTCCTATCTGCGTTTTGTAATTTATAGATTTGTTATTATTGTAATATTAATACTATAGCTGAATTCCGACCTGCTCTTGTAAGGGGAAACTTTTACAAGAGCTTGCTCGCCTGAAAATTCAGGGAAATTGCGGTCTTCGGCGGGAAGGTTTTTATGATTACACTCAAATTTGGCGGCACGTCAATGGCTAATGCCCGCCGCATCCTGGCTTCCAGCGAGATTATTATTTCCCGCGCCAAGGAAGATCGTCTTTCTGTTATTGTAAGTGCTGTTGCAGGCATTTCCAATACACTTCAGTCTGCAATTGATGCATGTATTTCCGGAATTGCCGGAACCAACTACGTAACAGATATTCGTAATACCCACTCAGAAATTTGTCTCGAGCTGCAGTCCAAGCTGCCAGGCTTTAATGCCGAAAAGGTAATGGCACGTCTTGAACCAAACTTTACTGAGCTCGAAAAACTTCTGGCAGGCTGTGTCTCTTTTGGTGAATGTCCGGACACTGTTCACTGCCGTATTATGGGCATGGGAGAGCTTCTTTCTGCCCCTATTATGGAAAATGTACTTCTTGCAAAAAAGCAGAGTGTTATTTTCCTTGACTCAAGAAAATATGTTTTTACAACCGGAAATCAAAAGGAAGGGGAGGCAGACTATTCTCTTTGTAACGAAGCCTGTGCTCCGTTCCGCGATGGTGCAAGTCCAAGTCAGACACGCATCCTTTTGTTCCCTGGTTTTATATGTACCTGGAGCGGCGGTTCCGAAACCAAGCCTGTAATGGGATTGCTCGGCCGCAACGGTTCAGATTTTTCTGCCGCAATTATTGGTGCTGCCCTGCGTGTTAAGCGCGTAGAGTTCTGGACCGATGTTGACGGTGTATTTACTGCAGATCCTCGTGTTGTTAAGGACGCTATCTTAGTAGATGACATGTCTTACGAAGAAGCCATGGAGCTTTCGTTCTTTGGTTCTAAAGTATTGCACCCTAAGACAATTGCTCCGCTGCAGGCAAAGGGCATAGAAGCCTGGAGCTTGAACAGCCATAACCCTAGTGCCCGCGGAACCCGCATTGGTAAAGGTCCTTTTGACAGCCGCCGTAAGTCAAGCATCTGTGGTATTTCTTCTCTTAAGCATGTTTCCATGATAAGCGTTGGCGGTTCATTGATGCGCGGACGTACAGGCATGGCAAGCAAGATTTTCTCTGCAGTTTCTGCTGCCGGTTCTTCAATTCTTTTGATTACCCAGTCTTCAAGCGAATACACAATTTCTTTCTGTGTACGCGACAACGAAGCTGCCAAGGTACGCGATGCACTTGCTGCAAAGTTTGAGCTTGAAATCCGTGAAAAACTGATTGACGAAATTGATGTTCGTCCTGACTGTGCAATTGTAAGCGTTGTTGGAGACGGAATGATTGCAAACCGTGGTGTTGCAGGAAAATTCCTGAATGCACTTTCTAGCCAGGATATTAACATTAAGGCTATTGCACAGGGTTCAAGCGAGCGCTGTATCAGTGCCGTAATTGAATGTGAATATGCAGATACTGCTGTTCGTGCAATTCACCGCTTCTTCTTCCATACTGCTCAGTCAATCGAAGTATTTGCATTTGGTGCAGGTACAATCGGTGGTACTATGATTGACCAGATACGCGACCAGAGGGAAAAGCTCCTTAAGGAAAACGTAGACATTAAGGTTTTGTGTATCACTACAATTGACGGTATGATTTTGAACGAAGACGGCCTTGATCTGAGCGACTGGCGTGAACAGATGAAAAAGCCTCAGTTCCCGTTCAATTCAAACAAGAACGTAGACGATATCATCAAGTTTGTAAAAGAAAAGAAGCCTCTTAACCCGGTATTTGTAGATTGTACTGCAAGTTACGACCTGCCGGAACGCTATCTGGATATTCTCAATGCAGGTATGAGCATTGCAACTCCAAACAAGCGTGCAAACTCTATGGATATTGAGTTCTATCATGAGCTGCGTCGTACTGCTAACAAGATGCACCGCCGCTTCCTTTACGAAACAAACGTTGGTGCCGGTCTTCCTATTATTGATACTCTGCAGAACCTTTACAAATCCGGTGATAAGCTTGAAAGCTTTAACGGAATTATGTCCGGTTCTCTTTCTTATATTTTTGGTAAGCTTGACGAAGGTGTTTCGTTCAGTAAGGCTGTGCTTGAAGCCAAAGAACTTAAGTATACCGAGCCTGATCCACGCGACGACCTTGAAGGAAAGGATGTTGCACGCAAGGCACTTATTATTGCCCGCGAAAGTGGAATTGAAATTGAGCTTACAGATATAGAAATGCTTCCTGTATTCCCGGACAGCTTTGACCCAAGTGGTACGGTAGAAGAATTTCTGGAAAAGCTTCCTCAGGTTGATGACTACTTTGCCAAAAAAATTGCAGCCCTTAAAAAGAAGGATATGGTGCTTCGTATGGGTGCTACAATTAAGGACGGCAAGGTCAAGGTGGGTATGATGGAAGTACCTGTAACTGATCCGCTGTTCAGTGTAAAGGGTGGCGAAAATGCCTTTGTATTCTATACAGAGCGCTACCAGCCGATCCCTCTTACAGTCCGCGGTTACGGTGCCGGTGCCGGAGTTACTGCAGCCGGTGTCTTTGGGGATATTTTGAGAACGGTGTCGTTTAATATGGAGAGATAGATTGTCGGGTCAAGCCCGACAATGACAAAACTGTCATTCCCGGGCTTGACCCGGGAATCTTTAGTAGGAGAAATCGTATGGAAAAATTTGTTTTAAGTGTACTTGTTGAGAATAAGGCCGGAGTCCTGAGCCGAGTGTCTGGCTTGTTTAGTCGTCGTGGTTATAATATTGATTCTCTTACTGTCTGCGAAACTTCTAATCCGGACCAGTCACGCATGACAATTGTCGTTAAAGGCGATGAGTACATTCTTGAACAGATTCAAAAACAGCTTGCCAAGCTTGTAGAAGTTCTTGCAATAAAAAAATGCGACTCAGGTTCTACCTGTCAGAGGGAAATGGCCCTTATCAAGGTACGTGCCGAAGGAACCAACCGCGGTACAATCATAGAAACCTGTGACATTTTCCGCGCACACATTGTTGATGTGGGAATTGATTCTGTGGTAGTAGAAGCCACCGGAAGCGAAGACAAAATCGAAAGCCTTATTCGACTCTTAGAGCCGTTTGGTATATTGGAATATGTGAAGACTGGTTTAACGGCAATGGATCGTGGATCAGTTGTAATGTAGGTATTCTGCAAGGGCCCTTCGAGAGCCTCAGGGACCACAATATGAGATGCTCAGGGACCACGTTGTTATGTGCGGGCCCTGAGGCTCTCGAAGGGTCCCTTATGATAATTTTTTCCAGACAACATTGCATAATTCATAAACGCCCGGGCTTGGGGAAGTGCATTCTCCGAGCCTGAATATTTTTAAAGCCAGCGGGAAGGTTTGTGCCCCCTCGTCATTGCTAGGAGCGGAGCGGTGTGGCAATCCATCTATAAAATTCAACTTTCCCTCAAACACACTTCCATCAACCTTTTCTATCTTTACAGGACACACAACCCACTCATCCTCGTATTCCGGGGCAAGTATGCTAACACTCTTAATCTCTTTTTTTGCCTGGTCAACGCTTTCAAAGCCTGTTTCAATCCAAAGAGGCTGGTGGGCATGAACAAGACCACCTGGAACAAAAAACTCCTTTACCAGTTCCTTTTGCAGCTTAATGAGACGCAGTTCTTCTGTAGGGTGCAGTGCAATAACAATCACTGTTGTAGTATAAACTTTTTGCATAAAATGTTATAGTTAATCATTCTTCTTTTTTTGGGGAAAGTGATGAAGTTATCTAAAAAAACAATAACTATAGGCTGTGCTCTGCTTGCGGCTCTGGCTGTTATTTTTACAACAATTATCTGTGTAAAACAAAGCCGCGTTTCTGCCGTTAAGCTTGAATCTGCAAAAACAGGCGATTCAGACCTTTTTCTGTCTCAAAACCTTATTGCCAAAGATAAAAATGCCCGCAAAGGCATGGTCAAGGAAACAGGCTTTGCAAGATTTTCTTTTTCCGCACAGCAGAAAGAACTCTTTTCCCGAATCTACCAGAAAAACCGCACGGCAGCCCTTGTAATCCGCATGGAGTTTACGCCTACTGCTTCCCAGAGAGAACTCCTTACAACCGGTACTGCGCTTCCTTTTAATTTTGGACTTTTATATTCAGAAGATTTTGATAACCACGGTAAGCTCAAAGAACCGCTTACTTCCAAAATCTCGGTATTTGCCGACCTGGAAAAAAAGCTTTCTTATTCAGATACCCAGCCGCTTGTTGTGGACCTGTCCATGGCAGTTCCCAAGTCGGAGCATTTTGATTCGTTCTTGCCCGAAGGCTTTTTCATCAACTCAAGCATTGCCTGCAAAATCATTTCTGCCTGCACGGCCCCGGCCCTCATAGGTTTTGACTGTACTCAGGAAATTCCGTTCTACGGTTTTGCTTCCAACGGCGGTGTAGTAAACTTTCAGTGTACCACAACAGATTTTTCGGGCGCTTCTCTGGTTTTCCCGGTTCAGAATACACGCGATTCATTTATGCCGCAGATTGTGCTAACACTTTCAGACGCACCCGAGCTCAACGACAAAACAGCAAGAATCTCAATCGGCGGAGAAAAGCTTTATATCCGCAATGCACGTCAGGTTAGCAGGCTGGAATTCCCGGCTTCTTCGCTCAAGTCTCCGTTCAGCAACGTTGAGCTTTCAGACAACCGCGAATGCATTACATCTCTTTTGATTAAATCAAGCGACCTGTATGCGGCAGACCCAAAAACCGTACAGTACAAGGCAATCAGAACCGACCCGGGCCTTATCTTAAACTTTAACCAGCAGAACTGGCGCCAGAAGGAATACGAGGTTTATGAATGGGACCGTTACCCGGGCATCCTTTACTTTGATATCGTCGACTATGATATTCAGAATAATTTTTTCCGCCGCCTTGCTTACTATGTAGAAAAACGCGGATACAAAGGAAAGCTCTGGTCAGACGAAATTCTTGCCGACAAACACGGCTACAACGCCCACGACTATTCCGCAGAATCTCTGGCTGCATTCTTTAATCAGGCCGCTGAGGAAAACTTTCCGCTTTTAAAAGAAGAACTTACCTTAAAAGATATCCTCATCACAAACGGATTACTTGTACCCGACGGTAACCGGGTTAAAGCTGGTGAGGGTGGTCTTGTTTCAATTTCACGCGAAACCGCACCTTACACAAGATCATATCTTCTGGCACACGAAGCCTGGCACACCCTGTTTTTCCGCGACGAAGCCTTCCGTAATTTTGTTGCCGCAGTTTACTACACCTTTGACCCCGACAGCCGCCAGTTCCTTCTGGACTTTTTTGAATCACAATCAGGACTTGGCTACGACATAGAAGATGAGTACCTGATGCACAACGAATTTATGGCATACATAATGCAGCAGAGTATTGCAAATGTTCCTGAATATTTTGTTGGCCGCGCAAACCTTTATTCTGTACGTGTATTTACCCCTCAGCTTGCAGAATATGTCCGTTCTACAAATGCAAAAGGCTTTGAAGATGCCGCAGTAATCCTTAATGATTATACTTACGACACCTACGGAATTAGAGGCGGAAACGTAGCATTAATTAATCGATAGTAAAAAGCCTTGCCGCTTCTACAGTAGACGGAGGTCCATGTCCCGGCATAAGGACAAGTCCATCCTGCTGTGAAAAAATATTGTTTTCTATATTAGTACGAAGAATAAGCTCTGAATAACTTGAGTTGGTGCTTCCCATGGAGCCCGCAAAAAGAACGTCGCCTGTAAAAAGCAGGTTACCTATTCCATAAACAATTGAATCTGCAGTGTGGCCCGGCATGGTCATATAACGTACAACCATCTTGGCAACACGAATTTTTCCGTCGCCCATAAGTACGTTTGTATCGTTTTTGGCAACTTCCCAGTCGGCCGCATAAATCTTTGGGTTATATATCTTGCGCAGGGTTTTAATGCCGTCCACGTGGCTTCCGTGATTATGAGTAACCAAAACAGCCGAAAGCTTAAGGTTGTTATCTTCAATCTGCGAAATAATTCCGTCGGTAATTTTTCCCGGGTCAATGATAATGGCTTCGCCGGCTTCTTCGTTCACAACAACATAACAATTAGAAAAGCCGCTCAGGTTCAGGTGAAAATAAACTTTCATAAACCGCCTCCGTCTTCCGTATTGTCAAAATTGGTTGTAGGAATTTTTTCGCCCTCCGACAAAGCGCTGCCCTTAAGGTCAAACAAAGCTTCCCTTGTGTTAGAGGTTTTGAACGAAACATTCGTACGTTTTGAATTATAAAAAAGCGTATGCTTAAGGTTGCAGTTCTGCATGGAAGTATCTACCAGCTCGGCCATAATAAAGCGCGAATTAAAAAGATCAGAATCATCAAACGAAGACTGAAAAGCCTTGATCCCGTTAAAATTATCCTGAATAAGATCGCTGGAAGTAAAAAGGGTGTGCGAAAAAGTGCTGCCCGCAAAAGAAGAAAACATTGAGTTACTTTTGATAAAAGAACAGTCATTAAAAACCGCAAAGTCAAAAATGCACATGTGGGTATAAAAGTTTTCTGAATGAATGTTTATAAAGGTGCATTTGTGAAAGTTGCAGCCGTAAAACTGTTTGTTGGAAAAATCAATGTCCTGGAAAATCATACCGCTGGCACACAGGCCAACAATTTTTTCGTGCGACTGAATGTATTCATAAATAGTCTGCTTGATTTTTCCCGGGTCAGGAATGTGGTCGAGACAGTAACTTTTTTCTGTTGTAAGGTTGCCCTGTTCGTCAAACGTAGAAAGCGCGTTGTTTCTGCAGTGACGTACAAGACAAGGGTTTTCCGTAAACATAACACTTTTATTTTATAGTTAAAAGGTGTACAATTCAACTATGATTTGCTGGAAATGTAAAAAAGAAATTTCTGTGGAAAAAATCGGTCGAACGGAAGAATGTCCGCTTTGCAAGGCCGATTTACATGTATGCCGGGCCTGTGAATTTTACGAAAGCGGTGCGCATAATGATTGCCGCGAAAGCTCTGCAGAATATGTTTCGGATAAGGAAAGAGCAAATTTCTGTGATTATTACCGTATTTCAAAGGCTCTGGCCCAGGGAACCGGTGCATCCGGAGCTGCAGAAAAAGACAAGGCACAGGCTGCAAAAGATGCCTTTAATGCCCTGTTTGGTTAAGCCGGAAAAAAGATAACTGAATTATGGTTGATTTTGCGTTTATAGATTCCGGAGTGGGCGGAATCCCGTATATGACATGCCTTCTCAAAAAAAATCCGGGTGCAGACTGCGTGTATGTTGCAGATAATGCCAATTTTCCTTACGGGCAAAAGTCTCATGAGCATGTGGTTGGCTGCGTGCTTCCGCTTGTTCAGAAAATCAAGGAAAAATTTGAGCCGCGCGTAATTGTGCTTGCCTGCAATACAATTTCGGTAAATGCGCTTGATGTACTGCGTCAGAAGGTTCCGGATGTCATTTTTGTGGGGACCGTGCCTGCCATTAAGCTTGCCGCCAGTGTTTCTGCAAAAAAGCGGATAGGGCTGCTTGCCACCAGGGCAACTGTGGAAAACCCGTATAATATAGAACTTAAGAATAAATTTGCAGCCGACTGCCAGATGATATGCCGGGCAGACCCCGACCTTATAGAATTTATTGAAAATAAGGGGTTTGGGGCGGCTCCCGAAGAATGCCTGCAGGCCGTACAACCGGCCGTAAGCTTTTTCCGCAAGCAGAACTGCGACGTAATCATTCTGGGTTGTACACACTTTTTGAACATAAGAGAGCACATAGAACAGGCCTGCGCCCCGGATATTAAGGTTGTAGATTCTGTAGACGGGGTAGTGCGCCATGCACTTGAGGTTGCCGGCCTTGATAACACCGGGGAAACCGGCCCTGCCAGCGTTGAAAAAAAGATTCCCCGACTGTATATTACAAAATCACAAGATATGTTAAACTGTAACCAGTATAAAAATATTTGTTTTTCTTTAGGAGTGGAGTTTAAAGGAGTTATTGAGTGAAATTCCAGTTAAAGCTTAAATATTTTTGTCTGCTGATAATACCTGTTTTATTTTTTGCATGCCGTTATGACTTTGTGGAACCAACATCTATAAATCCCGAAGAAAAGAAAAATGCGGCCGATTACCAGGATTTTATTATTCCGCCTGCAACTGTAAAAGCAAGCCACGGTTTGAGTAAATGCGTAGAGCTTGAATGGGAAACTGTCCCGAATGCAGTTCAGTATCAGATTTATTCGGCAGAAACCCCGTTTGATTCGTTCAAAAAAATATCCGAAACCAAGGATGCAGACACCAAAATCACTATTGATGAAGAATCGGGCATAAGCAAGTATTACTGTGTTTGTGCCGTAAACTATTTTGGTACCGTTTCTTCCAAAAGTGTTGTTGTAATGGGTTCTTCTCTTGCAGTTCCTGTTATTACGGATATCGAAAGTGACGAAGAAGGAGACGCAGTTACTGTTCAGTGGTGGATGGATAACTGTACGGCCAGCACCTACCAGAAGGATGTAAGCTTTAATGTTTATGCAAGCCTCAGAACTTCGCCGGGCACCAAGTTTAAAAGCCTGTCTGTTGCGGGAAATGTCCGTTCTGTAGTGATTGACGGGCTTACCTCCAAAACCGAATATCTTTTTGAAGTAGAAGTTGTAAACAATACAAACGCCCAGAAAGAAGTAAGCGGAAAGTATACTGCCGAAACCGCACACCGTGTTCTGCCGGATGCACCTGCCGCCTTTAGCGTTACCAAAGGTCAGACTGTTGATAAGGTAGTGCTCAGCTGGAAAACTCCTGACGGCGCCTGGTACAGGGAAAATGCCGGAGCCAGCGGTTTTGTTCAGCATCCGGTTTATTTTGAAGTTTACAGAAAAGAAGCAGGCAAGGACGTTGAATACACAAAGCTTGCAACAATAAAGCTTGCGCCGGACGCTCAGGCAGAGCAGCCGGAAATTGCTCTTGTATTTGACGCACAGGAAATAGCAAAATTACAAACTGCCCTGGACCCTCCTTACGAAAGCTATTATGCAGGGGCAAGTGTTTCGTATACAGATACAATTGCACCTGAAAATCGTGGAAAGCAATATCAGTATTATGTTCAGTCGGTTACCGATTACACTCCTAAGGGAAAACGAATTACTTCTGAAACAAGCTGTACCGCAGTAGAGCAGGGCTGGACAGTCGGAGTTCCTCTCTTTTCAATCATGTCTGATTATGAACAGCAGGGAGAAGGAAACCAGGCAATCTTTACAAAGATTACCTTTGCCTACAATATCAAGTTTGAAAACTACGATGTGCCTTATTCATATTTTATAGAAAGAAGAAAATATGATATTAATCTGAACCAGGATAATTCGGCCACTGTATGGACGGAATATAATTCTGTAGAAAGCATAAACGGCAGCAGCAATATTTTTGAACCAACGGAAAACGATCCTGACTGCGTTTATTATGAATATTATCTTTATGTAATGCCTCAGGGAAGCAGCCAGGCAGACTGTACTAACGAAGCTTTGCGTTATGTCTGCGTTCAGGCTTCGGGAAAATATATCGTAACCCACGATGCGGGCCTTATTCCTAAAATTGAAAATTTTGATGTAGAAGACGGATATGCAGATAAATTTGTAATCAAATGGAAGTACAATAAAAATTATGTTTATTCAATCCATTACTGGGAAATCCATGGTGTAGAAAAAGGCAGCGAGATAATTGATGAGGTTGTACCTCCTGCCGCCTGGGCCAATGCCGATGGTACCCTTGTTTCTTATCCTCATGATGCTGATTCTGGCAGCAGGCGTGTTTACGAGCTTGTCGCTTCTCTGGGAATTTCTTCTCTACCTTCTCAGATTATTGACAATGAAACTCACGAAGAAAAGATTTTTGAAACTCTTGGAACTGCAGATCCTTCGTTTACAGAATACGAATATGATAAAATCATCGTAAGCTGGCATAAGGTTCAAAAGGCAGACTCTAAATATTATGTAAATGCAAGCTACGAAGGAGAAAATGGAGCTGCAGGTCAGGTTGTTGCAGCAAACATAGAAATTGATGAAACAAACTTTGACGGCGAAAAATACACCTGCCAGATTAACCAGCCGGCCGGTTGGGATGATGCAACTGCTTCCGGTAAAAAAATAAAGCTTACGGTAACTGCAAAAAATACTCAGAGTGCCGCACAGACTGTAAGTACACCTATAGATGTTTGTACTCTTGGACCAGCCCTTGCAAATCTTAAGGTAGCCCAGACAATAGAAGATAATCTTATCACTGTAAAATGGGACAAGATTAAGGGTGCCGCAGGCTATCAGATTTTCCGCTATTTCTACAAGGACGGAACAGTATCACAGTCTGCAGAACCTCTGCTCGATACCTATTACACCGATGGAAATACAGTTTCGGTTAATGGCGACAACATCAGCTCCAGCCGTGTAGAAATCCGCGACAATGGAGACGGAACCTATCTTCTTACAGATAAATACTGCGAACAGGAAAGCGAAACCAGCACCTACGAAATGAGTCAGGCCCATATTGCATGGGGACTTCCTTATGGTTACGAAATTGTTCCTGTAAAAGCGGGCAAAACTGAAAATACAGTTGCCTATAAAAACAAACCGCAGAAGATTGGTGCTACCAAGGGCTTTGGACTTTATGTTCTTGCCCAGAAATCCCAAAGTTCATCCGGCCAGGTTGTTGAATGGACCAAGCCGTATTTTGCAGATCAGAATAATCCGGTGCTTTATTACAGAGGCTATAATGACGACGGCACAGTAGAAAACAAATGGCATAAAAAATCTGTAGAGTTTGAAAGTTCAAAAACACAGACCAAACCGTTTGAGCCTGTTTCTGTTGCCGAGCCTTATGAATATCTTATTGCCTATGGCCGCAGTGCAAGCGAGCTTACCAAGGTTCCTGCTTCGCTGATTGAAGAGTCAATCCTTGGCGGACTTGCCGCTACAGAAACCAGATATACCTATACAAATGTCCCACAGGAAAAAGCCAATAAGGGATATATTCTTGCGGTGGATTATAATATAAGCCAGGGAAGCAATTATTCAGAAACTGTAGAGTGGGATGAATGGAATTACTCAAAACGTTCAATCGGTCCTACCGGTGCTGTCCTTTATATCAGAAACTATAACATAAGCAATGGATGGACAGAGGTTGCAGATCTGGATAAGGATATGCATTATAAGACAACAGGAACGTCTCTTATAAATACCACTGTCACAAAGTTAAATGATACAGAGCTTTCTCTTGCACCTGCAGTTATGATGGATGGAACTCTTGCTAACCCTGTAACCAAAGGACATCTACAGGTTCTGCGTGATGCAAAACATTATTATTCCATTAAAATGAGCCGTGGAAGTTATGAAGAAACTCTGAAAACTAAATACGGCTACAGAAAAATTTCTGATAAAGAATTTGCAAAATGTGCTTTAATGAATGTTGCATATGCTCTTTATCTGGATAGCGGTGGAAATCAGGATTTGTCTAATGTTGGAAGCCAATTAATTCATGGAAAACCTGCCCAGTCAATTTATATTAAACTATCTGATGAAAGTTATAAGAAACCTTATCATTATACATATGCAAGTGTTATGCCGGAATTCTCTCAGTTATATAATAATCCGGGAGAAACCAGAACTTCTGTTATGAAAACTTCTTTTGACAATACCCGGATGATGTTTAAATGTAACGCATGGTTTAATGAATATTATTTCTTAAACTTTGAGAACTCATTTAATCTTAATGTTGTAAAATATGATACCGACATGCCGGATTCTTATTCAGGTACATTAAACGTAACCTGTAGCGATACTGATAATCTTGTAATCAAAAAAGATGGAGTTGAAATAATTAATATAAACTCTAATGAATTAAGAAGAATCTATTTCCCGGCACAGATGGCAAGTGATACAAGTGGAAAAGATGAAAAACAGTTCTGGATTAAGAACTCAACCTACGGCTGGTGGCCAAACTAGGAGTGCAGAAAATGAAGATGAAAAATACAAAAAAAATGACTGTACTCTTTGCCGGCCTGCTGGCCCTTTGTTTGAACCTTTCTGCATGTTACAGCTGGTACGATTCAAAAATAGGCATGGATACAAAGACGCCTAAAAATAATCTGAACGATTTGTTTTATAAGGAAAAAGAAATTACGGGGCTGGATGTTCCAAAGCAGCTTTTTGTTTCGCAGGGCATGTACAGCGGAACCGTAAAACTCCACTGGGACGAAGTTCCTTATGCAACTTCCTATCGCGTAGAACGTGCAGTTGTTGTGCCTGATGCCGAAAGCGGTGCAATCACCCAGCCGGAAGAAGGCGACTTTGAAGTTATAAACAAATACGTTTATTCAAATAATTATTCAGACCTTATTCTGCCGTCGCCGGGTGCTCAGAACGAACAGTATAACTGCCTGTATTATTACCGTGTAAGTGCAGAAAACATAAAGCAGGGTCTGGAATCCAGCGAATTTACAAAGATTACTTCCGATTCCTGCGGCTGGCTTTTGCGCCCTCCTGCAACCATAGAAGCAGACAAGGGAGAAAGCCCGGACTACATTACAGTAAGATGGTCAAAGGTGCCTGATGCAGTAAACTACCTTGTCTACCGTGGAGAAAAAGAAAACGGCATGGGAATGGAGCTTTTGGATACCGTGCGCGGAAACAAAAACTCTTACAAAAACGAGCTTACTGCCAGCGAAAAAGGAAACGAATTTTATTACAAGGTTTGCGCAGTACTTTCAAGCGGTTCAACCTCTGCGTTTACGGGGCTTGCCCTGGGTTATTCTGCCAAGGCAGACGCTCCATCCTGTCCGGCCCAGGTAACGGTCGAAGACGGAAAAGGCAAGTCAATTGATAAGCTTGTAATAAAGTGGTCCGAAATTACCAACGCAAAATATGATATAAAATATTCTGTTTATAGAACCAGCGATACAGACACCATTTATACTCTGGTTTCTAATGGACTTTCTGCAACCTCGTTTACAGATTCTTCGGTGCTTAAAACCGGCGTAAAATATTATTATTATGTTCAGACTATAGCAACCGTAAAATCCGGTTACGAAAATGCCGGAGAAGTCTTAAAATCAGGCTTTAGCAAAACAGGCCCAGAATCTGCAAATCCTGCTGTGGGTTGGCTTTTAAGTCCGCCTTCTACCTGCGAGGTTGCAGATTCTACAGATCCGGACAAGGTACTTATCCGCTGGACTCCGGCCGTTGGTTTTGACGATGCCCAGACTTCTTATTCATATAATATTTATGCTTCGGATAATGTTTCGTTTGACGAATATGAACCGGTTTCTCTTCACCTTATACCTGATACCGAATTCCTTCAGATAGATTCCGAAGGCTACTGCTGTTACGAAACACCTCGTCGTTCGTTCTTTAAAATCAGTACCATGAATGATGACGGACTGGAAAGCGAAAAGAGCGTTACCATTGCTCCGTGCCCTCGTGCACCTCAGAATGTAACTGCAAGTAAGACTTCTTCTCTCGGTGGCATAAGCGCCTATACTGCAAATACAAACGGAGTTTACCCTGTAAAGATTACCTGGGCAGCACCTTCGGGAGACAACCCTGCAGGCTACCACGTATACCGTTCTACCAAGCCGGATTCTTCTTTCAAAAAGATTACCGACGACCCGGTTACAGGCCTTGAATTCATAGACAGAAACGAAACAGCCCGCGCAGGCTCCTTCTATTATTACAGGGTAGTTTCGCTTAATATGCTTGGCCAGGGCAAAAACGGAAATGCCCAGACCAAAGACTCCCGAGGCTACGGGGCCTTGACCCGAGACCAGTGGTTCCGCGAATACAACAAAACCGTAAAAATGTCTCAGGCACACCTGACCCTTATGCATAAATCAAACGATATGGACAAGATTGGTTCCGAAACCATTTACGGCGTAATCAGCGGAAGCCTTTATTACAAGGCCGAAGTAAAAGGTCTTGGAGCCAGAATCGTAATGCATTATGACAACTATGCCGAAGTATATGCCGCAGGAAATCCTGAAAACGGCGTTTACTTCCTGCTCAACGGAGATACAAATACCACCGCAAATATGAGTGCAAACGGAACCATGGACGGAACAAACCGCGCAGAAAAGAGCGGAATGTATCCGGGCTATGCAAAATATGACCGCCTTGAAATTAAAGGCGGAGGAGCCGGAGGCGGAGTTTATGTAGTCTGCACTCAGGATAAAAACGGCAATACAGTTCTTGGCGAAGGTGATGTAAGCTGGACTGTAGGGGAGGAATAATATGAAAAAATATAGTTTTGTTTTTGGAGCAGCCGCAGTTCTGCTTATCATGCTTTTTGTTTCCTGTTACACACCAAGTCCGCTTTACGGCACCTGGAGCGACAACGACGGAAATAAAATTCAGTTTGTGGATGACGGAACTTTTTCGGCAAACATAAAGGATTCTGCCAATAATCTGGTTTCTTATTCGGGAGAATGGACAGTTGTAGACAATGTTCTCATTTTTTCAATTAAGGGAGATACAACCTACACCAGAAACACAGAATGGGATATACGCGGTGCCATGCTTTATCTGACCTGGACTGCCAACAATACAACCAAAATGCTTACGCTGTATCATGTGTCTCGCTAGGTTTACCGGGGTTTTTGAATGAAGAAGTTATTACTTATTGCAGCCTTTGCCTTAGTGGCAGCCGCAGATTTTTTTGCAATTGATTTTAATCTCACTTTTGACGAAGGCTTAAGCTATGCGCAGGTTACCAGAATAGAAAAGCTTGAAGACCGCTCAAACTTTGTGCGCGAAAACATGATGGCGGGTGCATATTTTTCCATGCAGACCCACGGGCTTCCTGATTTTAATTTTCAGCTGGATATTTCTGCCTACTATCCTTTTTACCAGGCCTTTAACGGCATGAAGCAGAAAACAAAGAATATCATTAATTATGCGTTTGACGGGTATCTTGGAACTTATTACGTATACGACAAGATTAAATATGTAAACATAACCGCAAGCATCGGCATGCACTATATGTACCAGCTTACAGATGAATGGCATATGCATTACCTTGGCCTTGGCGTTACCACAGGAATTGAACTGCCGGTTTCGCCGGGCTGGACAATTGTCAACCGAAATTATTTTTCCTACGACAATGCCAACCTTGGCAAAAACAAAACCATTCAGCCGTTCCGCGCCTCCTACCAGTACCACATCAATTTAGGTGTCCGCTATTCCAGAAAGGTTAGGAATAGTTATAGTTATATAGGTGGGGATCAATAGACCCCGAAACAAGTTCGGGGTGACAGTCATGCCGAACTTGTTTCGGGGTGACAGTCATGCCGAACTTGTTTCGGCATCTACATTCTACTTCTAATACTCTCAATAAACTGCCATGAATCAAGCACTTCTTTTGCCTTAGGCTCCGCAATCCTTGCAATATCCCCTGTCATGTAGCCTTCTTCAATAGTCTGCAAGGTTGCTTTTTCAAGGCGTTTTGCAAAGTCAACTAATTCAGGAGTTCCGTCCAATTCACCGCGTTTTGCAAGGGCACCGGTCCATGCAAAAATTGTTGCAACAGGGTTTGTGCTGGTTTTTTCTCCCTTAAGATAGCGGTAGTAGTGCTTCTGAACAGTACCATGGCTTGCTTCGTATTCAAAGTTGCCGTCCGGGCTTACAAGAACACTTGTCATCATGGCAAGCGAACCACAGGCACTGGCAATCATATCGCTCATAACGTCGCCGTCGTAGTTTTTGGTTGCCCACATAAAGCCGCCTTCGCTGCGCATTACACGAGCTACGGCATCGTCAATCAAAGTATAGAAATATTCCAGGCCGGCGGCTTCAAACTTAGCCTTGTATTCTTCGTCAAATACCTGCTGGAAAATTGCCTTAAAGTTGCCGTCATAAATCTTACTGATTGTATCCTTGGCACCAAACCATACGCTAACCTTGCGGTCAAGAGCATAGGTAAAGCAGCAGCGTGCAAAGTTTTTGATTGAATCGTCAAGGTTGTGGATTCCCTGAATAATTCCGGGACCCTTCATGTCCATAATAGTTTTACGGATTTCCTTGCCGTCTACGCCTGTAAATACAAGCTCTGCTTTTCCGGCTGTTGGGCATTTAATTTCGCAGTTTTTATAAACGTCACCGTAGGCATGGCGTCCAAGCACAATAGGCTTTTTCCAGCAGCTTACAGTACCGTGAATATTGTTTACAAAAATAGGCTCACGGAAAACGGTACCGTCAAGTTCGGCACGGATAATTCCGTTAGGGCTAGGGGTAAGCTGCTTAAGATGATATTCTTCTACGCGCGCCTGGTTAGAAGTAATGGTAGCGCATTTTACACCAACATGAAGTCGTTTGATTGCAGCAGCCGCTTCGTAAGTAATTTTGTCATCAGAATCATCGCGGCTCTTTAAGCCCAGGTCGTAATATTCAGTCTTTAAATCAATATAAGGCAGGAGCAGTTCGTCCTTTATAACCTTCCACAAAACTCTAGTCATCTCATCGCCGTCAAGTTCAGCGATCGCATTTTTCATCTGTATTTTTGCCATAATGAGTGTATTATATAGAAAAAAGTGTTGTATGTCATCTGATACTAGATTAAACTATCCCAGTCGTGCCAGCTTACATAACGAATGCCGTTTATAGTACAGGTAATATCGCCAAGATAGAAAACCGCACCCTTGCATTCTGTATCAGAACGAAGAGAAAGATATTTTCTTGTATTTGCAGAAAGATTCTGTTCCGTATCGGAGTTACTTTTAATTTCAATTGCATAGGTATGTTTCCAGTCGGCAATGGTATCAACCTCAAAGCCCTTTGTATCCCGGAAGAAAGTAAGCTCTGGTTTTTTGGCATTGTTATAGCGTGATTTTAAAAGTTCTGTAACAGCAAACGTTTCTACTATAGCTCCTTTGTACGGACTTAAAAGAAGCTCCTCTTTTGATTCAAGACGCAGTAAATGGCATAACAAACCTGTATCGGTAAAATAAAGCTTTGGTGTTTTTAAAATGGAACGTCCCAGATTATTGGAATCTGGTTCAAGAAAATGAATGATAAAGGAAGATTCCAGAATTGAAAGCCATTGTTTTACTGTAGGTGCAGATATGCCAAGATTTTTTGAAATGCTTTCCATCGAAAGAAGCTGTCCGGAATAAAGCGCACAAATCTGAATGAATTTCTTAAAGGTAGAAATATTAGCGGCAGTTATGTGTTCTTTTACGTCTAGATCAAGATATGTGTCTATATAACTTTCGAACCAGTCATCAGTAATAAAATGTTTTTCACTGTCATAAAGGGGAGGGTAAAATCCTTTAAAGATTAAATCATAGGGGTTTTGTGGAACAAGTTTTGAAGTTTTCAATTCACTGAGTGAAAATGGCAGAAGTCGTAAAAAAGCAGCACGACCTGCAAGGGAATCTGTCATGTTTTCTTTTAGCTTGAATTGGCTTGATCCTGTTAGAATATATTTTCCCGGTTCATATTTTTTGCTGTCTACAAATAATTTAATTGCATCAAATATTTCAGGAACCTTTTGTGCTTCATCGATAATTACGCCTTCGGGAAAAGCTTCAAGAAAATCTTTGGGATTTGATGCTGCTAAAGTTCTAAGTTCCTTGTCATCAAGCGTAACATATTTTTTATCTGGAAAAGTCATTTTGGCAAGAGTTGTTTTACCACTTTGTCTTGGACCAGTAATTCCAACTACCGGAAATTGATTTGCAAGCCGTAAAAGAGCATCCTGTGCTTTTCTTGATACTTCCATATGTTACCTCCTTTTGAATAACTGGTAATTATCTAAAGTGTAACATGGTAAAAACCTAAAGTCAATAGTGGTAAAAACCTAAAGTCTAATATGGTAAAAATCTAAAGTTTGATATGGTAAAAATCTAAAGTGTTGTATGTCATCCTGCGTGTGTTTTTAATTCAGACCATTTTGTTCTTTACAAAACATATCGGGGGGGGGTATAATAGAAGATATTATTTATTTTATAGGAGAAAGATAATGAAAAAAACACTTCTTAAAGTTGCAGTTCTTACTGCTTTCTTATCAGTTTTATTAACAGGATGTCCAGGCGGCACAGGTAATTCAGGTGGTAACAATCCGTTTGGAGGGAATAATGGTAATGATAATGTAAGTGAAGATACGGATAATCCAATTTCAGGAACTCTTACAGGAGATACAGAAACCTGGGCTGGAAAGGATGCTGAGGGTAATCCAATTACATACTACATAAAAAAAAATAATACTTATACAATCAAAGATGGTGGTATGTTAGTTATTGAAGAAGGCGCAATTGTAAAACTTGGTGCCGGTGCTGGAATAACTGTAGGTGTCGGTGGTACTCTTGAAGCAACTGGTGTTATTTTTACTTCGGCTAAAGATACAAGAGGAAGAAAGATTAATTCTGCTGGGCAGGATGCACCAAAACCAGCTGACTGGGAAAACGTTTATATTAATGGTGGTTATGCAACATTAACTAACTGTGAAGTTAGTTATGGAGGAAGTGGTTGTAGTGCTGTAAATGTTAATAAAAGTGGTTCAAGTTTTGGTAGATGTAAGATAGATGGATGTAAGTTTACTTATAATTCTGGAACAAATTCAGTAAGTTCTACTGTTCAAGCTGCTGTAAAATATGATTATACTCTTACTTACGGCTCAGATAATACTGTTACTAATACAACATTTGAAAACAATGTATGGCCAATCAGCCTTCCTGTTACTTTTAGTGTTTCAGGAACAAACCATTTTGGAACTGGTGACAAAGCAAATAAATTTAATTTAATACATATGTTTTATGATAATATAACAGGTGATGTAGAATTGAAACATACCGAAGTTCCTTATTTGTTTGCTACTGGAAATAGTCTTGATATTGGTTTTAATAGTAAAAGTGGAACATTAACAATAGAAGGTGGTACAGAAGATGACCCAACTGTTGTTCAGTTTTATAAACAAGGATTTCATATAATTAAGAATACTGGAACTTTAAATTTAGGAAATTATATTCATTTCACTAATTGTAACTATACTTCTAACACAAAGTATAATGGAATAAGCTGCCATATGACTGATGTTCCATATGTTAACAGTAATGGAAATAATGCTTCGTATACCGGTTATGTATTGTTATTAAGTAATGATGAAATACATGTTACGATTGATGGTTATGATGTAGGAACTAGTTATAGTAAGGACTATATGAGACAGCCAATACAGTCTTCAAATGTTGGTAACTAATCTTATTAATTAGGTTTTTCCAAAAAGGCTGGCACCTCACGATGCCAGCTTTTTTTATAACTTCTGAACCTCTTCAACAGAAAGCCCGATACATTCTGCAATTATGTAAGCCTTGTTGTAACGCTTCTGCAGCTCTTTTATCGCCATATTCTTCTACAATTCTACTTGCCATTTCTATACCTAATGACTAATTTGCATTCTCCAATGCTTTAATTACTTTGTCGAGAGGTGCATTCATTTTTTGTGCTGCAAGCTCTGGTGTGGCATTAAAATCATTAACTAAAATAATTGCATCTTCTATGGCTTTAGCCTCTTGTCCATCTTCAAAAGCTTCCTGCTTCTTTACAGCAATATCCATTTTATAATCGTATTTTGCACAGAGCATGTTAATGACCTCCCGTGATTTCCTGTCAAGGTATGCGGCCTTTTTTGTGTGTTTTATAACTTCTGAACTTTTTCAACAGAAAGCCCAGTGCATTCTGCAATTAAATGAATGTCGATGCCTTTGGCCTTAAAGTTTTTGGCATCTTCTTCGGCTTTTTCATTGCGACCATCATCATGACCTTCTATATATCCATCTTCATGCCAGTTTTTGTGGATTAGTTCTTCGTTATATTCTGTCAGAATCATTCCAATAATCTCCGCTCTCTGGGTTTTGAAAAATCCGTCAAGAAAGTTTTCTTTAATTGCAAAATCAACGGCTTCTTCAATCGCCTTATCTTTAGACATACCGTCTTTGATATTTTTCTTAATCCGGTAAACAAAACTAATGTAATGATATAACGGTTTACAGTTTTTGTGAAGTGTTTTGTTGTGTTCAGGGCTCATGTTTATTACGTTTGCAGTCCATTCAAAATCTCCACTGTTATCATGATGTTCAAATGATGTTGACAGCTTTAACTTCCAGCTTTCGGGGTCATCCTTAATTCCGTTGTAAAATACAACAAACTTTGGAGTAGGTATCTTTATAAGTTGACTTCGCATAAGACTCCTTTTGTTTTGATTAAGGTAAATCTGATAGAGTTGTGAAAAATACAAAAGTCCACGCAAGGGCATGTTGGGATTCCAGGAGCTTTGCTGTTCATACAAAGTCATCTGGGAATCTACCAAAAACGAAATATCATTATGCATTGTAATGTAAATAACATTTTCAATTGTGTTCAGTTCAAGTGCATCTGGATCTTTGTAATTAGTCCCGTTTAATGCATTATACAACTGAAGCCGCCACTTTTTGCTCTTTTCTGAATCTTTTCCAAAGATATACTTAAAAAGTCTGTCTTTGTGTTCCGGCTGATGGTTTTCAACAATTAAACTTTCCATAATTGTTTTCCCCTTAATGTGATTAAATTGCTCAGAGCATACCGCCCCGGCAGAAAAGTGAATTTCCTATATATAGTATTCAAAAAAAAGTGGGGGTTATTACAAAAAAATTGGAAAAAAGTTTAAAAAATTAAATCCTAACGCCGAAAAAAAAATTGTTAAAAAAAGCCGAAAAAAAAATTGTTACAAAACGCCGAAAAAAAATGTTACAAAACGCCGAAAAATATCTTTACAAAACGCCGAAAAATGCGATAATAGAAATATGAGTGAATATAGAAAACGAATTGTTGATGTAATCCTGCAGAATAAACTCGAAGCAAAAGGTGCAGTTCTTATTGAAGGACCTAAATGGTGTGGAAAAACAACTACTGCAAAACAGAAAGCTGCAAGTTTTTTGCATATGGATAATCCATTAGAGAAAGAACAAAATTTAAATCTGGCAAAAATAAATCCATTACGACTTTTAAAAGGTGATACTCCACGGCTTATTGATGAATGGCAGCTGGCTCCAACTCTTTGGGATACAATAAGATATGAAGTTGATCAGCGTGATAAGATGGGACAGTTTATTCTTACCGGTTCTGCTGTTCCTGCTGATACCCAGGAAATTACTCATTCTGGTACAGGCCGTTTTTCATGGCTTATGATGAGGCCAATGAGTTTGTTTGAATCAGGTGATTCAAGTGGTGAAATAAGTTTAGAAGAATTGTTCAAAGGAAATCTGAATATTGATGGTGAAAACAAGAATGATATAGAAAAGCTTGCTTTCCTGATATGTCGCGGAGGTTGGCCAGGGGCAATTAATTTAACCGAAAAACCGGCTTTACAACAGGCGTTTGATTATTATGACGGTGTTGTAAAATCTGATATAAATAGGGCTGATGGAAACAATAAAAACGAAGAACGTGTTAGAAGGATTATGCGTTCATTTGCAAGAAATCAGGGAGCGCAGATTGCAAATACTGTTATAGCAAAAGACATCCTTGCAAATGATTCATCAAGTGTTAATGAAGATACTGTTCATTCATATATAGATGCTTTGAAAAAGATTTTTGTAATTGAAGATATGGCTGCCTGGAATCCTAATCTCCGTTCAAAATCAGCAATAAGGTCTTCCGATACACGTTATTTCGTTGATCCTTCTATTGCAGCCGCAAGTCTTGGTGTTGGTCCAGAAGATTTACTTAATGATTTAAATACCTATGGTCTTTTCTTTGAGACTCTTTGTGTTCGGGATTTACGTGTATTTGCTGAAAGTCTAAATGGTTCTGTTTTTCATTATCGCGATAATACAAATCTTGAATGTGATGCGGTTGTTCATTTAAGAAACGGAAAATATGGTCTTATTGAAATTAAACTTGGTGGAGATGATCTTATTAACGAGGGAGCTGAAAACTTAAAGAAACTTGCTGGAAAAATTGATACTGCAAAAATGAAAGACCCTTCTTTCTTAATGGTTTTGACTGGTGTTGGTCAATATGCATATAAAAGAGACGATGGTGTACTTGTTGTTCCGATTGGTTGTTTAAAGAATTAGTATTTTATCATCTTTTATGGTAAGTTCTATAACTTAGGTAGACTATTGAACAAAAATCATATTTCTGATATATTTTTTGATACGTATTTAGACTTTGGGTGTACCGGCGTTTAATCCCCGTTTTACGTTGCGGCGCGCGGTCTAACTGCCAGTCTTTTGCAGGACGGATACTGTTTCCTTATTCCGCTGCATCGGGCGATTGTAAAACGATTATTTTAATAGAGGTATTTTATGTACGCAACTATTGAATTTAAGGGCAAGCAGTACAAAGCAGAAAAAGATGTTGTCCTTACAGTAGATAAGCTTGATGCCGAAAAAGGTACTAAGATTGACATTGATACCGTTCTTTTGGTAAGCGACGGTGACAAAATCAGTGTAGGAACTCCTTATGTTAAGGGTGCAAAGGTAACTGTAGTTGTAGAAGATTCTTTCCGTGATAAGAAAGTTTTGGTTTTCAAATACAAGTCTAAGAAAGATTATCATCGCTTGATTGGTCATAGACAGCAGTACACAAAGGTACGTGTTGAGTCTATCACCCTGGCTTAATTAAAAGGAGATTACTATGGGAAGAACACGTGGTGGATCTGGTGCTAAAAACGGACGCGATCCGAATCCTAAGAGTTTGGGCGTAAAAAGATATGCTGGTGAATCTGTTACTGCAGGTTCAATCATCGTAAAGCAGCGCGGAACAAAATTCTATCCTGGAGCAAATGTTATGAAGGCCGGAGATGACAGCCTGTTTGCTACAGCAGACGGAAAAGTAGTTTTTGGTGAAAGAAACAATCACAAAATTGTTTCTGTAGAAGCTGCAAAATAAGTTCAGCGCTCGCTGAATGAGAATGCCCGGTGAAAAAGTGCCGGGCATTTTTTTTGAGATTGTCGGGTCAAGCCCGACAATGACAGGTGGTTTCGACAGGCTCAACCACCGCGGGAGTATAGATGATAGGTTTTGCAGATGAAGCAACTATAGAAGTGCGCTCGGGCAACGGCGGTAACGGCTGTATTGCGTTCAGGCGCGAAAAATATGTTCCTCATGGTGGTCCTAACGGTGGAGACGGCGGTAAGGGCGGTGACATTATTTTTACTGTAAAGCGAAACCTGCGTACCCTTGCCAAGCTTCGTCATCAGCACTGTTTTAAGGCACGCAATGGTGGAGACGGGCAGGGCTGGAACCGTTATGGTGCCGACGGAGAAGACTGTGTTATTCCGGTACCTCCGGGTACAACAATCCGCGATGCCGAAACCGAAGAAATTATCTATGACTTTTCTACTGTCAAGGGTGACGAAAGCTTTACCTTCTTAAAAGGCGGTAACGGCGGCTGGGGAAACGTTCATTTTAAGTCTTCTACAAATCAGGCTCCGCGTCAGGCTAATCCCGGTCAGCGAGGCGAAACAAGGTTCCTTAAGCTGGAGCTTTCCATTATGGCAGATGCCGGTCTTGTAGGATTTCCTAATGCCGGAAAATCAAGCCTTCTTACTTTCTTTACAAACGCACGTCCAAAAATTGCGCCTTATCCTTTTACAACCATTATTCCAAATCTTGGTGTACTGCGCGTAGACGACGAAAGCGACATTATCATTGCAGATATTCCGGGAATTATCGAAGGGGCCAGCGAAGGATTAGGCCTTGGCGATACATTCCTTAAGCATATTACCCGAACAGCCTGTCTTATTTTTATGATTGACTGCTCGGACGACAATTATCTTACGGCTTATGACACTCTTTGCAACGAGCTTGCAAACTATTCTGACAGCCTGCTTGAAAAACCCCGCATTGTTCTTTGTAACAAGATTGATGTGGAAGGTGCTTTTGACAGAGCTGTAGAAGTTCAGAATAAAATCCGTAGTGCAGAACCAGACACTGTTGTAATTCCTGTTTCGGTTCACACAGGACGCGGAATGAAGGATGCCCAGCATCAGATTATGGAGCTTGTAAGTAAACAGGAAAAACGCAACCAGGGACCGGAGGATCAGACAAAAGCAGACAGCTTTGGTGCCGGCGAAGATTCTCATTTTAAGAACTCTGCCTGGATTGACGATGACGATGAAAACATCCAGTACCCGGGAAGTGAGTCATGAAAATAGCAGTATTTGGCGGCAGCTTTAATCCTCTTCATATCGGGCATGCAATGCTTGCAGATACAATCATTACAGAGCTTGGCTACGACAAGGTGCTTTTTGTGCCTACCTTTATTACACCGCACAAGGTTCTGGGTGGTACGGTAACTTCTCAGCAGCGTCTGGAAATGGTTCAGGCCTTTTGTGCTTCTATTGCCGACGGACGTTTTGAAGCAGAAACCTGTGAATTTGACCGTGGTGGAGTTTCGTATACTTCGGACACGCTGGAGTTTTTGACAAATAAATATTCAGGACAGCTGGACGGTAAGCTTGCCTTTGTAATGGGAGATGAGGTTGCGGCTGAATTTGACAAGTGGCGTAACCCGCAGAAGGTTTCGGAGCTTGCAGACCTGATTATTGTTCACCGCTACCCGGACATTGGTGCTTTGGAAAAGGCTTTGTATACTCCGGAAAACTCGGTGCAGAACAAGCCGAGCGGAAACTACAGGGGAGACTTTGCGGTAAAGTTTGACCGCGACAACTTTGCATATCCGCACATTTATATAGAAAATCCTATGCTGCCGGTTTCTTCTACAGAAATTCGTACCCGAATAGCAGCAGGCAAAAGCTACCGCTATCTGGTGCCGCAGGCGGTGTATGAATATATAAATGACAATGGATTGTATGGCCCTTCGAGTGCCTCAGGGACCCCAAAATGATGGACTACGATACTTTGATAGAGAAGATCAGGGACTATACGGAGGCGCATGTAAAGCCTGCACGGTATGAGCATTCGGTGCGGGTGGCAGAAATGTGCGTAGACCTTTGCCGCCGTTATGGACTTGATGAGCAGAAGGGTTATCTTGTAGGCATTGGCCACGATATGTGCAAGGACATGCCCAAGGATAAAATGAAGGAGCTTGCGGCCCGCGACGGTAAGCCAATAACCGAGTTTGAGCTTAAGATCCCTTCAATTCTTCACGGGCGTGCTGCAGCTGTCAAAATGAAGGAGAAATTCGGCATAACAGACCCGGATATCCTGGAAGCTGTTGCAAATCATGTTTCGTGTTGTCTTGGAATCTGCGACCTGGGCAAGGTGCTTTTTGTGGCAGACAAAACTGAACCGGGGCGACCACAGTCTACACCCGAATACAGAGCTCGCCTTATGAAGCTTTCGCTGGACGGAATGCTTGCGGCAGTGCTTAAGGAAAACTACGAATATATAACAAATCGTGGTTATGACATTTACCCGGATACACAAAAAATGATAGAATATTATAAGGAGGGCCCTTCGAGAGCCTCAGGGACCACATAGAGCTCAAAGATTATAGGGACCACATAGAGCTCAAAGATTATAGGGACCACATAGAGCTCAAAGATTATAGGGACCACAGCAGATGAAAAAGCTTAGAAACGAACAGAAAGGACTTATTTTTATTGCTCTCATCATTATTTTAGTTCTTGTTTTGAGTATGTTTTTTGTGCACTCGCTCAAGACCAACAAGGTAGAAGAAGCCCTTGAATATGATACTCTTTTGCGCATTCTTTTTGTTGTAGAGGATGAAGACGAGGACGCGCTTTTTTCAAACGTAATTATTTATGATACTTCGACCAAAAAGGCAGCCGTAATAAATCTTCCGGGCTATACCGGTGCAATTTATCAGTCGCTTGGCGGTACAGACCGTCTGGACGAGGTTTACAACGAGCTTGGAATTGAATACTACAGGACAGAAGTTCAGAAAATGCTTGGTATTACCATTCCTTATACTTCTGTAATCAAGCTGGACAACTTTATTAAGCTTTGCGATATGTTCGGCGGTATGCGCGTATTCATTCCGTCTCCGGTAGACTGTATGTCCCAAACCGGTGAACGCTGGCTTTTGCCTTCGGGTGCTGTAAACCTTGATGGAGATAAAATTGCCGTTTATCTGCGCTACAGGGAAGAGGACGAAACCGAAGAATCTATTCAGGACAGATACCAGAATGTAATGGGTGCCTTTTTGACCGGCCTCCACGATATGAGCTTTAAGATTTTTAACAAGGAACAGAATTTCCGCATGTATGCAGACTGTATCCAGACAAATCTTGCAGACTACGAAGAAGAAACCCTTTATCTGCAGATTTCGGAAATTGATACAGAATCTATCATCAAGCAGACAATTACCGGTTCCCTCCGAAACGTAGAGCTTCGCAGCGGCGAAACCCAGCAGCTTCTGTTCCCTCTTAACAACAGCGAATTCATCAAGGAAGCCGTAAAGCAGACAACTTATATGCTCATGTCTACGGACGGAACTCTTTCGAACAGAATCTACGTTCTTGAGATTCAAAACGGTACCAAGACACAGGGTCTGGCTCGCCGCACTGCCACCCTGTACCAGAATGCCAGCTACGACGTTCTTAGTGCGGTTAATGCAGATTCCAATGATTATGCTCAGACTGTAATCATAGATCATATAGGAAACGAGGCTGTTGCAAAGCAGGTAGGAGAACTTATCCGCTGTACAAACATTATGGCCGCAGCCGACATGGAAGAAGGAAGCCCTTCGGACAGCATGGTTGATTTTACCGTAATTCTTGGACGGGACTTTAACGGTGCTTATGTAATTCCGGGTGCTTCATATTAAAATTTTTACAGGTATTTTTATGGAAAAGACATTTGAACAGAAAGCAGTAGAAATTGCAAAACTCATGCAGGATGGAAAGGGAAGGGATGTAACCCTTATTGATATAAGCGGACTCAATTCCTGGGCAGATTATTTTATTATTGTTACGGTAACAAGCTCGGCTTTGCAGCAGGGTCTTGCCAAACAGATTAAAGAATATATCAGGGAAAATGATCTTGAAATTCATCCTACAAACCGCAGAACTCCGGATGGAGAAGACTGGCACCTTATTGACCTGGGCAATATCGTAATTCACCTTATGAGTGAACAGGCAAGAGAGTTCTATAATCTGGAAAAATTGTGGTTTAAAGGTAGAGTTATTGAATTATAAGAGATCCCGAAACAAGTTCGGGATGACGATGCTATAAATCGTATTTATCTATAAAGGTAATGTCGTCTTCGTCGTCGTTGCGGTTGCGGGTATTGTAATAGCCGTCTTCCGGTTCAACGTCGTCGTAAGGTTCGTCTATGTCCTCTTCTTCCTTGAAAACGTCATCATAGTAAAGTTCGTCTTCACCGTCGTAATCGTCCAGAATTTCGTCGTCATCATCGTCAAAATCATCATCGAAATCTTCGTCGAAATCATCAAAATCATCATCAAGATACAGCGAAAAATCTTCAATTTCCGGTTCTGAGAACATAGGATACCCCGTGTTTGTTACTTTATGGTGAAATATTAAATCCCACCAACAACAAGATATAGTAAAGTTGCATTATTTTCAACTATTTTTTAAAAAAAATAATGTTAATTATAACAATTTATTCTAAATTCTATATATAGTAATGATTTGACAACAATATGAAAAATTGTATAATGTAAAGAATTAGATGGAAAAAAATTTTACTGAAAAAGCTTATGCTAAGGTAAATTTTAATCTTAGGATTCTTCCTAAACGATCGGACGAGTTTCATAATTTAGAAAGTATTTTTCAAACTATTGATTTGTTCGACGAACTGGAGGTTTCTGTCGCTGAGGAATCCGGCTGTTTCGTTGAATGCAGTTCTATGGTTATTCCACAAAAAAATACGATCTCTATGGCTTACGAGGCTTTTTGCCAGACTGCTGGTGTAAAAGTACCGGGCATAAGGGTTGTACTTAAAAAAGGAATACCTGCGGGTGGTGGTTTGGGAGGCGGTTCTGCTGATGCTGCGGCATTGGTAAGGATTTTGGAAAGGCTTTGTAATATAAGGCTTTCTGATAATCAGCGGAATTATATTGCAGAAAAAACCGGAAGCGATGTTTTTTTCTTTATGCACTGTGATGACCAGGGAAAGGGTTGTGCTCTTGTTTCGGGCCGTGGTGAAATAGTAAAGAAAATACAGGGCCGCAGGGATTTGTTCCTGGTGCTGGTTTTTCCCGGAATCTGCAGTTCTACTAAAGAGGCTTACGATTTAGTGGACCGCAATCTGCAGTTACAAAATTGTTATGAATTTCCTGTTCTGGAAGAGCTTGAGGCAATTTACCGTAAAGATCCTTCGGAATGGAATTTTATAAATACGTTTACTCCTTCGCTGTGTGGCAGATACAGTGATTTATCAAGAGCGTTGGAAGCGTTAAAGAATAGTGGAGCGGAATTTTCGGATATGTCCGGTTCCGGTTCAACACTGTTCGGAGTTTTTTCATTTAGGCAACGGGCTGAGGCTTGTATGAAGCTGCTTGTAACGACCTGGAAATGTGCTCTTGTGCAGTTGCTGTAAAAAAGTTAGTGGAGGTAATTGGCGTATGCAAATTACAGAATTGAGAATTCGCAAAGTCGAAGATGAAGGCAAGTTACGTGCTTATGTTACTGTAACTTTTGACAACTGTTTTGTAGTTCATAATGTAAAAATTATTGAAGGAAAAAGCGGATTGTTCATTGCTATGCCTAGCAGAAAAACTGCAAACGGGGAATATAAGGATGTTGCTCATCCGATAAGCCCTGAGTTTAGAACAGAACTGCAAGATAAAATTATTGCAGAATATGAAGCTGGTCATGTTGAGGTTGGTGGCGATGCTGACTGATAATATACATTGACTTTCTCCGCTGGTGTAATGGTAGCACACGAGCTTTTGGTGCTTAGAGTCCGGGTTCGAATCCTGGGTGGAGAAGAATCTCTGCGTTGCAGGGCAAAACATTTTAAGGATATAAGGAGCTTTACGAAATGAGTAAGCAGACTTTGAACGCAAAAGTGCGTACTGCATCTGGTAAAACAGCTGCTAAAAAACTTCGCCAAGTAGGTAGTATCCCGGCCGTTATGTACAACGAAAAGGGCGAAGCTACAATGCTTGAAGTAAACGAAGTTGAATTCAACAAGATTTGGAGAAGTATTACTCCAACAACTTCCATCAACCTTGTAGTAGACGGAAAAGAAAATCTGGCTTTGATTAAGGATACTGAATACAATATCCGTACAGACAAAGTTCTTCATGCAGATTTCTTTGTTCCAGCCGCTGACGAGAAGCTTGTAATGAAGATTAAGGTTCATTTTACAGGAACTCCTGCAGGTGTACTTAAGGGTGGTTTTAAGAAAGAACGCAACAACGAAATCAAGATTAAGGCTGCTATTGCAGATCTTCCTGAAACAATTGTTGCAGACATTTCTAAAATCAATGCCAGTGAAGCATTGCGCGTAAAGGATTTAGTACTTGATAAGAACGTAGAAATTCTTACAGACAAGGAACTTCCTTTAGTAACAGTTGCACCGGCTCGCTAATTCTGGTCTTTTAGAACAGAAGCAAAAATCACGGATGACAGACATTGGTTTATCAGCCGTGATTTTTTTTTGAAGAAAATTTATGCAGCAGACTTTTGATTTTGAAAAAAATGTATTATGCGGCCTTAAAGAATGTGGCGTAAATCCTGCTGATCTGGCGCTCGCTCAAAAAACTCTGGGCGTGGCTGTTTCCGGCGGCGCTGATTCTGTGAGCCTGCTCGTTTCCCTCTGTTCAATCTGTAAAAATTTTTCAATTCCTCTTGCTGCCGTTACCGTAAATCATTTTATCCGGGCTGACGAAGAAACCTGCGGCGATGTTGAATATGTAAAGACCTTGTGTAAAAGCCTAAAAGATCAGGGGTATGATGTAAGCCTTACTGTCTGCGAGCTTAAAAAAGGTCAGGTACAACAGCTTTCGGAAGCTAAGGGCTGTGGGCTTGAGTCTGCGGCAAGGGAGCTGAGGTACAAGGCTTTTGAAGATTTTATAAATCAAAATAATATTTCTTATTTGTGTCTGGCGCATAATAAAAACGACCAGAACGAAACTATCCTTATGAAATTTCTGCAGGGGCAGGGAACCGGTACTACCGGCATTCCTCCTGTGCGTGGTAAATATATTCGTCCGCTTTTGTGGACAGAACGTTCTTATATAGAAGAATATCTTAAACAAAAAAATATTCTGTGGCGTACCGACAGCACCAACACCGATACTGCTTATCTTAGAAATAAAATCCGCAATGTTCTGGTGCCGCTTTTGAATACTCAGTTTGCGGGATGGGATAAATCTGTAAACCTTGGCCTTGAAAAAAATGCGCTTGATGATGAATGTCTGGAAGGGCTGGCAAAGAGGTTTATTAAGGAGCATTCTAATCTTTGGGCGGGGGACTCTAAGCTTGGGCCTGAGTTGCAGCTCGACGGCGCGGCCTTTTACGCTTTAGACAGGGCAATTCAGTACAGGGTAATTCTTGCGGCCTTTAATGAGCTTGGTTATGACGGACGCGTACCCTATGTTTTTTTGCGGGATATATGCGAATGTGCCGATAATTATAAGGAAGAAAGTTCAGAAAAAAAGGGTGGCGGAGCGGCTTACAAGAGTTTTGCCAATCTGCAGGTTGTTCTGCAAAAAAACAAAGTTTGTGTAAAAAAAACTGCCTGCATGCAGAACGAAATCGTTTTTTCTGATATAATATACGAGTACGGAACATATGATTTTCCGTGGGGACAGGTAAGTATTCCGGAGCCGGAGCCGGCAAACGGCTGGCATTTTCCGGTATTGCTCAGAAGCTGGAATTCTGCAGATACGGTAAAGGCTGCAGACGGTACTATGCGCAAGGTGAGCGACATCCTTAGTTCATGGCATGTTGATCAGAATCTGCGACAGTATATTCCGGTTGTTCAGGCACTGGATAATCCTGAGCAGGAAATCTTAGCTGTTTTAGGAAGCTGCCAAGGCTATAAAGACTGGATTGTAAAAAAATGAAAAAATGTAGGTTTACTATAGGTTTTGTAATTATTCTTTTGTGGTGTTCTATGCCGGTACTGGCTCAGTCTGCTTCTGTAAAAAGAAGTGCGGCTGCTGCAAACCGTAAGACTGCAGAACGCTGCCTTTCACTTTCTGAAAACTTTATGCTCAACTCGGACTGGAGCAATGCTTTGTCGCAGGCCGAGCTTGGTCTTTCTTATGATGACAGTATTTCTGATTTGATGTATGTAAAAGCTGTTGCCCTGAGCAGTCTGGGTTATGCCAAGGCAGATGTTATTAAGGTTATAGAAGAAGCTTTTACACACGACAACTGGATTAATTATTCTAAAAACAGCGCGCGCATTCTTTATGCAGATATGCTTTGCGATACAGGCTTGTATGATCAGTCTCTGGCAGTGCTGGATTCGGAGCCGCTTTTGTATTCTGCAGACTCAGAGTTTATCCGCATCAAAAATTATTACAGGCTTGGTACTGCAGATTCCATAAGGCAGGCTAGGGCAAGGCTCAATTCTTCAAGAAAGATTTATCCTAAGGACTCGCGCTTTCCTAATCTGTTTTTTATGTTCGAAGCAGATTTTATGAATTATGCAGAACGCACAGGCTCACCTTACGAAATTGACGCTCTGGTTCAGACCATTGCCGACTACTATATTTCTACCATTCCAAATTATTCAGATGCTTCGGTAGAAAACGAAATTCTGGCCCTGCTTTTCTGTCAGGGTGAACAGCAGAAACGACTGCTCAAGGCTGTGGGAGAAAAAAATCAGAATCATCCTATGTTTGCTTATGCGGGACTCAAGACCGGAATCCTTTCTCAGGAAAAGGCTTATAACCTGTTCTTTGAGTCGAGTGCAGGAGTTTATTCACTGGATCTCCTGGAAAGCTTTGCACTGCTGATTACCGACGAGGACCTTTGTCAGAATCTTCATGACCGCCTTAATTCTCTGGACGGCACTGTTTACATTGACAACGACCTGGACCTGCAGAATGAGCTTGTGGTTACTTATGAACGCGGTAGGGCGAGCGAGATAAAGTATGACCGGAACAATGACGGCGTTATGGAGCTTTACTGCCTCTGCGATTTTGGTTCTCCGGTTTCCATTTCTTTTGCCGATTCAAAATATGATTTAACTTACGAATCATTCCCTTATGTAAACCGAATTATTGATAATTCCAACGGAAGCGTTTTCCATTTCCTTAATACTGAATATGCATTTAATCCTTTTGAAATGATTGCTTCCAATATCTTTAAGCGTCAGGGTGTAGACTTTTTTGTTCCGCTCATCGATTCCGAAATTGAATTTCCTGATGCACATATTCTGGCAGACAAGGCTTCTTCGCTTGAGCTTGCTACAAAAGAAAGAAACGGTTCGCGCGTAGTTTATACTGTGTTCGAAGGCCGCCCTGTTTTTGCAGTATTCATGTGCGACGGCAAACGCTATGCCTATGCTTCTATTGAACCGGGCTATCCTTTTATCCGCTATGTTGATTACGACAATGACGAGGTTTTTGAAACCTTTGAAACTTATGATGTAGATTTTGAAAACAAATATACTGAGCAAAAGGATATTGAGCTTATCAAAAATATCTTTGGTGAAAATACCTTTACCGAGCGCCTGTATCTTAGAAAAACAGAAATTGACAGAAACAGCGACACCTATATGGAATTTTCAGAGCAGTATCTTGGAAATAACGGCAAGGTATCTTCCTGGGATTCTGACGGCAACGGTGTAATTGACTATCAGTATATCCGCTATCCTGATTCTGAAGAAGGCAAGCTTTGCGAAGAAACAATCATCTACAGTTCAAACGGACTTGAATATGTTTCGCTCAGAAGTGAGGACGGCATTCCTATGAGCCTAAAGTACGAGGGCAGCGAAAAAGAAATAATTAAGGGAAAGCACGAAAATTATTTCTGGATTGAACAGAAGGGTACGGAACAACAGGAAACAGTTATTTATGAAAATATTAAGAACGGCATAGACGACAGTACTGTACGCCTTGTTCGTTTTGATGATCTGACAAGGCTGTCGGTTATCAAAATTGGAAATGCATATTTCTGCAGAATCCTTCCTCCTTCCGAAATTCACGATGCAGAGGATGCAGAAAAATAAGATGAAAAAAATATGTTATGCACTGGCTGCCGCTTGTCTGCTTTTTGTTACAGGGTGCAGCTCCAATAAAGCGCCTCAAAAAACTTACGAGCCTCTGGATTATACAGACAAAGATGTAATAGAAAACGAAATTAATATTATACGAGGCCTGCAGGAAAAGGAAAGTACAAGGGCTTTGTTCCGCGCTTACCTGATGGGGCAGAACGGTGCAGAAACAGGCATTTTTGATGAATGCGCAGGCATTGTTACCGACCAGGCTGCCAAGGCTCTGGAAGAAGAAGATTTTACAACTGCAATGAGGCTTTATAAATCCTTGTATTCTGCCGGTGTTGATGTACAGAAAAACAAAGGACTTTATGAAGACAGCAGGAGCCGCGCTTATTCGCAGGTACCCGGTTTTACACGTGATGAACAAAAGCTTCCTAAAAATACAAACGACTGTATCAATGCTACCGTAACTGTATGGGTAGATCAGGGCTACAGGGTAGAAAACGGTGCGGGCTATGCAGACATTGTAATAGGCTCGGGCTTTTTTATTGACAGACGCGGTTACCTTATTACAAATCATCATGTAATTTCTGAAATGGTAAATCCTAAACGAAAGACTGCGTGCAAGCTTTATATAAAGCTTCCGTCAGATATGGAAAAAAAGATTCCTGCCAAGGTTGTGGGCTACGACAGCGTAATGGATCTTGCACTGCTTAAAACCGAAATTGAACCTGAGTTTGTATTTGAGCTTGGTTCCAGCTCGGATCTTAGCGTTGGAGATAATATTTCTGCAATTGGTACTCCTATTGGTCTTGAAGGAACTTTAACCCGCGGTATTATTTCTTCTTCAACCCGCCAGCTGCTTACTATGGGAAGGTTTTTCCAGATTGATGCGGCTGTAAACTCGGGAAACAGCGGCGGCCCTTTGATTGATGCCAACAGAAAGGTTCAGGCAATTGTTTTTGCGGGAATGCTTCAGTATCAGGGCTTAAACTTTGCAATTCCTGTAGAATACCTTAAGCAGGAGCTTCCGCTTTTGTACCGTGGTGGAGAAGTGGTTCACGTTTGGACCGGTTCTTATGGCCACGATTATAAGGTGCGCAACGAAAAGCAGGGACTTGAAATTCAATATGTAATGCCGGGTGGTACTGCAAGCATGAGCGGTCTTAAGATTGATGATGTTATCACTCTGGCCGATGACCAGAAAATTGCCTGCCTGGAAGATTTTCAATATATGGGCATGAAGTATGAGCCTGGTACAATTGTGTCGGGTACTTACCAGAGAAACGGTCAGGAGCAGAACTGCCTTATTTATCTTGATAAAAGACCGCAGGCACCGCTAAAAGATATTTATGAAAGCGATTTTGTTGAAGATTCCTTTATTCCGATTTTTGGAATAAAAATGGTACGTTCATCGACAACAAACAAAAAATTATATAAAATAGAATATGTACTGGAAGGAAGTACAGCAGATCAGAACGGTTTTTCCGAAAACGATAATCTGGAGCTGCGCAATATTGAGTTTTATGACGAAGCCAATATGTTTGCAGCCCTTATGGTTGTTCAGCGAAAAAAGAAAGGTTACCTTGATATAGGTCTGCAGCTGGCTTCTCCTTACGACAACCCTAATTATTTTTAAGGCAGCAAAATGACACAGATGAAATTCAAGCGCAATTTTTGTATTGTTGCGCATATAGACCACGGAAAATCAACCTTGTCCGATCGTCTTATCCAGAAGGCCAAAATTATTGATGACCGCAAGATGATGAACCAGATTCTGGACAACATGGATATTGAACGCGAACGTGGTATTACAATTAAAAGCCAGGCAGTTACAATTCCTTACCATGCAAAAGACGGCAACGACTATGAATTAAACTTTGTAGATACACCGGGTCACGTAGACTTTAGCTATGAGGTTTCGCGTGCAATTGCTTCTTGCGAAGGTGCGCTGCTTTTGGTTGATGCTACCCAGGGTGTAGAAAGCCAGACAGTTAGTAACATGTACATGGCGCTGGAGCATGATCTTACAATGGTTCCGGTTATCAATAAAATTGACCTTGCTTCGGCAGATATTCCTTCGTGCAAGTCTCAGATAGATAACGAGCTTGGACTTGATTCCAGCGAAGCTTTGTGTGTGTCTGCCAAAACCGGCGAAGGCATTGACGAGCTTATGGAAGCCATTGTTACAAAGTTCCCGGCACCTACAGGAGATCCTGACGGCAAGCTTGCTGCTTTGATTTTTGACTGCCATTATGATGTTTACCGTGGTGTAGTTGTTCATGTACGTGTTATGGAAGGACGCCTTAAGACCGGTGACCTGATTAAGATGATGAGCAGCGGCCGTGAATACAAGGTAGAGCAGTGCGGTATTTTTAAGATTAATTACGAAGAAACCGGCGTGCTCGAAGCAGGCGATGTAGGATATATTATTTCGGGTCTCAAGACCGTAAGTGATGTAAAGGTCGGCGATACAATTACTTCTGTGGCAAACGGTGTAGATGAACCGCTTCCCGGTTTTAAGGAAGTAAAGCCTGTAGTTTATTCTTCAATTTATCCTATGGATTCCAACGACTACGAAGAGCTCAAAGACAGTATGGAAAAGCTCAAGCTCAACGATGCAAGTCTTGTTTACGAAAAAGATAATTCTCTTGCGCTTGGTAACGGCTTCCGCTGCGGGTTCCTTGGACTTCTTCATCTGGAAATTGTTCAGGAGCGTCTGGAGCGAGACTTTGATCAGGCTGTTATTTTTACCGCTCCGTCTGTACGATATCTTTTGCATTTGCAGAACGGCGAGGACATGTATATTGATAATCCTTCGGAATATCCTCAGGGACGTATTGCAGATGCAGAAGAGCCTTATATTAAAGCCAGCATTATTACTCCGTCTGAATATCTTGGTTCAATTATGGCATTGTGTACCGAAAAGCGTGGCGTTCAGACAAACATGCAGTACCTTGATACCAAGCGTGTAGAGCTTACCTACGAAATGCCTTTGAGCGAAGTTCTGTTTGATTTTTATGACCGCCTTAAGAGCTACAGCCGCGGTTATGCTTCTTTTGATTATGAGGTTATCGGTTACCGTGCAACAGACTTGGTAAAGGTAGATATCCTTTTGAACGGAAAAATGGTTGATGCATTGTCTTTGCTTACATTCAAGGCTAATGCAGTTGACCGTGCCCGCAAGGTTTGTGAACGCCTTAAGGGAGAAATTGCCCGCCAGCAGTTTAAGGTTGCAATCCAGGGTGCTATCGGCAGCCAGGTTATTGCCCGCGAAACCGTAAACCCTGTGCGCAAGGACGTTCTTGCCAAGTGTTATGGTGGTGATATTACCCGTAAACGAAAGCTTTTGGAAAAGCAGAAGGAAGGTAAAAAGCGCATGAAGATGATCGGCGACGTAGAATTGCCACAGAGCGCATTTCTAGCTGTTTTGAAGGAAAAAGAAGATGTGTAAGGCCGCTGGCGGCCGGTGTTCTATAGCAAGGCGTTAAAAAAAATGCGAAAGCATTTTTTAGCCTTACCTTTTTAGTATCTTCAAGTAATAATCTATCTCAACTCTTATACGATTCAAAAACGACTGCGTATATGCAAACTTCTGGCCGTCCGGAAAGTGCAGGAATAGATATTCGCGGTCCTGTACAAGCTCTGTAATCTGTTTTTCCATCTGGTCGGCCGGAAGCTTAGTTTGGCCTGTAAGCAGGGATTTTAATTTTTCCAGGGAAGCTGCTTCTTCTTGTAGAATGTCATTGCAAGCAAAGCGCGGCAATTCACCAGTATAAACGCCTGTGTCATTGTCGGGCTTGACCCGACAATCTTTCTTATAGCTTGCTATATCATTCTGTGACAAGCGCGGCAATCCACACATTATCTGTTCATACCTTGCCAGAATCGGAGTGGTGTACATAGTATCATTTTTCTTAAATGCAGGTTCGCAAAAGGCGGCGGTGTAGTTGGCGTCGTTTTTTACGCGGTTGCTGGACATAAATCTTGCGTTGTCGGCCATAGTGCCTTTGGTGTGTGTGCGGCCGGCAGAGTAGGCAAAATCAAGTCCAAAGGTTTTTATCTGTACCTGGTCGTTTTTGCGGAAAAGCATGGCATAGTAAAAGGCTGTAATGCCAACGGAGCCAAACGGATCGTTACCCGGCGGTAATATGCCTGCCTGCTTAAAGCGTTCAATAAAGCGTGCCTGAACAAATTCTGTTGTAAAAAAGCTTATCTGTTCCGGCTTAAAATATCTTGTAATGCTGTGGATTGCAGAAAGACCTGCAAATACCTGGGTCTTATAGTTCTGGACTCCTATAAAACACTTGCTTATTACATTCTGTGCTTCTTCTATAAATACTCCGTCAGGCTCAATACCGCTGGCAATAAGCGGCTGCAAGGCTGTATCTGCACAGATAATAAAAAAGTCCTTCTGACCGTTTGCGCTGGACTTTATAAGGCTTATTCCCCGCGCAACTGATTCTCCTGCGCCGAACACCAGAATTGTTTTATCAACACTTGCAAAAAATTTTTGGATTGGAGTAGTGTGCTCAAGGCAGGCAAGATTCTTAAAAAAGTTGGTGCAGTATTTACGGCCAAATTTAACCAGAGTTACGCGGTTGGCCCAGTAAGTCATTATGGCGTTTACACCGTTGTTATAAATCTGATTGTAAAGCCCGTCATTAAGTGCAGAAGCTGCAGAAAAATCTATGCGGACAATGCGGCGGAAGGTTCCCGGCTCCGGCAGTTCAAAACCGCTTGCAAGCTTTGTATTTTTTCCGGAAAGCAGCGGCCCAAGGTCAAGCATTTCTTCCTTTGTTAAAAATGAAAAGTTTGGAATGCCTTGATATTCTGCGTGGTTCTGCTGTATAAAATCGGCAAGCTCAGGCTCTGCTTCTGCGCCGAGCATAATACAATCCTGCGGTAACTTTTGCGACAGCTCCTTTAAGCCATAGGGCAGGACAGGAGAAACACAAAAAAACACAGTTTGAGGCTGCGGATTAAGATTTTGAATTAACTGTAGGATTGCTTTTGCGGGAGCGTATTTAGAATAGAGGAACTTTTCCCTGTAAGAAACAGTAAAGCCCTGTGTCGTTTGCACGAAACAGGGCTTGTTTTCATTTTTTTCCAATTAGAAGCTTGTATTTATAAAGTTATCAAAATAAACATTGATAAAGTTGTTTACCAGGTCTGGACTCTGGAATACAACTGCCTGAGAAGAAGCCTGATCATAATCCATGATTGTAGAATCAAAGGTCTTGGCTTCTTTGTCTTCAACGGATTCGATAGAAGTACACTGAAGAACTACAACGCTTCCGCTCAAGATAATTGGATCTGTATATTCATTCAACTTAACTGTGAATGCTTTTGCAAGGAAATCTTCATTCTTATCTGCTGTTGCAAGGGCACGGATTGTGTTTGTGTCCATTGTGTCATAGATAGAAGAAGAACCGTAGTTCAGAGGGAATGCAGCAAGAGTTTCTACTGTTGCCATGCTGTAGTTTGCAGCAACTGTATCAACATCGCTTGCCTTTGCTTCTGAAACAAACTTCTTTGCTACGTCAGAGAAATAATCTTCTACAACAGCGTTTTCATAAATACCAATGTAGTTTCCAACGTCTGTAACTGTGTCTTCGTTAGAGAAGTCCGGAGCAGTATCGTCGCCTGTTTTCTTAAAGATTGACCAGCCGATCAATGTCTGCAGAACAGGGCTCATTTCATCCTTCTGGATGTCTGTTACCTTAGCAACATCTTCATCGTTCTGAAGAATATTTTTAATCTGATACCATGAATTGTTAGAAAGCTTGCCGTCTGAATCGCTGTAGCTCTTTTCTGAATATTCTGTAATGGCATCTTCAAAAGTAATCTGTCCTTTTTCCATACGAGCCAGAACCTTCTTTGCAAGGTCTTCTGTATCAACAGTGATTATAGACATATCATACTTTGTAAATTTCTGTGGATTTGCACGTCCGTATTTTTCCTTTTCTTCAGCAGGATAATCAGATGTGTTGAATGTAATCATTTTAAAGGCACGCTTTTCTGTTCCAAAGTTGTTAAGGAAGTCAGTTTCTGCCTTAGAAGTTTTAAGACCAAAAAGATGATTGCTGCCAAAGGTTTCTGTAGAACCAAAGTTATCATCATAGTAGCGGCCTGTGTACAAAGATTCCTGAATACTGTTTGTAATCTGTTCAATGTAGCTTGGATCTGCCTGCTTGTAGGCCTTCATAGAAAATTTACCTTCAGAATCTGTAAAGTAATTTTTGATTTTAAGATTGATTGAATCCTGAGGAACTTCGTAACCTGCTTTTTTAAGAGCCTCTTCCTGCTGATATTTAATTACAGTAGAGTTAAAAGCATAATTGTACAGCTGATACTGATTCTGCTGTGTAATTTCCTGTCCCTGATTCCTTATCATGTTTGCATACTGTGAAAGAAACTCTGTAAAGTCAGAACCGTATTCATAACTGATTTTCTTTCCCTTATATGTACCGAATACAAGGCCTTCCTGCTTATCTGCAACTCTTGAAAGTGAAGATGGAAGAACGAATGCGATAAAACAAATAATAAGGATGATTGACGCACCGAATGTGTAAAGAACACCTTTTTTCATATTTTTACCCTTTTATATATTATAATTTAGAATAATTATACTATTTTAACACAGAAAGACATTGTAGTCAATTTACATGCCTTCATATAAAAAAACTGGCTCCCGGTCACAAAACGGTGGTCAAAAGCGCGGGCTAGCCCGCTTGACGCTGTTTGTTGTAGTGGAACTATTAAATGCCGCTCGCGCGGCATCAACAAACAGAGTCATTTTGCCCACCGTTTTGTTCCCTCCCGCCAGTTTTTTGTATGTATGCAATATTAAAAAAATTTCTTTATTTTATAAAAAAATGGTATATAATTATATTATAAACTTAATACATAAGAGGTGCTTTTATGGCAAAGGGAAAAGATTATTTTGGAATGGGAAGATTGATCAGCATCATTTTTGCTATCATTCCTTTTACTGCATGGCTGTTTGGTATGGTTACCAGATTTAAGGAAGGAAAAATCATCGCAGGTATTATCCGCATTTTCGGCGGATGGCTCATCTGGGTTATTGACTTAATCCTTATGATCTTGAACGGAAAGATTCTCCGTGTATTAAATTGCTAAATAAAAAAATCCCCGGTCATGCCGGGGATTTTCATTTAACGTGAGGTACTCAGCTTGCTTTTAGCTTCGTATCTTGCAACTGCTTCTTTTATCAAAAGGTCTACAAGATCTTCAAACTTTAATCCCGCTGCATCACACATTTTAGGGAACATGCTTATCGGCGTAAAGCCAGGCAATGTATTAATTTCGTTCAGGTAAACCTGCTTTGTATCACGGTCAATAAAAAAGTCTACTCTGGCAAGGCCTGTTGCATCCAGAACCTTGTAGGCGGCACAGGCTGTCTTACGGATTTTTTCAAGATCGTTTTCAGAAAGCTCTGCAGGAACCAGAAGATTTGCACCGTCCGGATCATTGTACTTGGCATCAAAATCATAAAAATCATGATTAGGAACAATTTCGCCCGGAATATAGGCAACAACTTCTTCTACGTCGCTGTCTGCAGGGTAAGTAACTGAGTTTCCTGTAACACTGCATTCAATTTCGCGTGCATTATCAAGAGATTTTTCTACAAGAATCTTGTCGTCCCAGTTAAAGGCTTCCATAATTGCAAAATTCAATTCCTTGCGGCCCTTGGCTTTTGAAGCACCATTAGAGCTTCCTGCGCAGCAAGGCTTTACAAACATAGGGTATCCAAGTTCTTTTTCGGTTTCTTCAATAACAGAATCATAAATAACGCTGTCTAAAACAACAGAACGTTTGATGCAGACATATGGAACAACCGGAAGGCTTACACTCTGCCAGATAAGCTTTGTTTTTTCCTTATCCATTGTGAGTGCCGAAGCAAGTGTGGTACAGCCGATATAAGGAATGTCTGCCATTTCAAACAATCCCTGGATTGTTCCGTCTTCGCCGTAGGTTCCGTGAAGGGCAGGAAAAACTACATCAACGTCCAGAGGCTTGCCGCCTGCAACAAAGGCATTCTTTTTGCCGGCAGGAACAATGCTTACAGCCTTGCTTTCGTCTTCCTTGATTGTAAGTACAGCTTTGGTATCCTTGCAGATTCGCTCGTATTCAGAATCGTCCTGAAGGTACCATTTTCCTTCTTTTGTAATACCAATCAACAAAACCTTGTTTTCTTTTTTGATGTGGCTTGCAATTGCTGCTGCAGAAACTAAACTTACTTCGTGCTCGCCGGAGCGGCCTCCATATATTACTGCAATATTCATTTACTTCCTCCCATTTCATTTAATGCCTTCTTTGCTTCACTAATTTCATCATACGGCATTGTGTAGTCTTTATAAATTATGCTGTTTTCGTGTGACTTACCCAGCAACAGAACAATGTCTCCTTTTGCGGCCATCTTAAAGGTCTCGCGGATAGCCTGCGGTCTGTCATGAATGATAAAAAGATTTTCTCCCATGACCTTGCCTTCTTTTTCGGCACCAACGGCAATCATTTTCAAAAGCTCTACTGGATCTTCGCCTCTAGGGTCTTCGTCTGCAAGAACAATTACATCACAAAAGCGTGCGGCAATCTGTCCCTGCAGCGGACGCTTGGTAAGATCACGTTCACCCCCGCTTCCAAAAAGTGCAAAGATTCTTCCATTACATCGCTTGCGTAACGGAGGGAAAATTGTTTCAAAGCTGGAAGGTGTGTGTGCGTAGTCTACAATGAGTTCAAACGGCTGACCCTGGTCAATTACTGTCATGCGGCCTTTGATAGGTGTAAGCTGCGGAATAAGGGCTGCAAGCTCTTCAAAGCTTTTGCCTGTTACGCTGCTTACTGCTGTTATAGCTGCCATAAGATTATAGGCGTTAAAGGCTCCGGGCAGGCTTGCCTTTATGCTAAAGTGACTGTTTGGTCTTGGCTGAACCGGGTCATAATGCTCCGGATAAATGGCTGTGGTTCCGTCTGCATCTACATCAAAGGTAAGTCCGTAGGTTGCAGAGGCAATATTGCGTGCAGTCATATAACGCAGGTTTTCCGGAATTGAAGGAAGCGGGGTAGCACTGCTGCCGTTTTCTGCCGCAGCTTTTCCTGCCTTGCCTTCTGTTGTAAATCCGTATACCGGGTGCTTGGTTGCTTCTATAAAATAGGTTGCAGAAGGGTCTTCCAGATTTACAATTCCTATTGAATTGATTTTCTGTTTTTCGCCTGCAATTGTTTTTATGTGGCTGTGTTTATCAAGTGCGCGGAAAAGGTTTGCCTTGTCGCTGCGATAGGTTTCAAAGTTTTTGTGAAACTCCAGATGTTCCAGAGTTACGTTCATGAATACACCGCAGTCAAAAAGAATGTTTCCGCAACGGTTGAGCTTGGTAGAAAGTCCGTGAGAAGAAGTTTCTACAACTGCATACTTACAGCCGTTTTCGAGCATTTCGTTTAAGTGATGCTGAATAATAGGTGCTTCAGGAGTTGTCTGGTGCTGCGGGTTAGGAAGTGCATCTCCTCCAAAAGAATATTCTACTGTAGAAATAAAGCCGGCCTTTTCTCCTACGGCTCGGAGCAGCTGCCAGATAAAGCTTACGGTGCTGCTTTTTCCTTCGGTACCGGTAACACCAATTACAATAAGGCGTTCGCTCGGGTTGTCATAAAAGCGTGCAGAAAGCGGTGCCATGGCAAAGCGTGCGTCCGGTACTTTGATAAGGGCCGGTGCAAACTTTGGGCTTTCATCACTAAGGGCATTGTTCATTGTGCGCTTGATGATTGCTTCTGCAATGTCTTCCTGCTGAGAAGAAGAAAGCTCTCCCTGAAAAACTACTGCATTGGCACCTGCTAAAATTGCCTGTGCAATATAATTGTTGCCGTCTGTGTGTGTTCCAGGCAAAGCAAAGTAGAGTGAATCTTTACAAGCCTCGCGTGAATCGAACACAAGGTTTGTTACTGGTATATTGTTAATTTCCGATAAATCGTCGATTTTAGTTCCATCTGCCGCCACCACTGCGTTTTCGAACGCCGGCAGAATCTGTGAAAGTTGTTTTATCATTATAATTTTATTTTAATCAATTTGAGTGATTTATTCAATTATTGCTGATAAACGCATCAATTTCCTGGCGGATGCTTTCGTCTTCAATTGCAGAAGCAGCCGCAGTAACCTTGGCGCAGGTAAGAAGCTCTTCTGCAGTTTTCTGGTCTATGCCACGGCTGTTCATGTAAAACAGCATTTCGTTCGAAAGCTTACCGATTGTAGAACCGTGCTCTGCCGCAATGTCTTCTTCGCCGCAAAGAATAATAGGCGCTGCCTTTACAACTGCCTTTGGAGAAAGCAGAAGGGTAGTTTCAATTTCGTTTCCGTTTGAACCGGCACAGCCTTTGACCATGTCAATTGTTCCGCGGTAAGTTTTGGTTGCTTCGTCCTTTGCAGTTCCGTGGGTTTTCATGTCGCAGACAGTTTTCTTTCCCTTGTGAACTACAATCTGGTTCATATCCAGATACTGATTTTTCTGGCAGATATAGGCAGTGTCAGAATAGAACGCAGACTGATATCCCGCAAGTGTTGCATGAAAGCCTGCATCTATGTGTGAACCGCCAAGCTCAATTTGTGTAAGCGTAACCTTGGCACGCTCTCCGCAAACTACAGCAGTATCATCAATCTGATTAACATCGCCGCCGCATAGCTGAACCTTAGAAATATGCACAACCGCATCGTCTTCTGCATAGACTTTTGTTATAACGCCTGAGAGATATGTGGTTCCTGAGCCTGTCGAAGGGCCTTCATAAACAATTATAACATTTGCTTTTGCACCCGCCTTTGCATGAATAATATTACAGGTGGCACTGTTTTCCTGTACATTTACTCTGAGAATAAGAGGACGGGAATCAGCATTTGTTTTAGTAAAGGTATAGATTTTTCCTTTTGAAGCATTGCAGATAACAGAAGCAGCTTCTTTTCCAATAGAAAACTCAGGTTCCGGCAGCTGGGTTTGTACAGTATTTCCGTCTGTAATTTCTAAACCATCGGAGAGCTGTGTAACCTGGCCGTCATTCTGTTTAATAGAAAAATCATAAGTTACTTTATCACTATTTATTTTGAGCCAAGACCATGTAAGATATGGGATTGGGTTTAGATTTATAATATTTGACATTAGTACCTCTCAATATGGTAAAGCTAAAAATTGCATTCGCAATTTTTTTAACGCTTTGCTATTAATCACCGGCCGCCAGCGGCCTTACTCACATCGAACCCTTCATTTCAAGCTTAATCAAATTATTCATCTCCACGGCATATTCTAGCGGGAGCTCTTTGCTTACCGGGTTTGCAAAACCGCTAACTATCATGCTGCGGGCATCGTCTTCGGGGATGCCACGGGACATTAAATAGAAAATTGCGTCGTTTGAAATGCGCCCGATTTTGGCTTCGTGACCTACGTCGCATTCATCGGTTTTTATTACCATTGCCGGAATTGTG
>JAFZOJ010000138.1 GCA_017550685.1 Treponema sp. | reverse complement strand
TCTATATTCTTTGCTTCACCAGGTCTAAATACTGCCTTTGCCATACTTTATTCCTTATGATACAAGTTCGTCTTCGCCAGAGCGGGCAATTACGATATCACCATTATCTTCGAGACGACGGATGATAGATACAATCTTCTGCTGAGACTCTTCAACGTCCTTCAAGCGGACAGGTCCCATGAACTCCATATCTTCCTTAAGCATAGATGCGGCACGCTTAGACATGTTACGGAAGATTTTATCCTGTACTTCAGTATCAACAGACTTAAGCGCTTTTGCGAGTTCCTGCTGGTCGACATCGCGGAGTACCTTCTGAATAGCACGGTCGTCGAGCATAACGATATCTTCGAATACGAACATTCGCTTTTTGATTTCCTCTGCCAAATCCGGATCGTCCTCTTCGAGGGATTCGATAATTGACTTTTCAGAAGAACGGTCAACAAGGTTGAGGATTTCAACGATTGCTTCAACACCACCGGCAGCAGTGTAGTCTTCTGAAGACAGTGTAGAAAGTTTCTTTTCCAATACGCGTTCAACGTCGCGCAATACATCTGGTGAGGTTCGGTCCATTGTTGCAAGACGCTTAGAAACCTCAGCCTGCATATCTTCCGGAAGGTTCTGCATGATTACGGCAGCCTTTCCAGGTTCCAGGTAAGCAAGAATCAAGGCAATTGTCTGCGGATACTCCTGCTGAATAAAGTTCAAAAGATGTGCCGGATCTGTACGGCGGATAAAGTCGAAAGGACGAACCTGAAGACTTGAAGTAAGTCGGTTGATGATATCGATGGCCTTTTGAGAACCCAGAGATTTTTCCAAAAGTTCGCGCGCATAATCAATACCACCGGTGGTGATAAAGTTCTGAGCATTCATGAGCTCCTGGAACTCTTCGAGTACGGCATCTTTAAAGTCAGGGTTTACTTTTTCCTGACGTGCAATTTCAAATGTAAGTGTTTCTACTTCATCTTCGCGAAGGTGCTTCATGATTTCGGCAGAAACTTCAGGTCCAAGAGAAATTAAGAAAATAGCGGCTTTCTGGCGACCTGTTAAACTTTTATAATCCTTTTGATTTTTCTTAGAGGAAGAACCGCTGCCCGCAGGCTTGAGGCTTCCAGGCTTTGGTACAGGCTTAGGATTTGAACCTTTTGGTTTGTCTGCAGATGTTAAATCTTCGTCAGCCATTTTATTCCTCCATCAACCAAGTTCTAATGAGCATTGCAACATCTTCAGGATGCTCTTTTGCCATAGTAATTGCATTTTCCTGGAGCTCCATACGTCTTGTCTCTTCGACAGACATTGTAACTTCCATACCTTCGTCTTTGGCATCCCAAAGTGCTCTTTCGCGAGCTGCCTGCTGTTCTGCAAGAAGACGAGCTTCTCTTTCGCGGCGGCGGCGTTCAATTTCCTTACTGATAACACGGAACAGGATAAATCCAAGAAGAACAACAACAACTGCAATAAGGATGAGAACAATCATCTTCTGACGCTGGATTCTTGCAAAGTAAGCAGCATCCTCGTCTGCATGTTCCTTGTCGCGGTCATAGGCAATGTTAGTTACAACTACTGTATCTCCACGACTTCTGTTATATCCGATTGCACCCTGAATAGAACGTTCTGCTTCCGAAATCTCGTTTGGAGTAAGAGCAGTATATTCACGCTTAAGGGAACCGTCTTCTTCGTTTACAATTGGTTTTCCGTTTTTATCTTTAAGCAGCTTCCATTTACCGTCAAGGTTTACAGAAACCGCAATCTTATCAATCTTTGGTGCGGCAACTCTTTCTGTTTCTTTTGTATTAAGGGCATGGTTAATTGTAGTACCGGTCTCTGTAGATTTTCCGATTACGTTTGACATATCAGAATATACAGGAGGAGTCTGACCTTCTACTCCGGCCGGTCCTTCAGGATTATAGCCGGTTCCCTGCCATGTTTTTTCGATTCTTTGTTCACTTACAGGAAGTGTATCAAGCAATTCTGAATCATCATATGGTGTATCAGGATTGTCTTCTTTCTTAACAATTGGTGAATACTCTGTAGAACGGCTTGTTTCCTGAGAAGTATCCATTTCGATTGTTACAACCATATCACGGCAGCGGTCCTGACCATATGTACTCTGGAACTGATTAAGGATTTTTGCACGGATAGAGGCTGCATGCTGAAGCTTAAACTTTTCGGTTTTTTCGGTAAGGCTCAATCTGTCGTATTCGGCCATACCTTCAAAATCATTAATCTGATTTCCTTCAACATCGGTGATGATAAGATATTCTTCTTTAAGTCCTTCTACGGCAGAAAGAATAAGGCGCTGAATACCTTGAATTCGTTTTTTATCTGTAAGGAGCGTACTCGAAGGGGTCGTTTTGAGGATAACGCTCGCACTAACAGGATCCTGATCTGCGGCAAAAAGCTGTTTTTCTGGCAGAACAATGTTTACATCTGCCATCTGAACATCGCTTATTGCTTCGATATGTGCTTTGAGTTGTTTCTGAATTGTATTCTTGAGCTTTACGTTCTGGTCTGCATCGGTGGTAGACCAGCTTCTGTCATAGAAACCGGCCCAGGGGTCAATTGATGAAGGTACCAGATTTTCGCTGATAAGAACTTCGCGTACACGACGTGCGGTTGCATCATCGGCAACAGAAATATAACCGTTTGAATCTGCGCTGGCAGAAACATTTTCTTCACTAATTCTGTCTAAGATTTTTGTGAGAGCTGTATTATCAGTAACCGGGGCATTAAAAAGACGAACGGTCGAAGGTTTAGAAGATACCCTTGCCGTAAGGATTATTGCAACGATGACAACAACTATAATGCCAATAAGTATGACTTTTTGTATTGGCTTCCACTTGGACCACATGTCCTTAAGCTTGCCAAACACTTTTTTAAGCCATTCGTTCATCAGACCCCTCCCTTGAACGAATCAACGCAAAAATGCAAATTTATAGTAAATTTAATTAATTATAGCATAAGGAACAAAATTTGACAACAATTTTTTTCAAAAAAGACTAACGTGTGGTAGTAATCTCGTTCCAGTCTGTTACGAGGCGGTCAATTACTGTCTGCGCAAGGTTCAGACTCATTCTGGCCTTTTGCATGGCAATTGTTACGTCGTGAACATCAACGCTGTCCGGGTCTGTAATAAGCTGTTCCTGAATATTTGCAACGTCTACCTGCTGGCTGTTCATGGAATCCATAGCCTTAAGAAGATAATCCTGAAATGACAGGGTTCCGCTTTTTTCTGTTGTATGTAAAAGTCCTGTCTGATCTTTTGTTTCTGTAAGAGAAACAATTTTTCCGGTTCCGTAATGCTGTGCGTCGGTGCGCATCATCTGCAATGTTCCAAATTCAGGTATTTTCATATAGCCCCCACTTAATGATTATTATAAACCATTACTTTGCAATCTGCAAGGCTGCTGTGAACATATCCTTTGCGCCGTCGATTACTGTTGCATTTGCTTCGTAAGCACGTGAGGCAGAAATAAGGTCTACCATTTCGTTTACAATGTTTACGTTAGGATATTCAACATAACCGGCATTAGGGCCAGATTTTATTGCATCAGGATGGGTCGGATCATAAACCAGACGTCCCTGTGTAGTATCTTTTACAATTTCTGCAACCTTTACACCTTTTCCTGGACCATTATCAAGTGATGACGGAACAAAAGGAGTATTCCAGGTTGGATTAGCATCTTCTACAGGGCGGAAAACAACGGTAGATTTTCTGAAAACTCCGCCGTCCTGTGTACGTGTTGTGCTTGCGTTTGCAATGTTGTCAGAAATAACATCGCTTCTAAGTCTTTCTGCTGCCATTCCGGTAGCGGCAATATTTATACTTGTGAACATTCCCATGGCGGTTTTACACTCCTTGTAAAACTGCCAAACGACTTTGTCAAGGCCTTGAGCGTTAGCGTGCCTTGACTAAGGCGTATGACAGTTTCTATTTATTTATAATTTTCTATTTTTTCATTGCTGTGTTTACCTGTTCAAATTCAAAGCTGGTAAGCTGTGTAAGAAGGCGGTACTGCATCTGAATCTGAAGGATATTGTTGGCTTCGGTTTCGGCATCTACGTTGTTTCCGTTTGCCTTTGCCTGTGTAACATAATCTACTACACGACGTGGTTCTACATCATGATAATCATAAGGTGTGTTTATCTGAATGTGTCTGTCGTTAGTGGTTGTAAGGTGAAATGAATTCTTAGCGATTTTTTCTGATTCAAGTGCGTTCTTGAGTTCGCTTTCGAAGTTCACGACTGAGCGTTTGAAATTTGGAACTTCGCTGTTTGCAAGGTTGTTTGCAGTTACCTGGTATCTGAGCGAAGTAACGTCCATTTCACGCTGCAAAAGATCAATTGAGCGTGTAAAACTGTTCATTTCTGTCCTCCTGAAAATTTATTTACATCCAATTGATTTTCGGAAGGCTGGAAAAATAGTTTAGAAAAAAAATTATTTTATTTCAAAAATCAGATCATCCGTAAGCCAGCGTTTTTTATCTTTGTTGTACTGTTTGCGCTGGTCGGTTTCGAACGGCTGAATATCGTTATCGCCGGTCAGGGTTTTTATGGCGCCAAGTGCATCGGTCAGATTATCTGCGTATATATCCGGAGTTGCACCCCACCCTTCGTGTTCGGTTTCGGAATTCTGAAAGCTTGTTGCAATTTCGGCAGTGAGTTCAAAATCAGGGAACTGGATGACATAAGTTTCGCCGTCTCCGGAACCCGTTCCACCCTTTGTAGGATAGCCGACCAGAGTGACATTGCACTGAGGGAAATAATAGTCTTTTGCACAAAGAGGAAAGTGATCTCCGCACGAAAAAGCACCCTTGTCTATGACAATATAAACATTTTTAATTCCGCACTTCTTTACGGCGTCTGCAATCTTTTTGGAAGTATATCCGTCTCCGCCCACATTTTTTGAAATATCGAAAATCAGATTTTCCTTGCCTTTTTCATTTGAAAGCTGTTCAATCATCCGGTCAAGCTCTTCGTCTTCAAGCTCAGGACCGTTTAAAAAAGGATGAGGAAAGTTGCAGAATTTAAAATAGACGGATTTATCTGTTGTGTAATAAAGTTTCTTATATTCTGATTCCATGTATGAGTTATTCGGCATGGCCATAATCATTTTTCCGGTGCGCCAGTTTTTTTCATTCTTCCAGAATTTTCCGTCGTGATACGGGTAATAGAACATCGTTTTATTTTCAACATAGCCTTTCTTTTGAAGCTGTTCTTTTGTACCGTATTCATCATTAAACACAATATAGCGCGAAGTCTGCTTTATTCCATAACGCTGTCCGTTTTTTGTTTTGACTGTAAAATCTGTGTGAAGGTCCCGCGGGTAACCTTCTGGAGAAAGGAAATATGACTGAAGATACTCAAGAATTTCCTCGGGCTTTGTCATGTAATCCATCTTGTGAATATCAAAGCCTTCTTTTATGAGCACATCATATTTATTGTAAATAATGAAACAGCTTTCGAGCTGACGGTTAGGCTCTTTTACATCAGGATTGAATTTTATATTTTTTGTAAGGGCGTCAAGATAATCATTATACTTGAGTTCACCGAATTCTTTTTTGGACTGCAAGATTGATTTTTCAACTATTTCATCCATGCGGCTCAGATATTCATCGGGGCTCAGGTTTTCGCTGTTTTTTTCGAATGGGGAAAACAGTGTTTTTCTTATGGCAAAACGTTTTTCATAATTCTCAACATAGAATTTATACCATTTGGTCTGGAGGTTTACCATTCGTTCAAAATACTGCAAAAGCTTTTGATCATCTTTAACTTCTTGGAATGGTGTTGTGAGGCGGAAAGTTATCAAATTATATTTTTTCTGAGTTTCAAGATTGTCAAAAAATGTCTGGAAGACTTGAACGTATGATTTAAATTTTTTTATTCCGGTAAGGTATTCAATTGTCTTATAGATATCATCAGAATTTTCAGCCCAAATATCAGGCATAATTCCAACGCCTTCATCAAAACTTTTTTGTGTTACAGATTGTTTCCGAATACCCCAGATAATCATGTTGTCATTTTCAAATCTATCCCATTGCCCGGTAAAGTTTCCATATCCCAGGGTATTTTGTCCGATGGTCGTATATTTAAAAGTTCTTGGAACCATTCCAACATCTTTTATCCATCTTTTCATTCTATATTGCAAAACTGATTCACCCGACATTGCAGAGGGATCAACAATCATTATCACCTGGCCTTTGTATTCTATGTCGTCAAGATAATTAAAGAAAAGGGAGATTGCGTAATCATTGCAGTTAATAAGTCTAAAATCCAGAATGATAAAATCTTTTTTAGAAGCAACTTCCCGGTAATCAGGATAAAATTCCTCTGAATAATTATTGTTGGGCCAGAAATAAATAAATTTTTCTGAAACTACAGGAGGAAGATTAGGAATGAGCCATTGGTTTATATTAGGATATTCTCGTCCTTTATCCCAGAAAAACTTTGCTCCTCTGTAAACATTATTTCCTATAGAAAAATAAGGAAGGATTTCATCTTCTTTGTATCCTTTTTTTAGAAGCTGCTCTTTGGTTCCGTAATCATCTGTAAAATGTGCGTTGTAGTGCTGAATAAAATCAAATGTCTGATATGTTTTTTTATCGTAAAAACCAAGGGCATTATCCAGAGAAACTCCGTCTACAATCATATAAGGAAGAAGCGTATTGTAAACATCTTCGAGCGACTGGGCAGAATCAATGTCCTTTAATTTAAAGCCGCGTTTTTTAAGCTCTGATATTCCGGCATAAGATTTTAAAGCCTTTTTTACATCTTTGGCAGTTTGAGTTTCTTTTGCAAAAAGATTTGTGATAAAAAACAAAGAAAAGAGGATAATTGCAAATGATAATTTTCTAAGGCGCATAATAAGATATTATACTACAGAATATATCTGCTCAAGTCCTGATTCTGGCTTATATCTGTGAGTTTTGAATCAACATATGCGGCGTCGATTTTTATGGTTTCGCCTGAGTGTTCGTCAGCTTCAAAGTTGATGTCTGCCAGAACCTTTTCCATGATTGTATGGAGTCGGCGGGCACCAATATTTTCGGCGCTGGCGTTTACTTCTTCGGCTACAACACTCATGCGGTCAATTGCATCTTCGGTAATGTCGAGCTTTACGCCTTCTGTTTCGAGCAAAGATGAATACTGCATTATAAGGCTGTTCTTTGGTTCCTTAAGGATGCGCTTAAAGTCTTCCTTGTGCAATGAATCAAGCTCTACGCGCAGAGGGAAACGTCCCTGCAATTCCGGAATAAGGTCGCTTGGAGCTGCAACGCTGAACGCACCTGCTGCAATGAACAGAATATGGGTTGTATCTACAACACCAAACTTTGTATTTACATTGCTGCCTTCTACAATCGGAAGTATATCGCGCTGAACACCTTCGCGGCTTACGTCCTGACCGTGACTTTCGCCGTGGACTGCAATCTTGTCTATTTCGTCAATAAAAATAATTCCGCTCTGCTCTACCCTCTTTTTGGCTTCGTCGGCAACCTTGTCGTGGTCTACCATGCTGTCCAGAACTTCTTCGGTAAGAATCTTGCGGGCTTCTTTAACTGTAACAGAACGCTTTTTACCACGGCCGCCGCCACGCATCATATTTACAAGCCCCTGCATGCTGTTCTGAAGGTCATCAAGGGAGCCGCCGGCAATAATTTCCATACTTGGAGCACCCTGGGTATTTGAAACAACAATGTCTACTTCGCGGTCTTCCAGCTTGCCTTCGCGTAGCATCTGGCGGAACTTTTCGCGGGTTGAATCATCAACCACAGTTACTTGAGTTTCATTTTCTTCTTTGGCATCGGCGGGTTTGTCGTTGGAACCCGGCAAAAGCAGGTCAAGCAGGCGTTCTTCTACCTTGCTTACAGACTGTTCGCGGAGCTGGTCTTCCATTTCGGCCTTTACATCCTTGTAGCCTACTGCCATAAGATCGCGCACCATGCTTTCTACATCACGGCCGACATATCCAACCTCGGTATATTTTGTTGCTTCAACCTTGATAAACGGTGCACCGCAAAGCTTGGCAAGACGGCGTGCAATTTCTGTTTTACCGCAGCCTGTTGGTCCGATCATAAGAATATTTTTTGGAGCAACTTCGTCGCGAATAGATTCATCAAGCTTAAGGCGTCTAAAGCGGTTACGAAGTGCAACAGCAACAGCCTTCTTAGCTTCCTGCTGACCAATAATATACTGATTAAGCTGTTCTACGATTTGTTTAGGTGTAAGTTCTTTATTTTCCATCTTCTTTCCTATATGAGATTATCGGGTCAAGCCCGATAATGACAGTTGTGTCATTGCCGGGCTTGACCCGGCAATCTTTATTCCAATGTCTCTATAGTCAAATTCTGATTTGTATAAATACAGATGCTTCCTGCAATCTTGAGCGAGCGTTCTGCAATTTCGCGGGCACTCAAGTCGGAGCTGTCCAGATAAGCCAGGGCTGCAGAATATGCAAAGTTTCCGCCCGAACCGATTGCAATTGCATCCTTTTCAGGTTCAATTACGTTTCCGTCGCCGCTTATCAAAAGGATTTTTTCTTTATCTGCAACAAGAAGCATGGCTTCGAGTTTCTGCAGAGTGCGGTCTGTTCTCCAGGCCTTGGCAAGCTCTACAGCAGAGCGCATAATGTCTCCGTTGTATTCCTTTACCTTTGCTTCAAATTTATCAAGCAGAGTAAATGCATCGGCAACGCTGCCGGCAAATCCAGTGAGTATTTTTCCGTCGTAGATTTTTCTAACTTTACGTGAGTTTCCTTTGCATACAGTGTCTCCTAAAGTACACTGTCCGTCTCCCGCCATTGCAACCTGTCCATTGCGTCTAACTGCAAGCACTGTTGTGCTTCTGATTTTTGTTTTGTTTCCCATGTGTTTAAATATAATGATAATTTTGGAATTAGGCAAATAAATTTAATTGCCCTTCGAGAGCCTCAGGGACCCCAGTCGGTTTATGGCTCACAATAAAATGTGGTCCCTGAGGCTCTCGAAGGGTCCTAACTGTGCGGATGTGCCTTATTATAGATTTCTATTAATTTTTCGGTAGTAATATGTGTGTAGCGCTGGGTTGTGCTTATTGAACTGTGTCCCAGCATTTCCTGAACCATGCGTACGTCGGCACCGTTACCTATCATTGTTGTGGCAAAGGTGTGGCGGAAGGCATGCGGGTTCATATGATGATTTGTGCCTTCAGGGCCTGAATAGCGGTTTATGATGTAGCGGATGCCGCCTGTTGTAAGCGGTTCCCCTTTTTGATTTATAAAAAGCTTGTCTGTTGGCTCTGTAATCTGGTTCTGGGCAATAACCTTGGTGCGGTCGGCAAGATACAGGCGAAGGGCTTTTACCGAAGTATCATCAAAATAAACAACTCTCTGTTTGTTACCCTTACCGGTTACAACTGCAGAAGAATAATTGTTACGGAAATCCCCCAGCGCAAGATTTGTAATTTCGCTTACACGGCAGCCGGAAGAATAAAGCATTTTAAAAAGTGCCAGGTCGCGGTTACCCCACAAAAGCTCCTTTGTAACCGGCTCGCTGCAAAGCTCATTCACTTCTCCCTGGGTCATAAAACGCGGCATTTTTTTTGGAAGCTTTACGGTTTTGAGCTCCAGGGCCGGATTTTTCTGGAGATAATTAAACTTTTTGGCATAGGCAAACATTGTGCGCACAGCCGCAATAAAACGGTTTACAGTTGCCGAAGACATTTTCTGCTTGGAAAGCTGACCTATACACAAAAGAAGGTTTTCCTTGGTAACATCCTCTGCGTTCATCTGTGGCGACAGAAATTCCATAAGCTTTTCAAGGTCGTTTTTGTAACCCAGGCAAGTATTTTCCGAAAGTCCACGAACTGCAGAAAGATAGAGAATAAATTCGTCTGTAAGTTCCTGTAAAACCATACCTTAATTATCGGTAAGAATGGATTACTTCGTCACTACATGACTTGCAATGACGAGGTTACTCTTCAGAATCACTGGTGTGCAGGTAGTTACAATCAGGATTGATACAAGATTTGTAGCTGCCGTTCTTTTTGTCAAACTTTTCTACGAGGAACCAGCCGCACTGTGGACAGTACTGGTCAATCGGCTTAAAGTGACTGATAAAATTACACTTTGGATAGTTTGTACAGCCGTAGAAGGATTTTCCGCGTCCCTTAGTTTTGCGTTCTACAATATCACCGCCACAATCCTTGCATGGACACTTGGCCAGAGGAATGGACTTGGTATTGTGACACTCAGGGAAGCCTGAACAAGCCAGGAAGTAACCAAAGCGTCCAAGCTTTTTAACCATAGGCTTACCGCAAAGGTCGCACTTAAGGTCTGTCTGTTCATCAAGGAAGCCCTTAATGCTTTCCTGTGTTTCCATTACCTCATCTACGCGCTTTTTGAAAGGTGCATAGAAATCCTTCATCATATTGTTCCATACAAGCTCGTTGTTTTCTACTTCATCAAGCTTATTTTCAACTTCTGCAGTAAAGGATTCGTTTATAACATCCGGGAACGATTCAACAAGAATCTTAGAAATGATTTTTCCAAGCTGTGTCGGTACCAGCTGCTTATTTGAACGTGTTACATAATAGCGGTCGAGCAATACAGAAATAATTGGTGCATAGGTAGAAGGACGACCAATTCCCTTTTCTTCGAGCATACGAACGATGGAAGCATCTGTGTAGCGTGCAGGTCCCTGTGTAAAGTGCTGCTCAGGATGGAACTTTTCTACCTTGATTTCTTCGCCTTCCTTCATTGACGGAAGTGAGCTTGATTTTTCTTCTTTTGAAGCAAGCAGCTTGATTACATTGTAAAAGCCCTTTTCTGCAATCTTACTTGCGGCAACACGGAATACTGCATCTCCGCTTGTAATTTCTACGCTTGTAGTTACCATCTTGGCATTGTTCATCTGAGAAGAAACAAAGCGTTCCCAGATGATTGAGTACAAACGGAACTGATCGTGGTTCAGATATTCCTTAACACTTTCAGGTGTATATGTTGTATAGGTTGGACGAATACCTTCGTGGGCATCCTGTGCAGCCTTGCCTACAGAATAATGAATCGGCTCTGGCGGAAGGTCTTCCGGATAATTCTGATTAAGCCAGCCGCGTACATCTTCGAGTGCTGTATCAGAAATACGTACAGAGTCGGTACGCATGTAAGTAATAAGACCGACACGGTTCTGACCAATCTGAATACCTTCGTAAAGCTGCTGTGCAATCTGCATTGTCTTGCGCGAAGTATAACCAAGTCTGTTTGCTGCTGCCTGCTGGAGCTTTGATGTAGTAAACGGTGGCTTAGGGCGCACAGTTTTATCTGTCTTTTTGATTGAAGAAACAACGCATGGAGTATTTTTAATTGTCTCCATAATTGTGTTTACTTCTGCTTCTGATTTGAGCTCAGGATTTTCTCCCTTATATTTTACAAGCTGTGCTGTAAAGTTTGACTTGCCCTTAGAAAAATCTGCATCGAGTGTCCAGTATTCTTCAGGCAAAAAGTCTTCTACTTCTTTTTCGCGTTCACAAATCAATCGCAAGGCTACAGACTGAACACGGCCTGCACTAAGACCGTTCTTTACCTTGGTCCACAAAAGCGGGCTCAGGTTATAACCAACAAGGCGGTCAAGAACACGGCGTGCCTTCTGGGCATTTACCTTTGCTTCTACAATTTCGCCCGGATGCTTTACTGCTTCTGTAATTGCAGTCGGTGTAATTTCGTTAAAAACAATTCGGCTTATTTTTGCGTTTGTTTTTTCGCGCAGTGCATTATTCAAATGCCAGGCAATTGCTTCTCCTTCGCGGTCGTTATCCGATGCCAGCAGGACAAAATCAGATTTTTTTGCATCCTTCTGGAGTTCCTTTAAGAGTTTGGCTCGTCCACGAACTGTTATATATTCAGGCTGAAAATCATGTTCAATATCAATTGCCATGCGAGACTTAGGAAGATCAATCAAGTGTCCCATAGACGCTTTTACCGTATATCCTGCACCAAGATATTTTTCAATTGTGTGTGCCTTTGCAGGAGACTCTACAATTACGAGAGTCTGTGGTGTTTTTTCTTTCTTAGTAGCCATAATTATTCCTCGAACAGCTTTTGCTGCACTATCTTTGCACTGCGTGTACCGGGCATTTCTGCCAGAGCCCTGCAGTAATCTTTATAATCTTTTATGACCGGAGCACCGTCCTTTATGAACTTTTCCGGTCTGTTTTCCAGTTTATACTTACTCACTCCACCTGTTGCAAAACGAGCTTCTAAATCACGTTCTACAATATCCGAAACCTTTTCTGCCATACCGCCAAAGGTGACCTCGTGAAAAAGTACATCACGATTATAGTCGGTTGCAAAATCGGCTGTAATCAAAGCACCGCTGCCTGCAGGAGCTTCTATAACTACAGTTGCAGGAGATAAGCCTGCTATAATTCTGTTGCGTCCAACAAAATGCCAGTTTGCAATATTCATGCCGGGTTCATACTCGCTTATAAGACATCCACCCGATTGCAGAATCTGTGCCGCCATTTTTTTATGCCCGAAAGGAACAACCTCGTCAATGGCACTTGGAAGCACGGCAATTGTACGTCCAATTCCATTGGCAGCTGCATTACCCTTTTCTACTGCATCAAACCAGGCATTCAAAGCCCCCTGATGTGCACAGCCGTCAACACCGTTTGCAAGCCCGGAAACTACACATACACCGTCATTTGCAGCCTCATAGGCAAACTGTATGGCAGCCTGTCGTCCTGTGGCAGTTACCCTTCTTGTACCAACTATAGAAACTGTCCTCTCTGCAAGCAGGCTAACATTTCCGCGGTAAAACAAAAGGTATGGTGCATCCGGTATCTGGCGCAACACTTCGGGATACTCCGGGTCATCAAAAAACACCAGCCCGATTTTCATTATAACGCAGCGATTCAAAGCAATTTTTGCGCAACGAAGATTCTCTTTACCGTCCCAGACAACCCGTTTAGAAAAACTTCGGCCGGTCAGTTTTTGAATCTCTTCTATAGAAAATAGTGCAAGTTTAGACGCACTGTCAATAAGATTTGCGAATTTTTTTTTCTCTTCCAGCGTTAAAAACGTAATTCTAGCCAGAGAAAGCTTGAGAATAAGGTTATCATTGTCTAAATCAGTCTGTGAGGGCAGCATCTAAGGCTATTTTTTTATTCTCCTCGGCAGTTTTTCTTGTATCTTCTGACTTGGTAGTTTCTATAATTTTGTCGTACATTGCGGCTGATTTTTCAAATTCATAGTTGGAATAATAAGCGCGGGCAAGTACAAACATTGCATCCAGATTCTTTGTATCAATAGAAATTGCCTTTTCCAGATGAGGAATGGCCTTGGCAGGTTCATCAAGCTCAAATACATAAAGAACGCCGATGCCATACAGGGCACGAACATAACGGTCTTCGATTGTAATTGCTCGCAGGTATGCTTCTTCTGCCAGTTTAAGATAATTATATTTTACTTCGTTATTTCCGCTTGCATTAAAATCAAGGGCGGCATGCGACATATAGCCTGCACACACACCTACATAATAATAAAGATTCTGATTATCAGGGTAATATTTTAGGGCTTCTTCAAACGCTTTAAGGGCTTCGCCGTACATTTTGTTATCAAGATAGCGGGTGCCAAGGATTTTATACCAGATGCCTATCTGACTCTGAGCCAGCTGAACGTCTGCAACACGCTCCTGATATTTTTTAATTGCATCCTTAAGCTCTTCTATAGTTGTAGGGCTGTCTACGCCTTCTTCCAATTTTTGATGACGGATTACAGTTTTGTTTGAAACACCACCGCAGGAAACAAGCAGCAGCATTGCACCAAAAACAAGACAAAGACCTTTGATTTTATTCATCGTTTTTCCCCTCAAAATACTTTTTATGAGCATTCTCCAGCTGGGTATCAGTAACATGAGTATAAATTGTAGTAGTACTCAAATCACTGTGACCAAGGAGCTCCTGAACAGAACGCAGGTCTGCCCCGCCAGCCAATAAATGTGTTGCAAAGGAATGCCGCAGGGTATGCACTTTTGACTGCACGCCGGACAGCGCTTCCATTTCCTGAAACCTTTTCCATACACCCTTTCTGGAAATAGGCTCTCCCTTGTAATTTACAAAAACTTCGGAAATATTTCTACCCTTTACAAGCTCAGGGCGGACTTCGTTCATATATTTTAAAAGCTTTTGTGCCGCAACCTCTCCAAAAGGTACGAGTCTTTCCTTGTCCCCTTTTCCGTGAACAAGAATAAGATGCTCATCAAAATGAACGTTTGCTACCTTGAGCCCGCATGCCTCGCTTATACGAAGCCCGCACGAATAAATAAGCTCGAACAAAGCATCATCACGCACACCCAACGGGGTCGAAGTATCTATTGCACCAAGCAGGCGGTCAGTCTGATCTACGGACAAGACTTTAGGGAGGTGTCTTCCCGCTTTAGGACGATCCAGCATGAGTGCATGATTTTCTTCCCAATAGTTTTTGCGCACAAGGTAGCTGCCCAAAGCACGCAGGGCCGAAATATCCTTTGCAAGCGTAAGCTCGGCATTTCCGTCGGTCTTGCGCTTCATCAAAAAATATACAAGATTTTGTGCAGTAACTTCGCGGAGCTTGATATGCTCTTGTGTAAGCCATTCTAAAAATTCCTGGGCAGAAATTTTATAGGTTTGAGCCGTCTGTTCAGAATCGCGCTCTACAAGAATGAGATCTGCATAAAACTGCTCCAGAAGCATCTGCACAGTCATCAGTCAAGACTTATTCCACGTCCGTATTTTTCAGTCCAGATTGCAGGCTGATTCAAATCATTAGGATCTGCATAGGTCTGTGGTCTTGTAACTGTTCTTCTTTCCAATTCCGGTTCAGGATCGCTTTCAAAAATATTGCCACCCCATGAAGAAGGTTTTTCCTCTTCTTCCTTATCCGGATTACTTTCAAAAGTAAACGGAGAAGCGGCAGGTGCAGCACCACCATTCAAAATGGAATTGAGTTCCTTTGTATCTACAACATTAGGATCATTAATAACCGGTTCCGGTGCAGCCTCTTCTTCTTTTTCTACAGCAGGCTGTACAGTCTGTGCGTTATCAAAACCGGTAGCAATTACAGTTACGCTGATTTTAGTTCCCATCTGAGGAGAAATAACCTGGCCCCAGTACATATTGTAATCTTTGGCGGCACTTGCACTAACGATATCACAAATATCCTTAATTTCTGCCATAGAAACCTGTTCAGAAGCACAGATATTAACAAGAAGATTCTTGGCACCGTCAATATGAGAATTTTCAAGCATAGGATTTGAAATGGCCTTTGTAGCAGCATCTACCGCACGGTTTTCGCCTTCGCCAATACCTATACCAAAAATAGCGTTTCCCTGTCCCTGCATTGTATTCTTTACGTCTGCAAAGTCGGTATTTACGCTTCCTGCATTTGTAATGATATTTGAAATACCTTCTACACCCTGGCGCAGAACATCATCTGCAAAACGGAAAGCATCAGGAACAGAAGTATTTTTATCTACAACCTTAAGAATCTGCTGATTTGGAATAACAATAAGAGAGTCTACCTTGTCGCGGAGCTTTTCCAGGCCTTCTTTTGCCTGACGCATGCGGACAGGTCCTTCAAAATCAAAAGGAGTTGTTACAACAGCAACCGTAAGTGCACCAAGCTCTCTTGCAACCTGTGCTACGATTGGAGCAGAACCTGTACCTGTTCCACCACCCATTCCTGCAGTAACAAAAACCATATCTGCACCACGCAGTGCATTGGTAATCATTTCGCGGTCTTCTTCGGCTGCCTGTTCACCAATTTCAGGGCGACCACCGGAACCAAGTCCTTTGGTAACCTTTTGTCCAATTGCAAGCTTTGTTTCTGCTTTTGAACCACCAAGAGCCTGAAGATCTGTATTGATTGCTATAAAATCTACATTGGCAATTTCTGCTTCGATCATGCGGTTTACAGCGTTTCCCCCGCCGCCACCACATCCGGCAACCTTAATGCATGTAGGACAGTTCATGCTGCGTGCAGACTCAAAATCTGCAGGAACATCTGTGTCCTCTACAATTGATAAATCTGATAAATTCATATTTCCTCCCACTATGAATCTAACAATCCCCTTATCAGGGAATCAAATATTATCTAAAAGAAAAGTTTTCTGAACCGCTGGAACAGACTCTCCTTCTTCTCATCTCCAGAAGCAGCAGGCTTTCTTGATTTCCTGCGGTTGTCACGTAAATTTACAAGTCCCTTATTTGCCACAACAAGACCGATTGCAGTTGCAAATTCAGGTGTACGGTATTCTTCTTCTACACCGCCAAGACTTTCCGGAATGCCTATTCGAACAGAAGATGTCCTGAACATTTCCTGTGCAAGCTTGATTACACCTTCCATCTTTGCGCCGCCACCAATAAGTATGATGTTACCGGCAAGTTCGTTTATGCTGTCACTTGTATTTTTCTTAATTGCCTGCTTAACCATTGTAAAAATCTGTGTCATGCGGGCAAGTATAATTTTAGCAATTTCTGATTTTTTTGTAAGGGCCGGAGCACGTCCTCCAACACCGGGAAGTATTACATCAACATCCGATTCCTTGGAGATTCCTTCCGGCCAGCAGCTTCCAAATTCAACCTTGATTTTTTCTGCAGCAGCAACCGGAATGGCATTTACAACAGCTATGTCATTTGTAACAAGGTTTCCGCCAACCTGTACAGAAGCAGTGCTTATAGGAGCACCGTTTATAAGAACCATTACATCTGTGGTTCCGGCACCAAGGTCAATTACAATTGAACCAAGCTCAAGCTCGTCGTCATGACATACAGACTGAGTTTCTGCCAGAGTCTTGAGCATTACACCGTCCAATCCATAACCGGCCCTGAGCATACAGGTTTTTGTATTCTGAATAATTGATTTAGAAGCAGTTATGATATGAACCTTTGCCTCAAGCTTAAAGCCGAGTCTGTTCAAAGGATCCGAAATATGATCAACACCGTCAACAATATAATCCTGCGGAATAACATGGATTTTTTCTCTGTCGGCCGGTGTATTAATTGCAGTTGCAATATCTATTACTTTTTCAATATCTTCGCGGGTAACGGCAGCAGAAGAACCGCTTTTTCCGTTATTGCGGATTGGAACAACTCCACGAAGGTTCTGGCTTTCTATCTGCAAACCACCAATAGAAGCAATTACAGAATTAACAAGGACGCCACCCTTTGTTTCTGCCTCTTCTATGGCAGCTTTTATGGCATCCTTAGCATCTTCAATATTTACGATTACTCCGTTACGAAGCCCTGCAGACGGTCGGGCAGACGTAGCAACAATGTGGAGGGCACCTTCATCATCAACCTCTCCTATTGCTACTCTTATAACACTTGTTCCAATATCAAGTCCAACAATAATTCTATCGTCTGCCATTTTTTAAGACCCCTACCTTATCTTACACGAAACTGAGCCATAACGCAAATCAATTTCTGAAACATCTGTTCCAAGTTTATTGACTACATCTAATACAATCATCATATACTTTAACGCGTCTTCATTCAATGTGCGATCGGTTAAAACTTTAACTTTTGATTGAGAAGGAATAAGTGCAAGCTCATAGTTACCTGTATCTTTAGGCAATACGCAGATTTCAGAAATACCTGCAAAATAGTTCTTTCCGAGTGAACTGATCTTATAAATCTGGTCAATGAGCGGGCGGTACTTGGAAGGGATACGCATACCACCGGCCATATGCTCTACAGGAAGACCTGAAATAATAGGAATTACGTTTGAATCAACAGTTTTGCTGTCTTTTACAGGGAAAAGCACGCCGTTTTTATCAATCTGAACAGGATTTGTAAAGCCGTCATCTACAACAAAGGTTACGGCAACAGGCTCGCGCTCTGTAACATTGATGAAAATTCTATCCGGAAATTTCTTTTCTACAATTACATTGTCAATTCCCGGTTCAGAAGAAAGCAGCGAAACAGCCTGAGAAACATTGAAATTTACCCAGTTTGTACTGTTCATAGGCAAAAGCTTTTCAGCAATTTCTTCGGCAGTATACAGGTTCTGTCCGGAAACAGTTACCTTTGGGCTTGAAAAAGCAGGCATTACATACTTGTAAATAATAAGCTCTGCAACAAGAAAAAAGCACAGAATACCAAAAACTATTTTGATAGTTCTGATTTTTTTATCTCCGTTTTCCTCCTTTTTTTCTGATTCGAATCTGAGTGGTGAAACCTGTTCTGTTACATTTTCCACATTGTTCATCAAAACTCCGATATTACCCATTTTTTTTCTTTTCCCTTTCCCTTTTTTATAGTTTTTTTTTATATAACAGTAAGCGAATCTACGCTTATGTCTTCATAGTTATTATAATCCACCTGTTTTGCATCGCATCTGGAAGCATTCAATATAAAGCCGCACATTGCCAGTGTAACAATTATTGAAGAACCTCCGACAGAGAAAAACGGAAGTGGAATACCGGTTGATGGCAAAAGTCCGCAAACTACCATGCAGTTCAAAAGTGACTGAACTACAATTACGGAAACACAGCCAAAACAGCCGTAGGATGCAAATCTGTCCGGGCAGGAGAATGCAGCCTTAAAGCCGCGCCATGCAAACAGCGCAAGCAAAAGTATGTAAGCAATAACGCCTACATAGCCCATAGCTTCGGTCCAACCGGCAAAAATATAGTCTGCCTGAACTTCCGGAATGCTGTTAAGCTTGGAAAGATTTCTTCCAATGCCTACACCCCAGATACCGCCGGCAGAAATTGTTGCCTTTGACGCATTAGCCTGATAGTTAAAGGACTGTCCGCCTTCTGACGGCTTTAAAAATCCGATAATACGTTCAATACGGTACTGCTCCGAAGCAATAATAATAACTCCGATAGGAATGGCAATAAGGAGGAATGGCCATACCCATCGGAGCTTTACGCCCGCAACAAAGAACATGAGGATACCTACAAGAGTAATGAAAACGCTTGTAGAAAAGTCTTTCTGGAGAAGAACCAGGAGTACCATAAGCAGGAAAACTCCAACACAAGGCATAACGTCCTTTTCTCCCGAAACATCCTCACAAAGCTTGTCAAAATAGCTGGCAAGATACAAAACCAGCGAAAATTTAACAAGTTCAGAAGGCTGGAAGGTAAACTTAAGCGGCAACCTTATCCATCTTCTGGCACCATTTTTTTCTACAGAAAGAGGCTTGATAAAGGTAAAGGCACACAAAACCAGTGTGAACAAAACCATTACAATTACAAGCTTCTTTATTGTATTCATGTCAAACAGAAGGAACAGGAACAAAAGAACCAGTCCAACTGCAGAACAAATAAGCTGACGTTTTACAAAATAATAGGCATCGTTATTAAAGAATCTTGAGGCATAACCCTGTGAGCAGACAAAAGCGGTAAACATGCCAAGACCCCAAAGCAGAAGAATTGAAACAAGAAGAATGATGTCGCACTTGTGATAATTTTCGCCAGGCTTGTGTGCGTAAAAATCATACTGATTAATCATTCTGCTGCCTCCTTACCTTCTGCCATAATAAGCGGAATGATTTTTTCCAAAGCCATGCTGTGAGAACCCTTGATAAGAATAACTGCATTCTGTTCTGCACAATCCAGAATCTTTTTTGCAGCAGCTGTATAAAAGGCCTCGTCGTTGTCCTTTGAATATTCAACACAAATACCTGTATTTTCTATAACTTTTTTGCATTCGATCATTTCAGGGCCGGCAAGAATAACACAATCTGCCTTTGCATTTACAACTGCTTTACCAACATTTGCATGTTCAGCTGCAGATTTTTCTCCAAGCTCCTTCATATCACCAAGTACAAAAATCTTCTGGCCGGCATCCTTTAAGCCAGCACAAAAGTCTATAACCTTAATCATTGAATCAGGATTTGCATTGTAACAGTCGCATACAACTGTTGCACTAACACCTGATTTAAGCACAGCCTTTTTTACTTCCATGCGTCCGTTTACGGCAGCCATTTTTTCAAGACCGGCTTTTATTTCTGCGGCGCTTATTCCAAGCTTTTTGGCAAGTGCAATTACGCCGAGTGCATTTACATAGTTATATTCACCTGCAAGCGGCAATGTAATTTCTACACCGTCGAGTGCAAATCTTGTACCTGCAAAACCAAGGTCGACAATAAACTTTACACCGCTTTGTGCTTCCGGTACGTTTTTTCCATAAAGAACTTTCTGACCGCAAACCTTTTCCAGGCAGACAGAAGCAAAATCATCATCCTGTGGAACAAAAGCAGCTCCGGTCTGAGGGATATAATCAAAAGACTTTCTCTTTTCCAGTGCAATATTTTGGCGGCTTCCAAGAATGCCGATGTGAGCATTACCAATATTTGTGATGATTCCGTATTGTGACTGCCATACTGCAGAGATTTCGCCGATTTCGTTTACACGGTTCATGCCCATTTCAAAAATACCGATTTTTTCATCTCCGCGGATCTGGAACATAGAAAGTGGAAGTCCGGTTTCTGAATTAAAGTTACCCCTGGTATAAGCTACGGCATCCTGTCCAAAGTGTTCCTTGCAGACTGCAACAAGCATTTCTTTTGTAGTTGTTTTTCCGCTTGAACCGGTAATGCTTACACGGATCATGTTTGAAGCAACCTTGATGGCATATTCACGTGCAATTGCCTGAAGTGCATGCAAGGTATTATCAACAGCTATGAAGACCACAGAAGCAAAGGAGGCAAAATCTTCTGTGGCTTCATCTCTGTTTACAAGCACAACCGATGCACCATTAGCAGCAGCCTGAGGTATATATTTATGACCATTTTGAAATTCCCCGATTAAAGGAACAAAAAGAGTGTCCTTTACAACATTGCGGCTGTCAGTTGCCACACTTGTAAAATGACACTCAGAGGCATTGCCAATTACAACACCATTACATGCGCGGAGGATTGTTTCTAAATCAAGCAGACTCTTGCTCATTTCTTTTCCCCCGTCATTTCTACACGAACTATATCTTCTGTCTCGGCCTTGTGCATTCCAAGTTCTTCAACAGCAATTTTTTCTATACGTTCTGCGCTCGAAAGCTGGCTTATATCGCTTATAAGCTTTTTATTTTCTTCGATTAATTTTTCCTGCTTCTTTTCAAGCTCGGTAATTTCCTTTGTAAGGTCTGTGTATTTTTTGGTCTGATATGCATAAAGAGTAAGAAGAGCCGGGATAGAAAGTGCAAAAAGGCAGATGAGAATAATTTTAAAAAATTCTTTAATCTTTCCTGAAACCACTCTATTCATATTAGTACCCTACAACTCCTTCCAGATGATATTCAGTGGCATCAAAAAGCTTACGCACTACACGAAGCTTGGCACTGCGTGAAGGAGAATTAACCTTAATTTCCTGTTCAGTTGGAATTACAGGCTTGCGTGTCAAAAGCTCGGCACACTGCTTACCGCCGCAACGGCATACAGCAACCTGAGGAGGACATACACATTTTTTTCCAAGATTACGGAAATAGTTTTTAACGATTCTATCTTCAAGTGAATGAAAAGTGATAACACCCATCTTGCCGCCGGTTTTAAGTACACCAAAAGCAGAATGAAGTGAACGTGGAAGGCGTTCAAGCTCACCGTTTACAGCAATGCGCAGAGCCTGGAAAGTTCTTGTTGCCGGATGAATGTTACCATAGCGGTAATTTGCAGGAACTGCATTCCAGATAATTTCGGCAAGAGCTTTAGAAGATTCAATGCGGCCACCCTGGCGTGCATTTACAATTGCACCTGCTATACGACGGCTCAATTTTTCTTCGCCATAAAGATATATAAGATCTGCAAGTTTTTCTTCCGGTAATTCATTTACCAGGTCTGCAGCAGATTTTTCGCGGTTTGGATTAAGACGCATATCAAGCTTTTCATCATAACGGAAGCTGAATCCACGTTCAGATTCTTCATAATGAAAAACAGAAATGCCAAGATCAAAAAGGATTATATCAGGTCGTTCATATTCGGCAGGATAGTTTTTATAAAAATCATCAAACCAGCCGTTATAAAAATGAATTCGGTCTCCAAATTCTGCAAGTCGTTCGCGGGCTTTTGCCTGGATAACGCTGTCTGCATCAATACCAATTACACTAAGACCAGGATATTTAGAAAGGAAATTGAACGTGTGTCCGCCTTCTCCCAAAGTTGAATCAACCATGACTGCATGGTTTTCGTAACTCTCCCCCACAGGACTCAACCATTCGAGACACTCATTTAAAAGAACTGGCGTATGCACAATCTTCATTTTGTAATAAAAACCATCGGACTTATTATCCCCACCCAAGATAATTAAGACCGATAATTTTTCCCTTCCACCCAATAGTTTTTTTATATTAACCAGAGGTCTGACCTCTAAAAATTAATATCATTAAATTCTTCGGCCGCTTCTTTGAACGACTCTTCGCTTGCCTCCAGGTATTCTTTATAAACACCCGAATCCCAAAGTTCTATAAACTTTGCAACTCCTAAGACTGTACAGTCCTTAGAAAGCTTTGCATATTCGCGCAAGCTCTGGGGAATGGAAAGTCGTCCGTTTTTATCGAACTCAACCGGCTGGGCTGGTGCAATAAAATGTCGAACAACCTGCATGCTTTTTTCCTTCAAAGGTGAGGCATTAGCCATCATCTTTGTCTGGAAACTTTCCCATTCATCAGCAGCAAAAAGCCACAAGCAGTTTTCTGAACCCTTGGTAACCATAAGTACGTTGCCGGGCACGGCAGTCCTCAACTTGGTTGGGAATGATAACCTGCCCTTTTCGTCAATCGTATTATTGTATTCACCAGTCAATAGATTCATATCCACTTTCTACCACTTTCTACCACTTTTTCCCACTTATCTCCATTTTACACCAAAATTTACTAAAGTCAAGCACTTTTTTTGCCGAAAATGTAAAATAATTTTTTTTTGTAATTGCAAAATATATGAACCAGACTATCAACACCTACAACGAAAGTTCTCTTCACAATACGCTTAAGGTCTTTTATGCAGAAAAATTTAACGGGCAGACTGAGGTAGAATGTGACGGGCATATTTATGACATTCTTAGTGATGACGGACAGGTTATAGAAATACAAACCAAGAATCTTTCCAAGCTGGCGGGAAAAATTAAGGATGCGCTGGATAAAGGGCATAAGGTTACTCTGGTTTATCCGTTGGTTTACAGAACCAGGATAATTACTACAGATGAAGAGGGAAAACCAGTTTCAAACAGATTAAGTCCCAAAAAAGGCTGTATATATGATATCTGCCGGGAGCTTACAGGCATGACAGATATTCTTTTGAATAAAAAATTTACGCTGGAAGTTATTACAATAAATATGATAGAACACAGAGTCCGCACCGCTAGTCCGGTACAGACAAATAACAAAAGCCGCCGTTACCGTAAAAACTGGCTCAAGGTAAACAAGCGGCTTGATGATATTCTTGAAACAAGACAATTTAAAAATAAAAAGGATTATCTGGCCCTGCTGCCAAAGGATCTGCCTGTGGAGTTTTGCGCAAAGGATATAGCAAAGGCAGGCCTCCCCCGCTACGCACATCTTCTTCTTTGGGTGCTTTCACGCATTCCTGTTATTCAACAGACCCAAACCAAAGGTAAAACAAAATACTATAGTATCTGTCATTAATAAAAAAGGGGCTGTCCTAGAAGTAATTAACACTTCAACAAAGGACAGCCTTTTTTGACTTTAAATAGGATTTTGAGTTTTTTTGATGGTCGTTTTTTTCTTTTAGGCTTTTATAAGTCTTGCAAGTTGTTTAAGATCATATCC
>JAFZOJ010000137.1 GCA_017550685.1 Treponema sp. | reverse complement strand
GATTTACGCTACCGAAGGTACCGCCAAGTTCTACGAGAACGCTGGCGTGAAGTGCGAAGTGGTGAACAAGATTGCTGAAGGCCGCCCGAACGTTCTCGACATCATCCTGAACAAGCAGGTGAACCTCATCATCAATACGCCATGGGCAAAGCGCGACGCCATCAAGGACGAAAGCGCCATCCGCAAGGCCGCCATCAAGTACAAGGTTCCTTACATCACGACGCTCGCCGGTGCCTACAACACCGTTAAGGGCATCGCGGCAGCTCGTAACGGCCACGGCGCTGTGAAGAGCTTGCAGGAGTATCACGCTTCTATTGAAGAAGTGTAAGCAAGCCGAGCGTCGCGCGGCAACGTCACGGCGGCCTCCGAGCCGCCGTCTCCTGTCAAAACATTCAAAGGACTGCAGCGATGCAGTCCTTTTTTAGTTACCCATAGCGAAAAATTACTTTGTCTGTACCCCGTTTTTGAGGGGGCTTACGGACTAAATAACGAGGGGTGCGCATTTAGTCCGTAAAAAATGACGAAAAAGCACTCAAAATTGGCTGATTTTGCCCCCAAAAGCCCCGAAAGGGCACTTTTTGCCCCTTTTTCGCGCCAAAATATCGAAATTTTACGGACTAAATGGCAGGGGGCGCGCTTTTAGTCTGTCGCGCTTTTTGCGAATGAGTAAGAATTACGGACTAAACAACGGGGGGTGCGCATTTAGTCCGTAACACACTCCCCGCGAACCACCCGAAACACCTCGCGAACCACCCGAACCACCCCGCGAACCACCCGAAACGCACTCCCCGCGACCATCATCGTCATCCCCGCGAAGGCGGGGATCTCCTGTCACCCTGGAGTGGCCGCAGGGCGCGATAGGGTCCACACATAAAAAAAGTACTATTTTGGCTCATTTTCGCCGCGAAACCGTTTATATAGGTAGATAGGGGAGTTCCCTGTCTGCGAAGCGGTCGCATTGCCGCGCAAAAGGACAATAAAATGGATTGCATTGTCTTTCCGCAAGAAAATGTTGCTTTCTTTGTGGAATATAATTATATTATAATTATGTCCAGGAGTTCTATATGCAGATAGGATTCATCTGGGACGAAAAGAAAAATGCTGCTAACCAAAGGAAACATGACATTTCGTTTGAAGAAGCCAAGACATCATCGTCCATCGCATAATTAGTGCTCGTAAAGCTACAAAAAAGGAATTTCAGTGCTATTGGAACGAACGTAAAGGAGACGGTTTATGAAAAAGGAATACGACTTCTCAAAGATGAAGGCTGTGAAGAACCCCTATGCCAAGGTTCTCAAGAAGCAGATTACGATTAGGCTTAACTCGACTGCAATCGAATACTTCAAGAACATGGCTGAAGAAATGGGAATCCCGTATCAGGTTCTGATAGATTCGTACCTGACGGATTGCGCTGTCTCGAAGCGCCGGTTGAATCTCAAGTGGAAATAGAGCCCACCGCGCCTCCTAACAATGCGTATCACGGTGGAAATTTTATATCTACAGATAATATGCAAAACGTTATATTTTCTGTCAATATGAAATGATGGTTGACGAAAAAATTTCTCTTCAAGTTTTTTTCATGTAACCAAAAATTTTGGTACTATTTTGGCTCATTTTCGCTGCGAAACCGTTTATATAGGTAGATGGGGGAGTTCCCTGTCTGCGAAGCGGTCGCATTGCCGCGCAAAAGGACCATAAGATGACAAGGAACAATGCCAACACCAAAACGAAAAATGAAACAAAGGCCTATGTGCGTCGAAGGCACGACCCTTTCTTCCGCTACATCTATGCAATTCCCGAAAACGCTCGCGCCCTCCTGCGGCTGGCGCAGTACAGGAATCCCGAGCTCCGCAGGATGCTTGCGTCGGTAGATATGCAAACTCTTGAACCCATTCCCGGCAACTACAGCAATGTGAAAGAGTGGGGCGAAGCCGACCTCGCCTTCAAGGCTAGCCTCAAGAATGGGCCCGAAATTTTCGTGGGTATCCTTCTCGAACACAAGTCCTACCGCAGGAAGGATGTACTCTCGCAAATCTACCGCTATGTCTTCGAGGTCATGGTGAACAAGGGCGCGTCTGATTTTGGCTGGTACCCGACGAAAGCAATCATCATCTATAACGGTCAGAAGGACTGGGATCCTATGGAAGAATTCCGCGCGAAGTACAGGGGCAGGTTCAATGGTCACGAATTGCCTTTTGAATGTGTCCTCGTGAATCTTGCCGACATTCCCGACAGCAAGTGCTTTGCCGAAAAGAACGTTGAGGCCGCAGTTGGCGCGTTGGTGATGAAGTATGCCTTCAATGGCGAAAAACTGAAAGAAATCGTAAGACAAATCGTCAAGATGCTATCGAAGATGGAAAATGATGCTAGGACTACCCTTGTCGAAAAAATTGAATTATATTTACATGAGTACATCGACGAAGATGTCGTAGAGGAGTTGCGTATGCGCATGAGTATAGGACAGGCACTGGGTATTGTAACTGCCGGCGACCGCCGCCGTGCCGCGGAGCGCAATGGCCTTCGTCGCGGCAAGAAGGCTGGCATGAAACTCGGAGCGCAGAAGGAGCGCGAAAAGAACGACGCTCGTGACAAGAAGATTGCGGAATACCTCCGTTCTATTGGGGTTCCTGCTGAAAAAGTGGACGCGGCTCTCGCCATCAAATGACATTGCTGTAATTTTAGTGCGAGGTAATCACAAACAAATACAGGGCGGCCTCATGCTGCGGTCTTTTTTTATATGGAGGGGGAAGTCTCCCCCTGGTTCGCACTTCGTTGCTCTCCACCCTCTCTAGCGGGCGCTCAGACGCCGCGCCCGCAACGCCCGGGCTTGCTCCGGCACCACTGGTTCAAACCGGTGCGTCATTTTGGCGGAGAGTTTTTAGTTTGAATAAACTCATTGTACAGAGAACGTTGTCTATAATGAACCCGGGTGTTCCCAGACCGCGTTTTTGCCGCCAGACATGGCAAAAATAGGGCAGGAGTCGCCCGAAACCCTGGTTAGGACCTTTTTCCTTGACAAAAATGTGACAAATGGGGCGTGATTTATTCCACATTGGAATAAAAATTTTAGCCGGAATCCCCCTTTTTCGGAAAAATAATCTATAATTGTAAGCATCTAAAGCGCCCCCGATATGGCGATTTTGATTCAAAAAAGCAAATTCGGTGTCTCCTTTGTGTGCGTTGTGACACAATCGTGACAAAAGTTTGACAAACCTATTGCTTTTTGAAAAAAAATTGTGTATATTAGGAACGTAAACGAGCAATACCGCTCAAAACAGTGTGTCACAATAACAAGGAGTAACACTATGAAGAAGCAAGGTTTCACCCTTATTGAATTGATGGTCGTGATCGTGATCATGGGCATCCTCGCCGCCGTCGCAGTGCCGAAACTGTTCGGCATGATCGCCAAGTCCAAGGCCTCTGAAATCGGCCCGGCCGCTGGTGAATACATCAAGCTGCAGGACGCTTACATTTCTGAATCCGGCACAGGCATCGGTGACTGGAAGCTCATCGGTTACAAGATGAATTCTACGACCAACTTCAAGTATTTTGAAGTTAATGCTGAAATGGGCGAACAGAATGGTACGTCTGTGCTTCTTTCTGCTGGTAAGACTGGCGCATGGAAGGCTCAGAACACTGGCGCTTTGAATGATTGCGTTGCGAACAGCTGGTGGCAGCTCGATATTGAAGGCAATACTTCTAGCGGTGGTTCTGCTGTCTACTCTGCTGGTGTCACTGGTGGTCCGGGTAGCGGCTGTGCAGTGCTGACTCCGAACTTTGATAAGTTCGATACGAAGGATGGCCAGCTGGGTACTGTTGCTTCTAACTAGTCCGCATTGTTAAAAAATGCTTTAAAAAGGCAAATCCTTTAAAGGGTTTGCCTTTTTTATTATTTTTTTTGCAAATATATGCTTTTTTATGATCTATCTTGCGAAGAATAAGTATTTCCCGTTCGTTATTGCTGTTCCGCTTTTTCTTTGTGTGCACAGTTATCGCGGAATTGTTTTGGATGCGATATTATACCTGCTGCAGTATATATCGACGTTTGATCCCTCACGCTTTACGAATGACTTGGCATTTGCTTTTGGCAATCAGGATTCCTATGGATTTTTCTCTCCAATACTTGGTGTATTTGTTGAAGCATTTGGTGTAGATGTTGGAATGAGGGCTCTTTGTTGGCTATCTCATTTGGGGTGGGCGATATCTGCAGTTTTCTTAGTGCGAGCCTTTTGTAAGTTCTCCTATAATAAAATATGGTTTATTCCCTTTTTGATTTTATTTATTCTGCTTACTGCAGACGGGATGCCGCACACCAAGGTTCATTTTTTTAGACTGGTTGAAACATATACTTGTTCTCGAGCTCTTTCTATTATATTTGGATTCGCTGGCCTTGCGGCGCTATTAGAAAGGAGAAAGATTGCAAGTCTAATATTGCTTTTATTAGGAACGATTATTCATCCATTGACTGCAGGATGGGGGCTTCCTCTTTGGTTTTTATTCTTTTATCCGAGGGTTTGCGTCCCGCTGCTTGTTTTCTCGGCCTTGTTCCCGTTTCTGGCATTCTTGCATATTGGAAAATTTGATTTTTATCCGCTAGATTGGTTACAGCGGCCTTTAACATTTGCTCCGCCAAAAGATTTAATTGTACGTAATTGTGTTTGGTTTGTCTTTTATGGTTTTTTAGTTCCCCGTTTTTTCCTTTCAGGTTCTTTGGCTAAATTGGGTCGGGCGATTCTTTTTGTTTCGTTAATAGCTTTTTATTGGAATTTATGGGGAGGTTTTGGAGAACACATTTTTTTATATCAGGTGCAAACCTGGAGGGCGGAATGGATTCCTTCTGTATTCTCGTTCCTTTTCTGTTTTGTTATAATAGCGCAACTATTTAGAAAAATTCGTAAAAGATTTTTTGATTCTGTTGACTTTTCAAAATTTCTTTCTGTTGTTGCGGTTTTGTCCCCAATTAGCATGTTGATTCCGATCCTTTTTTCTGCATACTATGTTCGTAAAAAGCGGTTCAATATAGACGTGTTGAAATATATGTTTTTTTGTTTGGCTTTCTTTTTGTTGATAGGCTTTGCCGTTCAACAGTATGTTATTTGGGGGCTGGAAGGTGGATATACATTTTTAGGATTTGATTATCAGTATTTGTATAGGTTGCAAAATTCTTTATTGCTGAATCAAGCTCTTTTTGCAGTGATTTGCATTGCTCTGCTAGTTGGTCAAAGAAAATATTTTTGGACAATACCTCTTGTAGTTTTTTTAATTGTTCCTCAATACCAGTTAATACCATTAAGCGTTATTGTTTGGTTCTTGATGGAGTCAAGGAAAAGATTCGTTGTTTCAGTAGTCGTTTTGTTGACATTATTCGATTGTGTGTCTAATACAAATTATAGAGAAAATTCTTTGCTAAATAGTTTGCCATCATTTTGGTATAGGTACGCAATATTCGCCCTATTATCATTTGGGGCGTTGAAGATTATGTCTTTGCTTCAAAATAGAGTTGTTTTTCGGTTTATTCCCATGCTGTTGTTGATTCTCGTTTTTGGAGGTTATGCTTATGCGCATTGGGATGGCCGTTTTGGATTAAGAATTAAAGAAGAGTCTAAATTGCAAACTTATTTGAGGGAGTCAATTTTCCCGCAAGAGAAAGATCGCGGTCGGATACTCTTTTTTGTAAAGGGCCTTTTGGCTGCGGAGCCTAGGCTACAGTTTCTTTCTGGAGCGTATTTATGCGAAACCGTTCATGTTGGGGAACTTTTCTTTGAAGGACAATATAAGGAATCGATGAAAAGGGAAAATTACCTCTTTTACAAGGAATTTAGAGGAGTTGCCCATGATGGCCCTGCTTATGAAGGGTTTATCTCTGGAAAAATGATGTCGCGGGACACTTTAATTGATAGAACGCGTTTTTTGTGTGAAAAAAAGGAAATCAAGAACTTGGTTACGAGTGAGGCAGAATTGCCTTTTGTCAAGAAGGATTCTGTTTTGTATGATGAGTCACAGTGGGTTTTCCTTTATGGTTGTTCAGAACGTTGAAATGACATCTAGTTCAATACAACGAATGGTACCCAACGTTTATAGAAGAGTTCTTGGAATTTAATAGGGGATAAGATTGGATTGTGATCGCCTTGGATGATGAATCTGGTTTTAGGATATTTATTTGCCAGCATCATTATATGTGAAAGAGTTTGGTTGAGCTTAATGGAGTAGATGGAATCTACCATATTAATGCTGCAGTTATAAATGTCGCTAGTAAAGGGAAATTTTGTGTTCCTAGTTGTCCATGAGATGAAGTGCTTTTGAGTTGTGTCGGCAAGGATGTTATCAATTTTGCTAACCATTGTTGAATCGTTTAGGCCATTACCGTAAATTGCTTGACCAAAGCCGATTTTGTTGATATACCTAAATCTTTGGTGTTCTAAACTGTCCCCTCCGAAGAGGAATGTAGTTTTATAGTCTAAGTCTAAGAACGCTTTGGGTAAAAAGATGGTGTCCCTTCGGCCAAGAGAGTCTCTTTGAAAGCGCAACATTAAATCTTCACGTTCGGCAGTACGGGTACGACTATACATACGATTGTGTATGCCGGTTGTAACTTTGCTAATGTCATTGAATAAGTTTAAATCTTTTTTTAAACGATTTATATCAAGCGGAACGCCCCAACTTTCGACCAATATAACCACATTATTTCGTGATGAATCTAAATAATCTTTAGTAATGGTTACAGAATCGGTTACTATATATTGGCTCTTGTAATCGTCAGCGATATTTTTCCGTTGGATGGGCTTTGGCGCCATGCGGGTACAATAATCGATAATGGGGAATTGTGCTAGAGGCTGGACGGCGTAATTGTTTAAAAAGGTTAGGTGTGCAACTAGCGCGATAAATAAAATAAAACCAATTCCGGTATAGCTGAAAGGCCTAAGATTCCAGGTTATTATAAAGGCGATGCCGCAGGTGATAAAGGGAAGTATGCCATGCCAGCCCATTTCCCAATTCTTTATGGAAAGTAGATTCTGCAAATCAATCCAGGCGTCTATCACAACGCTTATGCCGATAACGGCGGTAATCACCATTAAAACTATTTGCTTGCGGCGACTACTGCTTGGCAGATGGACTTTTGCTTTTGTTGCTATGAATAAAAGTAGTAATGCGAATACATCGTAACCAAATATACCGCGGACAATGTCTTGCCCGTTTTCAAAGGTCAATAAGAACGGAACGATTGTTATGAGTGCACTTGCAATCAGAGGGTAAAGGAGACGCTTCATTGCTTTGCCTCCGTTATTATTGAATCGGCCGTCTGTACGAGCTTGTATTTATAAAAACTCATTTCTCCAATTACTTTTAATGTGTCTATCATAACACTGTCGTAGTAGTGCCTTTGCAAGAAATCTGTAAGAGTGGGCTCATTCAGGACTATTACGTTATCATGTACAACGTCTTTGATTGGATTTGTTATTCCGTAATTTGCAAGGGACTCTGTGACTTCGGGTAAATAAGGGGTCCAGTAACCCAAAGATATTGTATTACGGTAAATGCCAATAGGTTCTGCTAAGTATGGAGGATTTCGGTGGTGGCTAAACCGCATAAAGGCATCATTTGAAAGTAGGAATATTTTGTTGGGGTTGCTATCTATGAAATTAAAGATTTGATTGTAGTCCGTAGAGTCTGTTATAGATAGTGTTCGTTTTTTTCCTTGCTCTGGATCACGGATTTGCTCTCCAGAACTAGCATAAGAGATGAGATTTGCGATCGCAACAAGGCTGAGGATTGCGTGTGTAATTTTTTTTGGAAAATTTATAGTAATTCGTCCCAATAGAGGTATTGCCATCACGGAAGCGTACAGCCAAAAACCAGTTTCTACTCGATAAACAAGGCGGCTCATTGAAAGTAAATATGCCATCATTGCTAGTATTAAGAAGAATGATGCCCACGTATACAGTATTTTCTTTTGTCGTGTTGAGTATAAAATTATGCAAAAGGCAAACCACGTCCAGAAGAGGGGTGTATGTAGTGTGTTGCCTAAAGAGAGAAGTAACTTGCTAGGGATAAGTTCAATAGGATTCTCGTCGCGATATGCGGCTACCATGTCTGCGTAACGTTTGAGACTGTCTGCTGAGAACATCTCTGTGTCATACCAAGTCCATTTTTTGAGCATGTGGAAGTCTTTTCCGCTCAGCCCTAGTTCTTCGGCGTCTTCATAAACAGCGTTCTGGTTGTAGTTGCCGTTATCACCGAACGTAACACGTGGTCCTTGAAATTTTATGAAGTCTTGGTATTCGGGGGCTTTATAGATATTTTGGTCCCAATGATGCATCGCAAATGCGCCTGCAAAAAGAATTACGAGTCCAACGATAACATGGAATTTTGCCTGCCAGCATTTTTTGAGAATGAACAGTAATCCAAGGCAAAAGAACGGCATCCCCATCAAGAACGCCTGCCACCGCATCACGCTCCCCCAAAGCATCAATGCGATGCCCAAAACAAAAGGTGCTGCCTCTGTAACACGCGCGCACACGTCATTGCGAGCCCCGTTAAGGGCGTGGCAATCCAGTGCTTTCTTTTTCGAAATCACTCCATATGCAAACAACAGCATTCCCGCCGCACTCAGTATTGAAGCGCATTGTGTGAATTGTACGACCAGGTAAAAATCGCTGGCAAAAAGAGCCGTAAACAAAGCTGCAAGGATTGCACCCCAACGTTCTCCGCATCTTTGTAGCAGTACGTAGCCAATAACCGTAAACGAAAGGAAAACCGCAAACATTTCGCCAATGTAATACCATCCGATTTTCGGGAAAAGGTGGTATAGCGGCAAAAGCGCATAGCCGTAAATGGCGTTCACAAAGATCAGGTGAGGGTTGTAATCCGTACCCAGGGCTCCAGTAAGCCTTGCCGCCATAAAATAGTCGTCAATTGCTCCGAACTTGAGGTCTCCAAAAATGAGACACAAGGCCAAAAAGAACAGATTGATGGCAAAAGAATATGTTAACGCTCTTTTGATGGGCATATAGAAAATATATATTTTTTTTGTATGATTCGCGTTTGTCAAGTGCTTCACGGAATTGTGGGCGGAGGCTCGGAACAGGTGGTGTTGAACTACTGTTCCCGCATGCGCGATATTCATTTTGATGTGCTTTACCAGTACGAACCGAATCCGCAGATTCTGGAACGGTTCAACGAAGCTGGAATCAACTGCATTCAGATTCCTGACAAGGTCCACCATCCGTTAAAACATTTGTGGAAGATGTTTAGTATTTTCCGCAAGGGCCACTATGATGCAGTCCATAGCCATCTCGACTGGTATATGAACAGCTACGTATGCTTTCTGGCTATGTTGGCAGGGGTGAAAAAGCGAATTGCTCACCATCATCAGGCGTATTCAAAATGGTGCCTTCTTTGCTCCATAATGCGTATTCCCTGTAAACTCTTCGCCACGCATTGGCTAGCCTGCGGCGAAGCCGCAGCAATTAATGGGTGGGGAAAAATGGCCGTTAAACGTGGTAAAGTGACTATTCTTCCTAATGCAATAGATCCAGAACGCTTTAAATACAATGATGGTGCTCGGAAAGAAATACGTTCACGGTATGGAATAAAAGATGATGATTTCTTGATAGGCCATGTGGGGAGATTTTTCCCGGAGAAGAATCATCGGTTTATCATAAAAATGTTTGGCCAATATTGCCAAAACCATGAGAATTGCAGATTGCTGTTGGTTGGTAATGGCCCGTTGTTAGCTGAATGCCAGAAAATGGTGGCGCAGAACGGTCTGGGAGAGAAGATTGTTTTTGCGGGACTACAGAAAGATGTTGTCGGATTTTATTGCGCCATGGATGTGCTGTTACTTCCATCCACCCGCGAAGCTTTCCCCATGACTTTGGTTGAGGCTCAGTATAATGGATTACCCTGCATTGTAAGTAATGCTGTTCCAAAGGAAGTCGCGATTACGGATGGAGTCTGCCCATTGCCGATAGATGATGCCACTTTGTGGTGTGAAAAAATAGATTTGTTAGGTGCTGAACGAAATTTGATGAATTCTGAAATAAAAAGCAATCGCTTTGATATCAACCAATGCTATAAAACGCTGGAATCACTTTATCAGGTTCCATAGTTTCATAATCAATTTCTTTCCAAAGATCCGAATCAGTAAATTTGCGAAGCGTTGCTTTGGACCAATCCAAGATGCAGCGTAATGGTGTATTGTGCGGGTGTTTTCTGAAATTTGGATTTTCCCGAATTCTGAAGGTTTTGGACAGAAGTAATCTGGAGGATATATATAAAATCCTTCAAATTTGATAATTCCCGTTTGAATTTGCAACCCCTTCTTTAATAAATACTCAGAGAAATATTCAACAATTGTTTTCTTGTTGATTTTGCCAAATGTATCCTCGAATTGCGTATTGGCGTATAAGTCTAGTATTTCTTTTAGTGTATGTTGTCCTGCGCCACAAGCGAATCCAAGACCGGGATTGCATGCAAAATATTTTTCGTTTTCAAGACCGAGGAATGCACCTTTTGCGAGAATATCGTCTATGGGTTTAATGACTTCTACATCGGTATCAAAGTAAATTCCGCCTTGCTCGTACAATATCTTGAATCGCGCATAATCACTGACGAATGCGTATTTTTTATGCTTGTATGCTTGTGCGGTGTAGGGAATGCAGCTTACGTTAAAGTTTTCTTCGTTCCATTCCTTGATTTCGTAATCAGGAAAAAACTTTCGCCATGATGCTATGCATTTTTGTGCTAATGGCGAAAGTGGATTGTGGCCGAACCAACAGTAATGTATAGTTTTGGGAATCATTTTTATGAATGGAATATTTTTGAAACTAGACGATACAAAAGTAAATATGAATTGTAAATATTTTTGGCAATGAAAATGTTAAAGCTTGATAAGCCTAAATCATTCGCAATATCATTGAGTCTCTTTTTTTTGCGAACGGCGTTGTAGTAGATTGCTATGGCACTGTATCTTTTGCGTAGATCTTTAGGGAATGATTCTAATTGTCCTTTTGCCCACAGCAAACGACCTTGTGGGTTGCGCTCGTCTTTGGAACTGTCTTTGGTTAAACCGTTCTCTAGATAAGAACAGATGTAAATAATCTCGTTAAACCAGCGAATGTAATAGCCGTCTCGTGCGATGGCGTTCCAAACAATTTCTTCGGAAATAAAGGTTTCTCCAGGAACCTCTGGGAAAGGGTGTTGACTGAGAATGTCTGTAAAATAGACTTCTGCTTTATCGCCTTCAAGATGGTATTTTTGACGTTCGGTATTTTTTGCATCGATGAAAGTTTTAGAGGATCGCTGTCCAACATTTTTTTGTTCAGAAAAGCCCTTTAGACCGGAAATGCCTGCCCATTTGTGAGAATTATCTAGTGTAGTGATCCATTGATTGATTTTTTCAATCGCATTTGGAAGCAAAGTATCGTCGGAGTCTACAATGAAGAATAATTCTCCATTTGCGTTCTTTACGCCGCAGTTTATTGCTCGGTGTTTTCCTCCGTTTTCTTGCTTTATATAGCGAATAGGGAAGGGTTTTGTTTTAGAAAGTAATTCGGAGAAGTATTCGCTAGTGTTGTCTGTACTGCCATCGTCAACCACCAACCACTCAAAATTTTTTTGAGTTTGTTCCATGAGTGATTGATAGAGGTTGTCTATCAATCGCCTTCGATTGAAGGTGGGGGTGAATACAGTGATGCACTTCATGGGAATTGTTAAAAGATCTTTTTATATAAAAGATAAATAAAAGGAAAGTGGCAAAAAAAGTTTAATAAAGTTGTATGTCTATAATTCGAATTGAAATGGTTGAAATCTTTTAGATATATCTCTATTTTGTTTTTTGCAAAAGCTCTTTTGTCTTTCTTTTCTATGTATAAAGTTAAGCATTTCCAAAGTAATGTTGCCAATGTTTGCTGATAAAATGCAACGTCCTTTTTTTCTTTAAAAAAAGCGTATTGCATTTCAAAAACTTTGATGGCATCCTCTGGATACTTGAGATTTGTTGCTTTTGTTAATCCGTTTGGAGATTGAAAATAATAATAAGCTTTATAGTCGCATTCCGCAACTTGGTTAGAGTTGTAAAAGAACTTGTATATAGTAGCTTCGTCTTCAAAATGAAGGTTTTCTGGAAAAAAAATGCCGGTAATAATTCGTTTCCTTAAGATTTTCCCCCAGGGGACTATAACTGAAAAATTGCCTTTTTTTTGATTTTCAAGTAAGTATTTTTTTGCTGCTGTAAAGTTGAAGCTGTATTCTGACTTGTCATATGTGGGCGTATATTTGTGGCATATTTGGTATCCGCAGATGGATATGTCGATAGAGTTGTTTTTAAATGGAAGCATTAATTGCTCAATATAATTTGAGGCAATCCAATCATCGGCGTCAAGAAAAGCTATGTAGTCTCCACTAGATTGTTGAATCCCCATATTTCGTGCAATGGAGACGCCTTCGTTTGTTTTATTGATAAGAATAATTCTGGAGTCTTTTTGTGCATATGTGGTGCAGATGGCTAAACTTGCATCGGTGGAACCATCGTTGATAAGAATAATTTCCAGATTAGTATAAGTTTGCTGAATAACAGAATTTAAACAGCGGTCTAAAAAATATTCCGCATTATAGATGGGTATTATTATGGATACTAATGATTTCATTTACTAATATGGAACGGTGAAAGTTTTCGAATTATCGAATACAAGCGAGGATGTCTACAAAAGATTTTTAGCAAAAAATAATGGACGAAGGGATTTCTGTGCGCTTTTAGGAACTTTGTGTAATATAGAAGTTTTTCTTTAAGATTTTTGCTGGGCTCTTTGCTGTAAATGTATAATATTTGCCAACATATAAGTTTAGCTTGATCGCCCTTAACAGCCTCCATTTTGTTTTGCAATATGAAAATGAACTGTGCTTCTTCTGCTTCAAGTAAATCGCGGGGATGGGGGGTGCCCATTGTGCTGCCAACTCGTTGAAAATAGTAATAGAGTACTTGGGGGGTGTAGACTATTTTAGCGGCATTTTGGAATATGAGATACGTAGTGAATTCGTCTTCATGAAATTTGCCTTCAGGAAAACGGATTTCATCAAATAGAGATTTTCGATATAATTTACCCCAAGAAAGAATGAAAGATAAGTGATTTCGCTTAAAAAGAATGTTTAGTGCATCTTGTGTAGATAATGCTAGCGATTTTTCTTTTTTATTCTCAATAAAGAAGGGCTTGTCGTTGCAGATTTTTTTATGCTCTCCGATGGTAATGTCGGCATTATTTTTGTCGGCCAAGTTAAGTAGTACTTCAATATATTTTTCGTCCAGCCAATCATCGCTATCTACAAACGAAATGAATTTGCCTTTGCAAACATCTAAACCTGCATTACGCGCATCAGAGAGCCCTCCATTTTTTTTGTGGATGACGACGATGCGGTGGTCCTTGTGTGTGTAATCATCGCAGATTTGAGGGCAATTGTCTGGTGAACCATCATCTACTAAAATAATTTCCAAATTCGTGTATGTCTGATTTATGACGCTATTTAAACAGCGCCTAAGATACGCTTCGACTTTGTAAATGGGTATGATGATGGAGACAAGAGGATGGTTCATTTTTTATTGTTCTCTTTTATAAAATGAAAGTCGTCTCCGAAGATCTGTGTTGGGCAGGTGAAGAAAATTCCAAATTTTAGCAAAGAGTGAAAGGTTGTCATATTTGTTGACCCAAGAAGCAGCATAGTGGTGAATTGTATATGTGTTTTGCGTGATATTTTTTTTACCAGTATGATAATTTATTGGGCAGAAATATTCTGGTGGATAGACATGTATCCCGTCATGCTCTTCCGGAAAACAAGAAAAGGCAAAACCGTTGTTTTCTAAAATTTTCGAAAAGATTTCAACTACAGTTGTTAAATTGAGTTTCCCGTTTGGAAGAATAAAAGTTTTGTTCTCATAATGATTGAGCATTTCTTTGCATAAATTTAGGCCTGGAGGGCAGGCGAACCCGAGACCGGGGTTGCATGACAATCCTTTGTTTGAAACTTCAGTTCCCCAAAACGACCCCTTGTTGATGATATAATCTATAGGTTTTATCACCTCTACATCGGTGTCAAAGTATATACCTCCATATTCATACATTATCTTAAATCTGGCATAATCACTTACAAAGGCGTATTTTCTGCATTTGTAAGCTTCTGCTGTGTATGAAATCTGATTTACGTCAAAATTATTCTCGTTCCATTCCCTGATATCATAATCAGGAAGATATTTCCTCCAAGATGCAATGCATTTTAGAGCCAACTCGGGGAGAGGCTTTCGACCGAACCAACAATAGTGAATTGTTTTAGGAATCATGGCGTTGCCCTATAAGAAGAATGTAAGAAATAATAGTAAATTCCCCTTTTTTCTCTATCACTATGCTGACTGGCAGTGTTAGATGAGGTTGTTTTAGTATTTTTGCAATATGAGTTGCGCTAAAAAAATTGATTTTGTCATTCCTTGGGTTGATGGAAATGACCCCAATTGGCTTGCAGAAAAAGCTAAATACAATTATTTAGCTGATACTTCAGATAAAGAGATAAATTCTATTGAACGGTATCGAGATTGGAATTTATTGAAATATTGGTTTAGAGGCGTGGAACAATATGCTCCATGGGTAAATAAGATTCATTTCATTACTTGGGGACATGTTCCGAATTTTTTGAATGTAAATCATTCCAAATTACATATTGTTAATCATAAAGATTTTATTCCTAATGATTGTCTGCCCTTATATAACGCTTCTGCGATTGAAACCGTTCTTGACAGGATTCCGAATCTTAGTGAGTACTTTGTTTATTTTAACGATGACATGTTTTTAATAAATCCCGTAAAAGAAACGGATTTTTTTGTTGATGGAAAGCCTTGCGGATACTTTGAAGATAATCCTTCTTATACATATGGAAATAGTAATTATGGTCGGATGGTCTTCAATGCATTGACTATCATTAACAAACACTTCGATAAGCATAAGCAAATAAAAAAGAATTTCAGAAAATACTTCTCACAATCAATTTTTAGTAAGGCCTTCTTTTATACGCTTCTTTCTTCGCCTTGGAAGAATGTTTTGGGAATCCCTGCGCCACACTTGCCCGCCGCATTTTTGAAAAAAACATGGGATGAAGTGCGACGTGTTGAATCGCATGTTTTAGATGATACATTACATTCTAGGTTTCGTAAATCAGAAAACGTTCAACAAGAACTTTTTCGATATTGGCAATTTATGGAAGGGAATTTCTTCCCACAAAAAATAATTGGGAAATATTTTCACTTAATCGATGAATCAATTAATGATGTTTGCTGTACTTTAAAGAAAAGTGATTGCAAAGAAGTATGTTTAAATGATGGCCCTGTCTCTGACTTTGAAGGCGCAAAAAGAAAAATTATAGATGCTTTTGAAACTCGTCTTCCGCAAAAAAGCTCTTTTGAAATTATGAGTTACGAAGACGGCTAATTATGGTCAAAAATTTTTTTCTGAAGCTTGTATTTGGAAGATGAAAAAAAATCCATATTTTGGAAACCAGACTTTTTTTGGGGGGGGCAACCCATGAAGCAGCGTAATGATGGATTGAGACGGTATCTTCTTCCATTTGTAGATTTTTCTTGTCCGCTGAAAGAGGACAAAAAAAACGCTTAGGGTAGATTGTTATCCCATCGATAACTTGAATTCCTGGTATATTTTGCAGGCCGTGATCTATCAATATGTTTGTTGTGTAGGTTACAACTGTAGTTAAATTAATTGCACCTTGATCGGCAAAAGATAGTCTGCTATATAAGTGGAGGATTTCTTTGTAAATAAGGTTACCTGCTTGCGAGGCTAATCCTAAGCCTGGGGCTACAGTAATTCCTGAGATTAGTTTAGTGGCGGAAGGCCTGGCGTCATTATAATCTCTTTCGCACGCCATAAATGGAACGGTTTCAAGGATTCTTGTTAAAGGTTTTAATAATTCCACATCGGTGTCGAAATAAAGCCCTCCGTGCTCGTATAAAATCTTAAATCGGGCATAATCGCTGACAAAAGCATATTTTTTACAATTGTAAGCTTGTGCGGTGTATGGTATTTGGTTTACATCAAAATTGTCTTCGTTCCACTCTTTTATTTCAAAGTCGGGTAAAAATTTTTTCCAAGAGGCAATACATTTCAATGCCAATTCAGGGAGTGGCTTTCTGCCAAACCAACAGTAATGGATTATTTTAGGGAACATATTTTTGTTGAACTTTAATTAATTTGCCGGATAATAAAGGCAGTTTTGCAATTCTTCGTTTTGGTTGATTTCGAACCGTTTGTAACCTAATTTTTTTAGAAGGGAGTCTATATCATTAAATAAATTGTGTCTGATTTCAATCATGATATACGGTGAGTACCGCTCAAGAGTTTGGACCATTCCCTGGATAACATCTAACTCAAAACCTTCCACATCAATTTTGATAAATTTTATATTGGCGTTTATTTTAAGTTCGTCCAAAGAAACAACTTGGTATTCTCCTTCGGAGTCGTTTGATAGTTTGGCCATGCCGATATTGTAAGAATTGTAATAAGAAAGGGACGCTCGTCCTTTTTTTTGCCCTAGAGCAATATTGTATAAGTGAGCTTTATTCGTCAAATTGTTAAGGCTTATGTTTTTCTCTAGAATTTTAAAAGTGTCTTTGACGGGCTCGAAACAATAGGATGAGGCTGCATGGCATTCATTAAAAAAATAGAGCGAGTGATTGCCGATATTGGCCCCTATATCAATAAATATCGCATTGTTTAATTCTTTTCCGATTTTTCCATTTTCCCACCGGTTGCAAATATAATCAAGTGTATTGAATTCGTAATAATTGTTTGTTTTAAAGATTGTGCTTTGAATGTCGTCTATTCTGTAATATGGGAGATATATGATCGAACTCATTTTAGAGCTTCGAAAAATAAAATGATTTTTTTTCATATATAGCCAAGAAAAGAAGCCTTGTACGAAGGATTTCATCTTGTCCCATTGGATGATTTTTGATAACGTTATGCAGATGGTATTGTGTTGAATCCATTGGTGAATTTGAGATAACAACTTCATAATATATTTCACCTTTATGTGCATATAGTGATACTATCTACTTTTGTTGGACGGTAGGCCAAACCATGGTTGTACGGCCAAGAAACAAATGGCGATTGATGTTCTTTGTCCCAATAATTCACTTCAAAGGATACAGGATAATGTACAACGTCGTAATCACGAATTTTTGCCGAGTAGTCAAAATTACTGATGCTGCATACAAGTCGATACATCCCTTTTAAAAGTTGATGGTGTGGGAATGTTAAAACGGCTTCGAAAATGCTTGCGTTATCTGGTAAAATTGCGGTTTCTGAATAGCTTATTCCAATTGTTTCTGATGCGAGATTTTCTATTGCTATTCCGAATTGACACTCTTTTATGCTTGGATTATGTCTTTTAAATTTTACGATTAGTCTAATAGGCTCTTCGTTAGACATATTGTCAACATCATTGAGCATTCTGATGTCTAAGTATTCTAAGTCATGGCTTCCGATAGCTTTTCTGTTTTGGTTTGTTATAACACTATGATTTATGCATTTGTTGATACTATTTTTTTTATCTAAGTAGTAGTTTATACAATCGTCAGTTTTTCCAGAATAAACAATCTCTCCTTGATCTAATACAACTCCTTTTTTGCACAGATTCCTCACCGCGCCCATATTGTGGCTCACGAACAGCACGGTTCTGCCTTCGCTGCGGCTTACGTCCTGCATCTTGCCGATGGCCTTCTTCTGGAACTCTGCGTCGCCCACGGCGAGCACTTCGTCAACCACCAATATTTCGGGTTCCAGATGCGCTGCGATGGCGAATCCGAGGCGTACGGTCATGCCGCTGCTGTAGCGCTTTACGGGGGTGTCCAGGTAGCGTTCGCATCCGCTGAAGTCTACGATCTCATCGAGCTTGCGGGTGATTTCGCTGCGGCTCATGCCCATGATGGCGCCGTTCATGTAGATGTTCTCGCGGCCGGTCATCTCCGGGTGGAATCCGGTGCCCACTTCGAGGAGGCTCGCGATGCGGCCCCGTGCGCGGATGGTGCCGGTGGTGGGTGCGGTCACGCGGCTCAGCAGCTTGAGGAGGGTGCTCTTGCCGGCGCCGTTCCTGCCGATGATGCCCACGACGTCGCCCTGTTCCACCTTGAAGTTGATGTCCTTCAATGCCCACACGTAGTCGCTGTTGCCCTTGTGCGCGCGATCGTTCGTTTCGCCCACCTGGAGGTAGGGGTCATCGCGGCGTAGCACCTTGGTCTGCCAGAACCTGTTCAGGTCGTGG
>JAFZOJ010000136.1 GCA_017550685.1 Treponema sp. | reverse complement strand
TACAGGAATATAGTGGCGGTCAATTTCTTCCAGATGGCTTGTATCCTTGCCTTCAAAATCCTTAGTAATGCTCACTGTCTGAAAAAGGTTTGTAAGCCCTATAGCAGCCGCCTCAGATTCAATCTGCAAAGCCATTTCCATAGACGAAACAACCGGCGAAGTATTTGGCATTGCAACAACAGTTCCAAAGCCCCCGGCCGCAGCCGCATGAAGTCCGCTCTGCAAATCTTCCTTCTGGGTTTGTCCCGGGTAACGCATATGAACATGCATATCAATAAAAGCAGGAGTTACCGTAAGGCCGCGTGCATCGTAAAGCTCAAGCTTACAGTCATTATCACGTCCATCTTCGGCAAGCACCGAATGTGCAAGAGTACTGGCAGTTTCCTGCGAAGTAAAATACCCCTGGAACACCGCACGAATATCGCTGTCTACAATAAGCAGCGCACCCGGAGTGTCCATAGTTTCGTCGAGAAGTCTTGCATTGAAAATGAGTGTAGCTTTGGTCATTTATACATTCCCATCGGCCTGGTACAAAGTATCGCAGTATTCACATTTGTAAAGCCCCTTAGCCTTATCTGCAAGAATAAAGGTTGGCGTTACATAATGCTCAGTCTGTGTAATACAGCGAGGGTTTTTGCAGTTGAATACTCCGCTTACCTTTGCAGGCAGTTCCATTGTAATTTTGCGGACAATCTTTTCGTTTTCAATTACGTTTACGCAGATATCCGGGTCAATAAATCCAAGCACCGAATAATCAATATTGATGATATTATCTACCTTAATAATATCCTTTTTACCCGATTTTTCTGAGTGCACATTCTGAATAAGGCAGGAAGTAAAAGGTGCCTTGTCCAGACCCAGCCACTGGTAAATCTTCCAGCCGGCTCCTGCACGAATATGGTCAATTACAAGACCGTTTTTTATAGTGTTTACGTTTAACATTTCCCGCCCCCTTAAATAACACCTGTAAGCTTTGCAATCAGCGCCATTCTTGCATACATTCCGTACTTAACCTGCTTAAAGTAAGCGGCTCTAGGGTCATCATCAACCTCCGGAGTAATTTCGTTTACACGTGGCAGCGGATGAAGCACAATCATGTTTTTGCGCGCAAGCTTCATTTTTTCTGTATCAAGAATGTAGCTGTCCTTAAGGCGGATATAATCCTGTTCATTAAAGAAGCGTTCCTTTTGAACACGGGTCATATAAAGTACATCAAGCTCGCTTATAACCTCGTCCAGGCTTTCTACAATTTCGTATTTTACGCCGGCAGGTTCAAGCACATTTGTTATAAGGTAATCTGGAATGGAAAGTTCTTTAGGGCTAATGAATATAAACTTGTTACCCTTAAAGTGTCGCAGTGCTTCTGCAAGGGAGTGAACCGTTCGTCCAAACTTAAGGTCACCGCAGAATCCTACAACATGATTATCAAGACCGCCAAGCAGCTGACGGATTGTTACCAGGTCAGTAAGTGTCTGGGTCGGGTGGTAATGTCCACCGTCTCCCGCATTGATTATAGGGCAGGCAGAATATTTACTTGCAAGCAGCGCAGCACCTTCCTTTGGAGTACGCATTGCAATTACATCTGCATAAGAAGAAACTACACGGATAGTGTCCGCCAGAGACTCCCCTTTTACAGTAGAAGTATTGTCTGCATCAGAAAAACCTTCTACTGAACCACCAAGACGCAGCATGGCAGCCTCAAAGCTAAGTCTTGTTCTGGTACTCGGCTCAAAAAAAAGTGTCGCAAGAATTTTCCCGCGACACACTTCGTTAAACGATTCTGGATCTACAATAATCTGTTCTGCCAGAGAACAAATTTCTTCAATCTCCGACACAGTCAAATCATCCGGCTGAATTAAATGTCTTCCCCTAAGCATCTTACACCTCTATTTTTGTAAGATAATAACATAAAACGAGTGCTTAGGGAATAGTAAATTAGAATGTATATAAATATCCAACGCCAAGTTCGATTCGGTATGGAATAGATCCGATGAGACCGTTTACTGCAGCATCAATCAAGATTTTTCCAGGACCGCAATTTATATCTGAATAAATATCAACACAGGCAGGTATCATCCCTTCATCAACAAAATCCGGATATCCTGTAAAGTATCCCAATCCAATTCCCATATCAAAAGCATCACTGATATTAAAAGTAAAGGTTACCGGAATTTTTACAGCAATAAAATTGAATAAATCATTGCCCTTAAAATTGAACAAAACTTCAGGTCGGGTTCCCAGTTTACATTTTCCAAATTCCAGAAAATCAATTCCGCCAATTACAGAAACACCAGCGCCTACAGTCAGACCTATATCCCACTCTGCTAATTCATTTTTTGCAAAAAGACCAATAGGCACGTTAGCCTTAGCACCTACACTAAATTCAATTGCACTTACCGACGAAACAGCTAATGCAAGCCCCAACACAAAACCGATCAGTTTTTTCATAAAAGCCTCCTAAGCTTAAAACAGTTTTTTCTGTGCTTCAAAGAAACACTCTTTCCTAGGAGTTAGTAAACTCCTAGGAACAGTATATACTGTTCTCCCTCAAGGCCTTTATTACCAGTTTCCTTTTAAAATCTCTTTATAATCTGCAAGGTTTTTTCTAAGTAAGGTCGGTATATTCAACTCGTACGGGCACCGTTTAAGGCAGGCACCGCAATCAATGCACTTTTCAATCTTAAGCATCTCTTCCTGCCAGTGTGGTGTAAGCCAGTCTTTAGACGGGGCACGCCTTATCATCTGGCTCATGCGGGCACACTGATTAATGGTAATTTCGACAGAACACGGCATACAGTAGCCGCAGCCACGACAGAACTCTCCAAGCAGTTCATCGCGGTCCTTCTGGATGATGGCTTTAAGCTCGTCGGTCATCTCAGGCGGGTTTTCAAAAAACTCCAGCCACTGCTCAAGCTCGCTCATTCTTTGAATTCCCCAGATTGGCAAAACCGGATACTGCAGCATAAAGGCCATACAGGCACGAGCATTTGTAAGGAGCCCGCCAGACAGACCCTTCATTGCAATAAAGCCCACATTGTTTTTGCGGCAGGTTTCCACAAGCGCAATATCCCGTTCCGTAGCAAGATAAGAAAACGGAAACTGAAGCGTTTCATACAAACCGCTTGTTGCAATTTCTTCTGCAATACCAATCTTGTGCGCAGTAATTCCTATATGCCGGATTTTCCCCTGAGCCTTAGCCTCGAGCAGAGTTTCATAAAGGCCGGTTCCATCCCCCGGCCTGTAACATTGCTTTACACAATGCAGCTGATAAATATCTATGTAGTCTGTACGCAGGTTTTTGAGAGAAGTTTCCAGATCTTCCTTGAGTTTTTCCACAGTTGTTGCAGTAGATTTTGTTGCAATAAATATTTTGTCGCGACTGAACCCCCGGTGGTTGAGCGTGTCGAAACCACCCTTGCCAAAAGCCTCCCCCATCTTAATTTCACTATCCGAATAAGCGCGGGCAGTATCAAAAAAAGTCATACCGCCATCATAGGCTCTGTGAAGGATTTTTACAGCAGTGTCCATATCCACACGCTGAACAGGAAGAGCCCCAAATGCATTCTGGGGCGTAGTAATTCCTGTAGAACCAAGAGTTATGGTTTTCATATAGATTTTCCGTCGCTAAAAGCTTTACCTGCAACCGGACCGAGCTTTCTGTAAGTATGATTTTCCGGATCAAAGGTGATAGGATCAAGTTTTTCAGGATCAATTTTATCACCGGTCATAACTTCTTCGTCAGCACAAACATTTACAATATTACCGACAAGACAACCGGTTTTTACATCATAACTAACAAGCTCACATTCAAGACAAAGGCCAAGCTCATTAATGACAGGCGCGTCAACCTTCTTAGATTTGGTAACAGTAAAGCCGGCCTTAGAAACCTTATCTTTTTCCTTATTACCACTTGCAATTCCAACATAATCACAGGCCGCAACATGTGCCGCATCTGCCATGCTTACAGTAAACGCCTTTCTCTGCAAAATATTTTCAGCCGTCTTATGCTCAGGCGCAATACAAATTCCAATCTGATTAGTATCATGAATACCGCCCCAGGCCGCATTCATAGCATTTGCCGTTCCATCACTATTATAAGTCGCAATAATCAGTACCGGCATCGGAAACATCACAGTTCTTACACCAAGATCTCTTTTCATAGCTTTTATTATATCACAGGAATCGTAATTTTGGTATAATTTAATTATGAAAACCAATTTAAAAAATAAAACAGAACCATCACGCAGCATGGCAGAAAAAATATTTGAAGAAGGTGTTGCTAAAAATCCAGGCCCATGGCGTGAACACAGTCTTTCTGTGGCCCGTGCCGCAGAAAAGATAGCCCTTGCTGTAAACAAAAATTGCGGTTCAGAAAAACTAAATCCGGAAAACGCATACATTTATGGTCTCCTCCACGACATTGGCCGCCAGGAAGGCTACACATATATTGCACACGTTTATGACGGCTACCATTTTTTAATGTCACTTGGTTATGAAAATGCAGCTCGCATCTGCCTTACACATTCCTTTAACCTTCAGACAACAGATGACTACATAGGCAAAATAGACATCACACCCGAACAGATGGAAGAAATAAAAACACTTCTCGCCGCAGCAGAATACGATGATTACGACCGTCTCATTCAACTGCTCGATTCAACATGTAGCGCAGATGGCACCGTAAACCTCGAACAACGTATGGGAGATGTAAAAGCCCGCTACGGTTACTACCCACAGGATAAATGGAACAAAAACTTTGAATTAAAAGATTATTTTGAAAAACTTACCGGTCGCGATCTTTATGAATTACTAAAATAGGGGCGCCTGCCCGTCGGTCGGCATAGCCGACCTTACCTGGTTTTGCTTCGCAAAACCAGCGTATGCATACTTAATCTGGTTACAGGCAGTCATGTAACTGCACTCGCAGTAAAGGATTGAATATTTGTAGATGAATGAATTCCTGTTAAAAGAAAAAAGCCGGCAGCTTCCTACTTTCGTCGGTCGCAAAGCGACCTTACCTAGTTTTGCTTCGCAAAACTAGCGCGTAATAGGTCTTCTGAATCAGGGAACGGGGAATGGTGGAGGATACTGCGATAGCGGGAAAAAGGAATATTAATAGAAGTATGTATTCAGTTTAAAATAAAAAAGCCGGCAGCTACTTACTTTCCCGCTATCGCAGTATCATCAGCGTAAGAGAGCTTGACTTCCGTGTTCGGAATGGG
>JAFZOJ010000135.1 GCA_017550685.1 Treponema sp. | reverse complement strand
TGTTATACAGGGAAATGTTTCTTCGCAGTATATTTCGGGAATTGCAATGGCGCTGATTTTGTTGCCTGGATATTCTGTTGAGTTGCAGGGAGAGCTTGAATCAAGAGGATATTTTGATTTGACCTTGCAGGTTATGAAAGAACATGGGATAGACATTGGTGAAGGTGGTCCTTCGAGTGCCTTCAAAGATACAATTCCCGGGCAAGTTTTCGAAGAAAACTTGGAGAGTTCGCGAAGCGAACGACTCCCTGAGGCTCTCGAAGGGCCCCAACGAAAATTCTTTGAAGGTGATTGGTCCAGCGCTGCCTTTCTTCTTTCTTTGGGTGCCCTTGTACCAAACAGCCAAATCATCTTGCATGGCCTGAACAAAAACTCTTTGCAAAAAGACAAAATCATAATAAGCATACTTGAGCAGTTAGGCTTTGCATTCAGCTGGAACGGCAGCTCTGTTCAACTTACTGCTCGGCCGGATATCAGCAAAACTCGTGACCTTGAGCTAAACCTTGATGCTGCCGACTATCCGGATATTGTTCCATACATTGCAATTGTGGCTGCCGCATACACAAAATCAACCATCATTAAAAACATAGAGCGCCTTCACTTTAAGGAATGCGATCGAGTAGAAGCAACAATAAATGCATTAAAGGCAGCTGGCGGCAACGCTTACGAAAAAGACGGCACCCTTTACATAACAGGCGGCCACAATGCGACAGGCGAGCTTTCTGTAAGCACCTACGGCGATCACCGTATGGCAATGACAGCCTGCCTGGTTGCGGCATGGACAGGCCTTCCTGTTTTGATAGATAATAAAGACTGTGTAAATAAATCCTTCCCGGGATTGTTTGAAGTAATACATAATTAAAAAAACGTCATCCCGAACTTGTTTCGGGATCTCATATTCGAGATGCTGAAACAAGTTCAGCATGACGGTGGTTTTGAAGAGGACACTATGCAAGAATACAATTGGTTTACAGGAAATAATATAAAACTCGGAATTTACGGCGAATCTCACAGCGAGTCCATCGGTGTGCGCCTGGAAGGTCTGGACTACGACAAGCTTGACACCACAGCCCTTGCTGCCTTTATGAAACGCCGAGCTCCAGGGCAGAACGACTGGTCTACTCCACGTAAAGAAGCCGACCAGGTTATTGTAGATACCTTGCAGAATGGTTTGTTCGAAGCACATATTCAAAATACAAATACAAAGCCACATGATTATTCAAACTTGTTGAGAACACCTCGTCCCGGTCATGCAGATTTTACTGCAAGACTTAAATATGGCGACAGCTTTAATTCATCAGGCGGCGGTGCTTTTTCAGGAAGACTTACTGCTCCGTTGTGTGCCGCAGGCTTTCTTGCAATGAGCTACCTTGAACAAAAAGGAATAAAAATTAACGCACATATAAAATCGATTGCCGGTGTAAAAGATGAGTCTTACAACTTTGACGACCGCACAGAAGAAAAAGCGTTCCTTGAAAAACTTGCCGCCGTTCCGCAAAAAGAGTTCCCTGTAATAGACGACGCAAAAGGCGAGCTTATGAAAGAAGCAATTGCCAATGCCCGCGCCAACAACGACTCTGTAGGCGGCACAATCGAAGTTGTAATTCAGGGCATCCCCGGCGGCATAGGCGGCCCGATTTTCGAAGGCATAGAGGCAAAAATTGCTGCTTTATGTTTTGCTGTTCCCGCTTGTAAAGGGGTTGAATTTGGTAATGGGTTTGGCGCTACGGAATTAACAGGGTATACTAATAATGATAGCTTTATCTTCGGGGGTGCTTCGAGGGCCTCAGCAACCCCAATACAGTTTGTGATCCCTGAGCCTGTCGAAGGGCCGGTACTAAAAACCAACCGTTGTGGCGGCATCCTCGGTGGCATAAGCGTTGGTGGTACTGTTGCACCAATTGTTTTTGATGTAGCCGTAAAACCTACACCGACAATTTCAAAAGAGCAGAATACTGTAGATCTGGAAACAAAATCAAATACAACAATAACTGTAGGTGGTAGACACGACCCATGTATTGTACCTCGTGCTGTTCCGGTTTACGAAGCAGTAGCAGCACTTGCACTTGCAGATTATATTATTTGATATACGCCATTGTCCATTTATCATTTTCTTTTTTGAGGCGGAAGATGCCGTCAAAAGTTGCGGAAATAATATAATCGTCGGTATCAATTTTAAGAAAATCGCCGGGGCCCCATTTCCAATGATAAGTATTTTTTCCATTGTTTACAGGAAAGTTCTGGGCGGCGTTTTCAAAATATACTACGGGCTCAAGTTTATTAGAATCAAGAATAAAAAATCCGCCGAATCCTGCAAGTAAGAAGCAGTCGTTATCCTGTGTAATGGCTGACAGCTTACTTATAGGAGTTGAACTGCCATTGCTAACTATTGTATCTTCAAATATGTAAAGGCTGATTTCGTCTGTACTTGAAAAGCTTATTAATGTTTGCTTTGAGCTGGAGGAGCCTGCTGTTGTAAAAAGATTTCCGTTTTTATCAACTGCATATGAACAATTGTTTTCCCATCTCGGGCCATTTTGTGTGACCAGCCCGGTTTTTTTATAAAATTTTTCAAGCTTTCCAGACGCTAAATCAAGTATCCAAAGTGTCTTATTATCTTCATACACACCTTCATCTCTTAAATACAATTTGCTATTATATATTTGAGGAGGCAGACCAGAACGGGGAAGCTCTTCTTCTGAAGAATATAATAAAATCCATTCACCGGAATCAGAATATTTATAAACTTCTTTGGAATAAACAATAATCAATTCATCATCACAAAAACCTAAGATTGCATAGGCTTCATCCTTTGGAATTTTGACAGAAGTTTGTTTTCCGTTTTTTACACAAATTAATTTGTGCTTCTTTCCTTTTTTGCCATAACACCATAAATTTCCATTTAGGACCAATGAAGATTCAACAGTTTTAAGCGACCAGATTTTTATTTCCTTGATGGTGTTTGTTTTTAAGTCTATTAAATATGGCTCTGTGACATAAATAGTTTTATCTTCTACTGAGAAATCCTGCCATCTGATTGCTGCAAAAACATTATTGTTGTATTTGCTCAAATATCTGGCCCTGAACCGGGGTTCATCTTTGAGCAAAGGTAAACTCACTATCGGAATGTTTTCATTTTGAAAATCAAGGTCTACCATATGGTCTTTTATAAAAGTAAGGGACCTTTGATATTTTTCCTTTTCACTTTTTTCTTTAGCTGCCACCTCTTCCCAATACTTCATATAGTACAGGACGGCTTTAAACAGATCATATTCCTGGCCATGTCTTTTGCACCAGAAGGATTCCAGAATGACTGCGGACATATCATCAGGATGGCGAAATCCCAAAAAATAAAGGTAGGAATAAATTTCTGAGCTCCCGGACCATAAGCCAAACTCGTTTCTGATGTAAGTTCCTACAGAATGATGAAGTTTAACCATTTCTTCTTTTGTTTGAAACTCATCAATCTGTGCAAGAACTTCGGGGCTCAATTTTTGTTCAAGGGTTTGGTGTGCCAAATTCAGAGGATCTTCTTCTTCCGGAAAAAAGAATTGAGAAAAAAGGCTTTGGGAAAATAAAACGAAAATTGTTAAAAATAAAAATTTCTTCATTACTATAAATACTACAATTTTTTTTGCGGAGTTTACAACCCCTCGGACAAATGGTAGTATCATACTCATGGAAAATGATTTGTTGGAATTAAGATTACAGATAGATGCTGCAGATGATAAGGTTCTGGCAGCTCTTGCAGAACGCATGAAGGTTGCCAAGAAAATTGGTGAGCTCAAAAAAGAGAGCGGCGGAGCAGTTATGGATGCAGACCGCGAAGCGCAAAAGCTTGTTGCCCTGCAGGAAAAGGCTGATAAAATTCTTAAGCCTTATATAAGCAGAATTTATAGTGTCCTTTTTGAAGTATCGCGGGATTTGCAGTCAAAGTTATGACGCATCCGTCATCCTGAACTTGTTTCAGGATCTATATGAAATTTACTGTGAGATTCCGAAACAAGTTCGGAATGACAAAGGAAAAATATGAAATTCGGAGTCCTTGGAAAATCACTGCCTCACACTTATTCACCGCAGATTCATAAGGCGTTTGCGGATTATGAATATACTGTCCTTGAGCGAACGGAAGAACAGGTGCATGCGCTTTTTAATGGTGAAGAAGGGCTGGACGGATTTAATGTTACTATTCCTTATAAAAAGCTTGCAGCCAGCTTGTGCACTGAGCTTTCTGAAGAAGCAAAAGAGTTAGGCGCAGTTAACACAGTTGTAAAGGTTGCGGGCGGCTTTAAGGGATACAACACAGATGTCTTCGGCTTTAAGTATATGCTGGAGCACGCAGGTATTGAACCTGCCGGTAAGAATTGTCTTATTCTTGGTACAGGTGGGGCAAGTACAGCTGTTCATTATGCGCTCAAAAAAATGGGCGCTGCTAAGATTGATTTTTGTTCCCGCTCAGGTGAAATAAATTATGAAAATGTTTACACCGTTGCACAGGACACCCAGGTAATTGTAAACACAACACCGGTAGGCATGTTCCCGGAAATTGACAGTTCGCCGATTGATTTAGCTCAATTCAAAAATCTTTATGCGGCCGCAGACATTGTTTATAATCCTTCGCGTACTAAGTTTTTGCAGCAGGCCCAGGAGCTTGGTGTAAAGAATGTAGGTGGGCTTAGTATGCTGGTGGCACAGGCTTGGGAGGCAAGCAGGTATTTTACAGGTGGCCCTTCGAGAGCCTGTCGTTCGCTTCGCGAACTTACCAAGTTTTCTTCGAAAACTTGCGGGACCACGGACGCTGCCACACAAATTAATGCTGTCATCGAAAAACTTCAATCCCAGATGCTCAACATCACACTCATTGGTATGCCGGGATGTGGAAAGACTACACTAGGTAAAAAGCTTGCAAAAGAAAAAGGCCGCACTTTTGTAGACCTGGACGATAAGTTCAAGGAAGAATACAACATCACCCCCGCAGAAGCAATCACACAAAAAGGCGAAGACGAATTCCGTCGCATGGAAACTGCACTTGCAAAAAAAATACTTCCACAATCTGGGCTTGTAATTGCAACAGGCGGCGGCATTGTTACCCGCAAAGAAAACTGGTTTTATCTGCGAGCCAACTCCCGCGTAGTTTATATCGAACGCCCGCTGAGCTTCCTCTTAAAGCAGGACACTTCCAACAGGCCGTTGAGTCAGAATAATAAAATTAAAGAATTATATAAAATAAGAGTTCCTCTTTATGAAGAACTCTGTGATGAAAAGATTAACCCGGTATATGAATAATCTCCCTAGGCTTGCTTCCATTGGCAGGGCCGACGATACCGCGCTCTTCCATTTCTTCTACGAGGCGGGCGGCACGGTTGTAACCAATCTTGAGGCGGCGCTGGATGTAGCTGGCACTGGCCTTTCCTGACTGAACTACAATTTCCAAAGCCTGATCGTACAACGGATCTTCGTCCATGCTGTTACCAAAGAGGTCTACATTTCCTTCTTCGTCTTCATCGTCTTCGACAAAAATCTGATCATCAATATAATCCGGTTCGCCGTACTGCTTAACGTAATCTACAACTTTTTCTACTTCGTTGTCGTCTACATAAGTTCCCTGGATTCGGATTGGAGCAGGGTCAACGGCAGAAGCATAAAGCATATCACCACGGCCAAGAAGCTTTTCGGCACCAACACCATCGATAATAATCTGAGAGTCAATGCGCGAAGCAACCATGAATGCAATTCGGCTTGGAATGTTTGCTTTAATCAAACCGGTGATTACATTTGTAGAAGGACGCTGTGTTGCAAGTACAAGGTGAATACCAACGGCGCGGCTCATAGCTGTAAGACGAGCTACAATATTTTCGAGTTCCTTTCCGCTGGTAGCCATAAGGTCTGCAAACTCATCAATAATTACTACGATGTAAGGAAGCTTTTCTGTGCAGATGTCGCGTTCCTTAATGCGTTCGTTGTAGCTTGAAATATCGCGAACACCAAGACCGTCAAGAAGTGCATAGCGGCGTTCCATTTCGCAAAGACAATACTGCAATGCCTGGATAGCCTTCTTTGGTTCTGTGATAACCGGAGTAAGCAGGTGCGGAATATTATTATAAAGCTTAAGTTCTACAACCTTAGGGTCTACAAGAATCATCTTAACATCGTGGAAAGAACGCTTGTAAAGGATGGACAGGATCAAGCTGTTTACACAAACAGACTTACCAGAACCTGTTGCACCGGCAATGAGCATATGTGGTGTTTTAACAAGGTCAATGAGCTGAGCCTTTCCAAGAATATCTTTTCCCAAAACTACAGGAACGGCCATCTTGTTCCATTCCGGTAAATCCATTTCTATAATTTCGCGGAAGCCTACTACGCTGCGGCGCTTGTTTGGAACTTCAATACCAACGGCCTGCTTGCCTGGAATAGGGGCAACGATGCGGACTGACTGTGCGGCAAGGCTCAAGGCAATGTTATCCTGGAGGGCAACAATCTTACTAAGCTTTACGCCAGGTGCCGGAAGGATTTCGAACATTGTAACAACCGGACCTTTTTTAATTCCGATTATGTCTGCGTCAATATTAAATTCTGCAAGGGTCTGCTTAAGGTTTACAGAGGCCTGCTTGGTTTCGTCGTCAATAATCCAGTACTGGTCGTCCTTGTATGCAACCAGAAGGTTAGAAGGAATTACATAAGGACCCTTCTTGGAAGCGGCGCGTGATTTTGGAGCAGGGCCTTCAATTACTTTGTGCTGAGGTGTATTTTCTTCCTGCTGTGCGTTGAAGAAATCTGTAAGCTCGTCGGCAGTAAGGTTGTTGGCACGGCCTGAGTTTGGATTGAGTTCCGGAGAATTTTCATCCGGTTCAAGGTTCAGGCTTGTGTCTGCACCTTCTTCAAAATCTGAATCCTGGCGGATGTCATTTTCCATATCAGAAAAAACGCCTCTTGTTACCTTGCTGAAGTTTACGGTTTTTTCCTGATCTGCAATCTGCTGGAAAACTGTATTTGTTGTCTGCATTTCTTCTGGTACTTCCTGAACATCGTCCGAAAGGTCTTCGTCGCCTTCAACGTCGTTCATGTCTATGTCAAAAAAGTCAGGATCAAGTTTTCCGATTGAGCCGGCTTCTGCGTTTTTATCAGCGGCATTTTCTTCGTTTTTCTTTTTTGAACCAAACAGAATTTTTCTTGGATATTTTGATTTTTCTATCTGAGGTTCTGCCTGTTTTTCTTCATCCTGTTCTTCGTCATCATCTCTGAGCGAAATGCCGGAAGGGAAGTCCGGATTTGGAACTACCTGGTCAATATATTTTGCGGCACTGTATGGAGAATTGTCTGACGGAACTTTTTCCTGAACAGCTTCTTCTTTTGGAGGGAACTCTAAGGCAGGATCGTTTTCGTCAATCTCTTCTGTGTATTCAGGAGGCAGCTGTTCCGGAGCCGGCGGTACGTTATTCCATTCAAGCTCATCAACGGCATTTTCTTCCGGTAACGGAGTATCCTCCGAAAGCAGTGCAGCATATTCTTCCTGAGAAATTATAGAAGCAGGATTTTTCTGTTCTTCTTCGGCTTCTTCCGGCTGGGATGGTTCGGCCTGTGGTTGTGCAGCCTGTGGTGCATCTGTAATAACCGGTGTGTCATCATTTTTCAAAACTGCGTTGTCACCTTCAAAGGCATCTGCAAAATCATCACCTATATAACTGCTGTCCATCTGTTCCGGTTTGGTTTCTTCGGAATGGGCATTCTTTTCGTCGAGTTTTTCGTAATCTTCGATGCTTGGAATGTTTGAATCATAAAGCTCGTCGGCAGATTCAATAAGGGCATCAAAAGAGTCATCTTGTTTCTTTTTCTTGAGTTTATCAAAAGCCTTGTCAAAAACAGTTTTCTTTGGCTTGATTCTTTCGTATTTAAAGTCACCGTCTTCTTTTTCTTCTTCGTCGGTGTCTGCGTCTGCGTCTGCATATTCTTCGGCCGGGCCCTCATCATAATTTTCAGAAACTTCGTATTCTTCGATTGTTTCTTCCGGCTCGTCATCATCATATTTTGTAAACTTTGGAGCGGTTCTGCCCTTGTAGAAAATGCGCTGATTAACTTTTTCGGCAATAATGCCGGCTCCAAGAATTTCTATGATTACAAGCATAAGGCCTGTAACTGCTGCAATAATTGCCTTAATGGTTCCGGAAGCACCATCACCCTGGGCAAAAGCGTCACGACAAATTTTTTCTGTAACTACACAGGTAAAAAACGGAAGGATTGCGGTAATAAGACGCATGGTTTTTTGTGCAGTCCAGATTGTCGCAAAGCAGGAAAGTCCGGAAATCAAAAGGAAAACCGGAATGAGTATGCTTGAATAACCATAAACGGTTGTGAGCATAGCGCCAATATAGTAGAAAATATTATTGTGGCCGGGTCCGCCAACTCCAAAATCAAGAAGCTGGAGCAAAAGACAAATTGAGAAAACAGCCGCAAGTGAAAGTAAAATTGTGCCTGTTATAATACTAGATCTATTAGACGGTTTCATATTTTAATTATCGTCTTTTAGAAAAATGAGTTTAGTGTTATAATTTTATTTATGAAAACTACTTCTGTTAAGACTGTTGGCATTTTAACCTCGGGCGGCGATGCTCCAGGACTGAATGCTGCTATCAGGGCACTTTGTGTTGCCGGTAAAAACAAGTATGGAATGAAGTTTGTAGGAATCCGTAACGGTTACCGCGGCTTGATTGATAATGATGTGTTCAAAATGGATAAGGTTGATTTTGAACGGCTTGCCAAAGAAGGCGGAACCTGTCTTGGAACCTCGCGCGTAAAGCCTTTTAAGAATCCTGTGCCGGATCCAAAAACCGGACTTTTGCCTGTTGAAGGTATTAAGGAAACTTTTAAAAAGAATAAACTTGATGCCCTTGTTTGTCTTGGCGGAAACGGAACTAATACTACTGCTTCACTTTTGTCAGAGGCCGGCTTTAACGTAATAGGACTTCCAAAAACTATTGATAATGATATTGTGGGAACTGATGAGTCGTTTGGATTTCAGACTGCTATTCAGGTTGCAACAGAAGGAATTGAAGCAATCCGTACAACTGCGCGAAGTCATCATCGTGTAATGGTTGTAGAAATTATGGGTCACAAGGTTGGCTGGCTTGGTTTGTATGCAGGTCTTGCCGCAAGTGCTGATGCAATTCTGCTGCCGGAAATTCCTTATGATATTAAAAAGCTTGGAAAATTTATTAAGGCCCGCAAGGAAAGCGGTCAGGATTATGCAATTATTGCCTGCTCCGAAGGTGCCATAAATCTTGAAGAAGCCAAGCTTGGTAAAAAAGAATTTAAGAAGGCCCGCGAGGCAATGACTCAGTCGGTTGGATACCGCGTTGCCAAAGAGCTTGAGGAAGAAACCGGAATTGAAACTCGTACTTCTGTGCTCGGCTACATTCAGCGCGGTGGAAATCCTAAGCCTTATGATATTATTCTTGCCACAACAATTGGTGCTGCAGCCGCAGATTTTCTTGCCGATAAACAATTTGGAAAACTTGTTGCCATGAAAGGCGGAAAGGTTGTAGGTGTGCCGTTGACCACAGTCGCCGGCGTAGTTAAGCCTATCCCGGAAGACGACCCGGTTCTTCACACCGCCCGCGATATGGGAATCAGCTTTGGAGATTAAATGAAAGGCGAACTTAAGTGTCATCGTTGTGCCAGATGTAACGGCTATGGTTGTCCCGATATGCTTCCAGGTCTTGGCGGCGTTATGGGCGGAGTAAATTTTCAGGCCAACTGTGCCGACTGGAAAGCTCTTGCAGGAACTGTAAGTGCCGAAGAACTTGATGCTGTCCAGGTTTTGACTTCTAAGCTCCGCTGTGGTCCAGTTACCGGTGCCGTAGAAAACATAGGTTATGCCAGCGAAGGCGACTTTTATTATCCATATTTGAAAAACGCCTATGATGCAGGTTTTGGCCTTTGTATTGGCGACGGCTGCCCTGATGAAAAATTAAAGTTTGGAATTGCAGCGGTTGAGAAGATTGAACAGGAGGCCGGAGTCGGAACTGATGCCGGTGCTCCCCTCGATGCCGCTTTCTTCCTTAAACCATATCCACAGGAACGACTTTTTGAACGCATAGAATGGATTGGCAAACACGCCCGCTACATTGGCATTGATATTGATTCTTACAACATCCTTACAATGAGGAACCTCGTAAACCTTGAACGCAAAACTGCCGCTCAGCTCGAAGAATTCCGTAAGCGTTCCGGTGTGCCGTTTGTTATTAAAGGCGTTTTTACAGATGAAGACATTGAGCTTGTAAAAGAAGTTCACCCTGATGTAGTTTATATTTCAAACCACGGTGGCCGCGTAGAAACCCGAAAAGGAAGTACAGCAGATTTCTTAGCCGCCGAAGGTCCAAAACTAAAAAAATACTGCGACCAGCTCTGGATAGACGGAGGAATCCGCACCCGCCGTGACATCCAGACCGCCCTCTACTACGGCGCCGACCAGGTAATCATGGCAAGGTCTCCAATCAGAGCCACCTTTGATGATCACTACGATGAGTTTGTCCGCGAGCTGGGATTGTAGAGCTTCTAAAATCCTAATATCTCTTTACACAAGTCATCATAAACATGTGCATTAGGATTATCTTTGTAGCTGTAACTTGCTTTGGGCTGGCCGTCTTTGTACCAGGTGATTTTATAATCAATGCCGTACTTTTTCTGCAGATGATAATAGGTCAGGGCTTCGGCAAAATCGTCCATCCAATTTTTGGAAGCGTAGGCTGTGCAGAACGGGGAATGGGCAAGATATTCAATAAGATTTTTTCCCTGTGAAATGGAAACCTGGGATCCGAAGCCGTAGTAGGATGCTTTTTCAAACTTTTTGTTTCTGTATTTTTTTAGCGGAGTGTACTTGTCCTGCCAGACAGAAAAAAATACATTGCCCGGATCACTGGCCTGACTTGAATCATAAGTGTAAGGTGTGACATTATTTATAAAATCATAAACGTGGGCTGCTTCGTGAGTGAGGGTTTGTACAAGGGCTATGTAATCCTGGCCGCCTTCTACTACAACTTTGTTTTTGTCATCTGTGTTTTTGAAAAGTGTGTTGTCGCGGTATGTAAGCCATTCATCCATTGTGTGATAAAAAATGTCGGCATTAATATATATGATGCAGTAGTCGCGGTCCTCGCCAAAAATGATGTCTGTCATAGCGCCGTAACCCATTCCATCTACAAAATAGATGGCATAAACATGATTGATGACAGTATCCTGAAGTACTTGCGGAAGGTCTTTAAAATAAATATCAAAAACTGCTTTTTCTGTATTTGACAGGTTGTGATTTTTGTAGGTGTAGATATTATCAAATTCCATAAGGAAGTCTGCAGCGTTTCCTTCAAAGGGGCGGATTTTTTCCTGCAGGTCTGGAGAAAAGCTTCCGCCATAGAACGAGGTCTGTTTGTATGGATATGCTTTTAATTCTTTTTTTGTATACGCAAAGCACGAAACAGAAAGGAATGCAAATAAAACAAATACGAACTTTTTCATAAATCTATTATTACACACTTTTTTAAGTATTTCTATCTTATTGTTGAAACCCCCGATTTCTACTATAATCAGACTCATGAATAACAAACATAAAATGCAGGTTCTTCAGGAGCTGGCGGCAAAAAACGGACCTTTGTGTGTGGGGCTGGATACTGATCCTTCTTACATTCCGGAAAATATAATTAAACAGTATGAAAGTGCGCCTGCGGCTGTGCTTGCTTATAATAAGGAAATTATCAATCGCGTGGCGGCTGATAAAACTGCCTGCTGTTTTAAAGTTCAGATTGCTTATTATGAGGCAATGGGACTTGAAGGACTCAAGGTTTATGCTCAGACTCTTAAGCTGGTGCGCGAAAGCGGCCTGATTGCAATTTCTGATATTAAGCGCGGAGACATTGGTGCAACTTCTCAGGCATACGCTCGTGCTCATTTTACCGGCGATTTTGAAACTGATATCATAACTATAAATCCTTACATGGGCTTTGATACTTTGCAGCCTTATACAAAATATGCTGAACCGGGAAACGGCGGCAAGGGAGCCTTTGTTCTTTTGTGCACCTCAAACCCGGGCATGACTGATATTGAACATCAGGAACTCAAGGCAGGCGGACTTTTGCTTGAACGCGTTGGCGATGAAATTGCCCGAATTGGAAATGATTTTGCCCAGCAGTATCCTGACCAGACCTGCGGGATTTTTGGTGCCGTAGTTGGTGCGACCCAGGTTGCCGATGCCAGATATCTTCGTGATAAATACAAGGATACCTTCTTTTTGATTCCAGGCTACGGTGCTCAGGGCGGCGATGCTGCAATTTGTAAGACACTGCTGGAAAAGGCCGGCGGAACTGTGAACTCTAGCCGAGGAATACTTTGTGCATGGAAGAAGAATGCAGAGCTTGAAGGCAAGATTGCGGCAGGCACACTTACGATGGATGATATTACTGGGGCTGCGGCAAAGGCGGCTTTTGATAGTAAGGTGGATTTGACTAAATAGATCCCGAAACAAGTTCGGGATGACAGAGACTCGTCATTCTGAACTTGTTTCAGAATCTCATAGGAGATTTTATGTCATCAGAATGTAATAAAACATACCCATTATATACTCAGGCGCAGGTTGTGCGATGTACTGCTGTGGAAGGTGCGGCGCCAAAAGGAAGCGTATGGCAGCTTGTTGTGGAGCTTCCCTGGAGCGAAGAGACTCATCCAAAATCACTTCCTCTTGCGGGGCAGTTTTATATGCTTCAGGCAGCAAGAACTAATACTCTGCTTGGACGTCCTATAAGTGTTTTTCATGTAAATAAAGAGGCTGAACGCCCACAGATAGAATTTCTTATCCTTATAAAAGGTCAGGGAACTGTAGAGCTTTGCAGTCTTAAGGCAGGAGATAAAGTAAACCTGCTGGGACCTTGCGGGAATTGCTTTCCGGCGCCCTTCGAGAGCCTCAGGGACCACACAACCTTGGGGTCCCTGAGCTTAGCTTGTACTGAGCTTGTCGAAGTGAAGGGCGGCAAGGTTTGCATCATCGGTGGCGGCATTGGTGTAGCACCGGTTGCCGGCTTTGCAGAAACACTTCCTGCTCAGTCTTATGATTTTTATGCTTCCTTCAAAAGCGGAAGCTACGGCTTAGAAAATATCAAACCTGCAAACCTTGCAATCACAACAGACGATGGTTCGGTTGGCTTAAAAGGAATGTTGCCTGCAGCGCTTACAGAAAAAACCCTGCAAAATGGAAACTATGCCGCTGTTTATGCTTGTGGACCTCTTCCAATGCTGGCCTATGTAAAGAAAATTGCCGAGGCCTGCAATCTTCCATGTTATCTTAGTATGGAAAGCCGCATGGCTTGTGGTGTTGGCGTTTGTCTTGGCTGTACGATCCAGACCAGCGAAGGAAAAAAGCGCTGCTGTTCAGAAGGCCCTGTTTTCTACAGCCGCATTCTTGATTTTGAAAATCTTGATGGAACAGCTACAAGAGGTCAGGTTGCCGGAATAAGAATTCAAAAACGTCGTGACCCACTCACAACCGAGCCGGATCTTAGCGTAAACATCGCCGGAGTTCATTTCAACAACCCGGTTATTGCAAGCTCGGGCTGCTTTGGCTTTGGTACAGAATATGAATCTGTTTTTGATGTAAGCCGTCTTGGCGGAATTTCCAGCAAGGGTCTTACTCTTGAACCACGCCAGGGCAATGATGGAATCCGTGTTTACGAAACTCCATCCGGCCTTATGAATTCAATCGGGCTTCAGAATCCAGGAATCCCGCATTTTATAGAACACGAGCTGCCTGCTATGCTCAAGCTTGGCCCGGTTGCCATTGCAAACCTTAGTGGAAGCAGCCTCGAAACCTACACAAAGGGTGCCGAGCTCCTTGATAAAACAGAAGTCCCAATGATAGAGCTCAATATTTCCTGTCCTAACGTAAGTGCAGGAGGAGCCGCCTTTGGAATGACCTGCCAGGCAGCCGGAGAAGTTGTCCGTGCAGTACGTGCCGTAACAAAAAAACCGCTCGCCGTAAAGCTTACACCACAGTCGCTTGAGCTTAATTCAGTTGCACTTGAATGTATAAAAGCCGGTGCAGACGCCATAAGCCTCTGCAACTCTTTCCAGGGAATAGCAATTGATATTGAACGTGGTGTTCCTATATTTGAAAAACTCAAGGCCGGTCTTGGTGGACCGGCGATCCGCCCGATTGCAGTTCGTCTTGTTTACGAGCTTGTTCAGGCTATAAATACATTGCCGGCCGAACAGCGTGTTCCGGTTATCGCCCTTGGAGGCATTGCCACCTGGCAGGACGCAGTAGAGTTTATTATGGCAGGTGCAGATGCAATTCAGGTTGGTACCGCCACCTTTGCAAACCCGCCGGCCATGATAGAAATTATTGACGGACTTGCCGCATTTATGAAGAGAAAGGGGTATGCAAAGCTTGCAGATTTTAAGGGGATTATACAAGGCCCTTCGAGAGCCTCAGGGACCCCAAAGGTGTAGCACATGTCTAGAAAACCTTTCTTAGAGGGTCTGCGGGACGGAGTCCCAATCGGCCTTGGCTATTTTGCAGTGTCTTTTTCTCTTGGTATTGTTGCCCGAAACGCCGGACTTACCCCAATTCAGGGTTTTATAGCAAGCTTTTTTAATCTTGCTTCTGCCGGCGAGTATGCACTTTTTACTTCCATGCAGGCCGTAGCCTCCTTTCTGGAAATTGCCATCATCACACTTGTCGTAAACGCCCGCTACCTGCTTATGAGCTGTGCCCTGGCCCAGAGATTTGATCCTGCCACACCAATGATTCACCGTTTTTTGGTAGGCTTTGGCATTACAGACGAGATTTTTGGTATTACAATTGCCCGCCCCGGTACAATTCAGCCGGTATACAATTACGGAGCCATCCTCATAGCCGCAACGCTTTGGAGTCTTGGAACTTCCTTGGGAATTATAGCCGGAAACTTTCTGCCGGCGCGTGTAGTAAGCGCACTTTCTGTTGCTCTTTACGGTATGTTTCTTGCAATCATCATTCCGCCAGCCCGCAAAAATCTTGTAATTGCCATTGCAGTTTGCGTAAGCTTTTTGTGCAGCTATATCTGCGGAATCCTGCCGTTTGTAAAAGATTTGTCGAGCGGCACAAGGACGATCATCCTTACAGTTGTTATTGCTAGTATTGTTGCGCTGGTAAAGCCGATTGAAGAGGGCCCTTCGACAGGCTCAGGGACCCCGACAGACCAGGTTGCCCCTTCGAGAGCCTCAGGGACCCCGGAGGACGCTGGAACAGATGGGGGCACTCTATGATTTACAACTACCTTGCCATATTCACAGCTTTTGGAGTTTCATACCTTATACGCGTGCTCCCGCTCACTCTCATACGAAAACCAATCAAAAACCGCTTTATCCGCTCGTTTTTGTATTATGTACCATATGTAACGCTTGCTGTAATGACTTTCCCGGCCATTATCGAAGCAACACAGTCCCCAATTGCCGGAATTATCGCTCTTGGTGTAGGAATAATCCTTTCTCTCGTTGGAGCAGGACTTTTCCCGGTTGCCTGCGCCTGCTGTATTGTGGTATTTATTGCAGAATTTTTCTTCTAAAAAAACAAAAAAATTTGCATATTTCTATCAATAGTAATACAATACTCTAATAGAAACATTCTTGTTGTGCTCGATTTTGTAACCGGAGGATATTGTTATGAATTCCAAACTTAAAAGAATCAGTATAATTTTAGCAATAGTTGGAGCAATTGGACTTGTACTTCTTTCTGGACTTATTGATAATATTGCCCGAAAAAGATTCCGTACTCAGTCAGATGATGATATGGAAATGGTTGCCCGTGTAAAAAGAGCAAGCTTTGAAACATCAATGAATGAGCAGCTCACACTTGTCTTGCAGATGATGAAAATGCCTTCCATCAAGGCTTACCTTATTAATCCTGATGATGACGCCATCCGCGAAGCAGCCTTTAGGGATTTAAGCTCCTTCAAAGAATCCTTTAAATCAAAATCAATTTTCTGGATTTCTGATACAGACCACAAATTCTGGAGTGACATGCAGTACAGCTACACTCTGGATCCGGATAATCCTGATGAATACTGGTACAACATGACCATGTACGAAACTGATGTATACAACTTTAACATCAACTACAATCCAAGCCTTAAGCAGACAAACCTCTGGGTAAATGCCGTTGTAAAAGATAACGGAAAACCAATCGGTGTTATTGGAACCGGTATTCCTCTTACCAACATGATTGCCGAAATGTACGAAGGCCTGGACCCGCGCATCACCATGTATCTTTTTAATGACGGTCTTGAAATCACAGGAGCTCTTGACGACTCAATCATCGAACACAAAAAGAGCATTCTGGAAGAGATTCCTCAAATTCAATCTATTAATTATTTAGCAGAAGACGTAAGCTTTGCAACAATAAAATCTTCGGAATATGTACTGGCTCCTATGTCGCTGGTAGGCTGGCATATGGTTTTATTTAAGAGCTACACCGGAAAAGATTATATTGACTATGGTCTTACCGCCATCATCGCAGGAATTATTGCCGCAATTATCGTAATCACTCTGGCTGTTCAGATTATAAATATAGTAAATCAGCTTTCTATTCTTAACGAAGCAGTAAAGGATTTGAGCTCCGGAAATGCCGACCTTACCAAGCGTGTTACCCTGAACCGAAGATCAATCTTTAAGGTTTTTGGCGAGCTTGTAGACAACGAAAATCAGTTTATTGAAAAGCTCCAGTGTATTATTGATAACGTTAAGGTTTCGGCACAGAATCTGAACAATGTGGGCGAAAGCATGTCCACAAGTACCCAGAATACTGCAAGCGCCATCAGCCAGATGATTGCAAACATTGATTCGGTTCATAATCAGATTACAACACAGTCCGAAAACGTTCTGGAAACAGCCGGAGCCGTTAATCAGATTGCCGCAAATATCGATTCCCTTGAAAGAATGATTAATCAGCAGGCAGACGGAGTAACTCAGGCTTCTGCCGCCATTGAAGAAATGATTGGCAACATTCAGTCTGTAAATAAATCTGTAGACAAAATGGCAGAATCCTTTGGTCAGCTTGAACAGCAGTCTCAGTCCGGACAGGAAAAGCAGACAGCCGTAAACCAGATGATTCATGAAATTGAAGACAAATCAAAGATGCTGCAGGAAGCAAACCAGGCCATTGCAAGCATTGCAAGTCAGACAAACCTTCTTGCCATGAACGCCGCAATTGAGGCTGCTCATGCCGGAGAAGCAGGACAGGGATTTGCCGTAGTAGCAGACGAAATCCGTAAGCTTTCTGAAACCTCTACAGCACAGTCTAAGAGAATTGGTGAACAGCTTAAGAGCATTCAGGCTTCTATTCTTGAGGTTGTTACCGGTTCCCAGGAAGCAAGCAACGCCTTTACAATTGTTTCTGACGAAATCGGCAATACAAACCAGTTGGTTCGTGAAATTAAGGTTGCAATGACCGAACAGAGGGAAGGTTCAAAGCAGGTTATCGAAACCCTTGCTACAATGAACATGAGTACTACCGAAGTTAGCAATGCCGCACAGGAAATGATCGAAGGAAACAAGCTTATTTTCCGCAATATTGCAGGACTTCAGGATTCTTCGGGCGCAATGAAGACCAGTATGGACGAAATGTCAGAGGGTGCAAAGAGAATTCACGAAAGTGGAGAAGAATTGTCTCAGAATGCCCTTATGGTAAAGGATTCCATCACCGAAATTGGCGGCCAGATAGATCAATTTACCGTATAAACCGGCATAATCAGGTTTTGCAGGCAGCCCGACAATACCGCCGGTGCCAAAAAAGAATTTGACGGCTTGCAAAACCTGTGTTATCTTATAAGTACAATAAAAAACGAGAGTTTCATCACTACAAATCAGGAAGTAAAGCCATGAAGTTTTTTGATACTCACGCCCACATCGGGCTTATATACGATGACCCTATTGAACAATTACGTGTAATTCAGCAGGCAAAGCAGGCTGGAGTTGCCCGTATTGTAAGTATTAATAACAGCCTTATGGATTTTCCAAAGGTTTATAACAGCCTCAAGGCAGCTCCAGGCTTGTATCACGCAGTTGGAGTAGCTCCTTCTGAAGTAACAAACCCGGGTCCGGATTATATAAATACAATAGAAAAGTATCTTGCTCTGCCAAATGTTGTTGCTGTAGGCGAAACAGGTCTGGACTATTTTAAACAGTTTGGAGACAAGCGTTCTCAGATTGAGCTTTTTATTACTCAGCTTGAAATTGCACAGAAGCATAATCTGCCTGTAATCATTCATAACCGTGATGCCGGCCGCGATGTTTTTGATGTTCTTACAGAACGTATGCCGGATAAGGGTGCCATTCTGCATTGTTATTCTGAAGATGCTGAATATGCCCAGAAATGTCTTGATTACAATATTTGGTTCAGCTTTGCAGGAAACCTTACATACCGTAACGCACGCAACCTGCACGAAACCATAATGAATATTCCTGTAGACCGCATTCTTATAGAAACAGAAAGTCCGTTTATGATTCCGGCCGAATTCCGCGAGAAAAAGCGAACAATGCCGGCTTATCTGCCTTCTACAGCCCGATTCCTTGCCGAAATGCTGGAAATGGACCTTGAAGAACTGAGTGAACAGCTCTGGAAAAACAGCTGCAAGGCATTCAATTTACCTGAATGACACTTTATCACCCGGTTTCAATCGGAAATATTCAGTTAAAAGGCAATCTCTTTCTCGCGCCCGTTGCAGGCTACAGTGACGTGGCATTCCGTTCTGTCTGCGTTGAAAACGGGGCCTGCTTTACCTATACCGAAATGGTTAGTGCCGAAGCCCTGGTCCGCAAAAACCTTAAAACCGAAACTTTGATGCGCCGTGCCTGCAACGAAAAGGCCTATGCAGTCCAGATTTTTGGCGGAGAACCCCAGGTTATGGCTCAGGCTGCTCAGATTGTGCTTGAAAAAACAAAATGCGAGTGTATTGATATAAATTGCGGCTGTCCGGTACCAAAAATTGTAAAAACCGGGGCCGGAAGTGCCCTTACCCGTGACCCCGACCGACTTTTTAAGGTAGTTGAGGCAGTAGTTTCTGCCTGTAAGAAAGCGGTCCCTGAGGCTCTCGAAGGGCAGGAACCCCAGAATGTCACCCCTGTCACCGTAAAAATCCGCTCGGGCTGGGAGCAAAAGCAGATAACCTGGCGCGAGGCAGCACAGGCCGCATTGGATGCAGGGGCCAGCGCCATAACAATTCACCCGAGAACCAAGGCTCAGGGCTACGAAGGCCACAGCGACTGGGATATAATGCGCCAGCTTGTAGAAATGGTGGGCGGAAGAGTGCCGGTTTTTGGTTCGGGAGACCTTTTTAAGCCTCAGGATGCCGCCGCAATGCTCGAACAGACCGGTGTAGATGCCGTAATGTTTGCCCGCGGGGCCATGGGAAACCCGTTTATCTTCCGCGACACAACTTCTCTGCTTACAACAGGCACTTATGAGCCGGTTCCTGCCGATGTCCGCATAAAAACAGGCTTTGCAGAGCTTGAATGCCTTGCCGCCGAAACCTCCGAACAGCATGCCTGCCTCGAAATGCGCAAACGTTTTCACGCTTATTCCAAGGGAATCCCGAACGGCGGACCAATACGCAACGCCATAGTTCACGCCGCCACGATAGAAGACTACCATAAGATTTTTGATGAAATACTAAAATACTAAAAGGTTGCCCGTAAGCCTAAAGTCTGTTATAATAATAAAGATATAATGAGTTTTATACAGACCATTTCCGATTTTTTGGAATCAATTTTTAAACGATCCTCTCCAGAAGTACAAAAAAAGCAGCAGCTTAAGAAGCTTGAAGCCGAATTGCGCGATGTTCAGCCTGTTGTTTATAAAAACGGAAACCTTCAGCCGAATTTTGCCGAGGCAATTTACAATCTGTATAAAAATACCAAGCTTTTGGACGATCTTTTCATTAATACTGTAAGCTCAGTTGATATTCCACGCCAGCACAGATTCGAAGCACAGCTCATTCTTACCGGCTATACACCCGAATATCAGTCAATTATCGAAAATCTTTCATACGCAGCCCGCAAGGAAGCAATCCTGAACGAAGCACAAAATACAGACAGGGAATATATTCATCAGCGTACACAGTGCGAAAAGGTAATCAAGGAGCTTAATTCCGAAAGCTTCCGCCGCATAGACAAGGATATTCTTTCCCTGCGCCAGCTTGTAGATTTTTGTCACATCATGTTTGTACCAATCCTGCAGATTTTTGACTTGAATTTTAAGCCTGCAGATTTTATGTACCGCCCAAGCTGGACCGAAATTCCTATTTCAAAGGCCGTAAACCTGCTCGAAGATCTTTATTATCAGATTTCGGGCATGAAAATTACAACTTCTACTGCAGATCAGGTTATTGCTCTGGCACAGCTGCGCAAGGGAACCATGCTTTCCAATGACGAAAGCGGCGCCTATGTAGCCTGCCTCAAGAAAATCAATTACATCATCACAAAAATTCTGCCGGTAGAGCGCATAAAATCAATGATTCGTATTGCAAAACAGAACGTTACCTACGAACCGGAGGTTGCTTCTTATACAGGTTCTCCACGCCAGGAATTTGCAAATATCTTCCAGGAACGTTTTGATGCAGACGAACAGAGAATCAAGTCCGAAATTCAGGATGAACAGATTACAACAGAGGTTTCTACACTGTTCAAGAATATTCAGGTAGACACCCTGTTCGGTTATAACACAGAAACTAACGCAATGCTGCAGTCTACAGTAACACTTTCTCTGCAGTGGATTCTTCCTATGCGAATATTAAAGACCTTCCTTCGTATATATATGCCAGAAGGAGTTAAAGGACTTCTTAATGACATTGTAATTGAAGGTTTCTTTAATAACCCGGCCTATAAATCGGCTTTTTCTACAACAGTTTATGCGGTAATCAATGCGTCGGCCAAGCTCCAGGAGTTTGAAGATTCCTTTGGAAATGACCAGCACAACAGTGTGGCCGTAATGCAAAGCTATGTTCAGGACAGCCATAAGGACAAGGATTTTTACCGCAAGCTTGAAAAAATGGTATTAACGGCAAATAACGAAGCCCATGAGCTTATGCAGACAATAACAACAAATCTGTTTACTCTGTATAAATACCTGGGCGAGCTTCTTGCGGATTCAAAAAAGCCGTCAAGTGAAATAATTTCCAACCTCAAGGTACTTATGATTTCTTCCCGTAACAAGGAAAACACAAATACTCTTGAAATTCAGTATCCGGATTGGAAAATATTTTTTGAAATTATGAAAAACTATGTTATTATTAATAGTGGCGGAGATGTACAGTAATGGATTTAGAAGCTTTAGTTGAAAATACAAATTCTCAGACGGAAGGTTCCGGCAAGGGTGCTGAACATGTTTCAAAGGACCAGACCATCCTTGAGCAGTCAACCTATTACGAAAAGCGTATCTATGACCTGGAACAGCTCATCGATATTGCCAAATCTTTCTGTTCAACTCTTGATTTTTCAAACCTTCTCGAATCCATTGTTTATATCTGTATGGCTCAGATGCACGTACTTGGTGCCGAAATTTTTATACGCGACCCGATTACCAACGATGTATTAAATCTTGAAACCGCCAAGGCAATGAGCACAGGCAAAAAGCTTTTTATTCCTGCAAGCTCTTCAATTTGTACATACCTTTTGGATTCAAAAAAGCCGGTAACCTTTGCCGAGCTTAAAAAGACTGTAACTGATGATGATGACAGCATGCAGCTTTTGGGAAACCTTAATCCGACCCTTATAGTTCCTCTCATCGAAAAAAGCAATCACTTAAGCGGTATCCTCATTCTGCAGGAACGCATTGCCATAGAAGAAGAAACAACCTACACCGAATATGAACAGAACATGATAATGTCCATTGCATCTTTGGCTACGGTTGCCATTAACAACGCTTCGCTCATGGAAATGTCTTCTACAGATATGATGACACACCTGCGCCTCAAGTATTTCTTCTTTAATCAGCTTACAGAAGCCATAGACAAGGCCTTCCAGCAGGAAGAAAACATTGCGGTTCTTATGTTTGATATAGACTTTTTCAAAAAGTTCAACGATACCTATGGTCATGAATGCGGTGACTTTGTTTTGATTTCGGTTGCCAACCTTATTAAATCCAGCCTCCGCGAAACAGATATTGCCAGCCGTTATGGTGGAGAAGAGTTTACCGTACTGCTTCGAAAAGGAACAAAAGACGAAGCAATGAAGGTTGCAGAACGCATCCGTAAAAAAATAGAAGGATATGATTTTGTGTACAACGACCAGCACCTGCATGTTACAGTGTCTGGTGGTGTTTCTGTATTTGATAAGGATACAAATCCGGTAGATCTGCCAAATATTTTTGTGAACCAGGCAGACTCAGGCTTGTATATGTCCAAAAATAACGGAAGAAATCAGGTAACATTCTTTGATCCTGCAATACACAAATTAAAAGAAAGTAATGAATGATATTCCAGAAACAAATGATGTAACTGGACACGTACCGTTTTTCCGCAAACCGTTCAGATACTCTTATTTTCATGCTACATTATGCATTATCCTCATCAATTTTATAATTTATTTTTTGTGTAATTTTGTTGAGAATCTTGTTTTTTACCTTGCGCTTAATGTTACTCTGGTTTTAGACAGGGGAATGTGGTGGCAGTTTTTTACCTATATGTTTGCCCATTACGGGTTCAGGCATGTTTTTCTTAATATGCTGGGACTTTTCTTCTTTGGGGTAGGTGTTGAACGCGCCATCGGTTCAAAAGAGTTCCTGCTGTTCTATTTTACTACGGGAATCCTGAGCGCAGTCCTGTCATTTATCCTTTATTATTTTACCGGAAGTTACCGAACATTTTTATTGGGAGCAAGTGGAGCGGTTTACGCCGTGCTTTTTGCTTATGCTGTATGTTTTCCCCGTTCGATAATCTTTATCTGGGGAATAATTCCGGTTCCTGCACCAATTCTTGTACTGATTTATACCATCATAGAGATTGTGAGCGGTGTATTCAGTACTTCAAACGTTGCACATTATACGCATCTGTTTGGTTTTCTGGTTGCTTTTATCTATTTTATTATACGGATGGGGATAAATCCTTTAAAAGTATGGAAAAAAGATTACCGCCGTTAAAAAAAGCGATTTTTTCTCTGATTTTACTGCCTTTTTTTACAGGTTTTTTGTTTGCGCAGACTCCTTCAATCATTGAACACATAAGATTTGCCGTTTGGTCCGAAGTTGATGCATATCCCGGTACTGAAGCGGCTGCACAAGATGCCGAAGCTAAGGAATTTGACTATTCCATTGCCAGAATAAAGGAAACCGTGCCATTTTTGATGGAAGGCCTGGTTTACGGCTGGAATTTTGTGTATACACCCTCTGATAAAGCCCGTGGTGTTGAAGAATACTTTGAAATAACACCTGTAAGGGCCGCCGACCCTTCGACAGGCTCAGGGACCACACAATTTAATATTAAATACTCTTCCGTATGGATAGAAAACAACAGATTTAACTGCTGGGTCGATTATACACGCACTCCAAGTGAAATTCAGACCTATAATCTTTGGGCATCAATCCAGAATCCTACAATACAGGGCAGAGGCTTTGGAGATTTGAGCCTTGGCTTTGAAGGAATCCAGATGGCAGCCCAGGATGCCCTTAAAAATGCAGTCCGCAGCTATTATCGTAATACAATCAAAAACAAACCTAAGGAAATAACCGGCCGTGTATTGATCCGCAAGACCCCTTTAATTGGAATTGACAGGGGACGTTATGTAATAAAACTTGATTTTTTTCTAGAATGCGGTACAATATTAGAGTATACACAATTCTAAATTGTAACGTAGTGCCAAGGTGCGCGTTTTAATATACAGGAGGTTATTTATGAAGAAAATAATAGTAGCACTTTCAGTTATTTTGATGGCAGGAGCTTGTCTGTTTGCACAGGGAATTACAGGTCACGGTTCTTCAGAGGATTATGGTGATATTGAACAGTTCGAAGCCAATAAGACAAAAACAGAAGTAATTATTCCAAAGGAAATACATAGCAGCGATACATCTGCAACAATTAGAATTGAATATCAGCCTATTCATGATGAAGTTCGCATTTATTATGAATGTCTGAACGTTACATACGATCGTGGTGAAGCTATGAATTCGGTACTTGAATGTCTGAATGATTTCCGTCTGGAACACAAGTACAATGTTTACCGCTATCTTAAGGATGACAAAGAAAGCTTTAAGAAAGATGACAAGGGCCGCCGCAAGGCAGTTTACATGTCATATGTAAAATTTTACCGATAGGTATTCTTATTTTTTACAAAATATTGTAGAATAAAAGCCGGTGTGAATGATTTTCGCGCCGGCTTTATTTTTTTAAAGATTCCCGGGTCAAGCCCGGGAATGACATGGCTGAGGTCCCTGAGGCTCTCGAAGGGTCGAAACCCCTGTGTCATTGTCGGGCTTGACCCGACAATCTTTGTAGGAAAAAACATATGGACATTAAGAACATCATTAAAAATCTCCATCCGCTCGAAATTAAGGTTTTGTTAAAGTATTCGGGACAGGATGAACTTACTTCAGAAAAACTTCAGAAGGAGCTGGACTATAAGGAAGGTCACGCAAACCAGGCATTCTCATGGCTTAGCGGAAAGGAACTTCTTAAAGAAATCCGCCGTACTCCTCACACATATTTTGAAATTACAGATTATGGCCGCGCAATGGCTAAAACAGGCACTGTAGAAGAGCGCATGGTTAACTTCTTAAAGAACGAAGGCCCTCATCTTATGCCGGAAATTGCTGCAGGAATTGGCCTTGAACAGAAGGACGTTGGTTCTGCCTTTGGTCCGCTTGTAAAAGAAGGCGTTCTTAAGATGAATGCAGAAAAGAAGGTTGAATATACCGGAGCTGCCTTGTCTGAGCGTATTACTTTGACTTCTGGGCTTATTAAGAAGGCCTGCGACGCTGCAGACGGACTTTTGAACAAGGACGATTTGACTGGTGCCGAAATTGAAGCAATGAACGGCCTTGCAAAAAAGCGTGGTGCTGCAGATGCTCCATTCAAGATGATTGAACGCGAAACTGTATTCTATAAGCTTCAGAGCGGTTTTGAAAAGGTTCGCGATGCACTTAAAGATGCCGGAGTTACAGGTAACGAAATTGGAGAAATCACTCCAAAAATGCTTGCAACTGGCGAATGGAAAAACGGAACCTTCCGTGGATATAACATTGCTGTACCTCCTGCTCGTATTATTCCTGGACGCACAAATCCATATGTTCAGTTCCTTGAAAGTGTAAAGGACAAGCTTTGTTCTCTTGGTTTCCAGGAGTTTGATGGTCCGCTTGTAGAAACAGAATTCTGGAATGGGGACGCTTTGTTCATGCCACAGTTCCACGCTGCACGCGATATTCATGATGTATACCGCATTAAAAATCCTACTCATGCAAAATTTATTGAAGAACCATATTTGAGCAACGTAAAGGCTGCCCACGAAACCGGTGGAAACACTGGAAGCCGTGGATGGAACTATACTTTCGATAACGAGTTCACACGCCGCCTTATTTTGCGCTCACAGGGAACTGTACTTTCTGCACATCAGCTGCACAAGGCAGAAGTTCCAGGTAAATACTTTGGAATTGCCCGCTGTTTCCGCTACGACAAGGTAGATGCTACACACCTTTCCGACTTTTATCAGACAGAAGGTATTATTGCCGGAAACGACGTAACTTTGCGCGATCTTTTGGGTATGCTCAAGATGTTCGCAACAGAAATTGCCGGAGCAGAAGAAGTTAAGTATGTTCCAGGTTACTTCCCGTTCACAGAACCTAGTATCGAAGTTCATATCAAGCACCCTGTTTTGGGATGGTTCGAACTTGGTGGTTCTGGTATCTTCCGCCCGGAAGTTACCAAGGCTATGGGTCTTGACTGTCAGGTTCTTGCCTGGGGTATCGGTATTGACCGTATGGCCCTTATGGCACTTGGCTTGAATGACCTCCGCGAGCTCTTCTGTGAAGATATTGAAAGAGTAAGACTTAGAAAAGCTAAATTCTAGCCTATGGAAAAATTCATTGTCGGTCTGGACCAGGGCACCACTTCCTCACGTGCTGTAGTTTTCAACAAAAAGGTAGAAAAAATTGCCGTTGCGCAGCGCGAATTCCAGCAGTATTTTCCAAAGCCGGGCTGGGTAGAACATAATCCCGAAGACATTTTTATCAGTCAGCTTTCTGTAATGAAAGAAGCAGTTATGAAGGCTGACCTTTCTCCTGAACAAATAGAAGCAGTTGGTATTACAAACCAGCGCGAAACAGTTATTTTATGGGATAAAAACACCGGAAAACCTGTTTACAACGCAATCGTATGGCAGTGCCGCCGTACCGCAGACATTGCAGACAAACTTATTGCCGACGGAAAAGGCGAAATGATCCGCCAGAAGACCGGACTTATTCCTGATGCCTACTTTAGCGGTACAAAAATTAAATGGATACTTGATAATGTTCCTGGCACACGCGAGCGTGCAGAAAAGGGCGAACTCCTTGCAGGAACAGTTGATACCTGGCTCACCTGGCGTCTTAGCGGCCACAAAGCCCACGTAACAGATTACACAAACGCCTGCCGAACAATGCTTTATAACATTCACACACTTGAATGGGACGAAGACCTGCTCAAGCTGCTCGACATCCCGCGCTGCATTTTGCCGGAAGTAAAAGATTCCAGCTGCGTATATGCCATGACAGACAAGTCAATCTGCGGTTTTGAAGCACCAATTGCTTCGATGATCGGTGACCAGCAGGCAGCACTTTTTGGACAGGCTTGTGTAAACAAGGGCGACGTAAAATCAACCTATGGAACAGGCTGTTTTATGCTTATGAATACAGGCGACACACCTGTTGAGTCCAAGCACAAGCTCCTTACAACAATTGCAATCGGTTTAAACGGTAAGGTTGAATACGCCCTGGAAGGAAGCGTATTCATTGGCGGCGCGCTCATCAAATGGCTTCGCGATCAGCTTGGAATTATAAATACTGCAAACGACGTAAACGTTCTGGCAGCAACTGTTTCAGACTCAAACGGAGTAATTATTGTACCTGCCTTTACAGGACTTGGTGCTCCTTACTGGGATTCTTACGCCCGCGGAACAATTGTTGGTCTTACACGTGGTGCAAACAAAGCTCACATTTGTCGTGCCGCTTTGGAAGCAATTGCGTTCCAGGTAAAAGATGAGCTCGACTGTATGAAAGAAGATTCAGGCATAGAAATTGCAAGCCTCAAAGTAGACGGCGGCGCCTGTGTAAGCGACTTAATGATGCAGTTCCAGGCCGACATTTTGAACACAGCCGTTTACCGCCCGGAAAACACAGAAACAACAGTAACAGGAGCCGCACTTCTCGCCGGTCTTGCCACAGGCTACTGGAGTTCCCGCGCCGAACTCAAAAAAATCTGGAAAATCAACGCTATATTTGAACCGAATATGGATGAAGAAACCCGTACTTCACGCTATGAACAGTGGAAGAGGGCAGTTGATAGGGCTAAGGGGTGGATCTAAAGGCCCTTCGAGAGCCTCAGGGACCACGTTGAGAAGCCCAGGACCACGTTACTGCACCAGCCCATCAATTGCAGGCGCAATGGCTTTGCGGACTTCGGAAAGGTCGGCAGATTCAAGGACTGCAATTCGGAAGATTGAGGATTCTACAAGAATATAAATAAGTTCAACAACGGAGTGAACGTTCAGGTCTTTTTTGAACTCGCCGGATTTGATGCCGCGGATTATTACGGTGCTGAGCATGTGGCGCATGCGGATGATTCGGCGGTTGATTTTTTCTCTTGGGTTTTCTTTGGTTCTTTTTAGTCCAAGCAGATAGGCATGCAAAACATTAAACAGCTTTAAGTTCTGTTCGCAGTAATCAATTATACACATGGCCATCTTGTAGAGGGCATCGTGGGCAGACAGTTCCGGATTATCAATAATGGCATTAAGATCCATTTCCATGGCAATAAGAATCTGCTTGAGGCTGCCAATAAAAATATCTTTTTTGTTGTCAAAATAAATGTAAAGGGTGGTACGTGTTACTCCACAGGAATCTGCAATTTTCTGAAAGGTTGTGTCTTCGTAACCTTCTGTTGCAAAAACATCCAGTGAACGTTCGAGTATTTCGTGACGCCTTTTATCATGTTCTACCACAATTGCCATTTTGCTCTCCAATTGTCATTGTCGGGCTTGACCCGACAATCTCTTATATATATAAAGTTTTGTATCCAGATTACCGGCCTTTAAGGCTTTTATGCTTCCGGTTTTATGGCCAAAGTTTTCCATAAAGTCCTGGTGCGAAGTAATTATGCCAAGATCCCAGCCCGGAAAATCGTCCCAAAGGCTGCCCATTTTACGGTAAAGCTCTGCAGCCTGTTCTTCGTCGCCAAGGCGTTCTCCATAAGGAGGATTGCAAAGCAAAAGTCCGGATTCATATGGTGCTTCAAGATTTGCAAAATCTGATTGTATAAAGTCCGGGCGCGGAATATGGGCGCTTATACCAATTGATTTTAGTGCACGGCCTGCCATAACGCAAGCATGTTCTGCATTTTTTTGTGCGCGTTCTATTGCGTCAGCATCTATATCAGAGCCGGTGATGCGTACTTCTACATCTGTACGAATCTGCGCAGCTTCTTCTTCACGAATTTTCTGAGCCTGGTCTGCATTAAAGAACGGAAGGTTTTCTATGGCAAAACGTCGTCCAAAGCCCGGAGCAACATTAAAGGCATAGAGCGTAGCTTCTATTGCAATTGTACCGGACCCGCAGAAAGGATCATGCAGGGGAGTTTTACGTCTCCACATCATTTCCTGGAGCAGGGTAGCGGCAAGTGTTTCGCGCAAAGGTGCAATGCCTCCGTCGGTACGGTAACCGCGCTTATGAAGAGGCAGCCCCGACAAATCAAGCAGAATCAAAACGTTGTTTTCGTCAATGTAGACACGGACATCGCTCTGGTCTCCGCTTTCGGGCATGGTAGACATGTGCCATACGTCGCCGCACTTGGAATAAATGGCTTTGTGAACCATTCCCTGAATGCTGTGTTCTGAATTGAGTTTTGATTTATAGGAACGAACCTTATCAACAACCACACGGGAATCGCGCTTTAAAAAATCCTGCCAGGCAATGTTGTAAACTCCGTCATAAAGTTCATCAAAATTATAGGCGGGATACTGTGCAAGCTGCAGGTAAACACGGTCGGCTGTGCGCAGGCATAAATTGGTGCGGAACAAGGCATTGTCGTCGCCGGTAAAGCTTACTCTACCGGGTGCATTTGAGACAAGTTTATAGCCAAGATGTTTAATTTCGTTGCCGAGGATTTTTTCGGCACCAACGGCACACAGTGCAACCAGAGTATTCATTTTAGTTCTCGTTGTCGCTTTCTATTGAATAGTCGTAGCCGTTTTCTTCGCCATATTCAGGCTCAAGCTTAAAGGAAGTAATTTCGTTTCCTGCAGAGTTGAGAACTTTTACGGCTGCAAGCTCTGTCCAGAAAATATATTTGAGGGCAGGTTCTGTTCCGCCTGATTCTTCTTTTTTCTGACCAACAATTCCCAAAAGCTTGATATCCTTGTAAAGATAATCCTGAGGGAGCAGGGTCTTAAGGTTTACAGAGGTTGTGTCTGCAATTTCATAAGTCTGAATTATGTCGTCGTTCTGGAAAACCAGAGCAGGTTTATATTCTGTAAAATCGGCAATGGCAGTAGGTTCTGTAAAATCTTTTCCGGATGGCAAAGTCAAAGTAAACTGAACCGGGTCATAAGTGTATTTTGCATCTGTTGGAACAGCATAGGCATACGAGCCGCTTGAAGGAACTGCTCCGTTTGTATTGCTTTTCTTTTCGGTCCAGTCAGTTCTGTTTTTTGAACCATTTTCTTCAACAAATCGCACATAATAGCGGTATTCGTGACCACTAAAAATGTTTTCATCAAAGAACATAAAGGTTTTGTTTTCTTTATCAAATCCGCTTGGGAAAATAACTCCCAGACGAACTACTTCTGCATCTTCATTATCTGTAACATCCTGTCGGTAAACGTTGATATATTTAGTTTCTGAATTAACGTAGGCTCCACGGATGATGATTGATGAACCCTTTACTTCAATATCAGGTCTTGTAAGATATTTAGAATCTGTTACGTTCCAGTTACAGCCTGTGAATGTAAGCATAATAAGAGAAATAAATGCCGGGATAATAGTCAGTTTCTTCATAGAACACCTCATTTAATTATCGGCAGATTTTGCAGATTTCTTTTGCATTATTATTGCACCTACGGCCCAGCCAACAGCACCCAGAATCATTATAAAACACAAAAGCTGACCTGTAGAAAAGTTGGTGAGCGAGGCATTTTCGTAAATATTTGCGGATTTATCTCCAATAATAAAGCCAAGTTCTTCATCCGGTTCGCGGAAATATTCAATAAAAAAGCGGAAAAGTCCGTAGCCGCCGGTATAAATACAGCTGAGCATGCCGTCAAACTTTTTGTGCTTGCGGCAAAGCCAGATTATAGTCCACAAAACAATTCCTTCAAAAAAGGCTTCGTAAAGCTGGCTTGGATGTCGCGGAAGGTTAACGAGTCGGGCACCGGAAATGTCCATGCCAATCTGTGCGGCAAAGTTCTGAACCCACTGCAAAGAAGCAGAAAAACGTTCTGCATCCGGGAAAACCATGCCCCATGGAACTGTAGTTACACGGCCAAAGAGCTCTCCGTTCATAAAGTTGCCAAGGCGTCCAAAGGTAAAGCCAAGAGGAATACAGCAGACCATGGCATCGGTCCAGCGCGGAATAGACTGTTTATGACGCAGGCACCAGATAATCATTCCCAAAAGGCCGCCGATAAAGCCGCCGTGATAGGACATGCCTGCAAAGCCTGTATAATTGCCCTGTAAATCAAAAGGCCAGAAGATGAGCCACGGTTTTTGCCAGTAAAGACCAGAACGGTCGTAAATGAGGGTTGAACCTATGCGGGCTCCGAGCAGAAGAAACAGGATTCCTGTTCCAAGAAAGCTGAAAAGATCGTCTTCGGTGATTGTGTAGTCTTTGCCAAGCTTGTTTTTGCCGTTAAGCATTCCTTCGGCAGCAACGCGCTTAAGAAGCAGATATGCTGTACCGAATGCAAAAACATACATAAGGCCATACCAGCGCAGCAGGCCCAGAATTTTTACTCCCGGAAAAATCTGCGGATGAATCCAGGACGGATAGTTAATATATAAAAACATTAAATTTTAAACCCCTGCTGAACTGCTTTTACAAGCTTAGATTTGAGCAGCTGATTTTCCTTTTTGAGCTGAATTAAATCAAACTGCTGGGTTTTAATCATTTCTGCAAGCTCTCCGATTGTAAGCTCTCCGCCGCCTACAAGGTCTTCGATTCCCGAAAGCTTAAAGTCGTAGTCGCTGTTGGCTTCTTCTTCGGCGCTGATAAAGGTATCTGAATTAAAGTTTTCAGGGTCAAAATCATCATCAAAGAAGTGAGGTGGAGTTTCTATAACTTTGTCTGCAATGCGGTAGATTGCCTGTCCAAGCACAGACTGCGGCTTATAAACAACGAGCGGCAGCTGTGAAGAAAGGGCCTTGTCCTGCAGCATATCGCGGTACATAAGACCAAGAAAATCTATATCCAGACCAAGGTACTGATTACAGCTTGTTTTGATTCTCTGTGCCTTGTTTGCGTCGGCCGGATTTTCAATCATATTCATAACCAGGCGCGGGCGGAACTGCTGCATGCGTGCAATAAAAAGCTGTGTTGTCTGAGGATCTGCTTTGGCCAGAGCCTGAACCAGCTGAGGAATATAAAGCTTTTGCATGGAAGCAGAATCTTTTTTAAGGTTGTCGAGCAGCTCGCGGCCCGGAGTATTCTTTTTAAATGTTGTATAAAGCAGACGGAAAACTGCATTTTTAAGGAACAGATAACCGTTGAGTGTGGCAGTAACAGCCGGTGCAGAAACTACAATGCCCTGAGGAGACAAAAGGAACATATCCAGAATAAACTGATGGGTTCCGGCTCCAAGGTCAAGAATGACGTAATCGGCATCTATGTTTTTAAGGTTGCGGATGAGCTTGATTTTCTGCATGTGCTTGAGCGAGGTTAAATCCGGAATCTGACTGTCGCCTGCAACAAAGCTTACGTTCTGATAATCTGTGGGCAGGATAATGTCCTTGAACATGGTTTTTTCGGTAAACCACGAACCAAGACTTGCGGCACCCGGATGCTGTCCTATAACCAGATGAAGGTTAGACGCACCAAGGTCAAGGTCTACAAGAACCACTCTTTTTCCCTGTTGTCCCAGAGCAATTGCTAAATTGGCAGAAAGAAGGCTTTTTCCAACGCCACCCTTTCCACTTGCTATTGGTATAATCTGTGCCATACCCTAAATTATAGCATACTTTTTAGTTATTGTACAAATAAGAGATTTATATTTTAATATACATGTCATTGCCGTGCTTGACACGGCAATCTATTCTTATAAAAGATTTCCGGGTCAAGCCCGAAAATGACAGACATAGGAGTTTTTTAATGAAAAAGTATTTCAAATTATTTATTGCGGTGACATTTGTTTTTGCTGCATTATTCGTTTCTTGTGCCTCAACCAAAGGTAAATCAAAAGATGTTGCACTCAAGCAGAACCCGGATATTCTTACCGGAACGCTTGATAACGGAATGAGTTATTATGTATTGAAGAATGAAAATCCTTTGAACAGAATATCATTAAGACTTGCCGTAAAAGTTGGTTCTATTGCCGAAGCAGAAAACGAAAGAGGTGTTGCTCATTTTATAGAACACATGTGTTTTAACGGTACAGAGCACTTTGAAAAAAACAGCCTTATAGATTATGCCGAATCTATTGGTATGGACTTTGGTGCCGAAGTAAACGCCTACACCAGCTTTGAAGAAACTGTTTACAAGCTGGAAGTTCCTGCAGATAAACCTGAATATCTGGAAAAGGCAATCCTTATTTTCCATGACTGGGCAAGCGCTGTAACCTTTGACCCGGAAGAACTGGAAAAAGAACGAGGTGTTGTACTGGAAGAATGGCGCGGCCGACTTGGTTTGAGCGGGCGCCTTGTAGATGCAGTACTTCCTTTTGAGCTTAAGGATTCTCCTTTTGTAGACAGACTTCCTATCGGGGTTCCGGAGGTTATTCAGAATATTACACGCGAAGAAGTTGTAAACTTTTATAAAAAATGGTATCAGCCGCAGAATATGGCCGTAGTTGTTTCGGGCGTTGTAGACCCTAAGGTTGCCGAATGGTTAATCAAAACAACAATGGGCACAATACCTGCTGCCGAAAAGAAAAACACACTTGCAACTGGTTATGTTCCCGGACGCACAGAAAAAGATGTACTTGTTTTTGCAGATCCTGAAATGACTTATACTCAGGTTCAGATTATTGCAAAGGATGAAGACAATTCACCTGCCAGAACCGAAGGAGATATTCGCCGTTCATTCCTTACAAATATTGTAAACAGCATTTACAATCAGAGAATTTACGAAATTACTTCTAATCCCGAAGCTCCATGGCTTGCGGCAAATGCAGTACATTATACCGAGACAAATACTACATCGTTCAACGGATACTATTTTATTCCAAAGGACGGAATGTTTGCTCAGGCCTTCCAGACGATTATGGACGAAACCGACAGACTTATAATTCACGGAGTAACCCAGTCTGAATTTGAACGTGCAAAAGAATCGCTGCTTACCAGTGAAAATCAGTGGTACGAGCAAAAGGCTACAATCACTTCGGCAGAAAGGGTAGACAGTATTGTAAGTTATTTTGTTTCAGGGAACATTGTAGTTTCTGATGATGATTATATTGAGCTTGCACGCAGACTTATAAATTCAATTTCGATTGAAGAAGTAAACAAACGCGCTGACGAAATTTTCCGGGGCCGAGGAAAGCTTTGTATGATTTATACTCCAAAGGCCAAGGAAGCAGAACTGCCTCCAAAAGAAGAACTCATTTACTTCTGGGAAAATTACCAGAGCTCTGCAGAGCTTGCAGCTTATACAGACAATGCCATGGAAGGAGAGCTCATGGCTCGCCCTGCCAAAAAGGCAAAGATTGTTTCTACCAATAAGGTTCCGGCCCTTAAAGCAACAGAATATGTTTTTGAAAACGGTGCCAGAATCATCCTTAGAAAAAACGAACTGGATAAGGGAAGAATTGTTCTTTCTGCCTTGAGCAGTGGTGGTGCTTCTCTTGTAAAGGACAGCGAATATCCTTCTTGTGTTGTAAGTCCTGTTTATGCCTTTTATTCCGGTATTGCCGGCATGGATGTAAGCCAGTTCCAGAAGTATATTTCTACAAAAGCAGTTGGACTTAATATCGTCATTAATGATACAGATGAACGTATTTCGGGGCAGTCTACACCTGAACATTTTGAAGACCTTCTTCAGATTATTACTCAGTTTATGACTGCACCTCAGTTTAATGAACAGGGCTGGAGCTTCCTTATGTACAATATGCAGCAGCAGGCTCAGGCTTATAATGTTCAGCCAACTGATGCGCTGGTTTCACGAGTAAGACAGCTGCTTTACGGAGATTCAATCCGCCACACTGCAATCAGTCCTAAGTTTGTAGATATGATGGATGCCGCAACTGCAGAAAGACTTTACCGCGAACGCTTTGGCAATGTTTCCGATTTTACTTTTGTAATAAGCGGTGATATTGATGAAGACGCTGTGCTTGAGATGTGTCAGTATTATGTAGGTACAATTCCTGTAGAAAAGCCTTTGCAGGAACAGGCCGTCTTTGAAAAATACAAAGTAATCAAGGGTATTACCAAAGACACTGTAACAAAGGGACAGGAAAACAAAGGCTATGTTTATCTTTGTTTTGGAGGACTTTTGCCACCTGCTGCCGACGTAAACGAAACCTACAAGGACATTCAGCTTATGGAGCAGCTCAGAGCTCTTACAGAAATGAAACTTCGTGAAATTATCCGCGAAGACAAGAGCGGAACTTATGGTGTTGGAGTTTACGGTGGAATCAACGGATATCCGGAACGCAATTATCAAATCCAGATTCAGTTTGGATGTGAGCCTGAGCGCGAAGAAGAATTGATTGCCGAAGTTATTGCAGCCCTTAAAAAGATTAAGAATGAACCGGTTGCCCAGACTGATATAGATAAGCTCCGCGAATCTTACCGCAGAAACTTTGAAACAAATCAGAACAATTCTGACTGGTGGGTTGATGTAATTGCTTCATGTATGGTGTTCAAGTATATGCCTACCGAAGCTGCTTATGACAGTGCTTTTGGATTAAGATACATTACTTCCGAAGTGCTCAATGAGCAGGCAAAAAAATATCTGGACACAGACAATTATGTTTGTGTTTCCCTTGTACCGGAAAAATAAAATATGGATTATTTACTGATCGGATTTTTTTCAGTAGTAATCATTGCTCTTTTAGCCGGTTTGCTGGCA
>JAFZOJ010000134.1 GCA_017550685.1 Treponema sp. | reverse complement strand
AAGCATACCACCAAGCCAGCGGTTGTTTACATAGAACATGCCACAGCGTTCAGCTTCTTTCTGTACAGCCTGCTGTGCCTGTTTTTTTGTTCCTACGAACAGTACTGATTTTCCTGCAGCAGTAACACGACGAACTTCATCATATCCGTCTTTAATTGCAGCGATTGTCTTCTGCAAGTCAATAATGTGGATTCCATTGCGTTCTGCGAAGATATACTTCTTCATACGTGGATCCCAGCGTTTTACCTGATGACCGAAATGTACTCCGGATTCAAGCAGGTTCTTCATGGTAACTACAGCCATGATTAACTCCTTCACGGACAGTTTCTCAGTTGACCGTCATGCTGAACTCGTTTCAGCATCTCAACTAAAGATAGATTCCGAAACAAGTTCGGAATGACACTGTCTCCATACTCTGTTTCTCGTACCCAAAAGGGCCGGAAGATATTTTGAGCCGACGGCTCTATTCAAGGATTTTGTATCCTTGTTCTGTTAATATATCGTAAAGCTCGGAAATAGGCAACCCGATAGCCCCTGAATATGAACCGTCTATGTGACTTATAAACATAGAAGCAAGGCTCTGTATTCTGTAGCCGCCGGCTGCTCCGTGCCATTCACCTGTATCTACATACCACTGGATTTCTTCGTCTGTCATAGGGCGGAATTTTACCTTTGTTTTGCACAGCTTGGATGTAGTAAGACGTGTTTTTCCATTGTAGAGAACAAGTGCAGTAAGAATTGTATGTGTGCTTCCCTGAAAATCTTTAAGGAAAGAAAAAGCTTCGTCCTGATCCTGCGGCTTACCGTAAAGCTTACCGTTATAAGAAATGATTGTATCAGCTCCCAAAACCCATGGAATTTCCTGTCCAACAGGGAGAGACTTTATAACGGCAAGAACTTTTTCGCGAGCCAACAATTCAGGAATTTCATCATGCGAAAGCATTGAAGAAATAGTTTCATCAATGTTAGGCATAATAACCCTATACGGGATTTTGAGCATTTTTAGAATTTCCTGACGTCGTGGTGAGGAAGAAGCTAATATTATTGGTTCCATTGTCCTAAATTATTTTTCGTCTGTTTTCTTAGAGCTTGAACCGGAACTAGAAGAGAACTTCTTGAGCAGGTTCAAAGCCTTGTCTCTTACAGGTTTAGAATATCTGTAGTTAACAGAAATCATAGTAAGTGTATTTACCATTTCGCTTCTGTTAGAGGCATTTGGACCAAGCTTTTCGAAAGCATCTACAACTTCCCATGCAAAGCTTGAAGTAGGGTTAAGGTAGTAAATGCGTTTATGAACAAAGGCAATTGCAGAAATTACCTGATCTGCATCTTCCGGATTAATTGCAGCAAGTGACTGAACTGCAGCAGAAAGAACCATTGGTTCATCATCAGTTACAAGAACGTCAATAAGCTGATTCTTTGTGTGTTCACCAGGAACATTAGCCATCAAAAGACATGCCTGACGTCTTACTTCAGGAAAGTTATTAACCTTGCGGTTCTTTGTACGTGATTCAGTAAGTGTACCTTCGCCCGAAAGCTTATCAAGAGCCTGAATAACTCCAGGAGAAGTATTTCCTGCGTTGATTGCATCTGCAATGTACTGGAGTGCTACGAGCTTGGTGTCCAGTTCGTCTGCTTCTGCAAGTCCCATGATGATTTCTGTATCAATATCGTTAAGATATTCGTTTTCTACGTAAGTTTCTTTATTATTATTTGAACTGCCGGATTTTTTCTGTACCGACTGTGACTGAGCAAATACAAGGGTTGATGCACAAATTAAAGCACCTGCAACCAAAATCTTTTTATTCATAAATTTTCCTCCTATGAATTATTTAATTATAAATTATGAATGTTAAAAAATCAACAGAATAAGCAGTTTTTATGAAACAGGCGGTAAATACACCTGCCACTTGCCGTTATCCTTTTTGAATTCATAATAAATGGCATCAGATTCTTCGCGGACCTGAACTGCCTTTACGTGAGTCTTTGAAACATAACGGATTTCGTCAATATGACTGTTCTTTCTTGCAGGAATAAATACATACTTAAAGTAATCTTCAATAGTTTTGAGTTCAATCAGCTTGTTAGGAAGCTTTCTCTGAGCCTTGCGCAGGTTTACAGGATTTTTATAGTACTCTTTTGAAGGTTCATCTATATAATTGAGCCAGGCAAGGGTATCTTTTGTTTCCATGATGATGGCAAGTTCAGAAATGATTTCCAGAATTTCGTGCTTATCGTCCTCAAATTCCTTTTTAGAAACCGAAGTACCTTCAAGTCCTGCAATGGAACGAAGGTATTCATCATCAGTAAGTTCGTCTTCCCCAAGAATTTCTACTGTATCTTCTACAACAACTGTTTCGTCATTTCCGCCTGGAATAACTGCAGGTTCTTCTACAGCATTGTTGTCTTGTACCGGCGGGTTGTTCTTTGTTGCACAGGAAGAGAAAAGTATTGAAAATAATACTGCAAAAGCAGTGATAAAATAAAAAATGTTCTTTTTCATACGCTTAAAATATATCATCTATTGCCTAGTTTCGTCAAATAAAGTACAAATAAATTATGTTAAAAGCAGTTTTTCCGGGTTCTTTTGACCCTCCGACCAATGGTCATCTTGATATTATTCAGCGCGCCTCAAAGCTTTTTGATGATGTTGATGTAGTTATTTCCGTAAACCCAGCCAAGCAGTATATGTTCAGTGAATCAGAAAGGCTGGATATGCTTAAGGAACTGTTAAAGGATTACAAGAATGTACAGGTTCACCTTTGGGAAGGACTTATCGTAAACTACGCCAAAGAAACCGGAGCCAAAGTCCTGATCCGCGGAATCCGCTCGTCAAACGATTTTTCCTACGAATTTGAGCTTGCCCACATGAACCAGAACTTAAACCCTCAGATAGAAACCATGTTCCTCCCATCCAAAGAAAAGTGGGGCGTAGTAAAAAGCAGCAGTATAAAAGAACTGGCCCTGTTTGGAGGCGATATTTCCCGCATGGTTCCGCCGCTTGTTGTGGACGCACTTAAAAAAAAATTAGGTAATAGTAAATAGGAAGTGAAGAAAAACCGGATAACAACAGGAAATCACCGTAAAAAAAACGCGGAGGGCTGATTGGGGATTAAAAAACACTCTGAAGTGCGGCCGCCAGGCGGCCACTTATATAATTACAAGGCACTTCAGCGTGTAGCAGGCGAGCCTGCGGTTTTTAATCCTCAAGCAGACCGGGAGCGTTTTTTTTATACGTGATTGCATTCTTTTCTTGATGTTGACATTTACTTCAAATTTGTAGTATTATATTAAAACTATTATATGATTTTTTAATGTGAGGTTACATATATGGCAGTACCTAGATCAAAAGTATCGAAGGCCGTAACAAAAAGACGCCAGACTATCAATATGAAACTTAAGGCTCCACAGCTTGTAGAATGCAACAATTGCGGAAACCTTGTACAGTCTCATCATGTATGTCCAAAATGCGGTTTCTACCGTGGACGTCAGATTATTACACCAGAGATCAACGGATAATTCAGGAGATTAAAAATGGACGAATTGTTTGAAAAAATGCAGAAACTTATTGTTGAGAAATTGGACATTGATGCAGCAAAGGTTACACTTGATGCTTCATTCAGAAATGACCTTGGTGCAGACAGCCTGGATACTTACGAATTGGTTTATGCAATCGAAGAAGAACTTGGTGTAAGCATTCCTGATGAAAAAGCAAACGAATTTGAAACAGTTCGCGATGCTTATGATTTCATCAAAGCAGAACTGGGCAAATAATTAAGGACAAAACGTCTTTATTAAGAAAGTACAAGTGATGAGCTTGTACTTTTTTTTTATAGATTACCGGGTCAAGCCCGGTAATGACAGAACAAATTGTCATTGTCGAATCAAGCCCGGTAATGACAGACCAAATTGTCATTGTCGAGTCAAATCCGGTAATGACAGAACAAATTGTCATTGTCGGGCTTGACCCGACAATCTTTTATTAAAAACATGGACAAATCACGCAAAGAACAGCTTAATCTGTTCTGCAAAAAAGTCAAAATCCGCTTTAAGAATCTGGAACTTCTGGACCTTGCGTTCCATCATCGCAGTATTACCAACGAAAAAAAGCACATAAAGAACAACGAACGCCTGGAATTTCTTGGAGATTCCGTGCTCGGCATGGTAACAGCTTCCTATCTTTATAATAATTTTGAAAATCCCGAGGGAGACCTGGCCAAAATCAAATCAGCCGTCGTTTCAGAAAAGGCTCTGGCACCTGTTGCGCTGGAAATTGGCATAGACAAGCTCCTCATCCTTGGAAAAGGCGAAGAAGCAACCGGCGGAAGAACCAAGCCTGCCATTCTTGCCGACTGTATGGAAGCAGTAATCGGAGCCTATTACCTGGACAGCGGTTATAAAAATGCCGAAAAATATGTCCTTGAGTTTATAATTCCACAGGTTGAGCACGCAGTTACAGACGGAATCAAAGATTATAAGACCCAGCTTCAGGAAAAATATCAGAAAGAATACAAGAAATGCCCTCAATATCAGCTTGTTTCTAAAACAGGCCCTGCACACGACCAGACCTTCAGCGTAAATGTAATTCTTGGAGACCAGACCTTTGGCCCCGCAAAAGCCAAATCCAAAAAAGAAGCAGAACAGCTGGCCGCCAAAATCGCACTGGAATCATTAAAAAAATAAATGGCAATATATAGAAAAATCTGCTATAATATTTGTCATGAAAAATAAATCACTTATTATCAACTTAGGTTTCAGCGTAATTCTTGCTGCAATAATTTCAATCCTTTGTATTTTTAATGTATTTGAAAAACTCGATCTTCGTCTTTATGATGGTCTTTTGCGTTTTACCAAAGATCCGCCTATGAACGAAAAGGTAATGGTTGTTGCCATTAATGATGATGATATAAACAATCTTGGTGAATGGCCATGGAGCCGCGATATTCTTGCCGATGTGCTTATCCGCTTAAAGGAGCTGGGTGCACAGGCAAGTATATTCGATATTGAGTATATTTCGCCTTCTTCAAAAGCCATTGCTTCGGACGCCATCAAAAACATCAACAATAAGATTTCCGAAACGCAGCAGCTTTCTGCAGAGCTTATGCATGCAGTTCCTACGGCCTTGCAGCAGGGCTATTCCGTAAAAGATGCTGATACGCTTGCAGATTCTTATATTCAGGACTATCTGTATCCTGTTTACGACGATTTATATACCTATGTTTCAGATAACATCGCTTTTGATAACGATGCTTATTTTGCCAAAGCTATTCAGTTTTTTGGAAATACCTACCTTACAGTAAACTATATTGACTTAAACTATACTTCAATCACAGAACAGGATACAAACTTTATCCGCAACAATATGATGTTTGCCCAGATTAAGGATCCTAAAAACTATATTTTAAACGACAATAACTACAACATTAACGAAACTTATCCTGACGAAAAGAAAGGCTTTACACCTGCTATGGACCTGCTTGTAAGACATGCAAGAGGTGTTGGTTATACAAACTCAAACATTGATACAGACGGTATCCGCCGCCGAAACGAGCTTTTCTACGAATATGACGGTAAGTACCTTGGACAGTTAACCTTCTGGCCTTTGATGGATATGCTCGGAATAACAGAATTTGAGCGTACAAAAAATGCACTTATCTTAAAAAATGCAATGTTTCCTGGAGACACAGAGCCTCATGATGTAAAGATTCCTCTGGATGAACATGGTCAGATGCTCATTAACTGGCAGCACGAAGCCGCAAAGGAAAACAAAAACAATACAAAACAGCTTTATGGTTGTAACACAATCTATGTTTATCCGCTTCTTTTGCTGGACAGAGTTGAAAAAGGCCTTATCGAAAACATGAAGCTTTTGTCCGGAGACACAGGTGATATTCCTGTTGTTTTTGATAACGAAGGTATTCCGCTTGATTATTACGCTGTCCTTATGGATTTGATTGAGTTTTACACAGAGCTTAATGATTATAAAGGCCAGCTCCTTGACCTTTGTACAGGCCGTGGTGATGACGGTAAGTATCTTGACGGACTTTATCCTGAAGATTACGAAAACTACTACGGTTTAAGAAATCAGTTCTTTAATGAAGTTCTTGATTTTACCAAAGCAGGCTTTTTTGAGGATATAAAAGCTTATGTTCAGGAAAATCCTGACAGCGGTTATGGAGACTGGCTGGACAGCTATTCAGAAATCTTTGAAGAAATCTCTGCAAACATCAACGATTATCTTGAGCTCTTTAGCGATTATAAAAAAGAAGTAGAAGGCAAGTACTGTATTTTCGGTCATACCGCTGCTTCTACAACAGATATCGGTGCCAATCCGTTCTCTAAGCAGTATGTAAACGTACTCATTCACGCAAATATCATGAACACTGTTATTACCCGGAACTTTATAACACCGCTTCCATGGTATATAGGACTTTTAGTTTCGTTCCTCATTACAATTATTCTGCAGATTCTGCTTTGTAATGCACGTTCTTCTACCAAAAACCTGGTAAACGGTATAGTAACCTTTGTTATAATCGGTGCATTCCTTACAACATTGCCTCTGTTCCTGATTTATATCCCGATGGTCGGCGGCGTAATATTCTATTCAATCATCAATTATCTTGCGGGCGTTGTTTACCGTTATGTAGTAAGCAGCCGCGAAAAACGCTTTATTACAGAAATTGCGGCTTCTTTTGCAAACAAGGATACAGTTGCCCAGCTGCGTGCAAACCCAGATGCTTTCAAAACAGAAGGTCAGAAAAAATGTATTACAGCCTTGTTCTCTGATATTCAAAAGTTCTCTACATTGAGTGAAAGCATTGGTAAGATTTACAAGGAAGAAGGACCAAACAAACTTATCGAAATCCTTAACGAATACCTTGGATCCATGTCTAACGAGATTCTTGTAAATAACGGTAACATCGATAAATACGAAGGTGATGCTATTATTTCTATGTTTGGTGCGCCGGATCCGCTGGAGACACATACTCCCGAAGAATGGGCATATCTTTGTCTGGACTCTGCAATCCGCATGAAAAAGGCAGAAATCCAGTTTAACCAGACCCACCAGGAGCTTTTTGATCCAATAGAAGTTGAAAACGAAGACGGAACCAAAGAAACAATTCAGTTAAAGCCGCTTCAGACACGTATCGGTATAAACTCCGGAGAAGCCTTTGTAGGACTTATGGGTAGTAAAACTGAACAATTCAGTAAGCTTAACTATACTATGATTGGAGATACTGTAAACCTTGCAAGCCGTCTTGAAGGTGTAAACAAGGTATACGGCACCTGGATTATGTGTTCCGAAGATACCTGGAATATGGCAAATACAGGCGCAAATCAGGGAAAGATTACCGTAAGGCGTCTGGACAGGGTTAGGGTAGTCGGAAGATCTACACCGGTTCAGCTTTATAATGTACTTGGCTTTACAGAAGAGCTTGGTAAGCTTGAGCTAGAAGAACTGGATGTATTTAATAATGCTTTGGACAAATACCTGCTCAAGGATTTTGCAGAGGCAGGAAAAATGTTTGTAAAAGCTTCTAAAATGTTACCAAACGGCGATCCAACTGCTTTAATATTTGCAGAGCGTTGTAAAAATTATATTAAAAAAGGTGTTTCTGCCGACTGGGACGGCGTAATGAACATGACATCTAAGTAATTTACCGGAGGAAAAAAATGAAAAAGGTAATACTTGCAGGTTTAATAATAACAGCAGTTTTGATGACTGGTTGTGGAAAAAAGGATAAGAATCCTTATGTAACACAGAATGTTGATATACCTGCCGGAAAAACAGGAAATATATTTTTATTAAAATATAATACTTCTACAAATCAGATAATCAGGTCTGGTGATACCGGATATATTGTTGGTGCACAGAGCCGTAATGCCGCTGATAATAAAGAAGTTTTGAATGACAGTTTTATTCCAGCAAAGAAATTTAATAATGCTGCTCAGCAGATGAATGATAATTTTATGAAGGCATTTAAAGAAGCTCCTAAAGTTACAGCACGTGCTGCAAATGAAAATCCGATAGTTACAGGAAAAAGTGATACAATCAGTTCAAAAACTAAATTCTGGTCATATACAAGTAAAAACAACAGCAGTGATTTTATGGACGGTAAAATGACTGAAATTAATGTAACCCTCAAAGCAGGAGACGTCAATAATCATGACCATCACTGTTATGTTTTTGTTGATAATAAAGTTACTATTGAAGATTCCATAATAGACGCTTTAAATAAAAAATTTAATGACTGTTATGAACTTGAAACCACTATTATGGGTGACCCGATTTACGAAAGTTATAATAGTGATTATTTTGTACCATGCGGTGATAAAATCGCAATTGTAATTTCTGACCTTTATGGCGACGGTTCCAAAGGCGATATTATGGGTTATTTCTATAGCGGAGATTTGTTTAATAAAAAATATCTTGAAGATAATAAAAAATACTATGGTGATGTAAAATCGAATGAATGCGAAGTATTTTATGTAGATTCATATTATCTTAAAGAATCACCGGAAGAAATGTATTCAACATTAGTTCATGAATTTAATCATATGATAAACTTTGTCGTAAAGACCTTGAACTATCTTACTAAATATCCGGACAAGGCAAATTCAGCACCATCCTGCAGTTCATGGTTTACAGAAATGCTTTCCATGACAACAGAAGATATGTTTGCAAAATATCTGTTTGGAGATGATTATTATATTCATTCTCCTCAGGCAAGACTTCCATATTTTAATCTTTATCATAATTATGGTTTTATTAACTGGAATAATCCTTATACAGTTGGAACTGTTAAAGACGGTAAATATGTTTATCTTACAGGTACTGATTATACAACCATGTATGCTTTTGTAAATTATGCAAACACTTACGCTTTTGGTGCATATCTTGCCAGAAACTATGGCGGTATAAATCTTATTAAAGAAATTGCACAAAGTGAATATGTAGATGAGACTGCAATTACAAAAGCTTTGCAAAAGGTATACAAATCATCTTCTAACTTTGATTCAGTTGTAGAAGATTTTCCTATGTGTCTTATAACAACAAAAGAAGCTACATCTGCAAGCGATACTTTTATTACACTGAACAGGGAAGTTAAAGCCAGCGAAGATGCTGAACTTTATTTTACGAAAATCAATCTTGATACTGTATATGTTGAATACGAAGAAAATAAAACTAAAAAGAAACAGACAGTTACTCCAAGAATTTATACACAGTCAGATTACAGTATAAATCCGGATCTTGGTCCTTTAGGTTTTTCAATCCATTGGGCTGGAAAGAATATTTCTTCGTTCACCTTTGCTAAACGTACAACAACTCCAATAGATTATTGGACTATCTATTAGGGGGTAAAAAATGAAAAAAAGAGCATTAATTGTTCTGGCAGCATTATTTATAACTTCATTACTTCCTGCAGCTGTATTAAATAATGAACAGTCTGGAAAAAATTCTAAGATTGTAGTAACAGGATATATTATAAGTAAGGGCAATGATCCTTTTCCTTATCCTGCAATAATACTGGACAGTGGAGAAGAATTACAATTTATCTGTAATAAAAAAATGTCCAGGCAGCTTCTTTCATCTCAAGAGCATCATGTGCAGCTTACTCTTGAAAAAACAAAAGACGATACTCTTGTCCTGAAAAAATGGAAAAAGCTTAAAAAATAAAATCCATCAAAATAAAAAAAAAAGGCTGGTTATTAAAACCAGCCTTTTTTATGCACCTTGATTTATTTATTTTTCATCAGCAGTGCTGTTGTCTTTTGTAATTGACTTAAGGTCTGCCTTGTTCAAGAGTCTAAGGCGTCCGTTTGAATCGGTAATTACTACACCTGAATCTGTAATTGTAATTGGAGTAGAGCTCTTTACATTTACATCACTCTTAAGCTTGAGTATAAGGTTTGAATCAAACTTGCCGACCTTCCAGTCGTTTCCGTCTGCAATTACACAGTAGAAGTCGTTTCCATCACGTACAAGTACAGAATCCGGAGCAAGAGTTTCGTTACTTTCGCTTGTAACTTCCATATTTACCTGGTCAATTGTTACAAGCTTAATTGCAGCGTTACCTTCGTCTTCTCCGGCTACTGCAATAAACTCGTTGCCAAGAGCATAAATTGTACGGTTACGGATTTGTGTTACAGGTGACTTTTTGATAATCTCTCCTGTATCTGTATTAAAGCGTACAAGACGGCTGAGCAATGCTTTTTCATCAGAAAGGATAATACCGTATTCGCTAGGCATCTTAGCTTCGGCAGCCTGTTTTTCCTGAACTTCCTGCTGGTCCTTAGCAATTTCCTTGCGTTCCTGCTGAGCTTCGGTCTGCTTCTTGTCAGCAAATTCCTGCTGTTCTTTAGCTTCCTGCTTAGCTTCTTCAGTTTTCTTTTCCTGCTGTTTTACTTCTTCTTTCTTTTCATCAGCCTTCTTTTGAGCTTCGTCGGCCTTTTTCTTATTTTCTTGTGTAGGATTCTTCTGAGCTTCTTTCTTAGCTTCGTCAGCCTTCTTCTGAGCCTGCTGAGATTCCTTCTTTGTGTCGTTCAGCTTTTTCTGTTCATCAGCTGCCTTTTTCTGTGATTGCTGAGCCTTGTCGCTTGCTTTTTCAGCTTCGCGTTCCTTAAGGTCTACCATGTCCTTGCGGCTGTCTACGTTCTTGTCATCATCTTCCTGCATAGAATCAACAACTGTTGAATCACTGATTACAGAAGTATCTACTGTAGAAATGCCACCGGCTACATCATAAAGTGGAATTACGATTTCTGATTTTCCGGGCCAGTCCTTGTAGTTTACGCTGAGACCACAGTTATCTTTGCTCAGGTTTTCCATAACTACAGATTTGTATTTTGACTGATATACATCATATTTTCCGCGATAAACTGCATTGTATACTGTAACGAATACTGCAAGTGTATCAGCATCTTTTTCTGAATAACCATAAGCACTTGAAAGGAAAGCACTAATGATACGGCGAAGGTTTTTAATATGGTCTACTGTTGCATCACGACCAATAAAAAGAATGTCTGCATCAAGCTTGTCCTTTTCGTTTGGATCTACGGCATGTACAACATAGTATTTGTTTTTGTTGCCTGTTGTAGAAGGTTTTTCAGGAACAATGGTTTTTCCCATATTGGAACCAATGCTCTTAATTGCAGCCAGAGAATCTATTACCTTATGAGGTCCTGTATAGTTTATGAATTCTATGGTTTCTCCGCCGGTAACCTGAAGTTCCGGTTCATTTACTTCAAGGGCAAAAATGCCTGCTGTCATTAATAAAGAAATGATTAAAACTGATAGTTTTTTCATATTTCCACCTTTTAAATTTGGATTGTCGGATCAAGTCCGACAATGTTGTATCATATATTATAACACGGTTTTTATTATTTACCAACAAGTTTTTTCATTGTGTTTCTTGCGTAATCCCGGATGATGGAAGTGTATTTTGGATACATAAGAACTGATAGTGTATCGCGGCCCTGAGGGTCTACGGCCTGAGTTCCCATTGTATTGCAGACTGACAAAACTGCATTGCACAAATCCTTAAGCAGGTTTTCGTCCTTTGGAGAAATGTTTCTTGCCAGGTATTCAAGACTGTCCATAATCTTACCGTCAGGATCATAACCGTTTATGGAAATGCCGTAGAGCAGGGTATGAAGCACTGTACGGTCTGCTTCGTGCCTTAAAAAATATGCGGTATATTCACAGAAAGTATCAGTACAGAACAACCCGAACTGTGATAAAAGCTTTTCAAGTCCTGCGGCGTCGGTCTGGAAAATTGATTTTTCTTTTCTACTTCCAAAGTCCATACTCGAAATTACATTTTTGTAGGCTGTACAGACTGACAGAAGCTCGGATGCATACTGTCGTTCTGTTGTTCCGTAATTTCCGTTGAGCAGAATCTGATTTCTTTCTGATTTTAAAAGCTCCTTGTCCAAAGGCATTGGGAACGAAAGCTCAAGCAGGGTTGTATCAATTACATAATGCTCTTTGTAAGAAGGTCTGGTATTTGAATTTTTTTTGCTGCTGTCTGTTTTTGCAGGTGCAATTGCAGTCTGGAATGCGTAAATGCTCCAGTCGGAACAGAAAAGCAAAAAGCAGTTGTCGGTGGTAAAAGAAGTCCACGAAACTTTAACAGGGCTTTTTTTATCGGGCATTTTACCACTCCAAATGTAACGGCCCATGTTGTTATAAAAGCAGGCTTTTTTAGAGTCGGCAATGAAAACTCCCGAGCTGTTGTACCAGCCATATGTCGGAGTAATTCCTTCATCAATTGTAAACGAGTTTTTTACAGAGCCATCTTCGAGGTTGATATAATCAATTTCTACATTGCCGGTCTTGATGTTTACGTAAATAACTTCTGTCTTATCCTGCGAAAGAATGAAAAAGTCTGAATTAGTTTTTTTGCCAAGCTCTTTTTTGAAAAGCCATTTGTGAACAGATTTATTCTGTGCAAGTTCAAACAGTCCGCTTGTACCGTCTGTAAAAACAAGAAGAATACCCTGTGGGGTTGTAAGTGCGTGTATTACTTCTCCGGCAAAAGTAATCTGTTCTACAATTTCTCCGAAAGGTGTAATTCTGAGAGCCTGTGTTTTTCCCTGGTCAAGCTGCTGTAAGAATACGACAAGGCTTCCGTCTGTAAGCTCTTGAACTGCAGTTTTGGACTGAACAGGAGTCTGAATTTTCCATTTGCGTATTCCTGTAATTCCGTAGCAGCAGAGGGTGTCCTGTCCGCGTACAAAAAATCTTCCGTCGCGTCCCGAAAAAGGTTTATCTGTTATTTTAAAATCTTCGTTTATGCTCCAGAGCTCTTTTCCGTCGGGATTGAGCATTGTAATTTTTTTGGAATTGTTTGTAATTACTGCTACAAAGTCATGATTGAGTACACCAAAAAATGCGTTGGTTGATCTGGTTAGAGGCTTTTCGTAAATTAGGCTTCCGCTGCTTGTAAAGGACATAAGGTTTTTTGCGTCTGTGATTACGGCAAAGCCTTTAGAAGTCATCTGAGGTTCGCACATAGGCTTGCCCGGAAGTACACGGCTCCAGGTTGAATTAAGATTATTTAATTCAATGCCTTCTCCTGCAAAGAGCGGTATCGTAAGGAATATAAATAAAATCACTGACAAAACGTAATGTCGTTTCATACATTTTTCTCCAGTATGGCAAGACTTTCTATATGGCTTGTGTTTGGATAAAAGTCCAGAAGATATAATTGCTTTATGCTATAGCCGGCTTTTATAAGGCAAGAGCAGTCGCGGTTTTGTGTAGACGGATTGCACGAAAGATACAAAACCAGCGGAATATTACTTTTGCACAGATACGAAAGCACTTCTTTTTCCATTCCGGAACGAGGCGGATCTACAACACAGGCATCAAAAGCAGGGCAGGAAGAAGCACAGGTCTGCACCCATTTAGCACCGCTCAAGCCGTAGCTTACATGTTTTTTACCGGCCATATTCTGTTCTGCAAAAACAAGGGCATCGCGGTTATGTTCAACAAGTACAACGTTTTCATATTTGTCTGCAAGAAAAACCGAGATGGAACCACAGCCTGAATAAAGGTCAAGGATATTCTTACCGCCGGGCAGTGTGTCTTTTATGATGTTCAAAACCTTTTCAAAAACATAAAGATTTGACTGAAAAAATCCGCGAACATCAAAGCTTATAGTCTTATCTGCAAGCTGCACCTGTACCGTATTCTGCGGAGAAGCGACCGTGCCCGCAAAATAATGGTTTTCTTTAATCTTTAATTTTTTAGAATATTTATCAAACTGTCTGCTTTTTTGAACAGTTTTCTCTTCCTGAGTGATTTTTACCTTTTCATCTCCGCTTAGCCTTGAGCTTGCAAAAAGATGGGTGCGTCCCTGGGGCCGCTTGGCAAAAGGTGTACTTTCCAGATAAGAGTTTATCTGGTCTTCGGCACAAAGGCATTTTTTTATTTCAATAACTTCGTTTCCGTTTTTGCGGCATAATCCGCCGTTTGTAAGCTGGAATCTTGCCCTGTAGGAAAAATCCGGACCGTAAACTGCCTGAATCTGACCCGGTATATCAATTTTTTCTGCCTTAAAAGAATCACATAGCATCTGCTTTCTTAATTCACGCTGGTACTCATTATCTATGTGCATCATATTACAGCCGCCGCAGATTCCATAATATTCGCATTCAGGCTGTTTTCTGTGTTCAGAGGCTTTGATTATTTTTATAATTTCTGCGTTGTCATAATCATTTTTGTGTTGTACTATATTTATAGAAAGAGTTTCATCCGGCAGGGCATAGGGAATGAATACAGTTTTGGAATCGATTTTAGCAATCGTATTTCCGCCAAAAACCATTTTTTCTGTATGAACTGTCGCAGTTTCCATAAGGAACATTTTATCATCTATGAGATTCCGAAACAAGTTCGGAATGACAAAAACTGGAGCTTTACTATGTCATTAAAATCTTTTTCTTTTAAAACCAAAGACGGCTTTGAACACTGGATTAACCGATGGATTCCGGATTCTGATCCTGCAAAACCCGAAGAACCACCACAGATTAAGGGTATTATTGTTTTTAATCATGGACTTGCAGAGCATTCCATGAGATATGACCGCTTTGGTTCTGTACTTTCAGAAAACGGCTATGTTTTTAATGCTTTTGATATGAGAGGTCACGGCCGCACTGCAGAAATATCTATCAAAAACGGAAACGGTGACTTTGGTAAGCTTGCAGACAAGAATGGTTTTGAAACTGCTGTAAATGATGTTGATGAAATTATGGATGATCTGATAGCTCAATATCCTGGGAAACCTGTTTTCTTAATGGCTCACAGCTTTGGTTCCTTTGTGGCTCAGTCTTATATTGAGCGCTTTCACGGTAAAATCAAAGCCTGTTTCCTTATTGGTACTGCAGGTCCAAGACCACTTTTGATCGGTTTTGGCGGTATTTTTGCAAGACTTATAAAGTTCTTTTGCGGCGGAAACAAGGAATCTCCAATGCTCGAAGGAATTGCTTTTGGTGCCTACAACAAGCGCATTAAGGTACGCACATCTCCTGTAGACTGGCTTACTAAGGATCAAACTATTTTGGACCTTCATGCAAACGACGCCTGGAGCAATATTCATCTTAAAATATCTTTCTTCTGCGATATGATGCACGGTCTTAAGACAATCCACAAAAAATCAAACATGGCAAAAATTGACAAAGACCTGCCGGTTTATCTTTTGTACGGTCTTGAAGATCCTGTCGGAGATTACGGTAAAACACCAAGAGCACTTGCAAAGTGTTATGAAAAGCTTGGAATGAAGAACGTTACCATAAAGGAATATCCTGGCGACCGACACGAAATCTTAAACGAAACAGACAAAGAACAGGTAGAAAAAGATATTATAAACATGCTTGATAAATTGGTCTAAAAAGAATATTATGACTCCATTGTGTTGTATCGTTACGGAACTGATGGAAACGGCAAGCTTATAAAGAAGGCCGTTGTTTATACTAAGACAGAGCATTTTATAACAAATAAGAAAATTGACCCAGATGCCCTGCAGATTGTAAATAGACTTAGAGATGCAGGCTTTACCGCTTATGTAGTTGGTGGAGCCGTGCGGGATCTTCTTGTCGGTAACGTTCCAAAAGATTTTGATATTGTTACAGATGCAACACCTTCAAAAATCAAGCGCATTTTCAGAAACTCAAGAATTATAGGCCGCCGCTTCCGACTCGTTCATGTTGTATTTGGTTCCAAGATTTTTGAAGTAAGTACCTTCCGCTCTAATGTAGAAGGCTCTGTAGGTAACGACTTTGGAACAATTGAACAGGATGTTCTGCGCCGCGACTTTACGATGAATGCGCTTTATTATGATCCTCATCTTGAACAGATAATTGATTATGTAGGCGGGGTAAGAGACATTAAAAAACACATTCTGCGCCCCGTAATTCCTCTAGATACAATCTTTGTGGACGACCCGGTCCGCATGCTCCGTGCTGTAAAGTATTCTGCCACTACTGATGCAAAAATGACCTTTAATCTGCGCCATAAAATCAAGCAGTCGGCCTCTTTGCTTGGACAGGTTTCTCCTTCGAGAATTACAGAAGAGCTTTTAAAAATCATCAACAATGTTCACGCTTCACGCATTTTTTCAGAGGCTATTGAAACTGACGTATTTATGTATATCCTTCCTTCGGTTTCTGCCATGCTTTATGAACGCAAAAACATAGAAGTAAGCTTTATCAAAAATATGGAAAAGCTTGACCAGCTTAATCAAAAAGATCCTCAGGCAAGGCTTGGCAAAAAGCTTTATTATTTAATCTATGATTTTGTAACGACACTTACAGACTGGAAAAAAGAGATTCAGGGAAAGTATTCTGCTTCTGAGCTTTATGCTAAAACCTGGACAGAATGCCGCAATTTTGTATTACCTATGAACCCTCAGAGAAGGGAACTTGAATATGCGGTAAAGTCTGTTATGAACAGTCTGGGTGTTTCTATTAGAATTCAGCCTAAAAAATAATTATTCGTGGTTACGGGCAAGAGAAATCCTTGTCATGTTTGCTTTATTTTTCTTTTCCAGGTCAGTAGAAGTTTCGACCTTGGTAATTTTATCAATTACAATGCTTACTTCTTCTATGAGGATGCCTGTATAGGTTTCTATTTTGTCAATTATATACTGCTGGAGCTTGTGAACCTTACCTGTAAGCTGGGTGCCGAACGGTACATCGATTGTAACTACAAGCTTGTAGCCGCGTGCATCTGTTTTAATTGCAATTTTCTTTACCTTTACATCTGGGGAGCATTCTGCAACGCAATGCATAACCATCTGGGTCAGGGCTGCTTCCGAGATTTCAACACGTCCTTTTTTAGAAAATTCTGGCTGAACAATTGATTTTTCAAGAAGCTTGCCTTTTTTATTTTTGCTTTTGAATGGTCCGCGTGAAAAAAAGTCGTGCATGGAATTGGAAAAAATCTGAGGATAGGTTTTCTTTACCTCGATCGAAGGCACCGGAATTACGTGTTTTCCTTCTACCTGGCGTGATTTAGCGGCAATTTCTATTTCTTCCTGGGTTGCAATGTCTTCGATGTGTATGATTTTGGCAGGCTGGGGTAACTGAAGCCTCAGTGCAATCTTCATTACCATTTTTTCTGAAGTACCCAGAATAAGGATTTTCTTAAATCTGGATTTTTTGAGTACCTTGGCAACTGAATCGCGGTGTTCCTTGTCATCAAAAAGGGCACGTCTTACAGCACCCATATAGGTTTTTTCGCGCTTGGCAGAGTGGCCGGCCATAATTTTTTCATCCTGAATTAAAAGGCCGTCATCAATTATTGCATTTATATTGTATTGTTCGGCAAGCAGCTTGGATCTAAAGCTTTTACCTGTACCGCTTTCGCCTACGAGGGCATAAACAGTGGTTGGAGAAAATTTCTGCCTGATTGACTGAAGTATATCTGTTTTCACTTATGAATAATTATATATCATAAACCTTGGGTAGTGCAATTGTTATATTTTGCGGAATGCCAAGTTCATTTTGTGGAAGCTCAAGTTTATATGCGCACAAATAAAAATGTCCGTCGTTTTCCTGTATCTTTTTTGCACCATAGGCTGTATCTCCCAACAACGGGAACCCGTGGAATGCTGACTGAGCCCTTATCTGATGCTGGCGGCCTGTTTCTATGTCAAAATGGCACAAAGTGGCGGTTGAATTACCCAAAACAACGCTTTTTTGAGGAATTATCGTGGTTATGCAAAGCTTACTGTCTTTCGGGCGCTCCTTATCATCCTCTGCATAAACCTTTACAGTGTGAAAAGCACCTGACGCTTCATTTTCTTCAGGCTTTAAAAGATAATCCTTCCAGGTCTGGCTTGGACTAATACTCATAGCGTCACCCTGGACAAGCGCTGCATACTGTTTTTTGATTTTATGATCTTTCATGGCAGCGGTAAACCAGTGCGCACACTGTGTACTTTTGGCAAAACAAACAATACCGCTTGTAAATCTGTCTATTCTGTGGAGCGGGCCGGGTACAAAGGTCAAAGATTGGTTGGTAAAATTGAGTTTGTAGTATTTTTCAACCAGAGTCTGAAGCGAAACATCCTCTTTTGTAGAAGAATGTACGTTAATTCCGCTTTCTTTATTAAGAACCAAGATATGTTCGTTTTCAAATACTCGGATTTGGTCTATCTGGCTGTTTATCTTGTTTATATTTTCAGTTTTTTCAGGCTCTTTATCATTTCCGGTCGACTCTTCCAGAAGAAATGCTGCAATACTTATAACATCACCCTGTGCAATTCTGTTTTCGGGCTTGCAGTTTTTTCCGTTTATCTTTACAAGGCCTTTTCTGATGCTTTTGTAAATGAGGGCAAGGGTAGACTGGTCAATTATATGTCTTATGACCTTGTCGAGTCGTTTTCCGTCATCATCCTTAGCACAGGTAAATTCCTTGAATTCCATAATAAAAGTATAGTAAATTTTGCATATAAATGATAGAATATAAGTTAATTAAAAGGATAATATGAAAGCATATACAGGTTCTTTTATCAATTTTTTAACTAATCCTATTCTTCTTTCCGGAATATTCAGCTGGCTTGGTGCCCAGTTTTTAAAAACAATAATTGAACTTGTTTACGGACGAATCAAATCATTCAAAATCCTGCTCGAAAGTATGATCTGGAGAACAGGCGGTATGCCTTCCAGCCATTCTGCTGTTGTTATGGCAGTTTGTGTTTCTGTAGGAATAAAAGAAGGTGTTTCTTCAAGTATATTTATTCTGTCCATAATGCTTGCATTTATCACAATGAGAGATGCCGTTGGAGTAAGAAGATCAAATGGTATTCACGCAAAAAAGCTGAATGAATTTGGCAGGCTGCTCGAAAAGAACGGACTTATCGAAAACTATACACCAATTAAAGAGGTTAATGGACACACTCCAATTCAGGTATTGCTGGGTGCACTTTTTGGAGGACTTATTGGTCTTTCAATGTCTTTATTAAAATAAAAAATGGAATTATTAAAAAAACTTGGCTGTGTATTTGTTATATTGTTAACCCTGCTATTGACGTTTTTGCTGCGTTCAATGCCAAAGGGAACAAACTGGAACGACTATAAAATCCTTTACATACAGAACAATGCACCTCTTACACTTGTAAACAATATTTTTGATCAAAACGGAATTAAAGATTATGTTTCTCTGGACAATCAGCGCGTTCCAATTATGCTCAAAAAAAATTCCATCGAAGAGTCAATGCTGCGTGTAAACCTGAACGACATTTCAAACCGCTATCTTGCTTTGCGCCAGAATTATTTTTATGACAGCACTGGAAAGTACATGCTTTATTATATTCCTTCCTACTGCGAAAAAGGCATAGACAAGGCTTTGGGTGCAATTCAAAAAGCAGGGTATGAAGCAGGACTTGATGCAAGCATTCCTTATATGTGGCTTTTGCCGGTTATCTTTTTTGTGCTGGTAATCATACTTACAGTTTTTGCACAGAACAAGCTTTTGTTTTTTATGTCCAGCATACTTCCTGTGGCATACATTACCTGCAATGCTTTTCATGCAGCGGCAATTGCGGCAATTATTCTTGAGCTTGCAATCCTGCTTTTTACAAACATGTATAAACGTAAGGGAGCTGTAAAAAAGTTTTTGCACGAATACATTCTTTTTGCAGCCCTTGGAATAAGTATTGTAACTTCTTTTTCTGCAGGAGTTTTATCAGGTTTTATTTTCATACTTGTTGCGGCAGGCTCTTTCTGCATGGCTTACCTTACACACTTTGTACGTACAAAAAGAATTTCAAAATATCCTTTCCAGCCGGTGCTCATCCGTACAGCAAGAAATGTTAAGCTTTATAACGCTAAGGTAAAAAAGGCACTGCCTGTAATTACTGTTTCATGCGTGCTTATAATTGCTTATTTTGCATTTGGGAATTTCCTGACCGGCATAACTTCTTCGGGAGACAAAAATATCCTTTTGCCGGGTAACTCTTCTCACGCAGATGAACGGCTGCCCGGCGTAGAAGATTACTACCGCTGGAACTGGAATGTATTTACAAGCCCATATAAATCGCTCAATGTAAGTGATGATGAAACAGAAACTGTAGTTTACCCTAGATTTACCGACCAGAATAATGAAATTACAAGATATGATCAGGTGCTCAAGTATGACCAGGCCTTTAAAAACAGAGTTTACGACGGCATCGATTCCCTGGATTTTAACTCGATAGAAGCCGTAATCAAAAAACAGGGCAGAGATTTTAATGCCGGATATACGGACAGTACTTCATATAATATCAGTTTTTTCAGTATAATTATGATGGTAATTGGCTTTTGCATGTTACTTTTTATTTATTTTTCCGCTATGATAGGTAAGGGTGGTAGAAGATGATTTCCAATTATAAATTTACAGAAAATGCTTTTTTACCTAGAACTGTTGTTATACCTTTAGTACAGGAAAAGGATTCTATCTGCGTTCCTGTTGTTAAACCCGAAGAAGTTGTAAAAGAAGGTCAGCTCATAGCACGTTCAGATTATTCTGAAATTCATTCATCTGTTCCTGGTACTGTAAAAGATATATGTCATCTTCGCTGTCCTGACGGAAGAATTGAAAAATCAATCATCATTCAGACTCACGGAAGCTTTGATTACCTTGGTAAAAAGATTAATGCCGAACCATGGGAAACTTTGAGCCCGGCAAGCATAGAAAAAAAGCTTTTGGATAAGGGAATCATAAATACATTTTCATGCTTTAAGCCTGTTTCACTTTCGGAACAGATTAAAACAATTCAGAGAAACAAAACAAGGGCAATTATAGTACGCCTTTTTGACGAAGATACTCTGCGCATTTCTGATTCGCTTCTTACAAAATTTTATTACGAACAGATTTACAAGGGTGCTAAGATTCTTGCCAAAACAATAGAGGCCGACGGAATTATTTTTGTAATGTCCAATAAGGAAATTGAAGAACGCAGCCTTGAAAATGATGAAAAGCAGGGAATCTATTATCTTGGAACAAAAATCAAAAAATATACAAACGGATTCAAACGAGAATTAATTTCTCTTTTTGATAAGACTTTAAAAAAGAACTGCAAATTTGGTATTTCAAGAAAAGACATTTTTATAGATTCATATACTCTACTTGATATTTACAATGCAGTTGTTTACGGACTTCCTGTAATGTCCAGATGTATTAATGTTACAGGTAACTGTCTTGCTTCTTCGTGTTTCTTAAACATAAGGCTTGGATTTACTCTTAAGGAATTAATAAACCAGCTTGGCGGCTTTATCAAACAGCCGGGAAGTATAATCATCAACGGACGAATCTGTGGAACCGCCGTAACAAGCCTTGATATTCCTATTACCAAATATGTTAAGTCTGTAGAGTTTTTATCAAATGCAAATCTTACAGACAGCCAGGTTTATTCCTGCATTAAATGCGGTGCCTGCCGTACAAGCTGCCCGGTTCATCTTGCCCCGGATATCTTATTCTCTTATGTACTTAAAAAATCTGATATACCTCAGGCATTTTTAAATACTGCAACAATGTGTATTAACTGCGGAATCTGTAATACAGTTTGTCAGGCACGAATACCTTTGTGTCAGGCAATTACAATGATAAAATATAAGACGGAACAGATAAATGAAAAACAAGAATGATAAAACAATGCAGAACAGAACAGTTTCTCTTAAGCCTTATGTTTACGAAAGACCTTCCATTTCTGCAGTAACAATACGAATAATGATTCTCCTGATTATTCAGGTTGTAATGCTTTTTCTTACCAAAAGCTATAGTGCAATTATTGTAATTGTATGTGCAACTACAGGGGCGTTCTTTTCCAGTCTCATTCATTTTCTTTTTACAAAAAAACAGAACTTCCTTTCGCTTACTGCAATTATCCAGGGAATGATTATAGGAATGCTGCTTCCACAAGACTATCCGCCGGTAACAGCATTTTTTGTTTCGCTTTTAACACTTTTAATTTTCAAATATATTTTTGAACATAACGAAAACTTCTGGATTAATGTTATCAGCGTTTCGGTTCTTGTAGCTTATTTTATCGGCCGCAATTATTTCCCGGGCTTTCAGGTTGGACCGGAGCTTTTTGCTCTTAAAAATCCTTCTATAAGTCTTATAAACGACGGTGTTTTTCCTATTTATGATTTTGATGTTTCGCTTTGTCAGGATCTTAATGTTTCAATATTTTCAAAGTTTAAGGCAACACTGCCTAACGGAATACTTTCTATGCTCTGGGATACAGGTTCTGTCATTCCGGCCTTCCGTTTTAATTTTTTGACAATCATAGCATCAATCGTTCTTTTTTCTGACAATTCATTTTCCGTACTCATACCGGGTATTTTCCTTTTTGTTTATGGACTGCTTGTTAAGCTGTTCTTTCCGTTTATGGCAGGAGGCAGCTTTAATCAGGGAGATATTATCCTTGCAATTCTTACAAGCGGTACACTGTTTGTTGCTGTATTCATGCTGCAGTGGTTTGGAACGCACCCGATGACAATTGTGGGAAAATTAATATATTCAATTTTTGCAGGGGTTTTTGCTTTCCTTATTGCAGGTTGCGGAACCTCTGCAATAGGTATGGTTTATGTTGTAGTAATGTGCAATATCGTAAATCTTTTAATCAGACAGATTGAAGAAAGACATATGGACAAGATAATCAATAAAATTGCAAAAGAAAGTAGTCTGGGAGTAGCAAAAAATGAAGGAAATAACTAATAAATCATTTTTCAGAAATTATGCTTTTTTCCTGCTGCTGCTCTTTGTAGTTTTTGGAATTTTAACATATCTTACTGTGGTCTCTAAAAAATCGTGGACAAATTACCTTTCTGTTTCGGTTCAGAAAACACTTGATGAATATGAACCTGATACCTGGAAGGTTATGGATCCAATTGAAATAAATAAACCTGTTTCTGTAAACTGTGCTGCTTATAAGGTGATGAATAACAGAAACAAGCAGGAAGCCACTGCCGTAATTATCAGAATCACAACTTTTTACGGACCGCTCCCCGGAGTATTTATTCAAACTCAGGAAGACAAGACAATATTTGCAGGCTATTCTTCGCTGCATGGAAGAATAAAAACCCAGATTTCTTCTACCAGGTCAGACAAACGCCGTGAATACTGGCAGTCAAAGATTCCGGAAATAATTAATCAGTAGGAGGAAAAAGATGAAAAGAAGATCTGTATATGTACTTATAGCAACAATTCTTGGTATTTTAATTCCTTCTCCCGGAAGGTTTGTTTACGGTGTAACTTTAGTTATTGAGCTTATAAGCCTTATGTTTATTGGAACTCTTGCAACCTCTCTTGTAAAAAAACTAAAGCTTGAAGAGCTTACAACTATAATTGTTTTAATGATTATTATTTCTACAACAATACTTTTCCGTCAGATTATGATTCTGATTCAGCCGGAAGTAATGCTCACGCTGGGATATATAATTTTCCTTATGCCGGTTTCGGTCTTTATGATTGGTTATGTATTTATAAACGAAGAAAAGACGCTTAAGGAAAAGCTCAGATTCAATATGATACATATCCTTACTTTTTCGCTTTATGCGCTTTTGTTCTTCCTGCTTCGTGATATTGCAGGCTATGGCACATTTACATTCTATGGTTCTAATCACCAGATATACGAAAAGGTATTGATTGTTTCTGACAAAATCGGTGTATTATCCGTTTTTGCCTCTTTGCCGGGTGCTTTCATTTTGTCTGCAGTTCTTCTGTTCATTCATCTTTATGTGCGTAATAAATTTGCAATTGTACGCAAGGCGGAGGCACAATAAATGAATCTGTTAAATACATTTTATTATTATATCTGTTTTGCCTCTGTAGTAATTATTTATGGAATTGGAACTAACAAGGTTATAGACCTTAATTTTTCTAAAATAAAAAACATTACTTACTGCCTCAAGATTGTTGTTTCTATAATTCTTTCTGTAATAGTTTCCTGGCTGGTTACTAAAGGAATTTTAGTTCCAATAAAACTTGTAGAGCTTTATCCTTTATTAAGCTTTTTGATTTATATCTGTATTAATTCGTTCTTAGAAGCTTTGATAAGGCTTACAACAGGCAAGTCCGCTACCGAGTTTGTATTTTCTTATCTTGTTATTATTATCTCAATTGCAGAAAGTACTTCAATGATTAATTCGGTTGTAATTTCTGCAAGCTGTCTGCTTTCGTTCCTGCTTATAATTCCGTTTATTGTTGCCTTTAAGCAGTGGAACAACGATAACAATTCAGAAAAATACTACTGCAGGCTTTTTATTTTCATTGCAATCCTTATTCTTATTATTTCTGTATGTGATGAAACCTGGCTCAATCCGGAGGTTATAAGATGATTCTTCATATTATACTTTTAATTCTTATCATCCTTATTGTAGCAATACTTCTTCTTTTTCTTTTTTATATTATGCTGCCTTCAATTCATAATCAGAATAAGATTACCGAAGATCCGGTGCTTTCTGACAGCGAAATTGAATATATAAAACCGAATGTAAGTACTACAGATGTGAGCGAAAACCGTGCAATAGTTTTGTGCTCCTGCAATAAAAAGTTTAATATTACAAGAGATAACTTTAACGAAGCATATTCGTGTGCAATGGTAAACAAATATTCGGGAACAGGTACTGACTGTAAATTTGCATGTATCGGGTTAGGGGACTGTGCCAAGGTTTGTACACAACAGGCAATTTCAATCATTAACAGAACTGCCGTTATTTCAAATCTCTGTATAGGCTGCGGAAGATGTACCGAAGTTTGTCCTTTGGGCATTATCAGACTTATTCCAAAGAAGACTCAGGAATACACAATCTGCGCAAACAAGTCAGATGAAAAATCGACCTGTTCAGAAGAATTAAATAAGCAAAAAGTTGTCTGGAATGAAAAAAAAGACTTTAAAATATGGACAACTTGTTATAAAATGATAAAGAACATACTTAAGAGTTAATAGTCTTTAGGGGAAAGATTCTCTTTTTTGTGTATGTATAAAAAAAGAAATAGGAGAAAGTCGCGGCAGTAAGGGTGGGAAGCCGTATATGTGGATATGAATTCAATATACGTTTGCTTCAATTTCAGTTCTGTGTCATTGTACAGCGACACTCCTGAAGAATACGAAAGAATATATCAGACTGTATATAAACCCTTAGCCAGATTTTTATATTCGCATCCACACTTTAAATTTTCTTTTTCATTTAACGGACCTCAGTTAGTTTATTACAAAAAAAAGCGTAATGAATTTATTACAATCCTCAAGCAGCTGGTAGAAAGAAATCAGATAGAAATTATAGGCGGCGGATATCATTCTCCTGTTTTGCCTTTGCTTTTCCCTGTAGACAGAAATACTCAGATAGACATGCTTTCAACAGAAATCAGACAGACAATAGGTAAGCGACCGCGCGGAATAAGCATGTTCGGAGATATCTGGGATTCTTCTCTTGTAAATAACCTTCAGACCTGCGGAATTGAATATGCAATCTTAGACAGCTATTCCATCCCCGAAAACAAACGCAAGTTCTTATATTACATAATGAACGATCTTGGAAAATCGGTTCAGCTTTTCCCATTCTATAATGATTTTATTCCTGAACCTGATATGAGTGCAGATGTATTTTTGCGCAACATCATAAAGGCTGTAGAAAAGAATGAAAAGCAGAATGAATACTTTCAGATAAACCCGGACAAGATTGTAGTCCTTAATCTTAATTACGAACAGATTAAAAAGCTCATGGACATTAAATGGTTTGAGCAGCTGGATGCATTCTTAATTTCTTCTGTTTCCTGCAGAATCAAAACCGGCATTATTGATGAATACCGTAAAAATCAGCCTATAAAAACTCCTTCTTATATTCCTGTTGCAATGAATAATACACTCAACGAATGGACCTGCTATTCTTTGAGCAACAGAAATAAAAACAGCTTCCCGAGCAACGTATTTGATTTTATGGACAACTACGAACTGTCTAAAAATCTGTACAACCATATAACTTATATGACCATTGTCATTAACCAGTATAAGAATGACAAGATGAGAAAGAAGGCTGCCCGCGAAAAACTCCTGGAAGCACAAAACGGAAATGCCATCTTATGTACGCTCAAAGGTCCTTATACAAATACAAAGCTCCGTCAGGATGCCTACCGCAGTCTTATTACGGCAGATAAATTCCTTAGGGACGACGGCAAGTTTACAGAAAGCGTAATCCGGTTTGATTATACAAACGACGGAATAAATGAATATGTATGCAGAATGCAGTCTTACTTTGCCTATATAAGCCTTTTGGGCGGTGCAGTACACGAGCTTGATGTAATGAAAAACTGTGGTAACTATGCAGACAATCTTTCGCGTATTTTTGAATATGACGGCTGCGAAGACGACTACAAGCGCGGTTTACTGATTGACCATCTTTTTGACAATGATCAGTATACAAGATACAAGAACGGCGAAAGTGCAGGGGACGGCGTATTCTCAAGAATTTATTATAAAGAAGTTAAATTTTCTTCGGGAAAACAGGAGCTTTTGCTTCAGGCCGAAGCAGAATACAAGCCTACACACCAGAACGTAAGCCTCAAAAAGAAATATATCTTTAATTCTAACGGAATGACTGTCCAGTACATCATTAAAAACGAAAGCGACAAGCCAATGCACCTTAAGTTTGCCGTTGAATCAAACTTTGCAGATGTAAATTTTGAAAACAAAGATATTAATTACCTTGATATAGAAGCAGCAGACGGAGAACAGCTATATACTCTTGAACAGAAAAAAGCCTCTCCTCTTATGAATATTGCAGATAAGCTCAAGACTATCGAAGCTGTAAGACTTACCGACAGCACAAAAGGTGTTGCCTTTAGCTTTGAACCAAACGAAAAATGCGAATACTTTTATTCACCAATGCTTTTCAGACGTCCAGACTTTCAGACAAATCAGCTGACCTTGTCTTCTGTAGCCTTTGTTTCAACTTTAATCTGGGACATAGATATAGAAAGCGGTAAAGAAACAGAGAAGACAATTAATTTTTCAATTACATCTGTAAAGAAAGATAAAAAGAATTAAAAGCTATTTTGTAAGCTTTGGTTTTTCTTCCTTCAAAACAAATATTACAATCCAGTTAGTAGAATCCGGAGAACGTCTCTTAAGCTTATATTTAAGGTAATATTTTTTACCCGGGTCAAAAGTTCCTACAAAACGTGCATTATAAATCTGTGCAGGAGAGAAGAACAGGTTACCAGGATCATCAATATTACAACGGATTTCTACAGGTGTCTTGATGTTCAGGTTGATATATCCGTCTTCGCTGGTATTAAGTTTTTTATATACGTCAAACAGCTCGTTTTCGATAAAGGTTGGTTTGATATTTTTGTTAAATCTGATCTGTGCACAAGACCTTGGATCAACAAAGATATTCTTAAAGGTCCATTTTTCAAAGGTCAGATAAGTTCTTTTCTGCAGGTTTACAATCTTATCTTCTTTATCTTCGCTTTCGGCAGGGATTATCTGTGTTGTATGCATAAATGCTTCTACAGAAAGATATCCGTCCGGAGGGTCCATAGAGCAGATAAGTTCGCAGAACTGTGTTTCTTCTGGATCTACAGGAATATTTACTTCCCATTCTTTAAGTTCATCAATCTTTTCGTCGGTTTCGGCATCAAATACCATATTGTATTCAATGTTCAGGTCAAAATAGTCGTTTTCGATATAATAAGGGTCAACTACAATGCTTGTTTTTTCTTCAATAGCATCGCAAATTTCTACATAAGGCAGCGATTTGAATATTTGAACCAGCTCCTCGTCTGTAGGCTCAATTGTATTTGATTTTAAAACAATGCGGTTAATTACAAATACATCATTTTCAAGCTTTTCGGCATTAATAAGCTTTGTGGTAGTGCAGGAAACTAACAATAAAACAACAGATACAATTACAAAAATAAGTTTTTTCATAGTTTGAATTCTATATCATATATTTGTGATGTCAAGTAGATTTTTACAATAAATATATTCTTTTTTACTTCACAGATTGATTTATATAGTTTATAATTAGTCAGTTATAAATATATTCAAAAAGTCTTAAAATTCTATTCATCACTTAGGAGACTTTTATGTCAAAAGACAAAATTAACCGTAAGGCAAATCGTCCTGGAATATGGCTTCCGTGGTATGCATATTTTCATATCATTATGATTTATATTTCCCCGTTTTTGCTGCTTACTCCTCTTGGATTGCTTACAGATTTGTTCACTCTTGAAGAATTTGGACTTATTTTTACTAATCCTGTAATTAATCTTATTACTGTATTAACATTTATTGCTGCATTTTCAATGGCATTCTGGGAAAGAAAATACCTTAAGCAGTATGATGGCTCTCCTCAATCTATTGAAAGAACTAATAAATACTTAAAGATTTCTGCTTTGGGAAATATTGCAATTCCTATTTCTTTTCAGATTATTCAGGCAACAGCAATTGTTATTTTCTTAAAAAAGAATAATATTCAGCTTGCTTCTTTTATGGGCCATGATCCTACACCTTTTATTTACATGGTTTTGCTTGGTGCCTTGTTTGATATTGGACTTTTGTTCTACGTTCTTCAGGTTCGTGTAATTGAACCTCGTTTACGTGATATTCCGTTTAATAAAAAAGAGCTTCCTCTTGATTTGATTCAGAGAAACGTTCTTACAATGTCCTTTGGTGTATTGGGTTGTATGTTCCTTATCTTTGTAACATTAAATCCTCTTACATTACAGGAAGGTACACAATCAGTTTATAAACGACTTATTCCTATTGTAGTTTATTCTCTGTCATATTTTGTTCTTGTAAACCTTTTGCTTACAGATGATATTAAACAGTGTTTAAGAAGAATTACACATGTTACTGATGCACTTACAAACAATGATTATACCGTAGAAGATCAGTGGGCTACAAACCGAAGTGAGCTTGGTCTTATTGTTCATTCTGTAAATGCTTTCAAGCACAAGGCTAACGACATTCTTGTAAAGTTTGATACTTCTGCAAAACGAACCTCTTCTGAATCTGATGATCTTGTATCCAACATGGATATTACAAAGAATAATATTGCAAGTATTACAGAATCACTTCAGAGCATTAAGCAGGAAATTGAAAACCAGTCTGCCGGTGTTCAGGAATCTAATTCTTCCATCGAACAGATTATGGGTAATATCCGTTCCCTTAATAATTCTATTGAAGCACAGGCTGCCGGTGTTACACAATCAAGTGCTGCTGTAGAAGAAATGGTTGCTAACATTGCTTCTGTTTCTCAGATTCTTGAAAAGAATGGTGAAGTTGTAAATCTGCTTAAAGATGCTTCTGAAAAGGGTCAGGAACAGGTTAAGGTTGCCGTAGATACTGCACAGGCTGTATTAACTCAATCAGAAGGTATTCTCCAGGCTTCCAGCATCATTCAAAATATTGCAAGCCGTACAAACCTTCTTGCTATGAACGCTGCAATTGAGTCTGCTCATGCCGGTGAAGCAGGAAAGGGATTTGCCGTAGTTGCCGAAGAAATCCGTAAGCTTGCAGAACAGTCAAGCTCTCAGTCTAAGACAATTGATGAAAACCTGCATTCGCTTTCTGATTCAATTTCGCGCATTACAGTTGATATTGGTCACGTAAAGGTTGCATTCGAAAATATTTATGAACTTACACAGAAGGTTCGCGAACAGGAAACTGTTATTGCCAACGCAATGGAAGAACAGAATTCAGGTAACCAGCAGGTACTTGAAGCAATGCGTGCAATCAGCGATTCTACAAGCGAAGTAAAGAATGGTTCTGCCGAAATGCTTGTTGGTGGTGAACAGATTCTTAAGGAAATGCAGAATCTTTCAGAAGTAACAAGAGTTATCTCCGAAACAATGAATCAGATTAATGATTTCTCTATGCATATTTCTGATGCTGTTGCAGTAACTACTGCTTCTACAAACAGTACAAAGCAGAATGTAACAAGCCTGATCAGCGAACTTGATACATTTAAGCTTAAGAATCAACAATTATAAGACATCTTAGGATGACAGGAGTTATAAGTGTTAGAACCGGTTAAAAAACTTTTTGATTTACAAGGTCCCAAGGTTGTTGAGTCCTTGAAAAAAAGAAATTTTGAAGCTTATTATTGTTCAGATAAGGAATCTGCCGTAAAAAAGATTCTGGAAATTATTCCTGCAAATCATTCCGTAGCCTGGGGTGGTACAATGACAATGGATCAGCTAGGACTTAAGGCAAAGCTGGAAGCAGCAGGCTATTCTTTAATTGATCGTGATAAGGGTTCTACACCGGACGAACGCGAGCTTATAATGCACAAGGCTTTGAACTGCGGTTCATTTATTATGAGCAGCAATGCTATTACAGAAGACGGTCAGCTCTTTAATATTGACGGTAAAGGAAACCGCGTTGCTGCTTTAATATACGGACCTGAAAATGTAGTTATAATTGCCGGCATGAATAAAGTTGTTAAAGACATGGATGCTGCTTATGCCAGAGTCCGTGGTTATGCAGCTCCTGCAAATGCACAGCGCTTTGATATTGATACTCCTTGCAAGAAAGTCGGGGAGTGTATGAATTGTATGTCCAGCGGAACTATTTGTGCACAGTTTGTAACAACAAGATTCTGTAAGCCTGCAGGCCGTATCAAAGTTGTATTGATTGGCGAAGAGCTTGGAATATAATTGCTACGTGTCCTTAAAGCAAAGCGCGGCAATCTACATACCAATATGAAAAAAACGACTCTCTTTATTATATCATTTTTCTTCTCTATATATCTTTTTGCACAACCAATTAACCTGAGCTATTCCGGAAATGATAATTACATCCTTACAGAGCGTACAGATTTACGAAAGTATGAAAACAACAGGTATGTGGGACTTACAAGCCGCGAGGTCAAATCTTTTATAACTCCAACTTACAGTAATTCTGAAAGAGTTTATGACGGTCTGTTTTATGTTGAGCAGGATACAAAGCATCTTGCAGCCGCAATTGACCAGGGTATTCATGATGCAATAGTTTCTGTGTTTAAGATAGACGAGCATGGCGAAATGACTATGCTTGAAGATAACGGTTATCCTTCTTTCAGGAGCTTTCCGTCGTTTCCAAAAAAAGAAATTCAAATTGGAGATACCTGGGAGGCCAAGGCAATAAGGGCAGTAGATCCTTCAAATGAAGGAATTATTACCAGAATGCCTATTTATGTTCAGTACACATTAACAGACCAAAGAGAATATAACGAAAGAGATGTTTGGGTAGTAAAAGCTTTGTGGGCAACAAGATATGGTTATGGAATTGGATCAAGTTATATAGATTATGACGGAGACCCAAACTTAAAATCTGCTGCCGGTAAGCATGAGGCAAAAATTTATATTGATGTGAACAGTGGTGCAGCCATTTTAATTCACGACAATGTAGACGAAACCTTTATTTATAATGATGGACGAAAAATTTCATACAAGGGTACAATTTCGTTGTTTACTGATTATCCTAGCTCTGTGGAAGAAGATTTAATACTTCCTGCAATAAACAGCCTGATTGCAGAAAACGATATAGAATATGAAAAAACAGATTCCGGATATATGCTCATTATCCGAGATCTGCAGTTTGTTGCCAACAAGGCAGAGCTTTTGCCTGATGAAAAAAACAGACTGGGCCAGATAGCCGAGCTTCTTAAAAAAGTGCCTCGCAATATGGTTTTGATAGAAGGTCATACAGCAAGAGTTGGAGACGAATCTGATGAAATGCAGCTTTCTCTTGACCGAGCACATACGATTGTTGCAGAATTAACTGCACGCGGACTTTCTAAAGATAAGTTTATAACCAAAGGAAGCGGCGGAACCAAGCCTGTAGCCGACAATGATACACCGGAAGGCAGAGCACGAAACAGACGAGTAGAGATTACGATACTGACAAATAAATGATTATCGGGTCAAGCCCGGTAAAGACATATTTTAAAAAGGATATATTTATGACCGACGAACAGAAAAACGAACTTTTTACAGATGTATACGAGCTTCTGGATATTTACAAGGAATATTCTCCGCACCATGCAGACGGTACAAACAATATAGAAAATGTAAAGCCTGCAATTCTTAATATGATTGATTATATTATGAAAGATCCTATGGAAACAGCAGCGCTCAAAGACTGGCTTGATAAAACTGATTTCTGGACTGCACCTGCAAGTACTAAGTTCCACGGAAATTTTAAAGGCGGATTAAGTCTTCATACACTTATGGTTATAAAACAGGCTCTGGAATTTGCCAAACCAGTACTTGATAATTATTTTGCCTGTCCGACAGGTGATGAATATACAATTACTGCCAAAGATATATTTGTTAGTGCTTTAGTTCACGATTTTTGCAAGACAGGCTTTTATGGAGTAGAATACCGCAACACCAAAGATATAAGCGGAAACTGGGTAAAACAGCCTTTCTATAAAACAAAAAGCGAAAATCGTAACCTTGGTCACGGTAATGAATCTGTACTTATGATGCTCAAAATAATGCCTTCTATGATAGAAAATCGCATGGTTTTAGAAGCAGTAAGCCGCCATATGGGATTCAGCGATTTGAGCGACAGCGAAACCTACAATTATTCTAACTTTTTACAGAATCCGCTTGTAATTCTGCTGCAGTTAGCAGATCAGACTGCTGCTCAGTGGTTCGGATGTTAGGTTCCAGGTTTTAGGTGCCAGGTGCCAGGGAATAATCCTGTAACTTGAAAATAAAATTTAATTATAATAAATATCTTTAATATTATTAAAGAAAATCTATTGAAATAAATATTTTTTTAGTTTATATTATCATTAATAGTATTATTTTGGAGAAATTATGGCAATAGGAAGACCGTTAATTAACACGGAGAGATGTAAAGGCTGCGCACTTTGTATTCGCGTTTGTCCTAAAAAAATCCTGGAAATGTCAAAAGAAACCAATGGTCAGGGTGTTTTTTATCCTGTTTGTACCGATGAGGCAAGTTGTATTGCCTGTGCATTCTGTGCAACTATGTGCCCGGACTGCGTTATAGAGATTGAGGCAGAATAATATGAGTAATAAAGTATTGATGAAAGGTAACGAAGCAATTGGAGAAGCCGCAATCAGAGCAGGCTGCCGCTATTATTTTGCATATCCAATTACTCCACAAAATGAAATTCCCGCTTATATGGCAAAACGTTTACCTCAGGAAAACGGCTGTTTTCTTCAGGCAGAAAGTGAACTTGCCGCTGTAAATATGGTTATGGGTGCCAGTGCTGCCGGAGCCCGCGCTATGACTTCTTCTTCTTCTCCCGGTATTTCTCTTAAACAGGAAGGAATCTCATATCTTTCAGGAGCTCAGCTTCCAGTTGTTATCGTAAATATGATGCGTGGTGGTCCTGGTCTTGGAAACATTAGTGGTGCTCAGGGAGACTACTTTCAGGCAACTAGAGGCGGTGGTAACGGAGACTATCATGTTGTAGTTATTGCGCCTGGTACTGTTCAGGAAATGGCCGACTACACAGTAAAAGCTTTTGAAATTGCAGATAAATATCGTGTTGTTTGTATGATTTTGGGAGACGGATACCTTGGACAAATGAGTGAACCGTGTATCCTTCCTGAATATGTTACAAAGTTCCCTCCAAAGCCTTGGGCACTTACAGGACGCACATCAGACCGCCAGAACAATATTGCTCTTTCACTCCGCTTGAACGGTGATGACTATGATTTGAACAAGCATACAAAAGAGCTTTTTGAAAATTACGACAAGATTCAGGCTAATGAAACAATGAGCGAAACATACATGTGTGATGATGCAGATGTAGTACTTACAGGTTATGGTACTGCAGCCCGTGTCTGTAAAAAGGCAGTTAAGATGCTTCGCGAACAGGGAATCAAGGCAGGACTTTTCAGACCAATTACACTCTGGCCGTTCCCACAGAAGGAACTCGAAGCAGCCTGTGCAAATGCAAAAAAAATCCTTACTGTAGAAATGTCTATGGGACAAATGGTTCAGGATGTAAAGCTTTATTGTGGTCATAAACCAAGTGATGTTGATTTCTACGGAGAGCCGGGTGGAATTATTCCTAAAGTAGATGTAATTATTGAGAAGGTAAAGAACTATGTCTAAGAAATATGAATTCCCTAAATCAATGAAGGATAATAAGACTCACTACTGCGGTGGCTGTGGACACGGAATTGTTCACAAGCTTATTGCTCAGGTAATTGATGAATTAGATATCCAGAGCGATGTCCTTCTTGTTGCACCTGTTGGTTGTGCAGTTTATGCATATAACTATATTAACGTTGATTCCTGTGAAGCCGCTCATGGTCGTGCACCGGCAGTTGCTACAGGTTTAAAGCGTGTTCATCCGGACAAGCTTGTAATCAGCTATCAGGGTGACGGTGATCTTCTTGCAATTGGTATGGGAGAAACTGTTCACGCTGCTAACCGTGGAGAAAATATCACAGTAATCTTTATCAACAACGCAATTTACGGAATGACAGGCGGACAGATGGCTCCAACTTCTCTTGTTGGTCAGGTAACTAAGACCAGTCCATATGGCCGTGATGCAGGAGATGTTGGTTACCCAATCCGTGCCTGCGAGCTTTTGAACACACTTGTTGAACCAAAATATATCGAGCGCTGTGCAGTTTATGATGTAAAGCATATTAATCAGACTAAGGCTGCAATCAAAAAAGCTTTGACCTACCAGAAGGAAGGAAAGGGCTACAGCTTTGTAGAAGTTTTGAGCATGTGTCCTACAAACTGGGGTGTTGCTCCTACAGTTGCCGCAGACTGGGTAAAGGACCAGATGGAACCTTATTATCCTCTGGGAGTGTTCCGTGATATTCCTGCAGGCAATGCTCCGGATGCAGCAAAACCTGTTGCAGGCGTAGTAGTAAAGTAGGGTGCAGGAGGAATTAATATGACAACAGAAATAATTTTTGCAGGCTTTGGTGGACAGGGAGTTATCCTTGCCGGAAAAATCCTTACACTTGCCGGAATGAGCGAAGATAAATTTGTTTCTCACATTCCTTCATACGGTGCAGAAATGCGCGGTGGAACTGCCAACTGTTCTGTAATTGTAAGTGATGAAGAGGTTGCTTCTCCTGTAATTGAAAAGCCGGATGTAGTAGTTGCCTTGAACAAACCAAGTATGACAAAATTTGAAGAATGGCTTAAACCTGGCGGACTCCTCATTTATAACAGCAGCCTGATTGACATTGAACCTACCCGTAAGGATATTAAGACTCTGGCTCTTCCATGTAACGAAATGGCAGCAGAAACAAACAATCCGCGTGGTGCAAACATGGTAGTCCTTGGCTGTCTTGCCAAAGTAATACCTGGAATGATCAGCGGTCCAAAGCCGTTTGAGTTTGCCCTTGATGAAGCAATCAGTGAGCGTAATAAGAAGTTTAACCCTATAAACATTGCTACTATTGAGGCTGCGTATAATAAAGAATACGAAATTAAGTAAGAGATTGTCGGGTCAAGCCCGACAATGACATTGTGTCATTCCCGCGTCAAGCCCGACAATGACACTGCGACTTTTGCGAAGCAAAATGTCGGTAAGTACGCGACAGCGTACGTCTCATTCCCGCGCTTGACGCGGGAATCTTAAATAAGGAGAAATTATGAGTGAAAAGAATAAAATTGGTGCAAAGGTAAAACTGGTTCGAGAAAACCGCAAACTCTCTATAGAAGACGTTAGTGAACGCACAAATCTTAGCGTTCAGCAGATTGCAAGTATTGAAGACGGAAGTCTTGTTCCAAACCTTACTCCGCTTATTAAGATTGCACGTGTACTTGGCGTAAGACTTGGTACCTTTATGGACGATGACGAAAACTTAGGCCCAGTAGTTTCACGCGCTCAAGACAAAAAAGAAGTAACACGCTTCAGCGACAGAGGAAACGCAATCAATTCTGACCTGGACTTTTATACACTCGCCAAAGACAAGGCCGGACGCCACATGGATCCGTTTGTAATTGATATTTTCCCAAGCTCAGAAGAAGAAATAAAGACTTCTACCCACGAAGGAGAGGAGTTCATCTACGTTCTGGAAGGCGAAGTAGAAATTATCTACGGCAAGGACAAGTATGAGCTTAAGCAGGGAGACTCAATTTACTACGAATCAATTGTAGCACATCACGTTCACAGTCACGGAGAAAATCCTGCAAAGATTCTTGCAGTTGTTTATACTCCGGCATAAAATAAAGGTTGCAAATCTACTGATTTAGTAGGATAATATTATTATATATATATTTTTTTCGAGGGTTGGATTATGAGTGATTACACTAAGGAATCAGTTTCCAATTTATTATTCGAAAAAGTTGATGCAATATTAATTGTAGATGCCCCAAAGGACAATTACCACGTTATAAAAAAATCGGGGCTATTCCAGGATATTCTGGAAGATAATGGTAGTTACGAAAAGCTTATAGAAAAGCTTTGGTTCCATTTTAACGATAAGACAGATAAGATTACCGACGATTATCATGTTTTTATTCCAATGATTGGAAAATTCAAGGGAAAATATGTAGACCGTATTAAGCTGCGTATTGAGGATAGATCTTATCTTGTGCAGATTTCCATTTATCCCCTTGATGAAGAAAGCACAAACTACATGTTTCTGCTTGATGAACTTGATAATTCAGAATATGTACGCGAATTCCTGACTGACAAAAAGATTGATACTATCCAAAGCTCATTCCTTTTTTCTATGTATGTAGATTTAATCAAGAACGTTGCCTACAGTATCAATGTTACAGAAATTTCAAGCAATCCGCAGAATTACGACATTAAATATACCGACTGGCGTATGATGATTGTAAACATGATCTGGCCCGAAGACCAGAAGCTCTTCCTTGAGCGGACAGATCCTGAATACTTAAAAAAGAACCTTATGCCTGGCCGCACAACCTCCTTTGACTGTCAGATGAAAAATCTTGAAGGTGTTTTTATCTGGGTTAAGTTGATATTCAGCCGTGCAGAAACTACAAATGAAGATGATTTCCGTTTTGTATTTATGGTTCAGAATATTCATGACAGTTCAATTCAGCTTTTGAACAGCCTTAAAAAATACGAAGAGCTTGCTTCTACAGATTCTCTTACATCTTTGTTTAATCATGGCAGAATCGAAACCGAAATAAGCAATTCAATCGAATCATTTAATACTGTAAAAATACCTGTTACCTATATGATGATTGATATTGACTACTTTAAAAAAGTTAATGATCAGTTTGGACATTCAACAGGTAATGTTGTATTAAAGCAGTTCGTTGCCGAGATTCTTGATTTTACAAAGGATTATAATATTGTAACCGGACGCTGGGGTGGAGAAGAATTTATTTGTGTCTGCTACGATATTAAAATTGAAAAGGCAAAGGAACTTGCCGGACAGCTTAAGCAGAAAATATCCGATGCAACCTTTGACAAAATCGGAAAGCTTACCTGCAGTATTGGTCTTACAGAAATAAAAGAAGGCGACACTTCACCGGTTCTTTTTGACAGAGTAGACCAGGCAATGTACGAAGCTAAATCAACCGGTAGAAACTGTATAATTATTAAATAAGCTATTTTGCCGGATTTCTAAATTCTGAAATATCCTCAAACATTATGTAGAAAACATAAGTAACACCATTTGTATTAATCTGCCAGATATGAGACCTTATGTATTTTACATCGTGTACACTCAGATTATGAATGCGCACTTCGCAGATAACTTCTTTCTTGGTTTTGGTTGCTTTCTCAAAGGCTTGTCTCATAGGCTTACCGTTTACAGACTGAACAAATCTTGAGAACAGATTATTTATAACATCAAAAGATCTGTCTGCAACACCGAATAATTCTTTGGCCTGTGGATTTGTTCGCAAAATAGTTGTATGTGTTTTTTCTACGTTATACTCAACAATTAATGCAGGTCCTACAAAATTATCAAAAACATATGATTCCTGAGTTGTAGGATTTATAAATTTTGCAATATCAAATTGCCCTTTAGTCTGAACAGGAGCTACCTTATATTCTTTATCCTTGTTTTTTAAGATTTCAATAAAAGCATCTTCCGGCATTGGTTTGGCAAATAAAAATCCCTGGATTATATCACATCCAATACTGTTCAAGAATCTTAGCTGTTCTTCATTTTCTACACCTTCTGCTACAGTAATATATTTAAGCTTTTGTGCCATACGAATTACAGAGCTGATAATTGTTCCGCCACGGTTTTGAATTGCATTAAAGCTATTATCGTTTTCCATAGAATCATTATTTTCATCTGCAATCTGTGTAAGTCCGTTTGTATCATTTAAAAAGCCCATATCAAGCTTAATGATATCAATCGGAATATCTTTAAGAGAATTGAGGGAAGAGTAACCGCTTCCAAAATCGTCCATGGCAATTTTAAAACCAAGGCTGCGGATTAAATTGATGCGCTGTAAAAAGTTTCCTTCGTCGCCGATGTAGGCACTTTCTGTAATTTCAAAATGTACAAGCTCAGGCGGAATGTGATATTCATCCTTAAGATATTTTATTGTGTAATAGATTCCGTCTGATTCAAGACTTACACGGGAAATATTTATGGAAATAGGAACAGGCTCATAGCCTTCGTCAATCCATCTTCTGAGCGTGCTGAATGCCTTTCTCCAGATTTCTTTATCAAGATAACGGATAAATCCATTTTTTTCTGTTACCGGAATAAATACAGACGGCGAAATAATCTGGCCTTCTTTATTTATCCAGCGGCAGAGCGCTTCGGCTCCAACAAGCTTACCTGAAGAAGAAGAATACTGCGGCTGATACCAAAGGATAAATTCATTATTATCAAGAGCAAGCTTCATAAGAGAAGAAAGCTTTGCTTCGTCATGCTGTTTCTTTTTGAGGTTTTGTGTAAAGGCACTGTAAGTATTTTCCTGCAGTGTTACCCTTAAATCCATGGCAAGAATTGCACTGTTAATCATATTCATAACAGAATGATTCTGCTCATCTGCATTTTCCTGCATACTGTAAAAACCAAAGCGCATGGTAATAGGGTAGTTAATTCCCAAAGCTGTACAGTCAAAGGATTTAAGATTCATTATCTTTTGAATATTATCAAGGGTTTCTTCGATGAATAATGCAAACTGACCGCTGGTAATTCTTGCCCACCAGCCGATACCATGAAACAGCTCATGAAATTTACTGCTTATTGTACGTAATACTGCGTCACCTATATCGCTGCCGTAAAGCTCGTTAATAACCTTGTATTTGTTAATATCACCGCAGTAAAGTCTGTATTTTTTATCAGGATTCTGCTCCATAACCTCAGTAACTTTTTCTACAAAGGCCTGTCGGTTTGGACAGTTGGCAACTGTATCTGTATAAAGACGATGCATCATTTCATCATTCATATAATGAATACAGTTTTCCTTTTTGTTGTACGAGTAGGCTATTGCGGTTGCCATATTCTTACAGGTTTTGTAGCCGCACATACCGCAGTCTATATGACGTTTTTCTTCTGTAGTTTTGAGCATGGAATTAAAGATATCATCATAAACTGAATCAGAAATGTGATATGGCTGAATATATCTTTCTGTAAACTCCCTCTTAAAATCATTTGCATCAAAATCTTTGAATTTATTAAAAAGGAATTCCGTAGATTTTTTAAAATCTGTTGTTGCAGGTTCAAAGCTTTCAAAATATTCTTTAAACTCTTTTAAGAAGCGTGAAAAGTTTTCACCTTTTTTATAAACAGTAGTTTCGGCACCTGGACCTTCAAAACAACCCTGGTTGCACGCATAAACTTCGGCAAGCAGCGGCTGCAGGTTATCGTATTCGGTATCAGTATACATAAGGATTTTTTTGAATGTAGGATCTCCGGCTCCACTGTGTACCATCGTAACTTCCTTTACAGAGAAGAAGCGGGAAATCATCATCTTGTAAAAGCCGGTTCTTATTGTAAAGCGTCCAAATCCAATGCTTTTAAGATCTGAATAATATGGCTCGTAGTTTGAAAAATCTATATCCTTTATTTTTTGCCAGATGTGAGTATAGGTAAGGTTATAGTTAATATTATTATGCGTATTCCTGGTAATCATTTCATCCTTTTTAGCAATACAAGGACCAAGATATGCAATTTTGTTTGTGTCCTTTAAATATTTATGTGCATAGATTGCAGTACAAAATGGTCCCGACTGAATAGGAATAACCTTATTCAAAAGCTGAGGATACTTCATCTCTACAACATTTATAAAGGCAGGGCAGTTGTTTACGATAAAGGCTTTTTCTTTTACAGGCTTATCATAGTTTTCCTTAAGATATTTTACTGTTGCCCAGATGGAAATTTCAGAACCGAATGAGCTGTCGTATATTTTTTCTACGCCGAGTGAGTGAAAGTACTGCGAAATCTGATATGCCTTTTCGCCATAGGCAAAATAAAAGCTTGGGTCAATTATGAGCGAGATTTTTTCTCCGTTGTTCAAATCTTCAAAGAACTGATCGGTATCGTCTACAAGCTCGCGGGCATCGTGTATACAAAGGGCAATACATTTACCACAGTGATTACATTTGTCGGAATCTACCGCTATGATTTTTTTTCCGTTTCTGGTAGCGGAAATGTTTGCACCCATAATAGAGCATTGAGAAATACAATAATTACAGCCGATACAGTTTTCGTTAGTGACAATTATTCCGTTATTGAATCTGAACATCAAAGGCCTCTGTAAAGTTTAATTTATTCAAAACAAATTAATACCATAGATTGATTAAGGTTATTATACATAATCTGTTCTCCATAACCTGAAACACCAATGTATTTTCCAAGTATTGAACAGAGTCTGTTTGAAAAATCATCAAATTTATTCTGGGATTTAATAAGTCGGGTTCGTGATATGCAGTGTACGGCAATTGAAAAAGAAGGATTTGGCAAAAGCTTTTTCATATGTCTTGCTGTTTCATCCCATACACTTTCAAAATGATCCTGTTCCAGAAGAACTACGCGGGTCATGTTATAAAGTCTTGTATAATAAATGATTGAATCATCCGGCATAACTTCTTTTGCTTCGGAAATAAGGATGCTGTCTCCTTCGATTCTGCCTATAGGATTTGTTTTAAGGGTAGCAAGAAGATGTTCCTTGTCTACATTCAAAAGATTGCATAAAACTTCGGCAGCCGGGCGGTTTTCAAATTCATATACACGCTGTTCGTCGCAGGCAACATCTGTAATTCTAAGCTGATGTGCGGTAGGGCGGAACAGGTTTTCTCTGTAAAGCTGGATTTTTCCTTCAAGATTGTGAATGAAAATGAAGGCACAGGTCTCGACAAAAATGTCTCCGTTTAAGGCAACCAGGGAAGTTTTTTCATTTATATTGCTGCCGGCTGTAGAACCCGCTACCTTGATATTTGTTCCATGCAGGAGTTCTTCAAAGGTGTCAAGGACAAGCTCTTCGCAGCGGAAACCTGAGGTAGTAAATTCCAGACAGCAGGTATTGTCAGTTGATGTAAGTGATTTTAGAGCGTCCCTTATATGCTGGGAGTAGTTTTTTGGATGCCTTGATACCTCATAAATTAAGCCTGAAGAACATTCAACACCGCTGAAAATTGCCATCATGGAAAATCCTTTTTCGGAATATCCTTCTGTACAGAAATTCATACATGTTGAGCATCCTATTGAAGTAGCTTCGGGGAATTTTTCTTTAAGCTGCTTTGCATAGTACCATAAATCATCATAGTCTGAATAAAAAATAATTATTTTGGGACAGCAGTTTTGAGAAGAAATTTTTTCGTAGCAGATCTGAAAATCATTTTCTTTGGTTCCAGTTCCGCTTAAAGCCACAAGGCAACGTTCCATAACATATAATTATATCATAAAATTTCAAAAAAGATAGAAAAAAATGCTTAAGAAAAAAATGCTTACGGTCACAAAACGGTGGCCAAAAGCGCGGCCTAGGCCGCTTGACGCTGTCTGTTGCAATGGAACTATTGAATGCCGCTCCCGCGGCATCAACAGACAGAGTCATTTTGTCCCCCGTTTTGTTCCCTCACGCTTATTATTTAATAATATTAAATATCTTTAATATTATTAAATATTTCTATTGATTTTCTATATATTTTTTTGTATATTTTTACATATGATAGAATTAACTTTATCCAAACTTTTAAGAGAAAAAACTAAAGCTAATCCTGAGCACGAATTTATGGTTTATGCAGACCGTGATCTTCGTTTTACTTATGCTCAATTTGACAAACGTGTAGATGACCTTGCCTGTGGACTTTATGCAATCGGCGTACGCAAGGGTGATAATGTAGGTATCTGGGCTACAAACGTTCCGGACTGGCTTACTTATATGTTTGCATGTGCACGTCTTGGTGCTGTTGCAGTAACTGTTAATACTTCTTATAAATCCCACGAACTTGAATACCTGGTAAAACAGGCAGACTTAACAACTCTTTGTCTTTGCGACGGTATAAAAGATTCAAATTATGTTGCAATGATTAAAGAGCTTGTACCCGAAATTGATGAATATGAGCGCGGATGCCTTAAATCCAAGCGTTTTCCATGCCTGCGCAATGTTGTTTTTATGGGACCGGAAAAATTCCGAGGCCTTTATTCAACTCCGGAGCTTTTACTTCTTGGTCAGCATGTTGATATTAAGATTATTCACGAAATTGAAGATCAGGTAAGCCAGCATGATGTTGTAAACATGCAGTATACCTCAGGAACAACAGGATTTCCAAAGGGTGTAATGCTTTCGAGCCATAATATCATCAACGACGGATGGATTATCGGTGAGCGCATGCGCTATACAGAAAATGACCGCCTTTGCCTCCTGGTTCCGCTTTTCCATTGTTTTGGAATTGTACTTGGTGTTATGGCCGTTCTTACTCATGGCGGTACTCACGTACTTTTGGAAAGCTTTGATCCTCTTGTTGCACTTGCTTCAATTCAGAAAGAGAAGTGTACATCGCTTTACGGTGTTCCTACAATGTTTATTGCAGAGCTTAATCATCCTATGTTCAGCATGTTTGATTTGACCTCTCTACGCACAGGTATTATGGCAGGTTCCGGTGTTCCTGTAGAACTTATGAAAACCGTAATCGAAAAAATGCATATGCCTGAAATTACTTCTGTTTATGGTCTTACAGAATCAAGTCCGGGTATGACTCAGAGCCACTGGAACGATACTGTAGAAGTAAAGGCTACCACAGTAGGTGACGCTTTTGAAGGTATTGATGTAAAGGTTCTGGATCCTGAAACAGGTAAGGAATGTCCTGTTGGTGTACAGGGTGAAATGTGTTGTAAGGGCTGGAACGTAATGAAGGGCTACTATAAAATGCCTGAAGCTACCGCTGAAACAATCGACAAGAACGGATACCTTCATTCAGGTGACCTTGGTGTAAAGGATGAAAACGGAAACTTTAAGATTACAGGCCGCATTAAAGATATGATTATCCGCGGTGGTGAAAATATTTATCCAAAGGAAATTGAAGAGTTCTTAGCTCAGATGCCTGAAATTAAAGATATTCAGGTTGCTGCAGTTAAATCTGAACGCTATGGTGAAATTACAGGTGCTTTTATCATCCTGCACGAAGGCAAACAGCTTACAGAACAGGATGTAATTGAGTTCTGCCGCGACAAGCTTTCTAAGTTTAAGTGGCCGCAGCTTGTAATGTTCCTGGATGAATTCCCTATGACCGGTTCCGGCAAAATCCAGAAGTTCAAGCTCACCGAAATTGGAACAAAGTACCGTAGAGAAGTTCTGAAGGTAGAAGACTAAACACCAATCTCTATCTCATTGCACAAGGCTTCATACAAAATCGCCTTGTCATTATTTGTCTCGCGCAGGGTTTTTGCAAGACGACGGGCAAGCACGCTGTATATTCTGTAGCCCAGTACCGGATATTTATCGCAAAGTTTAGAAAACTTTTCTCCGGAAATGGTCAGAGTACTGCAGTTTGTATTGGCAGTTACAGTTGCAGAACGCTGGTCGTTTGTAATAATTGCCATTTCTCCAAAAAAGATGTTCTGTTCAGAATTAAGGGTGGCAAGAGCAATAATATCACCGGCTGGAGTTCCACGGGTAATTAAAACCTGGCCGGAATAGAGAATATAAAACAAGCTTCCGGTTTCTCCTTCGCGGATAATTACTTCATCTTTTTTAAAAGTCTTTATTTCAAGAATATCATAAACTGATTTTAAAATTTCTATATCTGTCGGATCTGAATCGCTGAAATCTGCAAAGAGCTGAAGCTTTAATATTTTTGGCAATACTTTTTCAAAAGAATCCATTCTTTTCCTCCGTTAATTGTTTTCGTTCGGCTTTCCCCGTACATAAATTGCACGGGCATTCTTTGGAACAATAAAATTATTTGATGGGGCAAGAAGAGGTTCATTGCTCACAAGATTTTTTACCTTTTGAAGACTTGATATGATTGCAGAAATATTCGGGTTTTTCTGAGCCTCGCGGATAGCTTCCATTCGGCGCAGGTGAAAGTTTCCTGAATTAAGAAGAAGTCCAACAATAATACCATTCTTTTTTGAAGATTTGAGTGAATATTCCTTTAATTCCTGATAGGTTTTGCCTACAAAGCTTTCCGGAATCTCACTAATTAAAATACCTGAATCTGAATCATCACTAATCAGGGATTTAATTACATTACCATAGCCCTGACCACTTGAGGCTGTTGCTAAAAGACTTCTTTCATATTCCTGACTCAAAATAATTTCATCACAGTGTGCCATCTTAAGATGCTTTTCAAACTTTTCGCTAATAAGTTCTGCAACTATATATAGACCGCGGCTCATGGTTTCCATGGTCAATACAGCAAGAACTGTACGAGAGTCAATTTCAAGAGGAGAGTATTCCTTTGATTTATCTGAAATTACAAGGGCACGGCTGGCAGTTTTGATATGAGCACGGTTTAATACTGCTTCGTCGGTAAAGTCACCGGAAACATAATTTAAGTCCTTGTATTTTTTATTTGTCCTTAAAAGTTCAATCTGTTCAGTTGCTTCATTAATAAGAACAACCTGATCCGGAGAAATATCCGGGTTAGAAATGAAAACATTATCCAGAATCTTGTCAAAGCCGGGACGCCAGCCGCAAATTAAAAAATGGTCATTCATAGAATTCAATTTTTTTAACCCCTTATCATTTTTCATCTGTATATCAACGAACAGAGATGTTATTTTAGCTGTAATTACACCAAAAAGAACGAGTCCGGTCATGAGCATTGTCCAGCCTGCCATACGTCCTGGAAGTGACTCACAGACATATTCAAAGTAGTTGGCAAAAACTGCAACACACATAAACCAGAAGGTATCAAATTTTGTTTCAATACCGCTGCCGGTTTTTGTTTCTGCATGATAAATAACAATACATGCAATGAAAATTAAAAAGACAATTCCAATGCAGATTAGAGTAATAGGCTCCTGCAAGAAAAGTTTTAGTCTTCTGAAAAAAGAAATCTTTTTAAGCTGTTTTTTTTCTGCCATACAAAAGTTTCCTATTTCTTTTCTTCCTGTTTTTGATTTGTACAAATCAGGATTGCCTTTGACTTTTCAGGAATTACATAAGTGTCATCTGGAGTCAAAAGCGGTTCGTTATTAATCAAAAGTCCTACAAGTACGCTTCCTTCTTCTTTTGAATATTTTTCCAGAAGGTCAGAGTAGGGTTTTCCAAAATATGATGAAGGGAAATCTTCGATAATGATTCCCGAATCTGCGTCTGTTCCGATAAAGGATTTGATTACATTACTGTAGCCAAGTCCACTGGAAGCTGTTGCTAAAAGGCTGTGTTCATATTCCTGTGTAAGAAGAACTTCATCACAGTGTGCAAGCTTTAAGTGCTCTTCAAATTTTTTGTCTATAACTTCGGCTGCAGTATATACAGAAGGATTCTCGTTTTTAATTGCAATAACTGCAAGTACGGTCTGGGAATCAGTTTCAATTTCTGTTCTTTTCTTTGACTGATCCGAAATTACAAGCGCACGGTCTGCAGTATTGATAAAGGCTCGTTTTAATACCTGTGCATCGGCAAAATCACCGGCAACATAGTGAATATCCTTGAAAAAAAGGTTTGTTTTAAGCTGTTCAATATGTTCGCTTGGAGCTTCGTTTACAAGTACAATTTTGTCCGAAGAAATGTCCGGATTAGAATTCATTACAGCTTCCAGAATCTTATCAAAGCCCGGTCGCCAGCCGCAAATAATAAAATGATTTTTCATATTCCTGAGTTTCCTTAAACCTTTATTATTTTTCATCAAGATATTCATGAATCCCGAAGTGATTTTACTGGTTATAAAACTGAATACAATCATTCCGAACAGAAGAAGTACAAGAGATGCCATTCTTCCCGGAATAGATTTTACATAATAATCAAAGTATGCAGCCGAAACAGCTACAATTGTATGCCATATAGTGTCAAACCAGCCGAATATTTCGCTGTCAGTTTTACCATCTGCTTCATATTCATGAACAATACAGGTGGCAATACAAATTGAAATGACAATTATAATGGCAATATAAGTGAACGGATTTGTGAGTAATCGTTTGAGTTTACGTTTGAATATGCCTTTTTTGTTGAGTTTCTTTTCGTTCATTTTAATTATATTATTATATCATATTTTTAATATTTTTTAAAGGATATAAAAATATGCTCCCGGTCACAAAACGGGTGTCAAAAGCGCGGGCTAGCCCGCTTGACGCTGTTTGTTGTAGTGGAACTATTAAATGCCGCTCCCGCGGCATCAACAAACAGAGTCATTTTGCCACCCGTTTTATTCCCTCGCGTATATTTTTATATACATTTAATCAATAATATAAATTAAAACATTTTCAAAAACTTTAATTATACTAAATATTTTTAATATATTTTAATTTTTCTATTGAAAATTAAGAAAAAATCTTGTAATATACAAGCATAATCAAACACTTAGAGGTGAAATATGAACGAGGAGATCAAGGCAGTAGCAGACCGATTAATCGGTCTGCGTGAAATTATGGATGTATCGGTAGAAGAAGCTGCAGGAGTTTGCGGCATTTCCATTGAACAGTATCAGAAGTATGAAACCGGTACAATTGATATTCCTGTTGGTATTTTACAGTCAATGTCAAAAAAGTATGGAATTGATCTTGGTACTCTTATTTCAGGAAAAGAACCGCACATGCATTCTTACTGCTTTACCAAAAAGGACAAGGGACTTTCGGTAGACAGACGCAGTGATTATAAATATCAGGCATTGGCCGCAGGTTTTCAGAACCGCAAGGCAGATCCTTTTATAGTTACAATTACACCGGAAGAAACCCGCAATATCCATTTTAATGCCCACCCGGGGCACGAGTTTGAATACATGATTGAAGGAAGTATGAAGCTTGTAGTCGACGGCAAAGAAATGGTACTGGAAGAAGGGGACAGCGTATATTTTGATGCCACTAAGCAGCACGGTATGCAAGCCCTGAACGATAAAAAAGCCAAATTTCTGGCAATTATTATATAGGAACTTAATATGTTAGAAGATTTTCTCGAACAGACCGAATTCAAGGATTACAACGACTTTTTTGCAAATTATAAAATAAAAGTGCCTGCAAACTTTAACTTTGGATACGATGTAGTTGATGTACTGGCACAGCGAACACCGGATGCTCTTGCATTTATATGGTGCAATGACAACGATGAAGAGCTCAGAATGACCTTTGAAGAGCTTAAGGAACGTACAGACCGTGCCGCAGCATATTTCCGCAGTATTGGAATTAAACGCGGGGATTTTGTAATGCTCATTCTTCAGCGCCGCTATGAATTCTGGATTTCTATTGTTGCCCTGCATAAAATCGGTGCAAGCGTAATTCCAGCAACTCACATGCTTACAAAAGAAGATATCGTTTACCGCTGTAATGCCGCTTATATCAAATCGGTTATAGCCGTAGATAGCCGTGAGCTTTTCAGTTATATCGAAGACGCTCAAAAGGAATGTGAATCGCTTAAAACTCTTGTTGCAGTTCCTCCTTTTGGAATTGACCAGGGAATGAGCGCAGAGTTCAAGGCAAAGCATCCGTCATGGCTGGACTTTACAGAAGGCTGCAAAAACCTTCCTCAGTCAGAGCTTGATTCTTTCCATGCACTTAAGCGTGAAGAAATAAGCAAAAATGATGATATTCTTTTGGCATATTTTACATCGGGAACTACAAGTCATCCAAAGCTTGTTTCGCATAATTATCTTTATCCGCTTGGACACATAGTTACTGCAAGCTACTGGCAGCAAGTACAGAAGGGCGGATTGCACCTTACAGTTGCCGATACAGGTTGGGGTAAGGCAGTATGGGGCAAACTTTACGGTCAGTGGATAGCAGAATGTAGTGTTTTCATTTACGACTACCACGACAAATTCAAGCCTATTGACCTTATCAAGCAGATTGAAAAGCATCATATTACTTCTTTCTGTGCGCCTCCGACTATATACCGCTTCCTTATCCAGGAAGATTTGACTCAATATGATTTCTCAAGTTGTCTACATTGGTCGACAGCCGGTGAACCATTGAGCGAAGAAGTATTCAATAAATGGAAGCAGATTACAGGAAAAGAAATCCGCGAAGGCTTTGGTCAGACAGAAACAACACTCAGTCTTTTCAATTATGGAAATGAACGCATAAAGCCTGGCAGTCTTGGAAAGCCGGCCCCTTACTACAACGTAACTCTTATTGATGATGAAGGTAACGAAGTAGAAGACGGTGAAGTAGGAGAAATTGTAGTAGATATGTCAAACGGTAATTTCCCTGGACTTTTTATGGAATACTTTGGAGATCCTGCTAAAACAAAGTCTGTTATGCATGACGGTTATTATCACACAAGCGACAATGCATGGCGTGACGAAGACGGTTACTTTTGGTTTACAGGCCGCAATGATGACGTAATCAAATGTTCAGGTTACCGAATAGGTACTTTTGAAGTAGAATCTGTTCTTATGCAGCATCCGGCAGTAGTTGAGTGTGCCGTTACAGCAGCACCGGACCCGGTACGCGGACAGGTTGTAAAGGCAACAATTGTACTTGCCAAAGGTTATGAACCAGGCGATGAGCTTGTAAAAGACATACAGAACTTTGTTAAAAAGACAACTGCACCTTATAAATATCCGAGAATCGTAGCATTTGCCGACAGTCTTCCTAAGACAATTTCCGGTAAAATCATGCGTAAGGATATTAAATAAAAAAATCCCGGGGCAAGCCCGGGAAAGACAGGTCATTGTCGGGCTTGCCCCGACAATCTTATACCTTAAACAAGCCCACCTGTTGTTCGATAACATCAACAGACTGGGTATTGTTTGTGGCAGAATCTTTAACTTCCTGTACAGATTCCTTAAGATGCATGGTAGCAATTACACCATCCTGTACTGCCTTAAGGGTAGACTCAGAAGCCTGAACTACAGTACGCATGAATTCTCGAACCTGCTGTGCATCATCTGTCTGTGTTTGGGCAAGATCATTAACCGCATGAACTGCATCTACTACAGTAATTGTTGCCTGCTGTGTTTCTGCAGCACCAATCTTCTGTTCTTCCATAGCGGCAGAAATTTCGGCAACAAAGGTTGCTGTTTCTTCTACCTTCTGGGAAATATTCATAAATGATTCACCGGCAGAGTTAATTGTTTCTACACCGTTATCAATTGTAACAATCATGTCTTCGATATGCTGCTGAATGTTTCTTGCACTCTTGGCAGAAGATTCTGCAAGGTTACGAACTTCTTCGGCAACAACGGCAAATCCCTGACCAAACTCTCCTGCATGAGCAGCTTCGATTGCGGCGTTCATAGACAAAAGGTTAGTCTGGCTTGCAAGATTCTTGATGATATTAACGAATTTCTGAACTTCGGCAGAGCTCTTCTGGATTTCCTGCATTGTAGCAATGGCATTTTCGATAGACTGCTTACCTTGTTCACTCTTTTGAGTAAGAATTTCGGCAGAAGCACGTGCTTTTTCGGCAGTTTCTGCAACTGAACCGATATTTGCTGTCATCTGGGTTACGGAAGAAGAAATTGTAGCAACGGAATTTGACTGTTCTGCAAGATGCTCTTTTATAACCTTAATACTCTTGGCAAGGCTTGAAATATTCTTATCTGCTTCCAATACGAGGTTGTTCTGCTCGCTGGAGTTGCTGTTAATTTTATCAAGCATGGTATTAAAATCATCAATAGCAGTAGTAGAGTTGAAAACCGAGGCATTGATGATTTTTGAGGTATAAGAAACGGTGTCTGTACTGTCAATAAGCTGTTTAATCATTGTAGAAAGCTTATCAATCATTTCGTTGATAGAAGTTGTAAGTACACCAAAGTCATCAAGGATTGTAATATCAACGCGGTGCTTAAGGTCGCCTTCCTGTGCAATATCTTCCATAACCTTAGAAGCATGCTTCATACGGCCGGTAAGTCCATAAATAATTACAAGGAAAGGATAACCTGCAAGTACGATTGAAAGGATAAAACACAATACGGCTTTTTTCATCCAGATATCCTGATTAGGGAATGAGAATGAACCGTAAAGGGTACAAAGCATATTTACAGAAACAAAGATGAGTGTAATAAAGAAGGTCATTGTAAGAATGCTTGTAAGTGTCATTGAACGGTATTTTTTAAGGTTAGCAACCGACTGAATCTTTAATAAAGAACGTGGCTTGGCCAGGATTGAATCAAGACCGTTTACGGTAGACATACATGAAATACCGCCAAAGGCTACAGCCTGAACTACAATCAGAATAGCACGGATAAGGATATAATCTGCACGGCCTGTACGAATACCATCCCAAACTATATAAACCTGTCCTACAAAGAAACCAATAAAGTTGGCAGAGATTGTAAGAATGTTTAATTTTCTATAAGTACCAAGACATTTTTTGATTTCATCTTCGTCCGGAGAATAATTTTCTTCTTTGATTTTTTTAAGAGTCTTATCAAATGGACGGCAGATAAACCAGGCGATTATCAAAGCAACAAGCAGTAAAACAACGGATACAATCATGTTGATTGCAAATCCACCAATAAACATCTCTTCTGGAGTATTGTAAATAAAATCAAGAGCAAAAAAGCGTAAGAAAAGTACACTGACTTCGGTTACAATACTCAACAATATAGCATATGATAAAAATACTGTCATAATTTTATATTATACACTTAAAAATATTTATTGTCATTAAAATTATTATAGAAAAATATATGCTTCCGGTCACAAACCAAAGGTCAAAACCGCGCGATATCGCGCTTGACGCTGTCTGTTGCAATGGAACTATTGACTGCCGCTGCGCGGCATCAACAGACAGAGTCATTTTGCCCTTCGGTTTGTTCCCTTTCGCATATATTTTTCGAATGCATTTTATTGTAAATAATCATTTTTTTTGTTATATTGTTATGACAATTTCTTATCTAAAAAACGGGAGTACAAACAATAATGAACAGAAGATTAATTACCGCTGCGTTGCCGTATGTTAATAATATTCCACACTTGGGAAATATCATTCAGTCGCTTTCGGGGGATGTTTTTGCACGATTCTGCCGTAGCCGCGGGTATGATACACTTTATGTTTGCGGTGTAGATGAATATGGTACTGCAACAGAGACCAAGGCTTTGGAGGAAGGTAAAGAACCTCGCGCTTTGTGTAATCATTATTATCAGGAACACACAAAGATTTATAAATGGTTTAATATCAATTTTGATAAATTCGGACGTACTTCAAACGAACAGTGTACAGAAATCACTCAGAGTCTTTTTAAGGATCTTGATGCTGCAGGCTATATTAAAGAGCATGTAAACCAGCAGCTTTTCTGTCCACATTGTAATATGTTCCTTGCAGACCGCTATGTTGACGGAACCTGTCCTAAATGCGGTTACGAAAAGGCTAGAGGAGACCAGTGTGATAAATGTGGTTCTCTGCTTGATCCTATTGAACTTAAAAATCCTAAATGTCATACCTGTGGTTCAACACCGGAGGTTCGCGAAACAAAGCATCTTTATATTGATCTTCCTTCAATCAGTCCAAAGCTTAATGAATGGATGGAAAAGGCAAGTGTAGAAGGACGCTGGTCTGACAATGCCATCAACATGACCAAGGCATGGATCAGAGACGGACTTCAGGAACGCGCTATTACACGTGACCTTAAATGGGGTATTCCTGTTCCAAAGGAAGGCTACGAAAACAAGGTATTCTATGTTTGGTTCAATGCACCAATCGGTTATATTTCTATCACAAAGCAGCTTGCAGATGAGCTTGCTAAATCAGGCCGTGGTACATTTGACTGGAAGAGCTGGTGGATTCCTTCTGAATCTGAAGAAGCAAAGGATAAGCCTAAGGTAGATTTGTTCCAGTTTATCGGTAAGGACAATATTCCGTTCCACACAGTCGTATTCCCTTGTACAATGCTTGGAAGCCCTCATGAATGGACAAAGCTTCATCATATGTCTTCTACAGAGTTCCTTAATTACGAGGATGGTAAATTCTCTAAGAGTCTTGGAATCGGTGTATTCGGTTCTGACGCAATTGAAACAGGAATCCCTGCAGACGCATGGCGCTTCTACATTTTCTATAACCGCCCTGAAAAGCAGGACTATCAGTTTACCTGGAAAGACTTTATGGAAAAGCTCAACGGTGAACTTATCGGAAATCTTGGAAATCTTGTAAACCGCACACTTTTGTTTGTAAATAAATACTACGAAGGAAAGATTCCTGACGCTCCTGTTGATGAAGAACTCTGGGCTCAGGTTCGTGAGCTTGAAAAGAAGGCTACAGATTATCTGGAATGGGCAGACCTTAAGGATGCATTCCACACAATGTTTGAAATTGCTGACCTTTGTAATAAAAAGTTCCAGGCAACAGAACCATGGAAGGCACGTACAGAAAATCCTGCAGTTGCAGAAAGCCTTATCCATAACCTTTGCTATGTAATTAAAGATCTTATGATTATGATGAATCCATACATGCCTCAGTATACTCAAGCGATTATGAGCTATTTTGGACTTCATGTAGAAGAAAAGAAGGTTGGTATGGAAACTGTTCCTGGCTGTAACTGGAATGATCTTGGAAAAACAGAAGGCCTTACAACAGTCGGCCCAACAGAAGTATTCTTTAAGCCGCTTGACCAGAAGACCATGCTTGCATTCCGCGAAAAGTTCAGTGGTAAGCAGCAGAAGGAAGAACAGAAGGCTGCTAAGAAACAGGAAAAGAAATCACACGCAGAACCTGAAGCATTACCGCTTGATCAGCAGGAAGCCTTCTTTAATGCAAACATCGAACTTACAGTTGCAAAGATTGTAGATGTTAAGCCAAATCCTGAAGGAGAAAAGCTTTATATAGAAACTCTTGATGACGGAAGCGGTACACCTCGTACAATTCAGTCGGGACTGCGCATGTACCTTAAGGAAGAAGAGCTTTTGAATAAGCATGTAATCATTGCTTCAAATCTTGCTCCAAGAACAATGCGTGGTATCGAAAGCCGTGGTATGCTTTTGGCAGGCGACTACAAGGACGAAAACGGCAAGGAATGCGTAGAAGTTCTTGATGCCGGATGGGCAGAGCCTGGTACAAAGGTAGTACTCGAAGGTGCAGATTCTGCAGCCGCTAAAAAACAGGAAATCAACATCGATGAATTTTTCAGCGTACAGATAAAAGCTGTAAACGGAAAAGTTCAGATTGCAGGTAAAAATTTACTTGCAAATAACAAAGAAGTTGTTACAATTAAAGCAGTAAATAGTGAAATCGGATGATGACAAAAGAAGTAATTAATGCGATAAACGTATCGCTGGATGCCTACAGTGTAATTATCTCAATCATAATTGCAATATTTATCTTTATGTTTAAGAAGGTAGATAAGCCTGCAAGATGGTTTGCATTTACCAACCTTGCAGCCATTGTTTATGGCATTACAGATATTTTTATGTGGATAAGCGAAGGAACCGATGCTGCATGGAAGCTGGTTGCATTGCCTGTATCATCATTCATCTTCTTCCTTAGCGGCATAATGCTTTTCTTCTTCTACATCGGATATATCATTAATTACTATCGCGAAATCGGCGAAATCAAAAACAGTTATATGTATTTTTGTATTGCCATGGTTATAATTTATGTAATATTCCTTATAATCACTCCAATTACAAACAACGGCTATTACATCATTTCAGAAGAAAACACTTATTCTCGTGGCAAGCTCTTTAATATAACTGTAATCATCGAAGCATTCATTTATATCGAAGCACTGCTTTTGATTCTCAAATATCACAAGAAAGTACAGAACTTTGAAAACCTTGGTTTTGCTTCTTTCATTTTCGTACCTTTCATTTGTCAGATAGTTCAGATAATGAACTTTGGTATTGCATTGAACAGCGTGGGACTTTCAATTTCATTCTTCATAATCTTCCTTAATCTTAATCACAAAATGCAGAAAGAATATGAACAGGCCAAAATTGAGTACGAAAAAATGCAGCAGAATTTATCACATCACAAGCATGAATCAAACACTGCTCAAAATACTTCGGGTCAAGGCAATGAATAATGTTTGATATTCATGTAAAACCTGTTGATTCAACTAAAAATACAAACTGCGGCTCATTTTTGCAAACACCTTTCTGGTGCCAGTTTAAGTCTCGTCACGGCTGGACTTACAGACGATTTTTGCTAGAAATTACTTACAATCAGGACAGTGACTCTCAAACCTTAACAGAAGAAGTTTCTGTTTTGAATAGAGATTTTGCAGGCGATAAATTTTCTATTGCATATGTTCCGCTTTTTCCAAAGCTGCCTTTTAATGTTGAAGAAATAAATGCAAATGACCAGACCATCGAGTTTGCAAATCTTTTGCATGACATTGCTTTTTCGCTTAAGGGAGAATTGCCTGCAAATACAATTGCCATCCGTTTTGATCCTGATGTTGCTTTTGAAAGTGTTGAAGAACGCTATGATTTTAATCACGGCATGAAGATTATTTCTTTTGCAGACAAGCTTGGACTTAAAAAGAATAGGGTAGATATTCAGCCGCCGGATACAACGCTTGTGGACTTAACTGCGGGCGAAGATGAAATACTTTCGAAGATGCATCAAAAGTGGCGCTACAATATCAGGCTTGCAGAAAAGAAGGGAGTTAGCATTAAAAAATATGACGGTAGTTCTCCTGAAATAATTTCTAAAATTGACAGATTTTATGAATTGACAAAAGAAACAAATGCGCGTGACGGAAACTCAAGCCATGCAAAAGAATATTACCTTGATTTGATTCAGTCTTCTGCAAAGCAGATTGCACAAGGCGATGATGTTCCTGTAATTTCACTTTATATTGCAGAGCACGAAGAAGACGAGATTGCATCCATAATGACATTGTTCAGTCATGACGAAGCTATATATCTTTATGGTGCCAGCAGTAATCATAAACGAAACCTTATGCCGAACCATCTTTTGCAGTGGACTGCCATGAAGGATGCCAAGGCTTACGGCTCAAAATATTATGACATGTACGGAATGCCGCCTGATGGAGAAAACGAAAATCATCCTATGCACGGGCTATATATGTTTAAGGCAAATTTTGGCGGCAGGATAATTCATAGAACCGGAAGCTGGGATATTCCTTTTAAGAAGATTTATAATCTTTACAGCTTTGCAGAAAAGCTCAGGGCGTTCTGGCATAAAAAAGTAATTAAAAAGCTTAAGGGCAGATAAGATGAACTTTTACGATTCAACTGATATTCCCTGTTTTGGTGTTGCAGGTAATTTTACCGGACATCTGGAACAGGCCGGTGAAGCAATTGATTTTGCAAATGTAAAGACAAAAGAAGCAAATGAACCCAAGGCAATTTTCCCGACATATATTCCTTCGGGAGATGCTGCTCCACAGTTTTTAAAAGTTTTTCCCTTTGATTCTAAAAAGATTAGTTTTCCCGAGAACGAAGAAAAGCTTCAGATTGAACCTGAATGTGCAATTGTTTTTGATGCAGAATGGAAGGATGAAAAACTTGTAAACCTTAAGCCGGTATGTTTCGGCGCTTCCAATGACTGCTCGATCCGTAAGCAGGGTGCTAAGAAAATCAGTGAAAAGAAAAACTGGGGAAAGTGTACAAAGGGCTTTTCACAAAATCAGATTGCAGCAGATGGTTTTGAAACAGGCTGCCTTTTGGATGATTATCGCATTGCAAGCTTTTTAATCCGCGACGGTAAGGTTTACGAATACGGTGAAAATTCTGAAGTACGCAATTACAGCTATATCTACAAAAAGCTTACAGACTGGATGATTGACAAATTCAATAACCAGAAGGATGTAGGACCGGCTGAGAATATTCACAGTTATCTTGTTGCTGCAGGCTGTCCTGAGCGCATAATGGTTTCTATTGGGGCCACACGTTATACAAACTGGGGAGAGACAAACTTTCTGCAGGACGGGGACAAGGCTGTAGTTGTTGTTTATCCTGAATCAAAATACACATCGGAACAGATAAAAAATATGGCAGCAGAAGGCAACTTTAGTGATATTGCTATTTCTGCATTAGTTCAATCTGTTGAAGTGTGTTCTGCATAATTGATTTTTCTTTGCAGCAAATAATGCATTCACAAAAACCTTTTTCTCTTTCCTGCCTGGCGGCAAGGTCGTTAGTCTGATTTAACAGGCAGACTCCATCAAGAGCAGCAATTTCTTTCATCTGGTTTTCGGTCATTAAAGGAAGTTTAAAACTCATGACAAAGGGTGCGGGCTGGGGAAGTGCAGATTTTTCAACGCACGAACGGTACAGCATTTCATAAACAGAAAGACTGCAGGCACAGGCATAAGTATAACTCATTCCGCTGAGTCTTGGATTAATTTCGATTATATGCCAGTTATCATTTTCATCCAAAACTAAATCAACCTGTGCAGCTCCGTAAAGCTTAAGGCCTTCTGCAAGTTTTAGAATCATTTCGCGTAATATATCCAGCAACGGGAATGGTCCTGTTTTTGTACTTTGTTTTGGACTTGTAATTCCATATTGATTTACACTGAATTCAAATGGAGGCAGCACCTGATATGCTCCGGGCACTCCATAAACTTCCAGACCAAACTGGCGGCCGTTTATAAATTCTTCTATCAGGCGATTTGAATTATTTCGTTTTGAATTAAGGTAGCCAATAACTTCGCCGTAAGTATGTGCAACTGTCATTCCATAAGAGCTCAAGCCGGTTGTGTCTTTTATTATAACAGGGAGCGTAAGCTTTTCTACCTGATTGTATACGCTTTCTTTGTAAACATTCTTTAAAACTTCTTTATTGCTGCCTGCACAAAAATATAAATCGTGATCACAAAAAACCGCCTGTGGTACATTAAAACCAAGTCTTTTAAGTTCATTATGTGTACGCCATTTATCAAAGCAAATTAAACCGCATTCAACACTGTGACAGATTGTATTTATGTTTTGCTTTTGTAATTCACGGGCAACTAGAGAATCACTTACAGTAAGCCAGTCATATGGTTCAATCCAGAAGGTCATTGCAATTGCAAGATCCGGCTTGAGTTGTATAATCTGTTCGGCAAAAATTTTGGTGTCTGTTGACTGTGGAAGATATATGACATTCTTAAGTTCGGATTTTTCTTCGGGCATAAACATGCCGGGCTTTTGTGTAACACAGAAAAACTCATGCTCAGGATGCAAAGAGATAAAATCCATAAAGCTGTTTTTATTGTGGGGCAGCACAGAGATTATAAAAGTTTTATCATCAAATACATTTGAATTAGTACTGTAAAAAACTATCCTCATAAAACTATCCGCAAACTTTATTAATCAAATCTCCGAATTCCTTTTCTTCCTGTTGTGAAAGACATTCCTTGTCATAAAGTGCCTTTTCAAAAAGAAAACCTGCCTGCTGCGCATTTTTGTTATTTAACTTTTGTGTATATTCTGCAGGCGCAAGATTTTTGGAATACTCATAACCGTTGGAAGTTCCCCAGTCTATAAGCTTAACAAACTGTTTTGTCAGTCTGTCTAACTCGGCCTTTTTTTCTTTTGATTTTTTTGAAGCCTTAAGGAACTCTGACATTTCACTCTGGAATCGACGGGCTTCTTTTCCTGGTACAATCACGGGTTTTAATCTTAAATGAAAAAGTTTATAGAATACCTGGCCCAATGTTGTAAAGAACCGTTTGAAAACATTTTTTAAGTTTACTTTTTTTAGTACATTAGAAAATACTTTTGTTACAAAAGGCTTTATGAAAAACCAGATTATTGAACCTACCAGAATTCCGCCGCAGATTATTGCAAACAAGGTATTTGCTTTTTCAGCCTTTTCATCCGGAGTAAACGCAGACTGGAATGCCTTTAATTCGTTCATCCTCATTTCGATAACACGGTCTTCATAAGAAGGCTGCTCAACTGCATATTGATTTTTTCTTTCAAATAATCCAGCCAGCCACGAAAGCTTTATAAGTGAATGATTTGATGACAAAGCAATTGCAAATATAAAACTGAATGCACCAATCAAAACAGCGGTAAAAAATATTTTTAATCTGTAATCAAAAACATTTACAAAACCGTTTGAAGCAAAAGTAGCTTCGCGGACATAATGAGAATATAAAAAGAAATTGCAGAATACACTAATAAAAAATACAAAGAAAAATATAATTGAAATTATCGAAAGCTTTGATTCCAAAGAGAGGCAGGCAGTGGCCGTAACAATAAGAATTACCAGAAGAATGATAAGCATGCTGCGGTTTTGTTTATAACCTTCGGCTGCTTCAGAAAGATAAATATTGTAATCGTAAAGTTCCTTCTGCAGCTGTGAATTATTTTTTTCGTGACAATGATACTCAAACATATCATGCGAGAAAAACGCTTCCATAATTTTTTTATAAAGGATAGTTTGAATCACACTACATATTAAAGCTATTGTTCCTGAAAAATATATAAAGTGCCTGAGTCCTAAAATTACTGCGCCAATAAAAATAGTATAAAAGAATAACAGCCTGATAAAGTTTGCCGTAGAAGATTTATTGTTAAAGAAAATCAGGAAAATTGAATAAACAATCAGGCCGCTTACAAAAACTGTTGCAATTGTAACAAAATTGATTAAATCAGAATTTCTGGAAAGACAAATATCGCGCAAAATAAAAAGCAGGGTAGTAAAGAAGGAATTGATTGTAATAAAAATCAAAAGCCTTTCAGTGAATTTATGAAAAATGGAAATGTTCATGTTAGTTTTCATTTGCGCACATCCTTCATAATTCCAAGAGTCTGGGTTGTAATGCCGTATTGTTTTGCATCAATCTTATCGCTGTATAATTCAACATGTTCAGGGCCAACTATAAAAAGCAGTGTGCCTGTAGAAAGTTCGTTTTTAAGTTTGATTTCCGGATCATATTCCAATTTGCCGTCTTCCATTTGAATCAGGGCAAGAATATCAAGAATGCATTCTGCCTGATTTTCACCTGGTCTTATAAAAGGAAAGCCTGTACCGTATGCGGCAAAGCCACATCTTTGTTTTAAACGTGCGGCAGTATTAACAATGCTTGCGGCAATTTCTATTGCTTTTTCTCCTTTTTCACTGCGCATATTAAGAGGGTAATCTTCTTTGGCAAGATTTAAGAAAACAAAGAATGGAGCATTAAAGGTATTTTCATATTCGTTTGTATAAAGCGAATTAAATTTTGCACTTGCACGCCAGTTGATTCGTTTGAGTTCATCACCGTTTTTATATTCGCGCAGAGAACGGCGCATGGTAATATCTTCGTAAATAGGATTATTGATTTTGATGTTACCCTGAGGAAGGCCCGGGTGAGCAACAGTCTTAAGCTGGATTCTTGCAGGACGAACAAGGATTCTTTGCTGGCATTCAAATTCAAGATTGATGGTAAAAAATCCCAGAGGATCAAAGGTTCTGATTTTTACAGGGCCAGCAATATAAAGCCCGCGGCTCAGGGCATTTGCCTGATAAAAGAAAGTTTTCTTTTCATAAGGATGCAGCATCACAAGGCGCTCATTCTGTTTTTCAAAAACATGAAGATACGGAATGTTATCAAGGATGTAGCACAAAAAAGCCGGCAGACGTGAATGATTAATTACGGTAAAAGAAATTGTAAGCTTTTCAAAGGATACTGTTTTTATTTCTGCTTCATCACGTTCTACGCTGATATTTTTTGCCAGAGTTTTTGCCCAGGCATAACTTATCAGGATTATTAAAATAACACTCAAAGCTGCTGTCTGAACAAATTTGTAGGGCATAGTCAAAAAAAACATTACAGCGAAAGTGAATAATAATTTTAATAATGAAGCAGGTTTAATCATTAAGCGGCCTTATACATGAGCCTTAAAATCAGGAACAGGAACTGTTTCAATAATCTGACGGATAAGGCTTTCGGCTGTAAGACCTCTGATGATTGCGTCACCCTTAAGAATTAATCTTTTTCGGAAAACAGGAAGTGCAAGCTCCTTTACATCTTCGGGTGTAACAAACTGTCTGCCTTTTACTGCGGCAAGTGCCTGCGAAGCCTTGTACAAAGCAATTGAACCTCGTGGAGAAACACCTGTTGCAAGGTTGTCATTATTTCTGGTTGCTTCTACAAGAGCAAGAAGATATTCCATAACGGCTTCATCAACATGAATGTTTACGGCTTCTTCCATGCAGGCAAGGATATCTTTCCGTGTAACAACTGCCTTTACAGATTCAACAGGATGAACAAGTGAGCGTTGTGCTGTGATGATTGATATTTCTTCTGCCTTATTAGGATAACCTACAGAAAGACAAAGCATAAAACGGTCTTTCTGTGCTTCCGGCAGAGGGAAGGTTCCTTCTGATTCAACAGGGTTTTCTGTTGCAATTACAAAGAAAGGTTTTTCAAGCTCATGACGTTTTCCGTCAACACTTACCTGACTTTCGGCCATAGCTTCGAGCAGGGCAGACTGAGTACGTGGTGTTGCACGGTTAAGCTCGTCTACTAAAACTATGCTTGACATAACAGGCCCCGGACGGAATTCAAACTCAGACTTTGCAGGCAGCCATACAGAGCTGCCTGTTACATCCGAAGGCATAAGGTCCGGAGTACACTGAATACGACTGAATTCAAGCCCGCTGGATTTTGCAATTGATTTGGCCAGCACAGTTTTACCGGTTCCAGGAACATCCTCAAGCAGAACATGTCCCCCCGCAAAAACAGCAGCCAGAATCATATCCACAATATTTTCGTTCCCCTTAAAAACCGCACCAACAGAATTTTTTATTATATCACTTACTTCTTTAATCTTACTCATGTCATAATAATATCATAAATAGTTATAAGAATTCTATATTTTTTTATATTATAAATTTACATATATTGACGCGAGGGAACAAAACGGAGGGCAAAATGACTCTGACTGTTGATGCCGCGAGAGCGGTATTTAATAGTTCCACTACAACAGTCAGCGTCAAGCCGGCTAGCCGGCGCTTTTGACCTTCGTTTTGTGACCGGGAGTCAATATAATATATGGTTGCATATAATTATTAAAAAAATTAAAATACCAATTATATGACCAAGGATGATATTTATTATTACATACAGTCCAAGAAAGAGTTTGAGTTTGTTTTTAAGGGTAAAACTTATGTACTGAATTATGATAAGGACGACTCAGGCAAAGAATTTATTGTCTTTGGGCAGCTTTATGAAGGGAAAAGGTTTGAATCTTATGGAGACCTTATGAATCATGCAAAGGTTGAAAATCACTTTTTCCGTGAACTTTTAGAGGATTTATGAAATCAGGAGTTATTAAAAGCTCTAACCAGATAGACATGACCCAGGGACCAATCCTTGGCAAGTTACTCAAATTTTCAATACCGCTCATTTTATCAAGTCTGCTTCAGCTTCTTTTTAATGCGGCAGATGTTGTTGTTGTCGGTCGGTTTGCAGGAGATAATTCGCTTGCGGCAGTAGGTTCTGTAGGTTCACTCATAAATCTTCTGGTAAACCTTTTTATGGGACTTTCGATTGGAACAAATGTAGTTTCAGCCAATTATTTTGGAGCGGGCAGACAGGACAGACTTGAACAGACAGTTCACACTTCAATTTTGCTTTCTCTCATAAGCGGGGCAATACTTACAACAGTAGGAGTTTATTTTACAAGATTTATCCTTAAGCTCATGCAGTCTCCACCGGAAGTTTTAAACCTTGCAGCCATTTACCTTAGAATCTATTTTGGCGGAATTACTGCAACAATGATTTACAACTTTGGAAGCGCATTGCTCAGATCCAAGGGAGACACAAAACGTCCGCTTTACATTCTTTTTACAGCAGGAATTATAAATCTTTGTCTGAACCTTATTTTTGTAATCCGCTTTAAGCTTGATGTAGCAGGGGTAGCCTGGGCAACAGTTATTTCTCAATGCTTTGCAGCAGTATGTGTTATATATCTGCTTATGAAAGAGGAATCTGCATTCCATCTGAATTTGACTAAGCTCAAGATTGATACACACATCCTTGCAAAAATCGTAAAAATAGGTTTACCAGCAGGCTTTCAGGGAATCATGTTTTCGTTCTCAAATGTTATCATTCAGTCCTCAGTCAATTCCTTTGGTGCTACCTTAGTTGCCGGAAATGCCGCCGCCGTAAATCTGGAAGGCTTTGTATATACAGCCATGAACGGTTTTTCTCAGGGTTCCTTGACCTTCTGTTCTCAGAATATGGGTGCCCGCCGTCCAGACCGCATCAAAAAGGTTGTTTTAATTTCCCAGGCGTGCATAATAATAATTGGTAATGCCCTTAGCCTTCCTATGCTTGCCTGCGGCAGAAGTCTTATCGGAATATTCAGCAAAAGCCCGCAAGTTATCGAAATGGGTATGAGCCGTCTTTGGGTCATCTTCAGCACCTACTGCCTTTGCGGCATGATGGACGGTCTTGCAAACTGCATTCGTGGTATTGGTCATTCACTTACCCCGACAATTTCCTCCCTAATAGGCGCCTGTCTGTTCCGAATAATCTGGCTATTCACAATCTTCCAGATTCCTCAGTTTCATACACCATTCATGATTTTTATAACATATCCGATAAGCTGGGTTTTGACTTTCGTGGCAAACATCATATGTTATAATATCTATATGAAACGAATAGATATTAAATAATTGTCTCTAAGAATCAATTTTAAAAACAAAAATACGCGAGGGAACAAAACGGTTGGCAAAATGACTCTGTTTGTTGATGCCGCGAGAGCGGCATTTAATAGTTCCACTACAACAAACAGCGTCAAGCGGGCTAGCCCGCGCTTTTGACAACCGTTTTGTGACCGGAAGTATTTTTGTTTTTCTGCATAAATTCATATTACTTTAATTTTTCTAACATTTCTGATATTATAATAATATGAACATGGAAGCATTTATATTGGGTTGTGGAGGAATGATGCCTCTGCCATATAGACACTTGACATCAGTTTTATTGCGCCGCGAAGGTAATCTTTTTGTTTTTGATTGCGGCGAAGGTACTCAAGTAAGCTTGCGACGATTAAACCTCAAATGGAAAAAAATAGATGCAATTTTCATTTCACACACACATGCAGACCATGTTACAGGGCTTCCGGGCATTCTTATGCTTACGGCTCAGGTAGACAGGACTGAACCGCTTTATATTTACGGGCCACCAAAAATCAAGGAATATGTTGAAACAAGCCGCAAAGTGCTTGATATGTATATAAATTATCCGATTGTAGTACAGGAAATTACCGCTCCATGCGTAGTTCACAGTGGAAAAGACTTTTATATCCGTGCATTCCCGCTTGAACATACCAAAACATGCGTCGGTTATACACTCGAAGAACTGGACCGTCCGGGAGAATTTAATCCTCAAAAGGCACAGGATCTTGGGGTACCATGCGGGCCTTTATGGGCACAGCTTCAGCAGGGGTTTGAAGTTAAGGCAAAGGACGGCACAACAGTAAAACCGGAGCAGGTTCTTGGAGAAAAACGCAGCGGCAGAAAATTCAGCTTTGTTACAGATACACTTTATAAACCGAGCATTGCACCGGAAGTAAAAGGCTCAGACCTTCTTATTTGCGAAGGCATGTTTGAAGACGAGCTTATAGATCAGGCAAAAGAAAAAAAGCACATGACTGCAAGCCAGGCAGCAACAATAGCCCGCGACGCAGATGTACGCCGAATGTGTATGATTCATTACAGTCCACGCTATACTGACCGCGATCTTGAAAAGCTTTTGGAACAGGCAAAGGCAGTGTGGCCAAAATCAGAGCTTAGCCGCGACAGAATGAATATTGAAATTCCTTATATAGACTAAAAATCAATATGATAGAAGTTCAGGATTTTTGCAAAGAATATAAATCTCATTCTAAAAATACATTCCGCGTTCAGGACATTAGTTTTATAGTTGAAAAGGGTGGTATTATAGGGCTGGTTGGTCCAAACGGTTCAGGCAAATCCACAATCATAAAAGCAATCTGCGGTTTTCATTATCCGACAAGCGGCAGTATTTATATTTCCGATAACGACAACAACAGATATGATATTTCACAGACTCCAGAAAAAGCAATGGAGCTTTGCGGCTATGTTCCAGAAATTACAAAGCTCGTTCCGGATATGAAGGTTATTGATTTTTTGAATTATGCCGCTAAATGTCATAACTTATCTTACGAAACCGCACAATCAAGAATCCAAAAATTGTGTGAAGATTTTGAAATGTCTGAATTTATAAACAACTTAATAAAAAATCTATCAAAAGGCCAGCAGCAGAGAGTCTCTTTTGCACAATCTCTTATTCACGACCCGGCAAATCTTGTGCTTGATGAACCTATAAACGGCCTTGACCCGTCACAAATTATCACACTCAGAAAATACATCAATGAACTGAGTAAAACAAAATCCATACTCATTTCAACACATATCTTAAGCGAAGTAAACAATCTTTGTAAAAATGCCTTTATTATGAACAAAGGCCGCCTTTACAACGTAAAAAACCTTGCCAATATCGAACAGGAATTTCTGAACCTTACGGAGAAAGAGCTATGACAATTTTTTCCGCAATCATTTTTTCTGTTTTTACTTCCGCAATGTTTTTTATCAAAGGCCAATTTTTTACAGGCTCCGGAACCACAGACCTTTTAAGCTATTTTTCAACAGTTCCATATATCTGCATCCTGGTAATACCGGCTTTATGCTATAAAAAATCCATAAGCATTTACGACGACTTTATCCCCATAAGCAGAATAAAAAAGCTCCTGCGTGACTTTTCCAATGCTTTTGTCCGATTTTCCATAATAGTTTTAATGATGCTGCCGGTCTGCCTACTTGTAAATCTTTTTGGAAGCATAGACATTGGTCAGGTTTTCACCGGCATAATCTGCCTGCTTTTATACGGTGCCTGTCTTATTGCACTTTGCCTTTTTATAAATGATTTTTTTAACAACAGCATAGCAGCCTTTACAATAAGCGCAATCATTCTGGCAGTATTCAATTCATTTCATCTGGTTCCGCTATATCTGAACACACCGGTTTTTATCACAACAGTCTGCAAAAAACTCAGCTTTGCCTGGCACTTTGATGCAGCATCCAAAGGAATTTTTGACACCCGTGATATTTTATGGTTTGTTTTGTGGACAGCGTTTTTTATCCTTTGCGCCTATCTTACAGTAGAGTTGAAAAAAGGACTGAGACTTAATTCACCTCAAAAAAAATATATTACAGGTCTATGCCTGGTTTTTGTCCTTACAATTGCCTGCAGCTCAAGATTTTACCTTAGATTAGATTTTTCAAAAAACAAGTCCTATTCAGTTTCTGCCTATACAAAAAAGTTTACTTCAAATCTTGATGATGAACTGTCCATAACATATTTCCGCTCAGGTTCACTTTCAAGTCTTTATCCACAGATAAGGGATGTTACAGACTTTATCAATTCGTATTCATCACTAAACTCAAAAATAAGCTTTATCATTAAAGACCCAGACAAAGACGCCGCCACAAAAACTATGCTCGAAAATTACGGAATAACAAGCCAGCAGCTTCAGAAAACTGGCACCAATTCCACAGAGTTTATAAATGTTTATTCCGCAGTAGTTCTTGAATATAAGGGCAATGTTCAGCTCATACCTTTTGTAATGTCTTCTCAAACCCTGGAATATGATTTTGCCATGCGCATAAAAAATCTTATTGCCCGCAAAAACTTTATCGTAAATATCATAGTCGGAAACGGCATGCAGCTTTACGAAGATTACAGCCTTATAATTCCATGGCTCAATTCACAGGGAATAATTGCAAATCCTTTGTATATTGAAGATCCTGCCTTTGCACAAAATCTAAGCCTGACTACAGGACCGCTCCTTGTAATCGGCGACAGTGAAATAAATATTGATAATACCATTGCTATCGAAAACTATATTCTACAACAGAAGGGTAATGCACTTTTTGCAGTAAGTCCTTACAGCTGTACGATTGAAGATGACTGGAGCCTGACCGCCAACAAACGCACCAACATTATTGAAATGCTCGAAAACTGGGGAGTAATCTTTACCGATAAAATCACAGCAGACATTTCCAACACGCGAATTACTATGTATTCTCAGGAAGACAGTCAGGCAAATCCTTTTGAACAAAGCAGTCAGATAAAAGAAGTTTTGAATTATCCGCTATGGATTAATCTTTTGCCGCAGCAATACTGCAGGCTTGGAATGACTCTCTTCTGGCCGGTAAGCCTTGAACTTAGCCAGAATGCAACTCCATATCTTGTAACGACACCTGCAGCCTGGACAGTTCAGACAGACAGGGCAAGTCCTACAAGACTTATAGAAACAAATCCATTTTTGTTAAAACAGGATCTTGGCACAAACCATGACAATACAACACAGATTGTAGGAGCCCAGATTACAGGTGAACTTAAAGGCCTATATAATTATGGTTACTGCCAGGACTCAAACATCATAGTTATACCGGACCAATATTTTCTTAATACCTTAATGACAGGCTATATCGGCGGCGACTTTGGCGATTACCGCAATTTTGAATTCCTTTCCAACTGTATCTTAAATCTGGAAGGAGAACCAGAGCTTGCAGAGCTTCAGTCCCGTACAACCAGAGATACAAGTCTTTATAAGGTTAATGATGCTGCTCAATTCCTCAAGCTCCAGCGCCTTGTATACATCATTGCCTTTGCAATCATCCCGCTCATTCTTACGGCAATATTTTTCCTGCTCAATTCAACACAATATAAACTTAAAAAGTCCGGGGTAAAAAATGATTAAGGTTACTTCAAAAAAGCTTTTTACAGTTTATTCAATTGCCGCCGTTCTCCTGCTGCTTTATATACTTTCTTTTACAGCATTTTCTTCTGGGGCAAACCGCAAACAGCAGAAAACTCAAATCCAGCTTTTACACGAAGCAGACATTTCCCTCATAGACAACATCACAATTCAAAATGCCGCAGCACAAATCATACTGCGACGACAAAACAACATGTGGCTTGTAACTCAGGACCCGAGCCAGAATAATTTTATTCCCGCAGATACACAGCTTCTTCAAAAGCTTTTTGTAAATCTTGCTTCAAAACACATCATGTACAAGTCCGGCAAAAAAGAACAGGAAAGCTCTTACGGACTTTCAGCTTCAGATGTAACTGCAATTACCTTATACAAAAACAGCACGCCATACCAGACGCTTTATTTTGGAAACCAGGATTTTACACAGACCCAAAGATATTTTACAACCGATGAATTAAATTCAGTTTATCTTATGGACGCAAGCTTTGACACATATCTTTCGGTTTCTGCTCAAATCTGGTGCGACCCTTATATAATTTCTGCCCAACTTAAGGATTCAGTTTTTCAGATGGGAGACATTCAGTCTGTAAACGCACAGTCAGCTCAAAAGCTTACGGAATTAAGGCACGGAGGCTTTGCAGACCAACAAGAAATTGCCGCCATAACACCACAGACCAGACCGGTCAAAAAACTCGTACTTGATATGGGCGATAAATCTGTAATAACAATAAATATTTATAATTCAATACTTTCTGACAACGACTTTGTAGTTCAGACAATTTTTGATTCTGCACGCACAAATCAAACCTTTGGCTATTATACAAAAATCAGTTTGTGGACCTATAATAAAATCAACGAAATTACATTATAGATAAAATGAACGATGATACAGTTCCATATAAGGTTAGTCTTTTTATAAAGAAAGCGTAACACAATATGGGCAACCGCTGCGTTTATAACCGAAGCAAATCCCATATAAAGATGTGCAAAAGCAAATACCAGCGCCCCAAGGATCTCCGGCAAAAACAAAATAAATTTATTGGTTATGCTTTCCGGCACAAATCTTTTAAGCGCATCTGTAAAATAAAATCTGTAAATTATTTCTTCATAAACAGAGCTGAACGCAAAGGTCAGAAAACAAAAAACAACTTCTTTATAGCTGTGAGGAATAATATCTTTGTTTGCTCCTGGCGCAGTCCCTGTAATCATCCTTATAATGATTGAAGTTAAAAACAATAAAGAAAGGGCTATGAGTGAAGGGTAGAAAAATCCCTTTTTTACATTAAGATTTTTACTCAAAACAAGCAGAACAACCGCAAAAACACACATTCCGGCCTGTTTCCAGGGGAAATTCCATGTAAAAATCTGAGCTGCACTGTCTACATGAGCGGCAAAAAACGGCGGAATTATAAGAAAAAGCAGTATGAGGCAAAAAATAAGTATTTCGAATTTTGTACTCTTTTCTTTTTTCATGTGTTATACTATTATATACAATATAGAGGGATTTGTGTACATTTTAGTAGGAATTATAATAGCAGTTGGTATTCTTCTTGCACTTGCAGGCCTGTATTCTGTTTTCAAGCAGAAAATTGAATTTTATATTACAGGATTGGATGCCAAATTTTCATTTTCTGATTTAAATCTTCTTTGGAATGTTGCCGAAATGTGTGACCTTGATTATCCTAAGGCACTTTTCTGGTCCATGCCGTCGCTGACTAAGTGTATGTCCCAGATTACATCTCAGGCTGCAGCCAACGGAACAGAAACAGATCCAAAAACTCAGGCTCTTATAACCAAGCTTTTTAATTACAGAACCAAGCTCCAGAACGAAACAGACAGTAAAAAAGGTCTTGAATCTACAATGTATCTGGAAAAAGGTCAGAAGCTCAGAATTATTCTTCCTGGCAAAGGTGTTTTTTCTTCTAAAATCCTTAATAACGGAAAGGAAATCATCATATCAGTTCCTAGACAAAAGGATATGATTCCAATTCCGGCAGAGCAGTGGGACGGCAAGTTTATAAACGTATACCTTTGGCGCAAGGCAGATGCCCGCTACGTATTTGATACCACAGTTACAGGACACGGTCTTTTTGTAGGTGAATCTTCAATTTCGTTAAAGCATTCATCAAACCTCATCCGCACCCAGAAAAGAAAGGCAGTACGTGCTAAATGCGAAATCAAAGCAAATCTCTATATCATTAAAAATGAAGAAATTGACTACAATGCCGTAGAAACCCAGAACGGTTATAAATGTCTTATTGAAGATATTTCGGAAGCAGGAGCAATGATCCGTATCGGCGGAAAGGGAGTTCCAAACGTACAGATTAAGCTTCAGTTTAATATACAGAACATGCTCATCATTATGTTTGGTGTTGTACGAACTGTTGAATATAACGAGGCTTCTAATCAGTCATTGCTGCATTTTGAATGTATACATCTTGAACCGGCAATGAAGAACGAAGTTTTAAGCTATGTATACAACATGCTCCCAGAAAGAGAAAAGGAAGTTTACGAAGCACTTCAGCTTACAGATACAGATGAACAGGAATCTGCAGAAACAGGTGATGCCGCTACAGATATTGATGCAGCCATAAACACAGCAGAAGGCGGGGAAGGAAATACCGATAAAGGCGATATCCCTGTTTTGCCGGAAATGCCGGAAATTTCTTCTGATGCTTCTGCAGGTAAAACTCAGATAGATCCGTCTATTAACATTTTTGACGATAACAAGTAAAGGTTTACATATGAAAAAACAGATAACAGTATTTATAGCATTTTCAATTCTCATTACAGCTGTTTTTGCTCAGGATTATAAGAAACAGTTTATCAAGGGAAGCATTGCAGATAAAACTTCGGCAGTTAGGGAAGCTTCCGGTAAAGAAGGCATATGGCTTTCTCAAAAAGCTATAGATTTTGTTCTTGAAAACAATGAAATCATAGGAACAGACAGAGATATGGATGGTCTGGCGGTCGCAGCTGTCCTCTCGCTTCCTAATGAATATATTTACAGTCTGTCAGATAACGACAGAAATAATGTGATGAATAAATTTATCGAACTCTTTGATAAATTTTCCCGCAGCAATACCGTTCAGATTGCAGTACAGTCAAAGGTGCTTTCCCTCAAAGACAATATCAATACAGCACCATTTACAGACGTCCTGAACAGATTCATGCAGGGTTCATCGGTTCTTTCATCTGATTCCAGTCTTCTGAAATCAGTAATCAACTCCCTTGGTTTTATAGGCAATAATATTTCTTTCAGCATTTTATATAACGATTTAAACGATAAAAGATACTCTGCTTATACACCGGAGCTGGAACAGTCTGTTACCAAGCTTATTCCAATTTCTATGAATGAAGTTTTGCAGATTATTCACAGTAAGGATCCGGCAAGCATTCAGCGTATTTTTAACCTTGTAAAAAAAGCAGATAATATTACTACAAACAATCTTTGCGAAATTGCAGAAAACATCCTGAACGAATCTCCGATTTCAGAGCTGCAGTTTGAATCCCTCGAGATTTTGAATTCTCACAAATGGACAAGGGCTTCTGCCAGCGTGCTTGCTTTCTTTGCCGCTTCTCAGAAAACCTTCCAGAACGGACAGATTACCGAAGTGCAGTTTGTAAGTCTTATTAATTCGCTTGTAAATATTTCTCCATTAGATGCTGTTAATCCGCTTATAAAATACCTGGGCGAATTGAATCAGCAGCTTGAGTACAATAATTCTGTTTCTCAGAACGTCGTACTTGCTGTTATCAATTCTTTAGGTGCTATCGGCGATAAATCGGCATTTGATTCACTTCTTTCGGTTACATACCTTAACTATCCGGAACCTGTATTGTCTGCCGCACGTCAGGCACTTGCAGGCTTAAGATGGTAAAGAGGTATACAAACAGTTCTGTATTTTTAGCTGCATTAATCTGCATCATTTGTTTTTATTCAGGTCTCATAAAGGTTGGTCAAAGAAATCCTTTTATTTCTTTTATTCCCAAAAATAATATTGAAGTTCTGTCGGGTCAGCTCATAAGCAGTCCTGCCAAATATGGGGACGGAAAATATTACAGTTCGCGAATGAGGGTTTTTAATCTTAAGGGGATTTATCAGGGACAGGCGGTAACATCCACAGCTTACGGTGATGTGCAGGTTCTTATTCCAAGCGAGCTGGTAGAAGCATTTTACCCGGGAAAGCTTTATTCCAAAAGCATATCTTTGAATAACGGTAAGGCTTTTCTCTGGGAAGCCGGCGGAAACTACAGTGTAAAGGGGAGGTTTAATTCTAGTGCAGATAAATTTTATATTTACGAATGCACCGGAAGTGATTTTCCCGATAACTTTTACGGAAGATTTGACCGTCTGCGTGCTTTATGCCGGCTGCAATTTAAAAGGCTTATGTATTCCTGGGGAGAAGCTGGTGGTTTACTGCTGGCACTGTTATGTGGTGCAAAAGAGTATACATCTTCAGAAGTTTCCTTATGTTTCAGAAATGCGGGTTTGTCTCATATCCTGGCGCTGTCCGGTATGCATCTTTCCATGTTCTCAGGTATTGCAATGTTTGCAGGGCGCAAAATCAAAAAACGAAAGCTTTCTTTTATAATCAGAGTGATTGCTCTTGTTTTATTTGTGTGGTTTGCAGGACTTTCTCCGTCTTTGTTCCGCGCTTTTATCTGCAGCCTTTTAACAATAATTGCAAGCCTTGCCAATGTGGAAAAACCCGACATGGTTTTGATTTTAGCGTTCAGCTTTTTATGCCAGACAATTATTTCTCCTTCTGACATTTATTCAGCTGGCTTTATACTGTCTTACACCGCGCTTGCGGGCATTCTGCTTACAAATGTATTTTTCCGCAGGATTTATCTCAAATTCATACCGTCGTATTTTGCAAACTCGCTTGGTTCTTCCACAGGTGCACAGGTTTTTACAGCACCGGTTTCTTTATACATGTTCAACAGCTTTTCACCCATAGGTATTATTGCAACCACAGTAGTATCCCCGGTTATTACCATATTCATTTATGGCGGGCTGGCTCTTATCCTTCTGTGCCTTATATTTCCAATTCTTGCCACACCTAGTGGATTTTTTGTTAATTTGCTGTATACTGTCATTAAGTTTCTTGTAAAGATATTTTCAAAAGCAGTAATCTGGAGAATCATTTGAAACATCCTGACTATAATTCGCCTGCACAGTTAAAAGCAATTCTCGAACAAAATGGATTTTCCATGCAGAAAAAATTCGGACAGAATTTTTTAATCAATCAGGCTGCCAGAGAAAAGCTTGTTGATGCACTCCAGGTTGATGATAAAACAACTGTCTGGGAAGTCGGTCCCGGCCTTGGTTCCATGACAGATCTTATTTTGCAAAAGGGTGCCGACCTTACAGTTTTTGAAATTGACAGAGGCTTTGCTTCTTTAATCAGTAATTTTTTTGAAGATTATTCACAAAAAGATAAGTTCAGAATCATACAGGGTGATGTTTTAAAAACCTGGTTTAATCAGATACATAACGGTACAAATATTCCAGACAGATTTTTTGGAAATCTTCCTTACAATATTGCAGCCACAATTATTGCAGACACCATAGAAAAGGGAGTTCGTTTTGAGCGCTGTGTATTTACGGTTCAAAAGGAAGTTGCCGTACGAATGTGTGCCAAAGAAGGTGATGATCAGTATTCTTCGCTTTCTGTTTTGTGCAAATGGGCTTATGATGTAAAACCTTTGATGGATTTATCAGGCTCCAATTTCTGGCCTAAACCAAATGTAGATTCGCGTGCTGTATTGTTTGTAAAAAAACAGGACTTTCCGTGCTGTACAAATCCACAGCACTTTATAAAAATGCAGAGAGCGTTGTTTTCTTCCAGAAGAAAAACTGTAAGGAATAACTTACAGGGCTTTTTATGTGACAACCAGCTTGTAGAAAAAAGCCTTGAAAATGCACAGATTAATCCTATGCTCAGGGCAGAAGTTTTGACAATAAAACAGATGCTCACGCTTTCGGATGTTATCTGCAATCTTAAGAGTTTATAACGAAGGTATTTATGAATAACGGTAATTATGAAAATGTTTGTGAAAACCTCAAAAAAGTAAGAATGCAGATAAGGGAAGCAGAACAAAAGGCGGGCAGGCCACAAGGTTCTGTAAAGCTGATGGCAGTAAGTAAGTTTCATCCTGATCAGGCTGTTTTAAAAGCCATAGAAGCACAGCAGCTGCTGTTTGGAGAAAACCGTGTTCAGGAAGCCTGTTCCAAATTCCCTGAATTGATAAAGAACAATCCAGATATAGAGCTGCACATGATAGGGCAGTTACAGACAAATAAAGTACGCCATGCAGTAGAAATTGCAAAGTGTATTGAATCTGTAGACAGGATTCCGCTCTTAGATGAAATTGAAAAGCAATGTCAGCGTCTTAATAAAACAATAAAAATCTTATTTGAATATCACACCGGCGAAGAATCTAAATCAGGCTTTACAGATATGCAGGAGCTTACACAGGCTCTGGAAAATTTCAAACAGGGAAAGTACGCTCATATAATACCGGCCGGCTTTATGACAATGGCGCCTTTTGTAGAAGACAAAGACATTATCAGAAAATCTTTTGTTACGCTAAGAACAATTGCACAACAGATGCAGGAAAAATATCCTCAGTTTGATTTATCCGAGCTTTCCATGGGAATGTCGGGCGATTATGAAATTGCAATCGAAGAAGGTTCAACACTTGTTAGAATAGGTACTGCAATTTTTGGACAGAGGGATTATTAGAATATGAATCACATCAGAACTAAAACTGCAATATTCATTCTTTTTCTCCTCATCTTTAACCTTAAGCTTTTTGGCGAAACAACTGACACAACACCGGCACCTTATACTCAGGAAGAGTTTCCACAGTTTCTTCACGATTTACGACGCTTTGAAATTATAACCTTAGGCTCCATGCCATTTGTTACAATGGACGCAGCAATTGTCTACAACGGCTATAAATTCTTTACTCATAAATCAGACACTTTTAATCCTCTGGCAACCGCAGACTATAAGCCTGAAGAAATGAAAAGCATAATCATTACTTCTTTGTGCGTAAGTGCGGGCATAGGACTAAGCGATTATATTATCCGTCTTGTAAAACGAAACAGAACTCTTGCTAAAACCAGACAGGAAAATACAGGCATTTCCATAAAGGAAGATCCTGAAGCTACAAAAATTGAACTGCCTCAAAAAACGGAGACAGACACGGAATAAACAATGCCTTATTTTTCTGTAAAAGTTCCTTTAGAATACACCAAAAATGAACGACTCGATAAATATGTTGCATCAATACCACAGGGAATGAACCGCTCCAAGCTTAAAAGCGGTGTTACAGAAATTCTTATCAACGGAAAAAAAAGCAAGCTTTCTCAAAAGGTAAAGGCCGGAGATGTAATAGACATTGAATGGGAAGACAATATTCCTGATGATATAGAACCACAGGATATTCCACTTGATATACTTTACGAAGATGAAAATGTTACTGTGGTTAATAAAAAGCAGGGAATGGTAACACATCCTGCCTGCGGAAACTGGAGCGGCACATTGGTAAATGCTCTGCTTTTTCACTGGGGAAAGCACTCCATACAGATGCTCAAAGAAGGCAGTGATGAACAGATTCTTATGAGACGCCGCCCCGGCATAGTTCACCGTCTTGATAAAGAAACCTCAGGCATTATCATTACAGCTAAAAACCGGGACACAGAAGAATGGCTCATAAATCAATTTAAAACCAAATCAATAAAAAAAGAATATATACTCATTGTAAAAGGCCGTCCGCCAGCTGCAGCCGGAGACATACGCACACAGATTATTCGCGATCCAAAAAACCGCAAAAGATTTAAGGCTGTAACAGATACCGACGAAGGAAAATATGCAAGAACCATATACCACTGTATTGCTTCTTACGGTAACTATACTTTGGTCCGCGTAAGATTAAAGACCGGCCGCACACACCAGATCCGCGTACATATGAAATATCTTGGATGCCCGATAGTAGGCGACGGCATTTATAATAAACCAGATCCGCAGTTCCCGGATGCAACGCTTATGCTTCATTCAAAGCTTTTAGAAATAAAGCTCCCGGGACAAAAAACTCCAACCCGTTTTGTAACAAAAACTCCGGAGCGCTTCCTCAAAATGGAAAAACAGCTCAAGCACAAATTTAACAAAAAGAGTCTTATACCATGATAAGCCAGATTAAAATTGTTAAAGCATCGGATTCTCAAAAGCCCTTTGTGATTATTGATAAACCTGCAGGTCTTCCTTCGGCACCATTAAACGAACAGGATACCAAAAATGCCTTTTCTCAGGCCGCCCAACTTTTTCCACAGCTGCTTAAAGTCCAGGGAAAAAAGCCCATAGAACACGGATTACTGCATCGTCTGGACACAGCAACAAGTGGACTTATGATAATTGCCGCTACACAGGAATGCTATGATTTTTTGCAGCAGGAACAGAAAGAGGGAAGGATAATTAAGACCTATCTGGCAAAATGTGGATTTCTTCGCTCGTCTCGCGATAACGAATCTGAATTTGAAGAAGGCCTGCACATCACACTCAAATCATACTTCAGGCCATATGGTCCCGGCAGAAAAGAAGTTCGTCCTGTTCCGCTTGATGCAAACAAAACCGCTCTATCTAAAGTTGAAAAAAAGGTAATTTACACCACAGAAGTTTTTATAAAATCAATTGATAAATCAAAAAACACTGCAGTTGTAGAATGTCAGATTGTAAACGGCTACAGACATCAGGTACGCTGTCATCTTGCGTGGTGCGGACTTCCGGTCCTTGGCGACAAGCTTTATAATCCGGCCGTTAAAAACGAAAGCACAGAACCTATGCAATTCTGTGCCGAAAAAATTCAATTTGAGTACCCGAGAGGAGACTTGAACTCCTATGACCGTAAGGACACTTGGACCTGAACCAAGCGCGTCTACCAATTCCGCCACCCGGGCTTAATATCTGTAATATATCAAAAATCGGTTTCTTAGTCAAATCATAAGCAGCTATACAATCCAATCACACAGGCGATTAAAACTGCTATAACTGCTATATAAATCCAGGCGGGCAGGCTGCCGTCATAATTTTTGTTGCGTGAAGAAAGTCCTAATTTTCGTTTTGTACCGTAATGAGAGCCGTGAACTGCATATCCGCAGGCAGGGCATCCATGTGTAAATTCTTCTGTTCTTCCTGTTTTACCGCAGTTAGGGCAGCGTACAGAAGCAAAAAATTTACCGCAGTACTGGCATACCTTGTCGTTTTGTTTTACTTCGTTTCCGCAGAATTCACAAAAGAATTTTGCCTTTTTAGACCTTCTCATAAATCTCTACCGTTTCTATTACAAGAATTTTATTATCAGAAGAAATATTCAGAACATCTTTTACATTTACTTTTGCGCTGTGAGAATATTCGCTGTCAAAGAATGTAAAGCAGGTAATCTTGCTGTTTTTGTTAATGTCTTCAATATCTTTCAAGTTCTGAACCTGGCAAGACATTGTCTTACCGTTGAAATCAAAATATTTACCGGTTACAAACTTTTTGCTTACAGGGTGAGTGAACATAAAATGTCCGCTGTTTGGAATTGAAGAAGCTTCGGAAACAGGATCTTCTTCGATGATTGGTTCCGGAATAAAATCAGGCTCAGGAACAGGTTCCGGATCCGGTTCAATATAAGGGGCAGGTTCAACAACAGACTCCGGCTCGACTACTGGTTCAGGTTCTGCAACCGGTTCAGGCTTGGCAACAGGTTCTGCTTGCACCTTCTTAAATATTTTCTGCAGTTCAGATTTTTCAAGGGTAGTAAAATAATCTGTAATACCTAGAATGCGTGCTTTTTCCTCATCTTCGTCAGACATAGGATTTGGTTCATAAAGATAAATGTCTACATTATCTCCACCAATACCGCTCTTTACAAACTGTACCAGTGTTTTCCAGTGACGCGGATATTCAGAAGAGCTTACTACAATGCAGTCAGGATGAATTTCTTCAATATTATCAAGGGCCTTTAAAAGCCATTTGTAGATTATTGTATCATAACCTGCATCTACAAGAGTTTCATTAAGAGTATCGCAAACCTTCTGGTCTTCCGAAATGATAAGGGCTTTCATTTTTTAATTTCCTTATTTAATTTTATTCGGTTCCAAGATTTACAACAGTGTAATCGTAAATTGTCCAGATTCCTTCGCGCTGTCTTACCTTGTAGGTGTAGCGTTTCTTTTCGCTAAAGTTTGGATATTTGAACCATTCAATAACAATTACAGTTCCTTCTGTAGGAGTGTAGCTTGTCTTTTCAATTTCAAATCTTTCAGGAACAGCAATAATATCATTTTCAATACGTGACTGCATAAGGTCTGCCTTGAAAGATTCAATCATTCTTACGCGTTCTTCTGCAGAAACCGAAATGTATTTTTTGCTCAAAGCTGAATTGCGCTTAAGGAGAGACTCAACATCCATGTACAAGAAGTACTGATCCCACAAAGATTTCTGTCTTGCAATAATTGTCTGTTCAACAACCTTATCCGGTGCAATTTCTTCAGGCTTAAGGATTTCAGAAGTCTGTGCTTTTACAGGAACATAGCTTGAAGAAGCAGCCGATGGAGAAGGGCGGATTTCAAGAGTAAGTCTGTTAGACATGAGCTTGATATATTTTGATTTATAAAGTTCAGGATAAAAAGCAAGTTCAAGATAGTAAACAGAAGGATCAAGAACTTTGATATAGTCCTTTACGTTTTCGATGAATGAATATTCTTCTCCGCCTTCAAGAGCAATTTCACGGAAGTATACGGTTCTGTTTGTAGTACGTTTTTCAATTACAGAATCTGTCTGCGGGAGTGTACTGTTCTTTACGGTGTAAGCATAAAAATCCAGGCTGAACGCACGGTCATCTGCAAGCTTAAAGCGCAGTGTTTCACTACCGTTATTTTTGATTGTTATATGAACATTAATAGGATTATCATCATTCATGCCAGGATAGTAGATCGATCTGTTGTAATATTTTATTGAAACAGATGCGTTGGAAAAATCTCCGGCATTAATTTCCTGAGCAGTAAGAGTCTGTCCAAACAAACAAAGAATTGCTATAATGAATGTAAGTTTACGGATTTTCAACGTATTCTCCTTAAATTAATTTTTAAGAATTATTTATTACTATTATACATTTATTTTCGGTATTTTTAAATGAAATCATTATCATCTTCTGTCAATATTTTTCTTCAAAAATGGCCTTGTTTTACCGAAGCCGTAGCCAAAGTTTCTGCACCGGACACAGAATTTCCGTTGCAGATTCAGGGCATTCAAGGCAGCCTTTTTACATATTTTACTTCTCAGTTGTCAGGAGATCTTCTCATTGTAGTTCCCGGAGAATATGAATTAAGCTCCATCTGTAATGATATTCAGACGATTATGCCCGAGGCTCAGGTTTACACGCTGCCAAACTGGGGAACAATTCCATACAGGCCGGCCGCAAGAGGTTCTGTTGTATTCGGACAGAGAGCTGGTTTTCTTGCAAAGCTCAGTGAACATCCCGCAGACGGCAATAAAGAACAGCGCATCTTTATAATTACCCAGCGCTCGTTTTTAAGCACATTCCCTAAGCCTGACTACATCAAACAGTTTTCGTTCAGCCTTCATAACAAGGACGAAATTGATACGGTTCAGATTGCCCAAAAGCTTACAAAAATAGGCTATACAAGAGTCAGTCGTGTAAATGTAAGGGGAGAATTCAGCCTGCGTGGTGAAGTTCTGGATATCTTTCTTCCGCTTGAAGAAAACCCTGTGCGAATCATTTTTGATTTTGATACGATTGAATCCATCAAGGAATTTGAAGCCGACTCCCAGACAACCATAAAAAGCCGCGACAACATCACAGTTTATCCTATGAAAGAAATCCTTTGGGATATAGATCTTGTCCAGACCCTGGAAAACAAGCTCAAGGAATACCAGGACACTTCGCTTCAGAACAACCAGGAAATGGATATCACACAGACAGACGTTCACCTGTCATTTACCCAGCAGGCGCTCGAATATTCCCAGATGATGACCGACGAACTGCTAACCAAAGGTGAATCAGAAGGTGAGGAACTTTTCTACAGTCTTTTATGGGATAAAAAGTACACAATCCTTGATTATATTACAGACCAGACTCCTGTCCTAATGTACGATTTTGACAGGCTTATACATGCAGAAGAGGCCATAAAACGCGAATTTACTGCAATGTATCGCAAAACAAGAGAGACTTTTCCGTCACTTCCGCCTGATTTTCTGCTTTTAGACTTCAAAAACACTTCACAAAATATATCAAGATGTCTACAATTTTGTACATTAAAGACAGAAACACCTGCATCCATCGTTATTAATTCAGAACCAGGCCGCAGTTTCTTTGGAAACATTAATTACATGAAAGAGGAGCTGACAAATCTTCAACAGGACGGCTGGGACATCATAATCTTTACCGATAACGATAATCAGCAGCTTCGTATTCATGAGATTTTTAAGGAATGGACAGACATAGAACCAGAGGGTAATATAAAACCCGTCAAGCTCATTCCAAAACCAATTTCTGCAGGCTTTAATATTCCGCAGATCAAGCTCCTTGTAATTCAGGAAAACGAAATATTCGGACGCCGTCAGTACACAGCAAAATCTGTAAGCAGGGCCAAATCCAAAGCCATAGACACCTTTGTCGAGCTTAATCCTGGAGACTATGTTGTTCACGTAAACTGGGGTATAGGACTTTTCCACGGAATAGAACGAGTCAAATCCTTAGGCAACGAACGCGACTATATCAAGCTTGAATACGCAGATGAAGAAATTGCCTTTGTTCCGATTGAGCAGGTAAACCTTGTTCAGCGCTATATCGGTAACGAAGGAGAAAAACCACGCCTGGATCGAATCGGCAGTAAATCCTGGGAAAACAGAAAGAGCAAGGTACAGAAAGCTGTAGAAGACCTGGCCCAAAAGCTCATCGATTTGTATTCCAGAAGAAAAGCGAGTGTAGGTTATGCCTTTCCTAAGGAAACCGAATGGCAGTCTGCGTTCGAAGCAGCTTTCCCTTATGAAGATACTCCGGACCAAATTACAGTAACCGAAGAAGTAAAATCCGACATGGAAAAGCCTGTGCCTATGGACCGCCTTGTCTGTGGAGATGTAGGCTACGGTAAAACAGAAATTGCCATGCGTGCAGCCTTTAAGGCAGTAATGGGCGGTAAACAGGTTGCATTCCTGGCACCAACAACAATCCTTGCAGAACAGCATTACGAAACCCTCATAGAACGCTTTAAAAACTTCCCGGTAAAAATTGCAAGGCTTTCAAGATTTGTACCTGCTGCAGAACAGAAAAAGATTCTTACAAAGCTGGAGCAGGGTGAACTTGATATACTTGTCGGTACCCATCGCATAATTCAAAAGGACGTGCATTTCAAAAACCTTGGACTGATGATAATTGACGAAGAACAGCGTTTTGGCGTAAAGGACAAGGAATGCCTTAAGGAAATGAAAAACAATGTAGACTGTCTTACAATGTCTGCAACCCCGATTCCAAGAACGCTGCATATGAGTCTTTTGAAAATCAGAGACATGAGTCTTTTGACAACACCTCCGCAGAACCGTCAACCTATAGAAACAGTAATTGATGAATTTAACGATGACAGGGTAGCAGCCGCCATAAGACAGGAAATGGAACGCGGTGGTCAGGTTTTCTTTTTGCATAACAGGGTAGAATCCCTTCTGGAAATCCGCCGCAAAATTGAACAGCTGGTTCCTGAATGTCTTGTAGATGTAGCACACGGCCAGATGACCAGCAACGAGCTCGATGATATATTCCACAGGTTTAAGATGGGCGGTTTCCACGTGCTCATTGCCACAACAATCATTGAAAACGGAATTGATATTCCAAACGTAAATACAATCATTATTGACCGTGCAGACATGTATGGTGTATCCCAGCTTTACCAGTTACGTGGACGTGTTGGACGAAGCGACAGAAAAGCCTATGCATATCTTTTGTATCCTCAGGACAAAGCATTGAGCGAAGTAGCCATGAAACGCCTTCAGGTTATCAGTGATTTTACAGAGCTTGGCAGCGGCTTTAAGATTGCCATGAAGGATATGGAAATCCGTGGGGCAGGTAACCTTCTTGGAAAAGACCAGTCCGGTGATGTATACGCCGTTGGTTTTGACATGTATATGAGGCTTTTGGATCAGGCCGTAAACCGACTTACAGCACAAAAAGATTACAAGCCCGACAGCGAAGTACTTATGGAGCTTGAATATTCAGGCTATATTCCGGACACCTATGTTACAGTACCTCAGATTAAAATGGAGATTTACAAAAAGATTGCTTCAATTACAACTAACCCAGAATTTGAAGCAGTTATTACCGAACTGAACGACAGGTTTGGTCCTATTCCGGAAGAAGTTTCCAGTCTGCTTGCACTGGCCGAAATACGAATTATCTGCGGCAAGCTCAGCATAAAATCTCTGCGAGAAAAAATGGGCGAAGTAAAAGTCGAATTCAGCAGCGTAGAAAATTTCTCAATCGACAAGTTCATGAAGCTTTTGAGCGAAAACCCTGGAACCATCCGTTTGGATCCAACCATGCCGAACGTACTGTTTATCAAGCTTGGTAAAATCGGGCTTAGGGAAAAGTCGGAGTTTATAAGGGAGAAGCTGAATAAACTGTTGTAGTTTAATAAATATAGGCATTCATATATTTAAAGTTGGAGGAGCTAAAAAACAGTCCCGATGGACTGTTTTTTTTAACGCTCTCCAATAGAACACCGCCCGCCCAGCGGGCTTACACAGGTAGACAGAATATGCGTTATAGAAAGTAATATAAAATAAGCATATTTTACACCGAAAACACGGCTTTTAACGGTTTTTTATAGTATTTCCTGCAGTTGTTCGCGTGTAACTGGTCTTGAAAAATAGAATCCCTGCTGGATATCGCAGCCTACGGATTTAAGGAATTCGCTTTGTTCGGGAGTTTCTACGCCTTCGCACAAAGTCTGGATATCTAGCTGATGTGTCATATTGATTACATTGGAAATAATTACCCGCTCTTTTTTCTGCAGATCTTGAGTCTGTAAAAAGCACTTATCCATTTTGATTAAATCTATAGGAAGCTCGCTCAACAGATACAGTGATGAATATCCCGAACCAAAATCGTCCATAGAAACTTTAAATCCCATTTCGTGGAATTCGTGAATAAACTTCAATGCCTTTACTGTATCAGTCATACATACAGTTTCTGTTATTTCAAACTCAACGTATTTGGCCGGTATGTTATATACCCTCTGCAGCGATTTAACGTAATTGATTATATCAAGCTTTTTAAAATGCTGACGTGATACATTTATGGAAATTGGTACAATATTCTGACCTTCTGCAATCCGTTCGTTTATGAACTGGAAAACCTGCTGGTACATAAAATAATCAACCTGAATTATCTGGCCGCTGCGTTCGATGATTGGTACAAACTGATCCGGATAAATAATGGTTCCGTCAGGCTTTCTCCAGCGCACAAGAGCTTCGGCCCCGCTTATAATTCCGGTTTCGGAATTAATCTTTGGCTGATAGTATGCAATAAGTTCGTTGTTTTTTATTGCAGAATCTATGGTAGACAGAATCTCTATCTCGTGGTTTATCTTGGAAGACATTTCATCCTTAAAAATTACAACGGAGTCTTCCCTTGCGTTTTCCCTGGCAATTTTTCGTGCAAGGTTGCAGTTTGAAATTACAGTCTCTGCATCAATATTGTTGTTTTCTTTGGTAATAAAATAGGTTCCGGTACAGATACGAAGCCTGTTGCATTTATATTTTTTTCTCAGCGCATTTTCAATAATAGTATTCCTGAAGCAAATCTGCTGGTGTAAATCATCTTTGTTGCCGTTGTCATGCATTCCTACAGTTACCATATTGTCTGAAACAACGCGTGAACCATACAAAAAGTTGTCTGTATTTTCAATTAAAAGCTTGGCGTAATCTGCAAGAAGATCATTACCGGTTTTATAGCTGTAGGTATCGTTAAAATATTTAAAATGCTTTATATCACTGTAATCTATTAAAATGATTTTATCTTCTGTTAGTGAATCTATAATTTGTTGAAGCTTAGGTACGAATTCGTCGTAGCTGTCCAGCCCTGTTAGTGTATCTGTCAAATATGAACTCCTGACTTTTTATTATATTAATATTATAAACCATTTAGGCAAAATTGACAAATAAATTAATTAAATTTGACATATTGATAATTCTTGTAACATTTTATCTTTTGATTTATTATATAAGTATAACACACATAAAACAGGAAGGTACTTTATGAAAAAGATTCTTATATTATTATCAACACTTGTTCTGGCTCTGGTTGTCACTGGTTGTGAGCATGATCCTTATTATTCACTTGCATGGGAAAAGGAATATGGTTATGCAACATATGAAACTGTTCGTGGTGAAAAAAAATTAAAACAATATTATGAAGAAGATGCAACTGATGTTCCAAATGAAGCATTAGAGGTTATTAAATATTCACACCCATATAACAATAATAAAACACCGAAATTAAAGATTATCATTGAACGATGGGAAATGATTGAAGGTGATGACGAAGATGATGTTAATGTTGGTTATAATTTATATAAAGAAACAAATTATCAAGAACTTGATTCCAGACCTTTAAACTATTGTAATGGAAAATTCTTTGCTTATATAGAGGATGGCAGCGTATATATAATCAGTAATCTGTTTGGTACTGATTATAAGCCACTTGGAAATAAAAAGCCAAGAATAAGCAACACAGAAAAGTATTATAAAATTACATACTATTTTTCAGGTGCAAGAAATTATGAATTTGAAGTATACAAAGAAGACAGTGACTTTTAATATAAATCTTTCTTCCTGTAGTTAATGCTCATCAGTAATCCCATACAGGTCATTACGGTGAGCAGAGACGAACCACCATAAGAAAGAAACAATAATGGAATACCGGTAATAGGCATTATGCCCATAACCATTCCGACATTGATAAAGAAATGGAATGTAATCATTCCGAAGATGCCCGAAGCGATGTAAGTACCGTATCGGTTCGGGCATTGTTTTATTATCATCAGGATTCTTACAAAAATAACAAGATAAAGAGTAAAGACAATACAGCCTCCCAAAAAGCCAAGCTCTTCGGAAAGAATACTAAAGATAAAGTCTGTACTCTGCTGCGGCAGGAATCGGTAGTGGCTCTGGGTACCATTTAAGAAGCCCTGCCCTACAGGACCTCCCGCACCAATTGCAATCTTTGACTGAATGATGTTCCAGCCCGAACCAAGCGGATCCTTATACGGATTCATAAATACAATCAGACGCTTAATCTGATAATACTTTAATACCTTAGAAAAAAGCATTGAACCGATAAGCGAAAAAGCAATGATTGAAAATGCGTAGGAAATCCAGATCATGTATTTTGGAAAATGAAAATACCTGCGCAGAATAAGGCTTACAGAAGCAATGAACGAGGTTGTAAAAATGAGTATAACCCTGAATTTTATATTAGTAAGAATTGTAATTACAGCTACAGGAGAGTCAGCAATTTCAGAATTCCATACAGGCAGAATCGCAAAGATAATAGTAAGCATACCAAAGAAAAGCACATAGGCTAAATATCGCAGCGGAATATCTGCCATAAAGCACATAAAAAGAAAGATTGGTATGTAAACGCTGGCAGTACCCATATCAGGCTGAATGAGTATTAAGCCCATTGGAATGAACATTATACCGGCAGAAATAAAAAATCTTTTAAGCTGGTTTTCATTTTTGGATTCGTCAAGGTAGCGGGCCAGAAACAGAATAAAAAATATTTTACCAAACTCAGACGGCTGAATACCAAACTCACCAATTCCAATCCAGCTGCGTGCACCGTTTACAAGACGGCCGAAAATTCTTGTATAGATCAAAACCAGAATAAGAGCCATAAAAAACCAGTGAGAAATAAGCTCAAATCTGCGGTAATCATATAAGGTCACAATTACAAGCAGTACCAGCCCTATTCCGGCCCATATAATCTGTTTCTGATATTCATTTGTTACAGAAATGCCTTCGGAGTTAATACTCGAAGAATATATAAACATAACACCCATTGTTACCAGAATAACTATTACAAGGAGAAGCAGATAATCAAACATTGATAAAAACTTATTTTTCATTTTTGCCCCTTTCCCCTTATTCCATTTTCTGATGAGTGATGTTTTTATTTTTTATAAGATAGTCAAATCCAAGCTCATGAACGGCTTCTTCAAAATTCTGGTCTGCAAAATAACCCTGAATAATAAAGTTGGTACAGTAAGGTGCCCACCATTCCCAGTCGTTGCAGGCTTCGACAATTGTAGCCACGCAGATTCTGTCTTCCGGCGGTGCATCATAAGGCGCATAGGCAACCAGCCATGAGTGCCAGCTGTCTTTATAGCCGTCTACTTCGGCAGTACCTGTTTTACAGGCAATCTTTACCCGTTTGTTGGCCATAGGATACCACGGGGTACCGTCTGTAACTGTATAACGCAGGTCTTCCTGTATTTCTTTCCATACTGCCTTATCAATTGTTGACTCTGTAAGTACTGTCGGTTTTACTTCGCGAATAATTTCGTCGGTAACAGGATCGCGCACTTCTTTTAAAAGATGCGGCTTGTAAATTACACCTTCGTTACTTACCATTGCAATCATGTTGGCAAGCTGCAGCGGTGTTGCTTCCATGTAGCCCTGACCAATAGAACAGGACATTGTATCTCCACCAACCCATTTTTCGTGGAACTTTTTCTGCTTCCATTCTGCAGTCGGTACAAGACCTGTTACCTGGCTTGGGAGGTCTATTTGAGAACTCTGTCCAAAACCAAATTCCCTTGCATACGAAGCAATTTTTTCTATACCAAGATAATCGCGTCCAACAGTCCAGTAATAAACGTCGCAGGATTGTGCCATGGCATTCTTAAGGTCCAGCCATCCGTGTCCTGTATGAACGTGACAGTTAAAGATTCGTCCACCATATGCCATGCGTCCCTTACATTCAATTGTCCTTGAAGAAGGAAATGCTTTTTCCTGAAGCATTGCGGCAGACATAACAATTTTAAATGTAGAAGCCGGCGGATAAGAAATCTGAACTGCACGGTTAATAAGCGGTTTGGAGTTATCATTCAAAAGCTTGGAATAAAGGTTACCCGCATCGTCCGAAGTAAAAAGGTTTGAGTCAAAGTTAGGGTAAGAAACCATTGCAATAACTTCGCCGGTAGCAGGCTTTAAAACAACTGCAGCCCCTACCCTCTGTCCAAGCGAATCTTCTACAAGCTTTTGTATATCTGAATCAATTGTAAGTACAAGCTTTTTTCCCATTTCAGGAGGTTCAACAATAGGATTGTCGGAAATAACCCTTCCGTGAACATCTACACGGGCAAGCTCTCGTCCGTTCTTACCCTGCAAAAGCTCATCATACTGTTTTTCAATTCCTGTCTTACCTACAACGCTGGTATTTGTATAACCCTTGTTGTACAAAACAGTCATTTCGTCGCGGTTAATATCACCTACGTACCCGATGATGTGCGAAAGAGAAAGTGTTGTATAGGCATAGTTACGTACAGGCTTAGAAACCCAGGTAACTCCCGGAAGGTCGTAAATATTTTCTGCAATGTTTGAAATAATATTAAAAGGAACGTTTGTTTTAATCTGGATTGAAGAATAAGATTTACGAACGCTCTTTGGAATTTTTTCGTCAATGGCAGATTTAGGAATGCCAAGATAACCTGCAAGCTTTTGCATTACAGTATCATATTTACCCGAAGGAATTTCTCCGGGAATTACTTCTACCGCAAAACTGTCATTGTTAATAACCAGAGGCATATCCGAATTACGGTCATAAATTTCTCCTCTGGAAGCAGGCAGTGTACTTATCTGGCTGGAAATAGTTCTTGACTGGGTTTTATATTCTTCTCCGTTTGTAATCTGCATGGAAAACAGACGCATTATGTATAATAATACCGTAAAGCAGGTTATAAAAAGGAGAATGACTGTTTTTGCGTATCTGGAAATTGTATTGCCTTGATTATCAATCATTGTCAATCATATCCTTGGTATCCCTTATGGATAGCTGCTGCTTAAAGAACGAAAGAAATTTAAATATAATCGGTGCCAGTATTATATTTGCACACAATTCAAAAAGAAATTCCCTGGAAATAATTCCGTATACATTAAGCGAAAGCTTAGGAAATACAAGAGAAATCAAGAATATCAATAGTTTTTTAGAAAGGGTTCCTATACCTACCGAGAAAACCGGAATGACAATACCCGAAATAATTATTGTATCTGAAAATAATCCGAACAGATAACCGGTGATTGTTCTGTAAATACAATTGAGTCCGTATGGTACACCCGTAATAAAATCCAGGAACAGTCCGGAAATAAAGCCCGAAATTTCGCCGTAAAGCTTGCCGTTTAAAAGTGAAAAATAAATACAGCAGATAAGTACAAGGTCCGGGACAACCAGCAGGAACGAAATGTTGGACAAAATTGAAGACTCAATTATTACGCAGGAGAAAATAATCAATGTGCTTACAAGAAGTGATCTTACCATTTAGTTTTCTCCCTTCCTGTCATTCAACTGCTTTTGATTAACAACAATTACGTTTTCCAGGCGCGCAAAGTCAATAATAGGAATAAGCTCTATATCCAGGGAGGAATCGTATACAGGGCTTTCTATTTTTGAAATAGTACCGATTGGAATATCCTTAAGGTAATTGTCATTTTCTCCGGAGGTTACGATGATGTCTCCGATTGAAAGTTCATCCTTTACCTTTTTTCTTATATGCTGAAAAACAAGAGGTTTGTCCTGGTTACCGTTACCGTTTACAAGACCAAGGTCACGCAGGTTTTGTACTCGGGCCGAAACCATATAGTTTAAGTTATATACAGGCATTATCTGGCTTGTAAAGGAACCAACCCTTACAACCTTGCCAACAAGTCCTGTGTTACCATTCTGGAATGCTACGACAGGCATGTTTTTCTTTATGCCGTTAACGCTTCCCTTATCAATTGTCAGATATGCATAAACATCATCAAGGTCGCGGGCAATAATCTGGGCCGGATAATTTTTTTCATCCATTGAGATTGAAAAATTAAGCTGTTCCCTGAGTCTTTCGTTTTCCTTACGGATATCTGCATTTGTACGCTGCATCTTTTCGTAGTTTTCAAGCTTAATTACAAGAGTGTTGTATTCCTTTTTAAGCTTTTTAAGTTCTGCCACCGCATTGAAAGAATCTGTCACACCCTTAACTACAAAGTGCACGCCTTTTTCTACGGTAGAAAAAACTGAAAACCCGATTTTCTTAACGTCCAGAATGAATCCGCCTGAACTGAAATTTAAAACAATATTAGAGACCAGCAAAAGTCCTATGAGAAGAAATTCCGGGAATCTGAAACGGAAAGCGTTCTTTTTTTCAGACATATTAAGACCTTTTCTTAACTAGTAATACTTAGTCGTTTAAGCTTTCGTATACAGAACGTTCAGAAGACATATTCTTAAACAGATTGAAGGCTTCTCCTGCTCCGAGTGCTACACATTCAAGAGGCTTTTCTACGAGAATTACAGGTACACCTGTTTCCTTAGAAATTAATCTTGGAAGTTCGCGCAGCATTGAACCACCGCCTGTCATTACAATACCGCGTTCAATAATATCTGAAGCAAGCTCCGGAGGAGTTTCTGAAAGTACTATCTTAATTTCATCTACAATCTTGTTTACAGGATCTTTGAGAGCTTCGCGAACTTCTACACTGTCTATTTCGAGACGGCGTGGAAGACCTGTAATGGCGTCTGTTCCCTTAAGCTCCATTTTTTCGATTGTCTTTTCCGGTGCAGCATTACCAATCTGGATTTTAAGATGCTCTGCAGCAGGCTGACCGATTATAAGGTTGTGAACACTGCGTACATGCTTAACAATAGCTTCGTCAAACTTGTCTCCGCCAATACGGATTGAGTGAGTAACTACCATGCCTCCCAAAGAAATAACGGAAACTTCTGTAGTACCACCACCAATATCGCAAACCATGTGTCCGGCCGGTTCATAAATAGGAATCTTGGCACCAATTGCAGCTGCAAGAGATTCAGGAATAACTTCTACCTGCTTTGCACCTGATTTTAAGGCTGCCTCAATAAGTGCGCGTCGTTCAACATCTGTTACACAGGAAGGAATACCAATTTTCATTCGGATTGATTTGAAAAGCTGATGACGCGGGATAATCTTTTGAATAAAGTATTTTATCATTTTTTCCGTGCTGTCAATGTCGGCAATAACACCATCAGCAAGCGGTCTGATTGCAATAATATTTCCAGGTGTACGGTCAAGCATTCGTTTTGCTTCTGAACCAACTGCTACCGTTTTTTTGGTTCCGCGCTCAACGGCGATAACCGACGGTTCATCAACGACCATACCTTTGTCTTTTACGTATATGAGGGTATTACAAGTTCCAAGGTCAATACCTATATCTGTAGAAAACCTGTCAAAAAATCCCATATAATTCCTCCCATGATTTTTTGCGATATTATATTATACAACTATTTTTATAAATAATAAACATTATTCTGATAATTTTTTCAAAACTCCTGCATGATTTGGTTGAATTTTCCTTACTTTTCGCCATTCTGCGCGTGCTGCAACCAGATTATGCTGCTTTTCGTATATCAAACCAATTCCAAAATGTGCATCTGCCGAATTTTCATCCTTAGAAAGCACATAATTATATTCATCCATAGCCTTGTCAAATTCATCGCTGTCGGTATAAATACTGCCCAAAAGCAGGTGGCTTTTAAGGATGATTTCGTCGTTGGTGCTGTTGTTTATGATGCGATAAAGATACTGCATGGAAGCATTTATTTCCCCGGCCTTATAATACTGCTCTGCAATTGAAAGTAAAAGCGAGTCTGATTCGCGCACGATAAGTGCTTCTGTAAAGGCAGAAATGCTTTCGTAGGTTTTTCCAAGAGAAGCATAAGACATGCCAAGATATTCAGAAATATCATCTGCCACATAGCCGTTCTGTTTTGCAAGATTAAGATATTTAATGGCAAGATCTGCATAATAATAGGTTGTAATTGTATTTTTATAAAAGTATGCCTTGCCAAGCATATACTGCAGCTGCGGCAAAAGAGAAGCCCTTGCGTCATACATTGCAAGCCTCAGGTTGTTAATGCTTTCGTCAAGGTATTCCTGGGCCTTAAAGGTATCGTTCTGCGAAACTGCAAGATAAAAACAGGCATAGCCGTAATAAGTAAGTGCTGTGTTATTGTAGGGTTTATCCTGAAGAAAAAGCTTACCCTGTTCGTATACGCTTGCATAATCGTATTCGGTCCAGCTTTTCTTAATTGTCTTGATTGTGATTCGGTTTTTATTAAAGTTACGGATTAGAGAAATGCAAAGTAAAACAATGGCCGTTGTAAAGACAAGAATTCCAAAAATTATAAGAAAGTTTCGGAGTATATGATTTTTTCTTTTGGCAAAATTAGGGTTTTCTTCTCTTTTTCTTTTCATTTTGTTCAAAACAAAACAAACGGGACAATAAGCCGGGTTCTGTCTGGATTTCTCCAATAACCATCTATCTGAACCTTATGTCGCCATAAGTCTCAAGCGGCCTACCCGCAGTATAAGCTCGGAATAACAAACTGCTGCTCGGCCTTGCTCCAAATGAGGTTTGCCCGCATTATCTGTTACCAGATAACCGGTGGTCTCTTACACCACCCTTTCACCCTTACCTGTTTCCAGGCGGTTTACTTTCTGCTGCACTATCTGTCACTGTTCTGGGCTATGCAAGAAATTATGCAGCTGCCAGAAAGTGCCCGGTTCTTATCCGGCATTTTTTCCGAAGGAGCCCGGACTTTCGCTCATAACTATATCTTATCATCAGGATATAATTACGCGGTTATATCCCGTTTGTTCCGAATTAAAAGATTACTCTTCTTCGTCTTCTTCATCTTCTTCTGAGGCGTCCTGATCTTCTTCATCATCTGCATCTTCATCAGTATCCTCATCGTTTTCCATCTCTTCGTCAGCTTCGTCGTAGAGCTTTTCTTCTCTTTCTTCTTCGTCAAAGCCTTCTTCATCAGAGAATTCGTCATCAAGGTCTGCAAGGCTTCCGGCTTCGTCAAGATTAAAGTATGAATCGTAAACTTCTTCGTCGCCTGTATCTTCGTAGAAAAGAATGCGGCTGCAGTATGGACAGAAATTAATGTTTTCTCCATCGCGTACAACGTTTGCAAACTGTGCAGGAAGAATCATGTGACAACCTGTACAAACACCGTTTCTTACGGCAACAATACCTTCTGAGTTGCGCTGAATGATTCTCTGGAACTTGAACAGGATTTCCTGATCCAGGTCCGGAGTAATTTTATCTTCGCTCTTTTTAAGGCTGTTGAGTTCGCTGTTGTAACCGTCAAGCTCTTTATTGAGTGTTGCTTTTGATGAAGTAAGTTCTGATTCCTGAGAAGAAATCATGTCTTCGTTTATTTTGAGTGTATCTTTAATTTCTTCAAGAGATTTTTCTTCTTTCTGAAGTTCCTTGCGGATCTCGTTTTCGCGTTCTGTAGCTTCAGAAATCTGTTTTTCGAGAGCTTCGTATTCTCTGTGAGTCTGGATGTTATCCATACCCTTTTCACCGTTTTCGCGGGACTTAACGGCTTCTTCCAGATCAAACTTAAGCTTAAGTACATTTGACTTTACAGTCTCATATTCTTCATTTTTTTCGATGAATTCCTTCTTCATTCGGGCAAGGAGCTCTTCCTGAGAACTGAGTTGCTTTGGTGCATCCTGAATTTTCTTTTCAAGATCATATTTTTTTACAAGAATAGTCTGTAATTTCTTTAATTTTTCAAAAATGTCTGTTGTTGCCATTAGATTCCCTCAAATAAAATATCAAATAATTATATATAAAATAGATTTTTTAGTCTATATATCAATTATCTTGGGCTCCCGTACAAAAAGACCTCCTCAAGCTGGAGAAACCTTTCGTCGGCCTTTTTGTACTCCGCCCCAGACGAAGATTCTAGAATAAAATATTTTATTCCATGTAATCTCTTAAACCGTTTGCACGGCGCGGGTGACGTAGACGACGCAAGGCTTTGGCTTCGATCTGTCGGATACGTTCACGGGTTACATCAAAGTAAAGACCAACCTCTTCGAGAGTAAGTGAATAACCGTCTTCAAGACCAAAACGCATCTTAAGAACTTCCTGTTCACGCGGTGGCAGAGTTCCAAGTACGCTTCTAAGCTGCTCCTGAAGCATTGTAAAGGCAGTCTGAGAAGCCGGATTTTCAACTTCCTTGTCTTCGATAAAGTCTCCGAGCAATGAATCTTCTTCTTCTCCGATTGGTGTTTCCAGAGAAATTGGTTCGCGTGCTACATTCTTTACCTGCTTTACACGGCTGAGCGGCCATCCAAGCTGCTGTGCAATTTCGTCATCTGTAGGTTCACGGCCAAGCTTTTGCATAAGCTGACGGCTTTCGCGTACAACCTTGTTTATCTGTTCAATCATATGTACAGGAACTCGGATTGTACGTGCCTGGTCAGAAATTGAACGTGTAATTGCCTGACGAATCCACCAGGTAGCATATGTAGAAAACTTAAAGCCCTTGCGGTATTCAAACTTTTCTACAGCCTTGATAAGACCGATGTTTCCTTCCTGTACAAGGTCAAAAAAGTGAAGTCCGCGGTTTGTATATTTTTTGGCAATTGAAACAACAAGACGGAGGTTTGCATTGATAAGGCGGTTTTTAGCTTTTTCCATCTTATCACGGCCGTTTTCAATTTCCTTTGCCATTTTGATAATGTCTTCTACGTTGTTTTCGTAATCGTATTCCAGCTTGTGGAGCTTTCTGTCAATTTTCTGAATCTGAGTATAGATTTCGCGGATTTCGTCAGCACTCATGTTAAGTTCTTCTTCGAGCTTAACTGCCTGGGAACGGATTGAAATCTTTTTACCAAGACGACGCAGTTCAGAAGGATTAGAGATGCGGAGCTCTTTCATCTTCTTTTCCTGCTTCTGGTGATAATCTTCTATACGGATGATTGCTTCACGATATTTCTGTGTAAACTTGTCAAGCTCTTCTGTCTGAATGTCAATTTTGCGGAGCTCAGGAATAATCTTTTTTCTGAGTGCAACCAGCTGGTCATTTTCAAAAATTACGCTTGACTGCTCTGCTTCGAAAAGCTGTTTTTTGAGTGCAATATACTGCTTCATTTCCGGAAGAACTGGCTTGATGTGTTCACCGTAGGCACTCTTAAGACGGCGCTTGTCTGCCATTTCTTCGTTGAGTTCCTTACGGGTTTTTCCAGGTTCGTGAAGATCAATTCTTGTAAATGCTTTTTGTGCAATGGCAAAGAATTCCGGAATCATTATGCCAGACCCTTTGATAACATCCTTAATGATGTTGTTTCCGTCTTCCATCTGCTTTGAAAGTTCAACTTCCTGTTCTGCAGTAAGAAGATTTTCCTTACCAATTTCGCGAAGATAAAGGCGGATTGGATCATCAACACTGGAATCCTTGTCGCTGTTTACGAGTCTTGATTTAGGGTTTTCAAGATTTTTTTCAAGTTTTTCAATTTCCTTGATTTCATCATTGTTCTGGTCAGAATCTTCATCATCATCCTGTTCAAGCATGATGTCGTCTTCGTCATCAGAAACCTCTACGTCATCATCCTGTGGTTCAGGAATAACGTCATCAGAATCATCACCGGAAATAATATCAGGTTCTTCGAGCTGTATATTTTTATCGCTTAAGTATTTAAGTACATTTTCCATTTCGGGAGAATTAACGAAATCCTGTCCCAGAATATCGGTTGCTTCATCCCATGTTACAAAAGGCTTGTCTTTTGCAAAATCCAGAAGTTTTTTAACAGCAGTATTATTGCTTATTTCTTCCATAAGATTTTTCACCTACTTTGATAATAATTGAGCCTGCTTGTCAAGCTCCATTTTTTGAGTAAGAAGATTATTCATTTGAATTCTGTCATCATCTGTAACAATAACAAAGTCGCGTATCCGCTGGATAATGGCCTTGCGCTGTTCATCTATTTTGTTTCTTTTAATGAACTTTATTGTATCCTGTATATAGGTACCGCAATCTTCCTTTCGATAAACTTTTAACGACAGGGCCTGGGTTATGTATTGAACAAATCCGGTTCCATTGCAACTTTCGATAATGTCAGGTATTGATAACGCTCCCTTCTGAAAACAATCTTCATAAATTCTGAATAACCTTTGTGCATCAGGGTTCTTAAAATCTTCTTCACTAACACTGGAACGTAATACTTTGAATTGGTCTAAATCGGCTGTTATGGCAATTAATCCCCTTAACTCTGCGTCAAGGTTTATTTGCGTCTCATTCTGACTATTATTATTTTGCCGGATAGATATACGCTCACGGGCTTGATTACGATTTAAGTAGTCCCTTCTTACAGCCTCCGGTTTCAGATTAAAGACTTGAGCTAATTGCTCAAGGCATGATTCCTTCTGAATGTCAGATTTTAATGCATCTACGTAGTCAAAATACTCAAGAGCTGCCCGGGTTTTACCTTCAGGAGTGTCAACAGGGTATTTTTTCCCTACTTTATTCAAAAGATAATCACTATCTAATATAGCGTTATTAACCTGGGCCGTCAAGTATTCTTTGCCCAGTTTGAGCATAATTTCGGCAGGGTCTTTTCCGCCTTTTAGCTGGATAACTTTTACCGTAAGATCATGCTCGCGGCACAGCTTTATTGCCTTCCAGGTGGCTTCCTGACCGGCTCCGTCTGAGTCAAATGACAGGAATACCGTACCGCCTGCAACAAATCCCGAAATCATTTTGATGTGTTCTTCGGTAAGGGCTGTTCCAAGGGTGGCTACAGCATAATCAAGTCCGCACTGATGATATGCAATTACATCCATGTTTCCTTCGCAGAAAATAATGGATTTTTTTTCGCGGATGGAATTGCGGGCAAGACTGAATCCAAAAAGGGTTTCCCTTTTTTTGAATTGTGGCAGGTCGCCGGAGTTTACATATTTTCTCTGTGATTCGTCTGCAGGAGGTATTACGCGTCCGCCGAATGCTACGACCTGTCCCTTGCGGTTAAAGATCGGAAACATGAGTCTGTCAGAAAAAAATGAATATTCAGGAAATTTCTGGCTGAAAAGTCCTGTTTTTGCAAGATATTCCGGACTAAAGTTTTTGGATGTAAGGAATTTAAAAAGCCATTTTCTGTCGGCAGGTGCATAGCCAAGACGGAATTTTTTGATTGTTTCGGGTGTAAGGCCTCGTTTTGTTACGTATTCCAGCGCCTTTTTGCCCTGGTCGGTTTCTGTAAGGAAATAATGAAAGGTTGAGGCTACCCTTTCGTAAAGCTCTATGTTTTTTTCTGCAGTATCGTCTTTTACAAAATTATCCGGGCCGCCGTCTTTGTATCTGATTGGAATGCCTGACTTTTTTGCCAGGGTTTCTATTGCTTCTACATAAGAAAGCTTTTCCATTTCCATGATGAATTTGATTACGTCGCCCGAGGCATTGCAGCCAAAACAATGATAAAACTTTTTTTCACTGTCTACGTGGAAGGAAGGAGTTTTTTCTCCGTGGAAAGGACAGCAGCCCCAGTAATCGTTGGAAGACCTCATTTTGAGTCTTGTATAGTCCCCGATTACAGAGATTATATCTGTGGTATTGTGAATTGCATCTATTGTTTCCTGTGCAATATATCCTGCCATCTGAATCCTTTCTCCCGGTTTATCTTTTTGTACTCAGATTGTGACTGGCTTTATGTTCATCAAAGGTAGAAGTAAATACATGCCTTCCTTCGTTGGCATCTGCTACCTGAAAGAAATAATAATCGGTTTTTGGAGGATTTGCAGCCGCTTTTAAAGCTACAAGTCCAGGATTTGAAATTGGTCCCGGCGGAAGTCCTGCCCATTTGTAAGTATTGTACGGGCTGTCAATTTTTGTGTCTTCCAGAAGGATGCGGTCCGGATGGTCACGGCCTTCTATTTCTGTAAGGATGTAAACTATTGTTGCACAGGAATATAGTCCAATATTGTGATGCAGTCTGTTGGTAAATACGCTTGCTATAAGCGGTGCTTCTTCTTCTACACGGTATTCGCGTTCTACGATTGAAGCTAGGATTACGGTTTCGTAAAGCTTTTCCGGAGTTTTTATATCAAAGCCTTCTATGCCAGAGATTTTTTCATAAAAGGTTTTTATCATAAGCTCGGCAACTTCGCGTGCAGTCATGCCGGAAGTAAGAAAATAGGTGTCAGGGAAAAGAAAACCTTCTGCGGACTCACCTTTTATACTGTAGGACTGTAAAAATTGTTTATCATGACATACCAGGATAAAATCAATTGCCTTGCAGATTCCGTTTTCCTCCAGAATGCGTCCTGTCTGACTTATGGTTTTTCCTTCAGGAATTGAAACAACGATATATTCCTGCTGGCCTGAAGAAAGGATACTTACAATCTGGGCATAATTCATGGAAGCGTTCAGATGATAAATACCGCTTTTAAGTACTACAGGCTCATTTACTGTTTCGTTTTTGAAAAGGAACTGAAAAATTGATGGAGAACGTACAAAGTAATAAAAGAAAGTATCGTTTTTGATGAGTCCTTTATTTTTTAATTCAAGTGCTATTTTTTTTACGGAATCACCCTGAGAAATTTCAAAGCGCACGTCGTCTGCAGAGGCTGAGCTTGCAGGCATAATTTGAGAATAGATGACAATTCCTGCTCCGGCAATTAATAATATTACCATCACAAGAAATACAAGAAAAAGCTTTCCTTTAGTTTTCATGAATAAAACTTCTTAACCTCATCTAAAGATAACGATTTGTACACCGCATCTTCAAGTGCTTTTGTGAATAATTCAAGACCCGGCGGAAGGTTTTCCTGGTTATCTCTAAGGAATTTTGCAAGACCCGCAACTTCTTTTGAATTAAAGTTATATGAAAGAGAAAATTGTTTATCTGGATTGGTTGGCATAGGAATCATAAGTGAATTTCCATATCCTCTTTGGCAAGTTCGATATTCAATTCTTCGTGGGCAATGTACTGTGCATACCATCTTGCGGCCTGAAGTATTGAATCAAGCTTTTTATCATCATAAGTCGGTTCATGATGGAAAAGATATACATTTTTGATGCCGTAATGAACTGCAAAATCTATCGCGTAACAGAAGGCTGAATGACCCCAGTTCTGCTTGCGGTAGGCTTCTTCGGCAGTGTATTGTGAATCTATTACGATACAGTCGGCATGATTAAATACCTTTTCCATAAGAGGAGTGCTTTCAAAATCCTTGGAACGAAGCTCAACATCGGTTGCAAAAACAAACTTTTTATTGCCTTCGATTACGGCATAGCTGTAGGAAGTACCCGGATGTGACATTGGGCAGCATACAATCTGTGTATCACCAATATTTATGGGACTGCCCGGCATAAGAGTCATAAAATTCATTTTTTTGGTAAGGGCACCGAACGGAACCGGATAATACGGCTGTTTCATCTGTTCTTCAAATAAGTGTCTTGCATTTTCTACCGGTGAATAGATATTGAATTCACTTTCGGGGTCGTAGGCGGCATCAAAAAACGGAAGGCCCTGGATATGATCCCAGTGAAAATGAGTGATGAACATATTGTAGATTTTGTTTTTTGGTAGGTTTGAAGATTTTCCTAAAACGCGGATACCTGTTCCGGCATCAAAAATAAGCTCGTTATTGGCAGATTTTACTTCTACGCAGGTTGTATTACCTCCGGTTGTTCCGAAAATCCATGACGGCAATGAAGATACAAACCTTGCACGCGATTCCTCATCCTTGAGGTCGTCCACGGTTATTCTTTGAACGGCTGCCATTATTTTTGATTGAACTTGTTGAGGTAATAAAGGAGTTGGTAAAGACCCTCTTACACCCCAGAAACGGATAATCACAGTTCCCCTCGTAAAATCTTTTTAAGTTATAACATTATGAATGATAGATGTCGATTTGTCAAACCCGAAAATTAAAAAGGCATAAAAAAAGATCTGACTTGAATCAGATCTTGTTGAATGGGGAGTAGAGGACTCGAACCTCTGGAGGTGTGAACCGAGGGATTTACAGTCCCTTGCAATTGCCGCTATGCGAACTCCCCAGAAAGCTGCTTGTAGGATTTGGACCCACGACCCCGAGATTACAAATCACGTGCTCTACCAGCTGAGCTAAAGCAGCAAATGTTGTTATACATTAATGAATATATTGGTTTTAGTCAAGTATTAAAATAATAAAATCTTGAATATATACTAAATCTAATTAAAAAATGCTCCCGCAAAGAACCGTATTTTTCAATGGATTCTGTAGTTATATGATTTGTTATTTTAGAATACTTTCGAAGAAAGGAATATATTCATTAATGATAACGTTACGCCAGAGATACTTCTGGTGGACATGGGTGGAGGCTTGGGTTATCATTTTTTTGATTAGATCCGGTTTGTAGAGTTTTATGGAAATTACTTCGCTCAGCTTGGCGATCAGGTTTTCGGGACTGTTGTTGTGGTATAAAAAGCCGGTTTCGTAGTCTACGATTTTGTTCAGGCCGCCGGTGGCATTGGCTACAGGGAGGGTTCCGTAGATCTGGGAAATAAAATCTTCCAGTCCGCAGGGTTCAAAAAAGCTTGGAAGCACAATAAAGTCGCCGATTGCATTTACAAGCCTTGCACTTTCGCGGTTGTAGCCGTTTAAGAAAATCACTTTTCCGTTAAAACGCTGGGACAATTCAATAAGCTGCTGTTCTAGCTGGAGTTCGCCCTGCCCTGCAACTATGAATTTAACCGATTCAAAATTGTTCAGAATGGCCGGAATTGTATTAATGAGCACAGAAATTCCTTTCTGGTTTGTAATGCGTCCGTGGTAAGAAATAAAAATCTGCTTGTCTTTTTCCTGTGGACGAACATTTATGCAGCCGTAGGTTTTTACACCCGGAATATTTGCATACTGAAGTTCATTTACACAGTAGTCGCGGCATTTATATTTGCCATCCAGGTCGCCAGTTTCTGGATTAAACTCGTATGGCAGTAAAGATTCATTTTTATCGGCCGGATTATAGCGTTCAAAATCAATTCCGTTTGTAATGCCTTTGATGTTTGTATAACGCTTGAAAAATATTGGAGAAAGTCCTTCGGTAACATCAATATTAAACGGATCTATAAGCTCTTTTGCATAATATTCAGAAACTGTTGTGATGTGTGCACCCGCATTGGAAGCAAGAAGGAACGGCTCAACCTTAGAATCATTAAGCGCGCCTCCAAGCTCTGCTTCGGGTAATCCTGTATACCAGGCTGCTTCTCCAATGCTTGAAAAATTGTGATGATAGGCCGGACCTGCATTATGAATTGTTACTACAAAGGCAGTTTTTTCATATTCAGACTTTTTGGCAGCAAAGCAAGGCACAAGGGCTGTAGAAGCATCCTGACAGTGAATTATATCCGGAACGGCTTCTTTATTTAGCTTTCCGTATTCGCTTACTGCCTTGGAAAAAAGTGAATCCATAAAAAGCGTATCTTTGTGGCCAAAGCCCTTTATAAATTCCGGATTTTTTTCCTGTTCAGAGGCTGTGTATGTATAAACTCCTTCTTTTTCTGCAAAAGACGGATGATTTATAAAGACAATATTAAAGTTTCCCTGGGTGCAGACTGCTGTGCTGTAGGAAATACTTTCTGTTTTGCCGCAGTGGTTTATCTGAACCTGCCCCTGCCCGTAATCCTTAACATCCTTTATAAGTGAAAATGAAGTGCTTTTGTAAATCGGAATAAAAAGTGTAATTTCGTGTCCCAGAAGCATGAGTTCCTTGCAAAGAGAAAAGCTGACATTTTTTACACCGCCGGCTTCTGCAATTCCGGCACATTCCATACTTACTATCCAGATTTTCATAAAACTTCATTATCTCCCGGCAGCTTGTAATCTGTAATTGATAGAACATTTATGTCAAAATCAGGATATTCCTTGTAAAAGGCAAGACCTGTTGTAAGTTCAGAAATTGTTATGCTTTCTGGGGAAAAATCTTTGGATTTGTAATAGCGGCTCATACAGTAATCTGTTGCTCTTTGTGCAAGATAGGCTGCAACCCCGTCAAGATACTGTTCAAAATCTTCTTCCGATGAAATTTTATTGTCAATTAAAAGGTCTACGTAAAGCTCAGGCAGATAAGAAAGTGAAATCTGGAAAGTAAATGAATAATTTCCCTGCCCCCTGTTACCGGTAACTGTCTTGGTTCCGTTGTAAGGCTTGTAATCAAAAATCATTATCTGTGCGTTGGTAGGTAAAAGAAACTCTTTATGCCATGAGAATTTTCCGCTTTCAATCAGTTTTTTATCAATTCCTCCGGTTTTGGATTGAACAATACCTATTTTTCCGGGCTTTACCTTTATCTGTGTCCAGCCGATAAAAAATACAAAGGCACCAAAAATAAGCAGAATTAAGAAACTGATAAAATTTTTCATGCGTTTCCCCTGTTTGTAACTACATTGAAAATTCATTATTATTATATCAGCAGGAACTTTATGACACAAGTAAAGGAAAAACAAAAGAAGGAAAAAAGATTTAATTTCTCGTCTATTCTTTTAGGTAAATTGACAAGAAATGCCTGTTTTCTTATTTTTCTTATCTGCCTTATTCTGTTTCTGCTCTATCTTCTGGGAAATTTTCAGACCTTTACAGACCGCACACAGCTTACAATTTTGAATGTACTTTCGGTAACTGCTTCGGCTTTATGCATACTTTCGGTTTTTGCATTTGTGCTGGAAATTGTGCTCATTTTTATTAAGAAAAAGAAAACCGGCTCTGTCATTTCCATGCTTTTTTTTGTTTTTACACTTGTTACAGGTGGTGTATTTTTTGCTTTTTCTGTTATTATAAACAGGATTGCGTCAGGAATTTAATTAATGCGGTTTAAAATTGATAAGGTTCTACAGGATTTTCATTCTCATTTTGCTGCAAAAGGCTTTAAGGCCTATCTTGTCGGTGGTGCCGTACGCGATATTTTTCTGCATAAAAAACCGCATGATTTTGACGTTGCAACTAACGCTACTCCGCAGGATGTAATCAAGCTTTTTAAGACAGTAATTCCTACGGGCTTTGAGCATGGTACTGTTACCGTTCATTTTAACGGGCTTGAAATTGAAGTTACAACCTTCCGTACCGAAAGCGGTTATTCAGACGGAAGACATCCTGACAGCGTAAACTATGCCGCAACAATCGAAGAAGATTTATCCAGACGCGACTTTACGATAAATGCAATTGCCGCAGACCTTGCAGACGGTACAATTGTTGATCCATACGACGGTCGGAAAGATATTAAACGTAAGATTATCCGTACTGTTGGTAATGCTCATGACAGATTTATGGAAGACGGGCTCAGGCCTGTAAGGTGCATTCGATTTGCCTGCAAGCTGGGGTTTAGTATAGAAAAGTATACATATTCAGAAATTTTCGATACTGAAATTTTGCAGAAGATTGCTTCGATTTCTGTTGAACGGTTCCGCGATGAGTTTACAAAAATGCTTGAATCGGACAAGCCTTCGGTTGCCTTAAACCTTATGGAACAGACAGGAATCACAGGTATTTTTATTCCTGAGTTGCTCAAGGGCCGGCTTTGCATTCAAAGTGATTACAGAGGCTTTCATGATTTTGATGTTCTTAATCACTTGTATTATGCCTGTGACGGGGCTCCAAAAGACAAGCTTAATGTAAGGCTTGCTGCCCTTTTTCATGACATTGGAAAACCGGATGCAAAAAAAATACTGAACGAAACAATTACTTTTTATAATCACGAAAAAATCGGTTCGGATATTACACGCGACATTCTTACAAGGCTCAAGTTTCCTAATGCCGTAGTGAATAATGTTTGCCACTTGATTGAGCAGCATATGTTTAATTACGAATCTAACTGGACTGTTTCTGCCGTACGCCGTTTTATCATTCGCGTTGGAAAAGAAAACTTAGATGATTTATATGATTTACGTGTTGCAGATATTTATGGTATGCATAATAAAAAAGTTGATTTCAGGTACAGTGAACCTATAAAACGGCTTGTTGAATTAAAGGACCGCATTGCAGTTGAGCTTGAAAAAAATAATGCACTGAGCCTTAAAGATCTTGCCATTAACGGAAGCGACCTTATTGCTGCAGGCTTTGAAAAAGGAAAAAAGCTTGGGGTAATTCTTAATCATCTTCTTGATTGTGTGATTGAGGATCCTGGGATGAATACTAAAGAAAAGCTTATGGAAGTGGCAAAGAAAATGTAGGCTGTCATTGTCGGGCTTGACCCGACAATCCTAAAAGACAGTCCCGATGGACTGTCTTTTTTAATGGATTTTCTATATGAGCATATTCATTCTTTCACGTACTTCTTCAAGTGTCTTAATACCAATTTCACGGGCGCGGTTTGCACCATCAAGAAGCACCTTGCGGATATATTCAGGGTCTTTTTCAAGACGGGCACGTTCTGTTCGCAATGGACGGAGCTTTTCGTTCAGAGCTTCGGTAAGGTTAGCCTTGAGTGCACCACCACCACCATCACCAATGCGGGCGGCAATTGCTGTCGGTTCTTCTCCAGTACAAAGAGAAATAAGCATAAGAAGGTTTGCTACTTCAGGACGTTTTACAGGATCATAAGTAATATTGCGGTCCTGGTCTGTCTTAGCCTTTTTTATCAAAGCAGCGGTTTCATCTTCTGTAGCACTGAGCATAACTGCATTTCCGCGGCTCTTAGACATTTTCTGACTTCCGTCCAGACCAAGAATCATTGGTGTTTTACTGAGCAATGCCTGAGGCTCCGGGAATACAGGTTCCTTACCCATGTCTGTACAGAACTTTTTATTAAAGCGGCTTGCAATTGTACGAGTCATTTCGAGGTGTGGAAGCTGATCCTTACCTACAGGTACAATGTTTCCTTTACAGAAAAGAATATCGCAGGCCTGATGAACAGGATATGTATACATACCGGCATTTACATTTTTAAGTCCGGCGCTTTCAATTTCTTCCTTTACAGTCGGGTTGCGTGAAAGTTCTGCGTTGCTGACCAAAGTCAAAAAAGGAATCATAAGCTGGTTACATTCAGGAACATAGCTGTGCGGATAAATAATTACATCCTGCTTTTCCGGATTAATACCTGCAGCAAGATAATCAATTACAAGCTGTTTTGTATTCTGACTGATTTTATCAAAGGCATCGTGATCTGTAAGAACCTGGTAGTCTGCAATCAAAATCATTGTAGGAACGCCCATATTTGCAAGACGAACACGATTCTGCAGCGAACCAAAATAATGTCCGATATGAAGTAAACCTGTAGGACGGTCACCTGTTAAAACGCGGTATTTTTTAGGATTCTTGATTAAATCTTCTTCAATTTTGCGGCTGCGTTCAAGTGCGGCCTCAAAGCTTTTGTTTATGTCTGTGTATTGAATTTCATCACTCATTTTTTTATTCCTCTTAAGATTTTATAGCATATTATCATAAAATAAATTATAATAAAAGCACCATGAATGCAATAGAAGTGTTTGAAGACTGGCTCGATGATTATCTTAATTTTGAGAACAATCCAAAAAAAGACATTTTCTGGCTCGACACTATAGATTTTCTCTGCAAACGTTTTGATAATCCACAGGATTTTGCGCCTTGTATTCATGTTGCCGGCTCCAAGGGTAAAGGTTCTGTCAGCCGAATGATTTCGTGCATTCTGGAAGAAGCAGGCTACAATGTAGGACTTTATGCCTCCCCTCATATTACCGATTTCCGCGAACGCATTTGTAAACCAAACGGCTTTTTTGATGATGAAATTTACCGTGCTGCCGTAAAGGAAATGGTTCCTAATATTGATTCAATCATAGATCTTCCGGCAGACCGCCCTATTACCTGGTTTGAACTTGTTACGCTTTATGCATTTTTGTGCTTCAGACAGGCAAATGTAGACTGGTCCGTTTTTGAAGTTGGTATGGGTGGCCGTCTTGATGCAACAAATGTTTTGCGACCAAAGCTCTGCTGCATTACCGGCATCGAACTTGAGCATACTGAGTTCCTTGGAAATACTCTGGAAAAAATTGCGGCAGAAAAAGCAGGAATTATAAAGAACTGTACTCCTGTTGTAATTGCACGCCAGCAGACAGAAAATGTAAAAATTATTCTTCGCGAAAAAGCATTTACACGCCACGCTCCGTGCTATTTTGTGGACGAGATTATTAAAAAGGCAACCTACTGCTTTAACGAAGAAGATAAATCAATGTTCCTTAAGCTTGAAAGCGATATCTTTAGCCGTCCAATAAAAACAAAGCTCAAAATGCTTGGAAAGTGCCAGGCTTTGAATGCCGCCCAGGCTGCAATTGCTATACGCAAAATTCTTCCAAACCTTGACGAAGCTATCATCGAACGTGGTCTTGCCAAGGCAAAGCTTCCGGGCCGTTTTGAAATTATTGATAAGGTTCCGGGCTATGAAAATATTCCTCACCTTGTTTTGGATGGCGCTCATACATTAAACAGCATAAAGCTTACACTCGAAACTCTTGGCCGTATGTATGATGACAAAAAAGTAAACCTGCTTTTTGCTTGTGCGGCAGACAAGGACATTAAAGATATTTCAATGGAATTCCGCTACAGATTTGAGCATGTTTATGTAACAAAACCGGGTAATAAAAAGCAGTCAGATATTGATGCAGAAATCAAGGCATTTAAAAATGCAGGTGTAGATTTTACTGCAGATGCAGATTACAAAAAAATGATTCTCAAAGCCTTTGCCGATTCTGCAGAAAACGGAACCATACTTTTGGTAACAGGGTCGTTCTATCTTGTATCAGAAGTTAAACAGATGATGATGTTGTAAAAGATTGTCGGGTCAAGCCCGACAATGACATGTGTCATTCCCGGGTCAAGCCCGACAATGACATGTGTCATTCCTGTGTCAAGCCCGACAATGACATGTGTCATTCCCGTGCTTGACACGGGAATCTTTTATTCAATTACACGCTGAACTCTTTTTGTTATCGACGTCAAAACTTCGTAGGAAATTGTATTGCCAATTCTGGCAAGGTCGTCGGCTGTATTCAGGGCACCGCTTTCTTTTGGTCCAAAAATCAAAACCTTGTCCCACAAGTGAACATCTTTATTATTCTGACCGATTTCTACCATGCACTGATCCATGCAGATTCTTCCGCGCACAGGATAGTTTTTTCCGTTGATTGTAACTTCAAGTCCGGGAGAAAAACGTCTCAAAAGTCCGTCGGCATAACCTATAGGCAAAACTGCAATGTCGGTCGGTTCTTCTGCAGTCCAGGTGCGGCCGTAAGAAACTGATTTATCCTTTGGAAAATGACGGATTGCAACAACCTTTGTTTCCAAGGCAAGCACAGGTTTAATATCAAAATTTTTACCTGCAGAAACAAGATAATCATGGGTAATCTGATCCGGATAATAGCCGTAGGTAATAATTCCAGGGCGCACCATATCAAAATGCATATCCTGATTATTCAAAAGAGCGGCACTGGCTCCGCAGGAACAGATTCCCGGGTCAATTCCCTCTTTTTTTACGTTTTCTACTGCAGTTTTGAACTGATCAAACTGAACCTTTGTAAAATCCTGATTTGCTTTTTCAAGGCTGTCCGAAACTGCAAAATGAGTACACATTCCGCCGAGCTTTAAGTGCTTTGTGCTTTGAATAAGCTTTGCCTGCTCCCCTGCTTCCTGAGGATAACAGCCTATTCGGCCCATACCGGTATCTACGGCAAGATGAACATCAAATTTTTTATCAATTCCCTGGTTTTCGCAATAGGTATCTGCGGCTTTTTTTAGAAGATCGATATATTCAGTTCCAAAAACAAGCGGAGTAATTTTATATTCAAATAAATCAGGCATTTCGAACGGAGTACATATACTGAGCAAAAGAATATTAGTTTTTATACCTGCATTTCTGAGCTCAAGGGCTTCGTCAACGGTTGCTACAGCAAGATAATCTATGCCAAGCTCCTGTGCAATCTGCGAAGTTATTATGGCATTATGACCATATCCGTCGGCTTTAACGGCAACACAGATTTTTGTACCGTTTCCGACATATTTTTTTATCTGTTCAAGGTTATATCTAAGGTTATCTTTATATAAAATTGCTTTTGTACATCTGTTCATTTGATTTTATTTTATGAATATTACATAAAATTATCAATATATGACTTCAAACTTATTGTAAAAATATATCGATTAATGGTACAATATAGTATTATGAAAAAATGGAAATTGTTTATAAGTACTTTATTGTTTACAAGCGGATTGTTTTTTTCCTGCGCAACAACTTCAACTACAAATGATTCAAATGCCTCAAAAGCAAAGGATGCTGACAGCGTAGCAGCACCGGCTGAACCATCTGCAGAAGAACTGTTCATTGCAGAAATAAGCAATTATTCACTCAAGTTTACAAAAATCCCAGAAAAAATCAAAAAAGGCAAACAGTTTGCTTCAGCTTTTGAAGTAAGCGTGTTAAACGGAAGCGGAGAACCGGCCAGAGATTTTGATGTAAGATTTTTGTACCCTGCCAGAAAATCAGGTTCACAGGTTGTTTTTGAAGCAGCCGTAATCAAAACTGACGAAAATGGAATTGCAGCTTATGATCCGGGCACAGTTGAATTTTCAGCTAAGACCATTATTACTGCTTATCCTGATATTCCGTCAAATCTGAACCTTGATTATGACACACAGTCTTTCCCAACGGCACAGGCAGATTTTATTGTTGAATCTGACATTGCAGCCAAGGGAGCAATCCTTTTTGTTTTTGAATACAACGAAAACGGAAAGGCTCCAAAAAATTCTTATGACATTCTTTCGGGCTTGAGAAAAAAAGGCGTAACAATGATTGGTAATGCACCTATCAGCGATACTGCTTATATCAATGCTTCAAAAGAAAAAATCTACAAAGAGAATTTTGAATATGTCGGAACAGACTTTGGTTATCTGATTGGCGGAACCATTAAATTCCTTAACCCTGTAGAAAAAAATGAAGACGGTACTTACACTGCTTCTTTGATTGCAGAGCTTTATGGAATTGAAATGAAAACAGGAAATGTTATTTACGAAAATACAACAGAGTATACAGGCTCGGGAACAAACTGGGGCAAGGCTGTAGAGGATGCAAAAAAAGGACTTACTACTATGGCTGTTGATTCAATTGTTTACGGACTGTAATGAGGAAATAATATGATTTATACAGATACAAGAGACAGCAGTGCTAAGGTCGATTTTAAAACAGCGGTAATGAGCGGAATGAATCAGAAGACAGGTGGTCTTTATATTCCGGTTGAATTCCCTAAGATTGATTCTTCCTGGCTTAATAAAGATCCTGCACCAAGCTTCCGCGACATAGCATTTAATATGGCTAAGCCTTATGTAGAAGGAGAAATTCCTGATGTAGACCTGGCTGCCATTATTCAGGATGCTTATCCATTTTCGCCAAAGGTTGCTCCTCTTAATAATAATTCTTATGTGCTTGAACTGTTCCACGGTCCTACCTGCGCATTCAAAGATTTTGGTGCCCGCTTTATGGCACGCACAATGTCTTACTTTAACCGCAACGAAGATACACCGCTTCATATTCTGGTTGCAACTTCGGGCGATACAGGTTCTGCTGTAGGAAGTGCCTTCCATGGAGTACCTGGTCTTGATGTAACAATCCTTTATCCGGATGGAAAAATCAGTCCGCTTCAGGAAAAACAGTTGAGCACCTTTACAGGAAACGTTCGCGCTCTCAAGGTAAAAGGTACCTTTGATGACTGCCAGAAGCTTGTAAAGACAGCCTTTACCGATGATGAACTTCGCGGTAAGCTCCGTCTTTCTTCTGCAAACTCAATCAATATTGCACGCCTTTTGCCACAGAGTTTTTATTATATGTATGCAGCACTGGTTGTTCGTAATCGTGCGGCACAGGTTAATAAAATATCTGACCCTTCAATCATTATGGTTGTACCAAGCGGAAACTTTGGTAACCTTACTTCAGGTCTTATTGCCCGCGAAATGGGTGGACCTATTGAAGGCTTTGTTGCTGCAACTAACACAAACAAAACAATTCCTGACTGGATTGCAACTGGTGACTACAATGCACGTCCTTCTGTAGAAACCTATGCAAATGCAATGGATGTTGGTGCGCCAAGTAACTATGAACGCATTAAGGCAATGTACTCTCTTGAAGAAGTACGCAAGCTCTTTGGTTCTTACTGGCTCGACAATGACGGAATTATGAAGGCTATTGAAGACTGCCACCGCATGACCGGATACATTATTGATCCACACGGAGCAATCGGCTATAAGGCCTGGAAGGATATTTACAATGGCGGTATGGAAAAGCTTATCGCCGGAGAAAAGCCTGACTTTAATGTTCCTGGCATTACTCCAAATATTCCTGCATGGGCAAACAAGGTAACAGATAAAAAAGCAATTGGTGTTATTCTGGAAACTGCAAGTCCTGCAAAATTCGGTTCAATTGTTACTGATGCAATCGGCCGCGAACCACCAATGCCGGATCGCCTTGAAGAAGTTATGAGACTTCCTGACCATGCAATTCCAATGGAAAATGACTATAATATGTTTAAGGATTGGTTGATAGCTAATCTGTAAAAAGATTGTCGGGTCAAGCCCGACAATGACAGTGTCATTCCCGCGCTTGACGCGGGAATCTTTTTTTATTTCACTGCTTCAAAAATAATATCTGCTAAGAAGATAACGGCAAGAATCCATGTAACAACAGGGATATCTTTAACCTTCTTTCCTGCACACTTAGCAATTACGTAAGCAATAATACCGAACATAATACCCTTAGAAATTGAGTATGCGAAAGGCATTGTCATAATTGTAATGAATGCTGGAATACCTTCTGTAGGATCATCAAACTTAATGTCTACAACTGACTTCATCATAAGGTAGCCTACGAAAATCAAGGCTGGAGCTGTAGCAGCAGATGGAATGAGGAAGAACAATGGGCTTAAGAACAATGAAAGAAGGAACAATACACCGGTTACAACAGAAGCAAGACCTGTGCGGGCACCGGCAGCAACACCAGAAGAAGATTCTACGAATGATGTTACTGTAGAAGTACCAAGAGCAGCACCGGCTACTGTACCGATAGCGTCTGAAAGAAGAGCACCCTTAACATTCAAAACTTCACCGTTTTCATCTTTGAGGTTACCCTGCTCTGCAACACCAAGCAATGTTCCGATTGTATCGAACAAGTCTGTGAACAGGAATGTAAAGAAGATTACAAAGAACTGTCCAAGAACTGCGAATGAGAACTTGCCTGCGGTTGTCATACAAATTCCCTTAAAGTCAAAGGCAAAAAGATATGGCTTTGAAGGAAGTGAGAATGGTTTGAAGTTTTCAGGAATTGTTGTAACTCCGAATGGAATACCGATTATTGTTGTAATTACGATACCAAGAAGGATAGCACCAGGTACATTGAGTGTATACAGAATGATTGTGATGATAAGTCCAAGGATAGCAACAATAGCAGTAGCATGCTGCATGTTAAAGTTTACAAATCCGATTGTTGTACCAGTGTCTGTTGAACAGATTCCAGCGTTTACAAGTCCGATAATTGCAATGAAAAGTCCGATTCCGACAGCAACTGCTTTTTTGAGTCCTTCAGGAATAGAACGGATAATTGCTTCACGAACACCACAAAGCGAAAGAATGATGAACAGAACACCTTCAATAAATACAGCAGTAAGTGCAAGCTGCCATGAACAGCCCATACCCAAAACTACTGTGTAGGTAAAGAATGCGTTAAGACCAAGTCCCGGTGCGAGTGCAACCGGAAGATTTGCAACAAAAGCCATAACCAGTGTTGCAAGAGCAGCAGCAATGGCAGTAGCAGTAAATACTGGACCCCATTCCATTCCAGATCCGGAAAGGATGCTTGGGTTTACAGCCAGAATGTAAGCCATTGCAAGGAAGGTTGTAACACCACCGATGATTTCTTTTCCAACGGTAGTATTTCTTTCCTGCAGCTTAAATAACTTTTCCATAATAAATCCTCCTTTTTATAATGGATAAGAAAAGATAGAATTTATTATATTACGGATTCGGGAAAATATAAAGTTTTAAATTTAAAATTATAGTACAGATTGTCGGTTCAAGCCCGACAATGACAGAATTCTTTAGAATTTGTGAACTACATAGCGGACTTTGCCAAAAATGTGAAAATCATCACTTTCGCCGGGTTCTTCCATGGGCTTGTAAATCTGATTATCAGATATTATGGAAAGCATTTTACCTGTACGCTGAAGGCGTTTTACAAAGCCCGAGCCTTTATAAAGGATGGCATATACTCCGTCTGACCCGTCAAAGCCAAAGGTATCAAAAAGGATAATGTCTCCGTCAAAAAGCGTTGGCTGCATGGAATCTCCGCGTACATAGGCGGCATGAATACTGTCCTTATACTTTTTAAGCTCGGAAGGAAGCGCTACATAATCAAGAATTTCTGCATTATCAGGGACAAACTGGCCGTAACCTGCAGAAAAAGCCTGCTCATAAACAGGAATATTGATTATATCTTTGGTAGGAATTTCGGGATAAGCGCGGAAATCTTCCATTGTCATTTCAAAGGCATCCAGAATTTTTATGCCCTCTTCCAGACTTGGAAGCCTGCCAAGATGAATTTTATTGCGCAGGGAACCAATAAGAATGCCGGTCTTGCCGCAAAGCCATTCCTGATTCTTTCCCAGTTCTGCGAGCTTCATCTTTACTTTTTTCCAGAAAACTTCTGCGTCCATAATAATATTATAACATATTTTCTTAAAAAATAAATAACCAAATGATTATTTTTATTGACATTTTGTTATGACGGGTATATCATTAAAAACAAGAGAAAATGATAAGCGGATTCCCAAGCCCTGCTCAAGGGTACGAAAGTAAGACAATTGATTTGAATTCAGTCCTCATCCAGCATCCTTCGGCAACGGTTTTTATGCAGATAGAAAGCTCCAGTTACCGCAATATGGGCATTTATAACGGAGACCTGCTCATTATTGACCGGGCCAAGCCTGTAAATCCCAACAGCCTTGTAGTTTATGAATCAGACGGGCATTTTGTACTGGGACGGGTTTATAACATAAAGCAGGAAACAATCATCACGGGGACTATAACCCATGTAATTCATACGGTAAAAGAATCATGATTCTACACGCAGACGGAAATTCATTCTATGCTTCCTGCGAACAGATTTACAGGCCTGATTTACGGGGAAAACCTGTTGCAGTACTTTCAAACAATGACGGAATAATCATAGCGCTTAATAAGGAAGCAAAAGCCTGTGGAATTAAGCGAGGCGACCCCTATTTTAAGGTGCAGGAAATATGTGATCACTGCGGAATCACTATTTTTTCGAGTAATTATACGCTTTATGCAGATATAAGCCGCCGTATAACCTCAATTTATATGGAATATGCGCCTGACGTAGAAGAATACTCTATTGATGAATCCTTTTTGTTTTTTGATAAATGCAACTGGAGTATAAAGGATTACGAGGAGATTGGACGGGAGCTTAAGGAACGGGTATTAAAGGAAGTAGGCATGCCGATCTGTGTGGGCGGAGGCCCTTCAAAAACCCTGGCCAAGCTTTACAATAAAAAGGCAAAGGAACACGGGGGAGTTTTTATATACAATGCGGCAGAAGTTGATGAACTACTGGAGCAGACCGACTGCAGGACAATCTGGGGAATAGGCCCTGCCCGCGCCGCCAAGCTTGCCCGCCACGGAATTAAGAATGCACTCATGCTCAAGCATCTGCCTCTGCGCGACGCCAAAAGGCTTCTGACAGTTCAGGGTATGGAAACCGTTCAGGAGCTTAACGGAATACGCTGTATGGAAAAAAGCACCCGCCAGAAAAAGGATATAATTACTTCAAGCCGCCAGTTTTCAATCAAGGTATACGATATGGAAACCATAGAATGCGCCATGGTCGAATACACAGAAATTGCCGTAGAACGACTGCGCCGCCAGGGCTCTGAATGTCAGGCCGTACAGGTAACAATTTCCACCTGCAACTATTACAGCGAAGACATAAGCAGCCAGTACTCAAATGCCGCCATTGTTTATCTGAGCCGGCTTACCTCCTACACTCCCGATATTGTAAACGCCGCCCGAATGGCACTGCCCACAATTTTCCGCAAAGGCTACGGCTACAAGGTTGTAATGATTACCCTGCTGGAGCTCAAGCCCGCACAGTATCAGGGGCATCTGTGGTTTGACCCCATGGAAGACCTTAAAAAAGACAAGCTGATGCAGGCCATAGATACCATTACCGACTCCTGCGGGCGACACTCCATCACACTTGCAAAATCCTGGACCAAAGATGGCTGGCAGATGTCACGCAAATTTTTGAGCCCCTGCGTTACAACTGACATTTTAAAGGTTCCGGTGGTTAAATAATCAATTGTGTGTTAAAATGTATTCTAATATTTGCATATGGAGTACAACATGCAGGGCAATATTTCTGCAGAATATGAAGAGTTTCTCAAAGCAAACCGCATTAAAGTAAATAAATACATGAACAGGGTTTTGTGGTTCTTTATTTTAGCAGGCCCTGCCATTGCCCTGGCACTAAAGCTTGGTCTTTTTGCCGAGGTTAAATATATTACCTGTGTAATTATTTCTTTGGTTCTTGCGGTTCTGGCAGCATTTCATCTTTTTTTGTGTAAAAAGTTTCCCGGCAAGGCCATTACCTTTATATTTGCCCTTACAACTTTGGATGCAATTATCTTATATATGACCTGCCACAATGTAGGCATTTATATCTGCTGGTTTGTCGTTCCGCTTTTAAGTCTGCTTTTCTGCGAAAAATATCTGTATTTTTATGCTTCCGGCTTGAATTATATATTCCTTGTAATTTCTACCTGGTATAACTCAACCTATTTTGCAAATGTACGATCCGATTATGACACACCCCTGGCTTATTTTATTGATAAGGTTAGCGGCTTTACGATTGAGCTTATAATCATGTTTGTTTCGGGCTTTATTATTGGCAAGCTCACACTCGGATATTTTAAAAACCTTCATTCACAAAAAATAATAATCAAAGAGCAGAAAAAATCCATGAATGAAAAAATGGAAATTCTGGACTCTATGGCCGAAATTTATGACCATGTAAATCTTATTGATTTTGTAAATAAAACAGAAACATCTTTGCGCGACCCTACTCAGACCAGGCATGATATTGATCTGGATAATCAGACGCAAACCCTTATGAATCAAAAAATAAATGAAAAGATTTTGCCTGAGCAGCTTGATAGTTTTATGCAGTTTACAAATATCCAGACCGTGCGCTCGCGTCTTACAAATAAAAAAGTTATCAGTGCAGAATTTGTAGATGTTGATTCAGGCTGGTTCCGTGCACAATATATTACAGTAGATTCAGATACAAATGGAATTCCAAACCTGGTAATTTACACAATCCGGAATGTAGATGAAGAAAAACGCCGTGAAGAAAACCTCATAAAGATTTCCATAACCGACGAAATGACAAGACTTTTTAACCGCCGCTCGTATGATGAAGATTTAAAGGAATTAAGAAAACATAAGCTTGAAAAAGATCTGGTCATGTTCTCCATTGATGTAAACGGTCTTAAGAGAGCAAACGATACTAACGGCCACATTGCCGGAGATGAACTAATAAAAGCCGCTGCCAGCTGCATCAGTGCAAGTGTTCAAAATAAAGGCAAGGCATACCGCACCGGCGGTGATGAGTTTATGATAATCATTGATACCCAGAATCCTGAAGAATTAAAAACCGCCATAAATCAAAAAACAAAAGAATGGAAAGGCGTCTATAATCAAAACCTCTATCTTTCAATAGGCTACGCAACCGTTAAAGAAAACACGTCATCCACAATCGACGAACTAGAACACCAGGCCGATTCCGCCATGTACCAAGACAAAGAATTATTCTACAAACAAAGCGGCCTTGACAGAAGAAGAAGATAGGCTTTTCATCGTTTCAGACGAAAGAAGAAATAAGATTTATAATGGTCTGTATAAGATTCCTATGAATTAAATGTATTTTATGTTAATATGAATAAATACGTTTCGGTTCAAAAAGACTTATACAGATTTATTTTATCTGTATAAAATTTTTATACAGGATACGTATAATCTATGTTATGTGGACACCCGCACTGGGGCGCTTAAAAAAAATATAATCAGAGGTAATATATGAAAAAAATTCTCATATTTACTTTATTTTTTTATTTATTTATATCTAAAGTTTTTTCCATTACTGGCCATGATTATCTTGGTCAGTTTAATGTGACTAAAAATTATTGGGAAGATATTTTTATTCCTAAGAAAATTCTAGCAGGTAATGTAGAATTAACAGAAAACTTATTTATTTCAGATGCTTTAGCATTTCTGTCAAAAGACGAATTAAGATTATTACGTAACATTATATATGCAAAACATGGTAAAATATTTAAATCTTCAGATTTAAGTAATTATTTCTTAAAATATTTTGAATGGTATAAGCCTATTTATGATGATGTTGATAGTTTATTATCAGAAACTGAAATTAAAAATATAAATTTAATTCTATTATATGAAAATGGATATAATATTTCTGAAGAAATTCCTGATGGTTATTGGAGATGTTTTGACCTAAGTGGATACTGTGACTTAAGTGAAATCCATTTATGGGAAGATCCGAAAAATGGAAAAAAAATGGTAAAATATAGCCTACCAAAATTCTATTTTAATGATATTGTTTCATATGAAGGAACATATATATGCGAGAATGGTTTCTTGATAATTCATATAAATAAAATTCAATTAATAAATCATAAATATATTTATGAAGATTATGAAAAAAGAAATAAAGTAGAATTTAAAGATAATGAATATATTGATGTTACTCTATCTAAAAGTATAGATTTACGTTATCCTTATTTTATTGATGAAAAGAATAATAGTCTTATTCTTGGACAAAAAGAGTTTTTTAGATAATAAAACATATGAGAGTATAAGAACGTATTATATATTTATAAATCACATAACAAAGGTTCGTAGCCGACAGGCGGTCAAGCTGCCTGCGGTACAACCAGTTGTTATGTGGACGCCTGCACTGGGGAGCTTTTGGAGGAAGAATGAAAAAAATTTGTTTTTTTATATGTTTGAATTTTCTTTCTCTTTTTTTATTTGCCCATGGTATCATATTAACAGATCATTCCAGAATAAAAGAACTGTCTTCGTTTACGATAATGGACAAGATCGATTTACGAACAGAAAAAACTTACTCATCCGAAATTAAATACAGGACGCTAAATCACGAAGGAGGAATGAAGGTAACTGTTTTAGAAATTCTAAAAAATGATGTTCAAAATAATAAGTCAGGAAAATGGTTGTATGTTTTGCTGACTTCTCCTATGTGGGTTGATAATGGTGAATGGATAAAAGGATATCAGAAATTCTTAATCTTCCTTCCTGACAATATGCCTGTTTTCGATTTTGAAGAATAATTAACTGAGTAATGGTTAATATAATCACAGGTATCCGAATTCCTTGCAGTATTTCTCTTCTAAACTAGTGAAAGACAGACAAGTCAAGCTTATCTGTCTTTTTATTAAAAATGTGATATAATTAAATATCTAAACTAGAGGAGTATGAAAATGCCAAGTATAAGTGAATTTTATGGACTTTCAGTTTATATGTATAATAATGGCCGAGAGCATAATCCACCTCATTTTCATGTTTTCTACGGCGATTTGGAATGTGTAATTGACATTCATAAGTGTAAAAAAACAGAAGGAAAAATGCCTAAAAATAAATTAAGATTAATTCTTGCATGGTGCGAAATTCATAGAGATGAACTTTTGCAAAACTGGGAACTTGCAACAAAGAAAATGGATTTGCGTAATATCGCTCCGCTCGTATAAGGAGGTCAAAATGAAATGGGCTGTAATTAGTGTAGAACCTACAAAGGATTATAAGTTGTTTCTCACTTTTGAAGGTGGAAAAAAACGAGTATTTGATTTTACTCCATTATTAGAAGATAAAATAAATGAACCTTTACGTGATATCAATTATTTTATGACTGCAAAAGTACATCATCATACAGTAATGTGGAATGAAAAACTTGATATATGCCCAGAATACCTGTATGAGAAAAGTGTCAAAGTGAAATAATCACATAACAAAGGTTCGTAGCCGACGGCGGGTCAAGCCAGCTGCGGTACAACCCGTTGTTATGGCGACAGCCTACTGGGCTGCTTTTTGGGAAGGAAAAATGAAAAAAAGTATTTGTATAATTTTATTATTATTTATTCTTTTACCTGCATTCTCTTTAACAAAATTAGAAATAGGTTCTAAAGTTCCAAAAGATGCTGTAAAAATTGAGAATCATTTAATACTTTCAGCTCCATCTCAATTTCAAAATTTATATGAATGGACAGAAAATAATACGAAATATCATTTAGGTGTAGATGAAAATGGATATGTTCAGTTTATATGCCTAGCTTCGGTTGAAAAGTGTACTGAAGAAAATATAAAAGTTGAAGATACCTTTTCTAAGGTAAAAAACATAAAGGGGATTAAAATTGAATATTGGTTTGAATGGGGATATTGTGTTGAATTACCGTCAGGCTGGATACTGAAGTTTAAAAACAATGAAGATTATGATTTTTATAAAGACGGAATAACAAGTTCTGCAATACCTGGTAAAAGAATCAGCAAGAATGCTACAGTTGATTTTATTTTTAAGGGTACTGGAAGTGGTTATGGTGAAAGACTAGAATAAAAGAATATTTTTTAATCGAGTCAAGCTTGCTGAAAAAATGAAAAACAATGAAACAGAAAGATTTTTTGGTGGAATAACACTAGTCGCTCTATTAATTATATGTGAAATCCTATCGTTACTAGGCTTAAATGTTTTTGCCGTACTTGATAAAATCCCATTTTTAATAGGATTTTCAATTTTCATATTGTTACTTGTCCATTTTATTCCGGAAAAAATTTATGATTATTATGAAAATAATCCTGGCTTGTTTTATTTAATTTATTTTTTAGAATTTATAGTATTAATGATATTAATATTTCCTTGTCATGATAAATACTTTTCATGATTTAAATAATTTTAAATTATATCTTCTTGACAGATATATCTGTATAGCATATACTATAGATATGATAAAACATTCGGCAATTCCGAAACTGAAAAGATCTGGAATGGTAAAAAATCACCGAAGCTTCCGCCTGAAATTCATAAGAGGGCATTTGCAAAACTGCTCATTATTCATTCAGCGGAGTCAGAAGAAGATTTGAAAATTCCGCAAGGAAATAAGTTTGAACATTTGTCTGGAAATTTAAAAGATTATTGTTCAATAAGAATCAATGATCAGTGGCGAATACAGTTTAAGTTTCAAAATAATGAGGCTTATGAAGTTCAGATAGTGGACTACCACTAAGGAGACTACTTATGGATGAAAAATTTGAACTGCCAAAAATTGGCGATATTCTTGTAGAAGAATTTTTAGAACCTCTTGAAATAACACCTTATCGTCTTGCAAAAGATATAGGAGTTTCAACAAGTTCTATTTTGGACTTAGTACATAATAAAAGAAAAATTTCTGTAGAAATGTCTCTCAGGCTTTCAAAATATTTTGGAACAACTTCTAAATTCTGGCTTAATATGCAGAATGAACTTGACCTAAGAGAAATGCAGAAAAAACTTGAAAATGATTTGAAAAAAATTCCAAGTTGTAAACAAATAGCATAACAAAGGTTATGCTGACGCCCGCATTGGGGCACTTTTGAAGGATAAAATGAAAAAATATTTTTTTGTATTACTTTTATTGTTCTCTTCAATATTATGCCATTCAGAAGAAACGAATAATTTCTCTTATAAAGGTTCCTGGACTTCTGTTTCAATTTGTGATTGGTATATCAAGAATGGAAATTATAAACTTCAAAACTGGGACAATAAATTTAATTACATAAAAAATGATTTTATAATTATCGATTATTCAGAAGAAGAAGAAAAAGGTGTTTTTTACATCGGCGGAATCTCTCCATGGGAAATCCGAAAAGTTTATCAAGAAGACAATAAAATATTTTTTGAATGTTATAGACTTAGTCCATATATAAACAGTCCCGAAGAATCCTTAAATATAAAGGGATTTGAAAAATATGGAGCTGTTAATGAAAAAGAAATATTATATTTTTCAATTGTAGATGAGAATGAAATTATATTTGATTCAGTTTCATACACTAAAGGAACGCATTTTTATAGAATTTCATCTCCGTCACCTATTCAAGAAACTAAAGCAATGATAAATGATTCTAATGTAAGGTTACGTAATAAACCAAATTTAAAATCAAAAACCTGGACATTACTAAAGGAAGGAACAGCCCTTAAAATAAAAGATAAATCTACTTATAAAGAAACTGTCCTGCCCAAAGTGAACTTGGACTTTTTTAGGAAAGCTTATAAGGTGGTTTAAGCCTGCTGCTGTTGCAGCCAATAAGCTTTTCTGTTGATATCTGCAGTATGAAGTTTTTCTCTTCGTTCTGCAAGTCTTGATTCTTT
>JAFZOJ010000133.1 GCA_017550685.1 Treponema sp. | reverse complement strand
ATCACACGGCCAACCCAAAGCGGTTGAATGATTTTTGGATCTGAGTTGCTGTGGAAAGCGCCTGATCTACCTGAAATTGCACTGATTGTGGTTTCCTGTCGATCAACCTCATGGTCATCAGACACGACTCTCTTGAAAACAAGCTTTAGACCGCCTGCATTACAGACGCTATGTGTGCTTTACGGTTTCGCAGATACTCTCCGCAATCAATGGTACTGAGGGGCTTCGAGAATAAATATCCCTGAATAATATGCGCGCCGTTGCCTGCCAGGAATGCCAGCTGATTTTTATCTTCAACGCCTTCGCAAATATTACCTTTTAGCTCAAATATTCGACATCCAGTCCACCATCAGTTGGGCCTTTCCAAAACTAGCCAGATTTTTTAATCTGTGAGTACCCAATCCTAAATTCATGACTCGGAGCAGAAACATGAGTACCCATAAAGCGAATCTACGGAAAGTGAGAAAGTCTCAGTTAGGACAAAAAAAACGTCGCAAGAAAAAAAAGACACCAACCAAGAGTGACAGTTCTCTGGGAGTGACACCCTACGAGATCATCATTTCGTGGCTCAGAATTCGGTATGGGATTTCGGAGTTGGAATTCCTGCTGGGATCAATTGATTTTATGCTTCAACGGCTTATTGACATTGCACGCGCCTACCTCACACAGGCGTTTGACGTTGATGCTTTGCCCACCAAAGGTGATCTAGAAGCTGCGTTTGATGAAGCGGCTGTTGAAGAACTCTTGAAGGCCCTTGGCGTAGATCGTTCAGAGTACGACAAAGCCACTACTGAGAGGGTTAAACAGGCATTTCGTAAATGTGCCAGAAATTATTTCTTTGGTGGTGCGCCCATTGCTTCAAAAACCGAAAGTCTTTCTTCACGTGCAAAGAAAGCATTAGATAATTTTGTGCTGAGTGACTTGCGTCGCGGTACCATAGAGCAACGCAATGCCAAAAGAAATCTTATTCTTCAGGCAATTCTTGAAAACATTGCAGCTAAAAAAGAGGTACAAAAGAGCATCTTGCACCTTGCCAAACTGTACGGAATACATCGCGAAACAATGAGCAAATACTATCGCGAGGTCGAGAGTATGCTTAAGCTCAACATTGAGATCTTGCCAAATGTTTTCGACGAAAAGAAGCGCGGAAGAAAAGAAAATTCATTCACAATTATCCCTAAAAAAGCATATCAAGCACTGCTTATTGCGCTCGAAACAACACCTGACAAATACGGACTTGAATTTTCTTCATGGACGTGTGCTGCCATAAGAGATTTTTTTCAAGGATGGTTTGAGATCGAAGTAGAGCGTGAATATCTTTACCACTTCCTCCATGCTCATAATATCGTCAGCAAATCAGCTTCACGAAAAAATCCAAAGGCTGACCCTGAAAAAGTTCGGAAATTCAAAACCGAACTCCTCAGCAAATTCCTGGAGGCAATCAGGAATAATGAGGTTATTCTTTTCCTGGATGAAACCCATATTCAACAAGGAAACAGTCAGCGCGGATACGCAGAAAAAGGAAAGGAAGCGTTCTACAGCACAAACGGTGAAACACTGCACTGTCACGGGAGTTTGATCACAATTATTGGTTTCAATTTTGTGATGATTCGACGGGTACAAGGAAGTGTAAAATCATCCGTGTACATAGAGACCTTAGAAATATTACGCTCCAAGTATCCTACAACAAAATTTCTGATTTTTAGAGATAACGCAGCTATCCATCGTTCAAAAATGTTAAGACAGTGGATGAAAAAATCGGGTTCAGAACAGTTCATTAGATTTGAGAGTATCCCACCATACTGCCCTGATCTTAACCCTGTGGAGTTGTTTAATAATGAGTACAAGGGCTATATAAAGAAGAATCTATGTAGAAATGAAAGTGATGTACTAAAAGCAACAGATGCCTTCATAAATTTCTATCAAACGTCAGAGGGACAGGGTCGTAGAAAAGGGAAAAGAAAAGCAAGGAATTTCTTTAAAGGTGAGCACACAAAATTCATCTTTGATGATTATATTAAAGCCCTCCGTATGATTTGTAATGAAAGGAATACTGCAAGGGATCTCGCAAAGGATAAGGCAGCATAAATAGAGTAAAATTAACCCAAAAGGAGGTGGATTTACAAAATAGATCTAGTAAATTGAGTCGATTTAAAAAAACGCAGTTCAGAGCTGTGGTCTATCCTTTTTGCCTAAATAATGGTTAAAGAGTGACAAAAAAATGTCGAATATTTAAGTTAAAGCGTAATAT
>JAFZOJ010000132.1 GCA_017550685.1 Treponema sp. | reverse complement strand
CATTTTTTTGTTGCCGAATTGCCGTTTTTTCAATATCTTTATTAGTAAGAACTTAATCAAATATAGAGATTGTCGGGTCACGCCCGGCAATGACACTTTTGTCATTGCCGAATAATGACACTTTTGTCATTGCCGGACTTGATCCGGCAATCTATTACAGGAGATATATACAAAATGGCTAAACAATTACTTTTCAGTGAAGACGCACGCAAGAAGCTTTTGAGCGGCGTTGAACAGATTTCTAAGGCTGTAAAAACTACTTTGGGTCCTTGTGGACGCATGGTTATGCTGGACAAAAAATACGGCGCACCTACAATCACAAAGGACGGTGTTTCTGTTGCAAAGGAAATTGAACTTGCAGACCCGTATGAAAACATGGGCGCTCAGTTTGTACGCGAGGTAGCCAGCAAGACTAACGACGATGCCGGTGACGGTACAACAACAGCAACAGTTCTTTCTTATGCACTTGTTCGCGAAGGTATTAAGGCCGTAGCCGCAGGAATGAGACCAATCGAAATTAAACGCGGTATGGATAAGGCTGTAAAAATTGCCGTAGACGAAATTAAAAAGAATGCAAAGCCTGTAAAAGGCGCTGATGATATTACAAACATTGCAACAATTTCTGCCAACAACGATGCCGAAATTGGTAAAATGCTTGCCGACGCTATCGAAAAGGTTGGAAAAGACGGTGTTATCACTGTAGAAGAATCAAAGAACATGGAAATGACTGTAGACACTGTAGAAGGTATGCAGTTTGACCGCGGATACATTTCTTCTTACTTTGTAACAGACCGCGAACGCATGGAAGCAGATTTTGATGACGCTTATGTTCTTATTTATGACAAAAAGATAAGCGCTATGAAGGACCTTCTTCCAATCCTTGAAAAAATTGCAAATGCAGGAAAATCACTCGTAATCATTTGTGAAGACGTTGACGGTGAAGCTCTTACAACTTTGGTTTTGAATACAATCCGCGGAACAATCCGTGTTTGTGCAGTTAAGGCTCCTGGCTTTGGTGACCGCCGCAAGGATATGCTTCAGGATATCGCAATTTTGACAGGCGGTACTGTAGTAAGCGAAGAAGTTGGACTCAAGCTCGAGTCTTGCGACATTGATGTACTTGGTAAGGCTAAATCAATTAAGATTGACAAGGATAATACTACAATCGTTGGCGGTGCCGGTTCATCTAAGGCAATCAAAGACCGCGTTGCCGAAATTAAGAACGCTATCGAAAAGTCTACATCAAGCTACGACAAGGAACAGCTCCAGAAGCGTCTTGCCAAGCTTGCAGGTGGAGTTGCCGTAATCAGCGTTGGTGCTAACACAGAAACCGAAATGAAGGAAAAGAAGTTCCGTGTAGAAGATACAATTGCTGCAACACGTGCCGCTCTTGAAGAAGGTATTGTAAGCGGTGGTGGTATGGCTTTAATCGAAGCTGCCAAGGCTCTTGCAGATATTCCTGCAGATTTGAGCGAAGACGAAAAGGTTGGCTACAAGATTGTACGCCGCGCCCTTGAAGAACCAATCCGCCAGATTGCAGAAAACGCAGGACTTGACGGAAGCGTAATTGCAGAACGTGCCAAGAACGAAAAGAAGGGTGTTGGTTACGATGCCCGCCTTGACAAATGGGTAAACATGCTCGAAGCAGGTATTATTGACCCTGCCAAGGTTACCTGTTCTGCACTCAAGAATGCTGCTTCTGTAGCCGGCACTCTCCTTACAACTGAATGTGCAATCACAGACATTCCTGAACCAAAGGCACCAGCCGCACCAGCCGCTGACCCTGGAATGATGTACTAGGAGGCATTGTAAGTTCGCGACAGCGAACGACACATGGGCGGAGAGCCTGAGGGCCCCCGGAAATAAAACGTCATTGCGCAGAACGACAATCCGTTCCTCGCAATGGCGTTTTTTTTTCTCTTGATTTTTTAACCTTTTACATTTATAAAGAAAGAATACAGGAGGCTTCTTTATGAAACAGACAGGTTTATCAGGAGTTTTAAAATCATTTCTCGCCGTGGCATTTTTAAGTCTTTTTACCCTCGCCGCCACATCCTGCGACAACTTCCTTCAAGCCGGCGACCTCAAACAGCAGCTCGACGAGGCAATTGAGATAGCGAATTCAAACCCTGTTACTTATTTTGTTTTTGTAGATGAAGGAACGGGTTCTGTAAATCCTGCTTCTGTTCTGGTTAGAAAAAAAGATACTTTCGAAATTATATTTACACTTTCAGAGAACTACAATTTTGAATGCTGGGAAGTCCTTGACCGAAAAACAGGCAAACCCGTAACAGGTTCACTACAATTTGAAAATTCTATGTCTTTAGAAACAAAGGTTACCGTCATTAATCCAATAGAAGGTCTTGTAATTCATCCAAAATGCTTTAAGTCTCCAGCCGTTACGCAGATCATTCCTTCTCCTTTTGGACAGAATCAGATTAATACAACAATTCAGATTAAGTTTAATATGCCGGTGGATGAGTCTGTTGTAGATAAGGTTAAGCTTTCTTGTATTGGTACAGATATGAGCGACTATTTTAATAAACCTGTTCTGAATGATGCAAAAGATATGGTGCTGATTACACCTAAAGTTTCTCTTTTGAAAAACTATATAAGTGGGCTTCAAAAAGGATCTGTAGATATAAATGTTTATCTTCCGGATACAATAACCGGAATTATAAACGGAAAAGAAATTCCGTTAAAGCAGAATGAAAATACATATTTTAATTTTCATTATATTCTTGTTTCTGATGCAACTCCTCCTAGTCAGATAGATTATTGTATTTCTCGTGATTACGTGGCTCCTTGTCCTGATATTTCCACACTAACAAGGTTTCATGATGATATTTTTCTTGTTGGAGACGAAATTAACGGTCAAATTGCAACAGAAAATCTAGTTGCAGACCAAGACGATAAACTTCTTGATAACTTGTGCGGACCTTATGTGTATATATATGGAAAACTCAAAGACCAGGAATCAGGAATAAGTAAAATTACTGTTTCTGAACAACATTGTGGAGACTACAATTTAAAACTTATAGGAAACAAGGTTTTTGCAAAAGAATATCAAACCGACATTTTGTATGCACAGGAAGAAGATGAGACAGGAACATGGTTTTATACAGATTCAGATGGAACCGTAACCTTTTGTATAAAACACTATCTTGTTTCCAAGGATGGGGCAGTTCGTATTTATGTAAGTGCAAGCGATTCTTATGATCATACGATAAACATGTCTTCTGTAATCCCGGTTATCAAACTTGCATATATTGCTATGGATGTGCCAGGTTGGTTTATGATAAGTAATACTTATCATAATGACAAATATACTCTTACTAAAAATCAAATACATTCTCTTTTAAAAACAGTCAACTTATGGGTAGATCAATATGATCAATTGTTTATTCCGTATACATGGATAGAAATTCCAGATTCTTTATATTCTACCGAATGTGAATATGAACATAGTGATGGAGAGGTAAAGATTGACCCATTAACCCATATAGGAACTTATGAATGGTCTATAAACCTGGATGTAAAAAAATTGTCTGGGCTTAATATAAAGTTTAAAATCAAAGATATTCTGGGAAATTGTGTTGTAAAGGAATATCAGATTCCCAAATCAGAAGATTATATTGGCGTTCAACAGCCAAATGCCAGTGATAATAATAAAGCAGATATCCATTTTTTATATAAGACAGGAGAATTTGCCTGTGAACCAATACCTTTGCGAGTTAATGGTGACGATACTTTTAAATATGGTAGTAATGATAACTGGTACCTAATATATGGGGAATATACTGCAACAATGGAAAAAGATACAACCTATAAGTTTATTCCTTGTGCCGGTTTTGAATTTGATTATAGTTCTACTGTAAGATTTTATACAGAAATTCCTGATTATACTTATACAGTTCAGAGTGCGGCTGCCAATACAGAAACTGTAACTGTAGAAAACTATGACACAGGTTTACAATATAATATTAAGAAAAATTCAATAGGAGATCTTCTTGATGTATCTGTAAAGATTTCTTCAGATTCCTGGACAAAAGGATTTGATAATATAATTTTGGAAGCAAAAGAAAATGCATTTATTATCGGACAGTATAATCACGATGACAATTATTATGGCTGGGTTCAGCCAGGTGATAAATATGTACTGTTTGAAAAAAATAAACCTGAATGTGTAGTTACCCTTCTGACAGCACTTTTATATCAGAGTGATACTACAGAACTATATGTTTATGGTGTAAAGAATGGAGTTAATTCTCCAAAAACCAATATTTCAATACCAAAGCTAACAGTATCTGACAAAATCTATGATAACTATATGCATTATGATTTTGACGGTAATATCAGCGATATTTCAAGCGATTTTATGGAAGCTACTTTTAAAGATGATCAAACAGGAGTAAACACTCTTAAAACTAGAATTTTTGAAGGAGTTGATATATTTGATGTTTATGGCACAGATATTAGTGAAAGAATTAAAGCTATTGAGGACTCAGGAAGAACAGTTTGTGGTACAAACGAAACAGGTAATTTGTATAGTCGTACCATAACCTTTCCCCGCTGGATGTATACAGATACAGGTTTTACCTGGTATTTTACGGATAATGGAGGAAATGTACGTTGTGGCGTAGTTATGCCTAATCAATTTAAACAGTTATTTAAAATACAGAGTATGGTTAAGGGGACAAATAGTATTACAGTAAATGTTAATCGTGTTGTCGAAGATTCAATCAGACCAAAAAAAGCATTGATATATACATGGGATAGTACAAAAAATGAATGGAATAATCTTAAAGAAAAGAGTTATCCTGATGGATATTTTTCAGATTATAGTATTACGCTGACAAAAGGAACACATTATACAGCAGATACTTTTATAAAGGTTAGTATTTGTAGTCCAAGAGAAAATTATGATCAAAAATATTCTCATTATTCTTATATATATACCGGAGCTTCCAGTTCTAATCCAGAAATCGAAAATTGGGTAGACGGTCCTTTTGCCGGTAAAGTAAAGGTTACTTCTTCTGCTCCGGTTTTTGCAAGAACAGTTGTAACAACAGCTACTTATGAAGAGTGTAAAAACTGGACTACAGCTCAATGGGAAGATGGTAGAAAATGTATAAGAGAAAGGCTGCTTCCTTGTTCTGCTTCCAAACCAGAACAGTATTACAAAGTATGGGATCCAGCTGATAGTTACGGTATAGATCATGCCAGATGTTATGCCGTAATCATTCATTTTGCGGATGGTTCGCGTGAAAAAGGCCCTGTTTTCGAGAACCCCTATTACTTTGAAGAAAAATAACCCCCCAAATTCTTTAGTAGACAACATTCCCAATGTGTTGTAAAATATCCTTTATGAGAAAGATTTTATCTATTTTGGTGGTTTTATTTGCAGGCGGGCTTGCTTTTGCGCAGTCTGCCGATGTTGTAACAGAAATTCTTAATACAGAAGAAGTTACATATGGTCAGGTATGTTATCTTTCCGCTGTTCGCCAGGGACTTATTTCGGAAAATGATACTTACGATGCTGCTGTGCAGGTTCTTTTTTCTAACGGACAGATTCCGGAAGATGTAGATGCTGCTGCTCCTGTTTATCTTGCTAATCTTGCCTTTGTTTATGCTCAGATCTGGCCGGATATGAAGGGTGGTCTTTTATTCAAGCTTACAAAGGGTTCTCCACGCTACGCCTTTAAACAGTTCAAAACTGATGGTGTTATTGACGAAGATATGGATCCTAATTCATTTGTAAGTGGCCGCGATGCCTTGACCATTCTTACTTCATGTATGTTGCAGTATGGTTCCGACGAAGCTATGGAAATGAATATAGAGTAGGGGTGGCAGAATGAAAAAACTTTTAGTATCAATTTGTACAGCATTTTTAATTGTTTCTGCCTCTCTTTCTGCTTTTGAATGGGGCGGAGTTCTTAAAGACGAAACCGGAATCACAACTCCGGATTTCAAGGCTATTACTTTTAATCAGTCAAACAGCATTGTTCTGTGGGCTAAGACTCCTCTTGGAAAAGATTCGGGCTTTAGCTTTTCTACAGAAGCTTTGTATAAATACAACCTTGCAGTAACTAAAGATTCTACAACTTTTGATAATATCGTAGACCTTACACTTTTTAAGGTTGCAGGTGCTCTTACAGCCGGAGAGGGAGACCTTTCTATTGATGCAGGACGTTTTTATACTGCAGATTCTACAGGCGCTGTAATTGCCCAGATTTGTGATGGTCTTAACGTAAGCTACGCTTTGAGCCGTGTTCAGTTTGGTCTGTTTGCCGGCTACACAGGACTCATCAACAGCCTTGATGTAACAAGCGCAGTTGCTCCTGAAAAAGACAACAAGGTTTACAATCTGGCATATCCTTATGTTCCTCTTGGACTTAAGGTTCTTTTACCTGCATTGTTCCTTAATCAGAATCTTACATTAGAAGGTTATGCACTTTTTGACTGCGGTTCAAACAAAACAAATCTTTACTATGCAAATCTTGTTTTTGCCGGACCGTTTACAAACATCATCTACTATAATCTTTCTACATCATTTGGTTCTGCAGACTTTAAGAACCTTATGAACTATTCTGCATTTACACTTTATGTTTTCCCTACCGATACAATTTCCGTAACAGGCGGTCTTGATTTTGGTACCGGTGATAAAGATAAGGTTGGTGCTTATAATGCAATTTCTTCTAAGGTTGCAGATGTTTCAGCCAGAATTGTTCCAAGAGCAGGCTTTACTTATGGTACAGACAACTTGTGTCTCGACCTTACAGGAAAGTTCATCCTTGGTTATGCTGATGAAAAATATTCGGCTGCCGGAACAGAGCTTGATGTAAACTTTGTTTACAATATCTTCTCTGACCTGCAGGTTGGTCTGGAAGCCAAGGCATTCTTTGATGCTACAGAGTCCAAAGCCAACGATTATACTGTAAAATTAAACGTAGCGCTTGCATTCTAGCAGGCAGTCTAATGGAGGTTATAATATGAAAAGAGTAATTTCTAAGTTATTCGTTATGCTTCTTCTTGCAGGTATGTTCTGCAGTTCTGTTTTTGCGGCAAGCGCTAAGGTTACCTATGTTAAGGGTAAGGTTGAAGTAAGCCGTGGTAATGCGTGGGTTGCCATTAAGGTTGGAGACGAAATTAAGGAATCTGAAACAATCAGTACAGGTTTCCAGTCAGAAGCCAGATTGAACTACAACGGTTCTGTAATGGCTGTTCCTGCTCTTTCACGTGTTACTTTGGAAACACTTCAGACATCTTCTACAAAAGATACTGTAAGCATTAAGGTAGATACCGGTGCCGTTCGTTCAAAGGTAACTCACACAGACGGTAAACGTATTGAATATTCTGCACGTACTTCTGTAGCAGTCGCTTCTGTCCGCGGTACAGACTTTTCTGTATTCTGTAACGGAAGAGCACGCGTATTTGAAGGTGCAATTGCATATTTCCGTGCTGCAAAATTCAATGCTGCCAAGATTGCCAAGGCTAAGGCAGATAAAAAAGAAGGAGACCAGGGAGCTGCAGATGCAACTACTCCTGCAGGAGATATTTCTGATTCTTCTCCGGACGGTGCTGTTGTTGTAGGTGCCGGTCAGAGTTCTAAGATGAACAAGAGAGGTCGTTCTACCAATCCGTTTGACGAAGCTAAGAACCGCAACCGCAAGGCTAGAAATGCACTTGCTTCTGCTTCTGAAAAGGATGCAAATGGTGCCGGTGGATTTAAATCCGGTGGTGCTGCTAATCAGACTGGTGACATTGAACTTTCAATTGTTGTTGTAGACTAGTAATTCCATTGAATCCAAATGGAAAGTGCCGTCACTGTAACAAATCTTTCTTATAGTTATGACTCTAAACGAGCTCTGGATAACCTTAGTTTTACGGTTATGCAGGGCTCTTATATTGCTGTTGTGGGCTCCAATGGCAGCGGTAAAAGTACGCTCTGCCGGCTTATCTGCGGGCTCATAGAAAAGCAGCTTGGTTCCATTAGTATTGCGCCCGGGCTTAGGGTTGGTCTTGTTTTTCAGTCGCCAAAGGATCAGATTGTCAGCGGCAAGGTTTTCCGTGATACTGCTTTTGGACCTCAGAACCTTAGGCTTACTCCGGGCGAGGTCGAAATGCGCACTATTGAATGCCTTTCTGTAACCGAGCTTTTGGATAAGGCGGAGTCTCCAAGTAATTCGCTTTCGCTAGGGCAGACTCAAAAGCTGGCTATTGCAGGCATGCTTGCGGTTGTTCCTGATATTCTTGTTCTGGACGAAGCAGTTGCCATGCTGGATTATGAATCGCGCCAGGGTGTGTTTGAGCTTTTGCAGAATCTTAACGAAAGTGGAAAAACAATCATTCATATTACTCATGATATTGAGGCGGTTTCTAAGGCACAGAGTGTTATAGGGCTGGACCATGGTAAGCTTTTTTACGAAGGCAGTACCGCTACATTTTTGCAAAGCAAGGTTTTTGTTCAGCAGGTAACAGGGGAACCGCTTGCCAAGGCTGTAAGAAAGACTGGGGGCACTGATTTTGCGGACAAGGAAGTTGGCTTTAGCTTTAAGGATGTCTGCTTTGCCTACGAGGATGGTAAGCTTGCCGCAAGGTCCGAGGAAGTTGGTGATTTTATAAAGAATGTTTCTTTTGATTTATATAAGGGAACGCTTACTGCGCTTACGGGGCCGAGTGGAGCAGGTAAGTCTACTCTGCTGGAGCTTGGGTCCGGGCTTTTGGCACCTGACAGTGGTTGTGTTTATTGCAGTGAACATCCGGCTCTGGCACAGCAGAATTGTTCTGCGGCTTTGTTCGAGGCGTTTGCCGTGGATGATGTTGCTTTTGGTCCAAAAAATAACGGGGTGAGCGGAAAGGAACTTGTTCAGACTGTCGTTAATGCAATGAACCGGGCAGGGCTTGCCTATAATGAATACGGGGAGCGCAATTCGTCGGCACTCAGCGGCGGGGAGCAGAAGCGTCTTGCTGTTGCAGGCATTCTGGCAATGAACCGCGATGTTGTTTTTTTTGATGAACCTACGGCGGGACTGGACGGACATTCACGCATTCTGGTTATGAATATGATGAGGTCGCTTGCAGAAGAAGGTAAGACCGTTTTGTTTACCACTCATCATCAGGATGAGGCAGATTTTGCAGACCGAGAAATAAAGATTCTGGAAGGAAAGGTTACCGGGGATAGTTTGGGGGCAGCTCAGGCAGCTTCATCTTTGCCGGCGCTCCGGGTTTATGAGGCGGCGGGCATGCTCACCGGCTTGAAAAATGCCCTGCAGAGTATGTCCGGCTCTGGCTGGAAAACAAAATGTGTTCTGGAAAAACTTCCGGCAGGGCTGCGAATGCTTCTTTTCCTTGTGCTGTTTATTCTTTCGCTGGTTTTCCGAAGCTTTGTTCCGTGCTGTATTATGCTTGCGGCAAGTATTGTTTATTGTCTCTTGGCCAAGTTCAGGCTTGGACGCATGATTAAGACCGGACTTAAGATTCTTCCGTTCTTGTGCTTCTTTGCGGTTTTTCAGATTATGTTCCGCCCGGCATTGGAAGGAGAAGTCTGCTGGACAACCTGGAAATTCTTTACGGTAACTCCGTCTAAGCTGTGGTTCTGTCTTAATTCAATTTTGCGTACCTATGCGGCACTCTTTTGTGTAAGTGCATTCTTTGTTTCCACTCCCGAATATGATTTGATTGACGGACTTAAAAAAATAATTCCTTCGCGCAATCTTATTCTCATCCTGGAAGTTATTTTCCGATTTATACCGCTGCTTGTGGAAGAGTCTGCCGTTATCATAAAAACTCAGATAATCCGTGGCGGGCTTGGAAAAGCAAAGGGCAGGCTTGCAAGAATCCGTGCTTTTGTTCCGCTCATTGTTCCGCTTATAATCAGGACAGTAAAGCGTTCAGAAATTCTTGCAGATGCCATCATCATGAGGTGTTACAATGAAAAATGATTTTAACATGTGCCCTATGTGCGGCAGTAAAAAAATAGAATGGCGCAATGACAAAAAATGGATCTGCCCGGACTGCGGCTTTGATCTGTACTGCAATATTGCGGCTGCGGTTGGAATTGTACTTTATGATGATGAAAAAAACGTACTTTTTGAAGTGCGTGCCAAGGAACCTCGCAAGGGCTTTTTGTGTCTGCCGGGCGGTTTTGTAGATGCCGGCGAAAGTACCGAAGCCGCCATTGTCCGTGAATGCCGTGAGGAGCTTGGCGCCAGCCTTAATGAATCTGATGTTTCTTATCTGTGCTCTTTCCCAAATATTTATGAATACAAAAATATTGAATATAAAACCTGCGATATTTTCTTTGCAGTAAAGCTTCCGTCGGGTTATAAAAACATGCAGGATTTTACAGCAACACTTCACCGCGAAGAAAGCGAGGTTGTGGGCTTTGAAGTTCACCGGGTTGCAACCGCAGAAGATGTAGAAGCGCTGCCACTGGCGTTCCCAAGTGCAAGAAAGACATTACATAAGTGGGTGGAGCACGGGGTTCCTGAGGCTCTCGAAGGGCCTTTACCAAGGAGTAATCATGCTCATCAGTAATTATATCGTTTATATCGCCTTAGCCCTGTATTTTGTGGTGTTGGTCACTATCCCGTTCCGCATTAAAAAAGCAGGAAAAGAGTGCTTGCAAAACCGAGGACGCTCATTTTGGATCCGCGAGATTTCAATCTTTGTTGCGGGCGCTGCCATCATTGTTCTGTGCCTCTTTATTCATTTTGAACCTTTGCCAACGGCTGCACTTTGCGGTTGTGGTGTTCTTGGTGCCTGGGCCGGCGTTCAGGATATGTTTGGTAAATAAAAAAAGGCCGGTCCTCGCGAACCAGCCATATATATAATCACCCCGGAGCTTAGCTTCTACGGGATGGAAAACAAAGGGCTGCCTTGAATAAGACAGCCCTCTGTATTAAGGAGTGGATAGGAGTCGAACCTACCAATGATGGTTTTGCAGACCAGTCCCTTACCGCTTGGGTACCACTCCGTGTCTGCATAATATACCAAAAAAACAGTATGGTTGTCAAGATTCAAAAAAACAGGAAATAATCGACAAAAAAATAAAAACATGGTATAATTATTAATCGTTTAATCCCTTGGAGAGGCATCGATGAGAAAACCTTTTTTTGCTTCATTTTTTTCTATACTGGTGGGAGTTTTATTATGTATAGTTCTCTCCAGTTGTGAAAACTTTATGACCGGTTCAAATCTCAAAGAAGATCTTGAACGTTACATCGCCTGGGCCAACGCGCCAAAGGTTGTTGTAAAAATCCGAACAGATTCCAGTGATTACGGAAATATTTATCCGGAATCTGTAAAGGTTGCAAAAGGCGACACCTTTACCGTAGAATTTATCCAGAACCCAAACACAATCTTTAAATACTGGACCTTTACCAACCCTACAACAGGCCAGGAGCTTGGAGACGACGTTGTTTCTATTATCGAAGAAAAAACAACAGAGGATCCGGTAGAAAAAACTACTACAAGAAAATTAACACTTACGCTTAATTCACTTCCGGATGATATAGAGATTCGTCCAAAGTGCTATCTGCAGACAGAAAAAATTCCGCCGGAATTCAAAAAACTAAATATTGCCAAAAACGAACAGGATGCTAAGGACGGCACAAATCTTATTACCTTTGATACCTTTGTTCATTATGCAGATAATGCAAACTTTGGTGGCGACAGCAATAAAGTAAAAGCAAACATTCAGAATCATCATGTAAACTGCCTCTGGTTCGACTTAGAAGCCTATGACGCAAACAGTGGTGTAGACATGATGGAAGTTCAGGAACAGCTTTTGCGAAATAAAAAGGGTACAGAAGTTATAAAGACTGCTCCTTATACAACACGTTATGACCTCAAGCCAAAAAATCATGACCTTTCTATAAGCAAAACCTTTAAACATGAGTTTAAAATTCCCGAAGACGGCGTTGTAAACATAAAGATTATCCTTAACGACAACAGCGGCAACACAAAAATTGTAAGCTTTGATGTGGTTAAGGATACTATTTGTGAGATGATGGGTGAATGGCGAAGCGAAGATATCGGGACATTTAATTATATAGCAGACAATAATAATTTATATCCAGTTTCTTTTTCTGTATATTTTGCAAAAACTTTTTTTGATAATTGTAATCTTTATATTCAGGATTTAAATGGTAATGAATATAAAGATTCTGATTCCTTTCTTTTTAAGGATATAGATTGTTCTATTAGTGAAGAACCAATATCTCATGTTACGGCAGAAGAGCTTGCACAGTATATAAATATTTCAGAACCAATTAAACAATATTTGAAAATACAGACTACATATGATAATGGCACTTATACAGATTATCCAATAAATGATATTAAGTTTACTTTTAACGATTTGAATACTCCTGTCAATAATCATTGCGATTGTTCGCCAATAGAAACGTTTACTTTTAATGTAGATAATTATCGCGAAACAAATCTCAGGGCTATTATTATTGATGATGCTGGTAATGAGCGCATAGTGGATACCGTTGTTCCTAAAACGGTATGGATTACCCATGTAGAAGTAAATGATGATAATAGTTTTAAACTTTTCTGGGATATATCAATGGGAGACAGTGAACCATATATTGTTTATAGAAGCACAAATGGAACTGTATTTGATTATTTACGGGGTACTTGTTCAAGTGGTGTAATTTATGATGATTATAATAATAATTTCTTTAATAATGATGGAACATTAAAAAATGGTATCTTTGAATTTTATTTGTTAAAAGAATATGGCATACATCAACATATAAAAGGTATAAAACCTATTATTATAGATAACACAACAGGAACTTCTTCTTTTGTAAATCTTGCTGATTATGAAATCCCTTCTTTTACCTGTACAGCCGATGCCCCTGTGTTAAGTAAAGGCACTCGTACTGTAAGAATAAATTTTGCAGATTCTTTTACTCCATCCAACGAAATTACCTATCTTATTGAATGTTCTGGAGGAGATTTATCTGCTCCTATATATAATTCAATTACAGATTTTTCAAACACTATAGTTATGGAAGTTCCAACCAGTATCAGTGATAATGAATATACCTTTAATATTATGCTTACAAAAGGCGGGAAGTCCAGAAAAGACGATTCAGAAGCACAGACTCTTTTATTAAACTGGGACAACTGTCCGCCGTCTATTAAAGATGGAAAACCTTTATATACTACGATTGTATTACCGGATCGAAGAATAATTTATCTGGAAAAAAATAATGGAATTGAAAGATATTTTGACGATTCGGGGCTTGTATCAGATGATGAAAATGATGAATATATGACTATAAAATATTTTTATTCCAGTATGTCGGATATGGTACAAAGAGGAATAAACTGGTCAGATGAACTGCTTGTAAAACAATATAAACAGCCATATTCAAACCAACGCCTGGAGCTCCCGTTTGACGGAACTTCTGGAAATTACTGTTATGTCTTGTTAAAGGATAAATACGGTAATACTACAAACTATAGATTTGATTTAAAAACAACTTATTATAAGGTTAAGCAATCTGTTGATGGTTTTAATACTTCTCCAGAAATACTAAGTAACGAAGCCGGATCAGCCGGAGAAATTCGCTGGCACGAAAAAATATACGATGCAGAAGATGCCAGATGGAATGTTACAAGCTATTATCTGAATAATGGAAAATGGACATTAACAGAGCAAAGTGCAAATAGCTTTGACAGCAGACTTTGGAATATGCCTGGTTATGAGAGTTATGTGAATAATCTTCCATATCTTAATGATGATGATAAAGAAAAGATATGGGATGTCAAAGTTAAGACTGGAATTTCAACTAATGATAATGGCGAAGACTATTATAATTATGAATATAAATTGAGTCTTGGTGGGCCAGAACCTAATAATTTTAATAAAATATATATCTGGGGTTGTAAACCGAAAGACTACTACTCTAAAAACATAGATAATGGTTATTATATGGATGTTATGTACAGATATCCGGGATACGCCATCAATCCATTTACATATACCAGAAAGAGTATTCTGGATGGGGCATTGGGCGTTTCTATTTTTGTTGATCATATATGTCTTGTACATACATTTTATTGTGAAAAGGATTTGGAAACTGTACAAAACTGGTTAAGCTGCGGTATAGAAGTAAAGGTTGAGCAGGTTTATAATGATTATACATATACTGTTCCTTTGGATAAAATTCCAGACGGAAAATATTATATAACCATTGTTCATTATGCAGACGGTACAACTGACAAAACAACTACAAAATATAAGAACTAATTAAGGAATACATATACAGGAGATTATGATTATGACAGCTAAAAACAGAAAAATTACATTTACATTTATTGTTTCGATATTACTTTTTTTGGTTTCCTGCGAAAACTACATGACCAGGGAGCTTGCAGAAGAGCTTAAAAGGCAGATAGAATACGCAAATGCTCCAAAGGCAACCATAAGCATACGTGTAGACTCCAGCGAATATGGAGATGTATATCCTTCTTCTGTAACAGTCGTGCAGGGAGAAACCTTTACTGTAGAATTTACACAGAAAAAGGGCTGCCTGTTTAATTACTGGCTTTTTTCTAATCCCCAAACCGGAGAGTTACTGGGAGAAGATGTTCTTGCAATAAAAGAAGAAAAGACAGGAGAAAATCTTGTAGAAGGTACTACTATAAGAAGAATTACCGTAGTTGTAAAAGCTCTTGCAGAAAATATGGAAATAAGGCCAAAGTGCTATTTTGAAAGCGAAAGAGTTGCACCGGAATTAAAAAGTATAAGTGTTGCTAAAACAGAAAAAGATGCAAAGGAAAGAAAAAATCTTATTTCTTTTGACAACTTTACTCATTATGCCGCAAAAGCAAATTATGGGGATGACAGTACCAAGGTTGCCGCAAATATAGAAAATCATCATGTAAACAGTCTTTGGATTAACTTTGAAGGTTATGATGCAAACAGCGGTGTCGGTTATCTGCAGGTAAAAGAAACTTTGCTGAGAGATAATAGTGGAGATGTTGTTTCTACTGCAGTAACATATACAACAGATCTTAAGGTAGGTGATGCAGTTAATGGTCCTTCTGTTAGTAAAACTCTTAATCATGCATTTAAGACCCCTAAAGATGGAGTTGTACATGTAGAGTTTTTATTAAAAGATAAGGCAGGTAACTTTTCTGCAAAAAAAGAAATGGATGTTATTAAAGATACCGTCTGTACCATTTCCTGTACTTTATCTTCTGATGACAGCGAAAATAGAGTAGCAGATAATAATAATTTGTATTCATTGAATGTAAAATGTGTAATGAATTATAACAATGGATTACCATATGCAAAAGATATGGATGGAAATGTTTATAAGGATAAGGATGGGTTAGTCTTTACTTCTGCCGATTCTCCGGACTTTACAGGATATCCGACCAGACTTGTAAAAATGGAATATGGTTATGAAGGAGAAGCATTTAAAGAATACTCAAAAAGCGAATTAAACTTTTATCTGAAAAAGGATAGTGACAATGATTATCGTCCTGCCGCAAACTTTACTGTAAAGGCAAATGATTTGAAAGATACAACCTTAAGGGCAGTAGCAACAGATTCTATAGGAAATCTTGATGTTCAGGAAATTGTTATTTATAAGGCATGCTGGCCTACTTTTGTTTCTACTAATTCCTACTATAAAACATTTCAGTTTTACTTTAATCAGAATTTAGGGGAAGTTTATCCATATATAGAGTATATAGATACTGCTGACGTAAAACAAACGGTCACGTTAAGTTCATGTCAAAATGGAGGAGATTTTACTATTAATGAATTATTTACTGATGAATCTGATTTAAAAGACGGAACTTATTATTGTTATCTACTTAAAAATGCAAGTACCACAAGTATAAAGTCAAGAGGTGTAAAACCTTATATTATTTACCAGAATGTTGAACCTGAAGTTGTAACACCTCTTGCAAATTGTGAAATTCCAATACTTAATTGTACCCCACTTCCTATGGAACACAATACTGGAAAAAGAACTGTGCGTGTAACTGTTAAACAACCATTTACACCTGTTAAAGATATACAGTATTTAGTTTTGTGTATGAAAACAACTACTTATCCTAATTTTAGCATGTCAATCATATCTTATACTCCTATAACAGATTTCAATGGAAGTACTGATATAGAAGTAGATACCTCTGAAGATACGTATAATTTTTTTCCTGTGCTAAAAAATCAAAAAGGAGACTTGCGGTCACCTGATGGATCACAATCTGATATTTATGTAAAAAGTTTTACATTAAACGAAGATAATTTCCCACCGGCTCTTACATCAACTGCATCACCTAAATATAATACAATTGTTTTCCCTAACATGAGACATATATACATTCCTCCAACAGCAGGAAGTTTTGACGCTTCCGGCTTAAAGCAGGATAAAGAAGGGTATATGACAGTTAAATATACCAGCTCTGATGACTCTAACCTTCTGGATACAGGAATTGACTGGAACGATAAAGACATGATAAAGGAATACAGACAGAAGGTTTCCAATAACGAATTATATCTGCCTTTTGATGGAAGTGATTATGGTAGGTATTGTTATGTTTTGCTCGAAGATATCAATGGAAATACCGGGGTTATAACAATAGATATTCCAAATTTACAGTATAAAAATATAACAAACGCAAATGTTAAATATCAACAGGGGTATTACAAAATTGGTTTTACTTGTTCAGTAAATACAAACCCTTATGCAACCTGTTTCTATATAAAAAATGGAGAATGGACGCCAATTGATGTTCATAAGTCCTATTGTGATAGAACTACATGGAGCAATTATACAATAACTCGTAGCGGAGATAAATTTAATTATAATATTCCTTCTTTAACAAGCGAAGAGTGTTGTTCTTTTGTTAAAACATATATATGGATAAGCTATATTCCTGATGTTCCAGGACCATCTCCATATAATTATTATTATGACACAATTTATTTTTATCCCGAATATTGCAGATATCCTTCCGATTATAATTGCAATCAAAAGAACTATTACTACGGTGAGGCTGGAATAGAAATAATTTCCAGCAGTCCATGTATGGCAGAGACTCTGTACTGTTCAACCAATTTGGGAACAGAGGCAAAAGAATGGGTAAATAAAGCAATTGTTGCCGGAGTAGACCAGGGCACTTCATCCTTTACCTACAAAGAACCTTTGGACAAGATTCCGTCTGGTAAGTATTACACCACAATCATCCACTTCGTCGACGGCTCCATGCTTATGTTGCCTGTAAAAGTCAAAGATTTGTAAATTATAAAAACGCCGGTTGGAGTTACATTCAACCGGCGTTTTTTTTGCCCTCATCACAACCAGACTCATCATTCTTTTTATTGTTAAAAATCCCATTTTATGATAAAATATTTCTGTTATTAGTAACAACGTGCTTTGTTCCTAATGATTCTCTGAATAGTAATATGCGAGTTACTTCACGAGCCGGTGCAGTCCTCTACTACGGAGATTCTTATCTTTTTTTAACAAGGACATAGAAATGTCATTTAGTGAAATTGTTTCAAAAATCGATGGTATTGTTTGGGGAATCCCGACAATGGTTTTGATTCTTGCTACAGGCTTAATCTTGACTATCTGCTCAAGAGGAATCCAGTTTACAAAATTGGGAAGAGCCTTTAAGGGAATCTTTAAGAAAAACGAAGGTGATGGTGAACTTTCGGGCTTTGCAGCTTTGTGTACTGCACTTTCTGCAACAATCGGTACAGGTAACATTGTTGGTGTAGGAACTGCTATTGCAGCCGGTGGACCAGGTGCTCTTTTCTGGATGTGGATTGCCGCAATTCTTGGTACAGCAACAAAATATGCAGAATGTATGCTTGCAATCAAATATCGTGAAGTAAAAGAAGATGGTCATATTCTTGGTGGACCTTTCTATACAATCGAAAAAGGTATGGGACCAAAGTGGAAGTGGCTTGCAGTTTTGTTTGCTGTATTTGGAGCCCTTGCAGGTCTTTTGGGTATTGGTACAATGACTCAGGTAAACGGAATTACCGATGCAGTAAATATGGCATTCTCTAATTCTGGTACTGCTTTTTCAATTGGTGAAACTTCATATTCATGGGCTACAGTAATTGGTGGTATTGTAGTAACTCTTTGTGCTGCCCTTGTAATTATTGGTGGTCTTAAGAGAATTTCTAAGGTTGCAGAAAAGGTTGTTCCTGCTATGGCAATCGTTTATGTTTTCCTTGGACTTTCTGTAATCATAATGAATGCAACAAAGGTTCCTGCTGCATTTGTTCTTATCTTTAAGTCTGCATTTGGTTGGAAGGCTATGGCTGGTGGTGCCGCTGGTTGGGTTATGAAGCAGGTACTCGATTCTATGCAGAAGGGTATTGCCCGCGGTATCTTCTCTAACGAGGCTGGTCTTGGTTCTGCTCCAATTGCTGCTGCTCCGGTTCAGACAAATGAACCTGTTGAACAGGGTCTCGTAAACATGACTGGTACTATAATTGATACTCTTATCGTTTGTACAATGACTGGTCTTGCAATTGTTCTTGCTATGACAAATGCTGACTTCTTTGCTCAGTACGAAGCAAACGGCTGGAAGGGTGTTCAGCTTACAGCAAATGCACTTTCTTTCGACTTGGGAGGAGACGGTGTTTCTATTAAGTTCCTTCTTATGCTTTGTCTTGCTTTCTTTGCCTTTACAACAATTCTTGGTTGGGACTACTACTCAGAAAAGTGTCTTGAATATATTACAAATGGAAAAATGAAGTTTGTAATGGTTTACAGAATTCTTTACATTGCAGCAATTGCAATTGGACCTTACTTTACAGTAACAACAGTATTCGACATTGCCGATATCTTTAACGGTTTGATGGCAATTCCTAACTGTATTGCGCTGATTGTTCTTGCCGCTGTTGTGGCTAAAGAAACAAAGGCATACTTTGATAAGTATCCAAAGCTTCAGTAGGAAATAAGTTATAATTTCAAAGGGATGGCTTTTGGGCCATCCCTTTTTTTTGGTGGGGAGATATTTATGGGCGAAATGATTATTTTTGGCATAATAATTATTATTATGCCAAATTTACTCAAGCAAAGAAAATATCCGCAATCACACATATCCTGTAGTTTCAAACTTTTATGCAATCTATCGCAAATCAGATTCCGAGCGTGTGGACATTCAAAAGGTAATTTCGTATATTTTGAGTGAACAGAGGAAGCGGATTGTTGAAGAGAGTTCGTATATAAGTGTTAATTAATTTCGGGGGTTTTTATGCAGATAAGAGAAGAAATTTCAGAACAAGATAGTATTGATATTGGTCTTGAGTCATACAATTTAACCGGTATGATAAAGAAAAAACTGTTCAAGACAAGAATCATGTGGTTTGTCGTTCTTGCACTTGGAATTATCATGATAATATTTGGAACAAGCTTTTTGAAAACAAATAATTCAGATTTTGCATTTTTAGATATTTTTCTTTTGTTTTTGGGTATTGTTTATTGTATTCGCGCATTATTCGCAATTATATTTTTAAAACGAAATTACAAATCTCGTATGATAAAAAACATGAAAAAATATTATGCAACTATCCGCCAAAAATACAATCTGGATGAAACATATGAAGTCATAACCGAAATAAAAGATGGCTACATTGAATCTTCTTCTTTAGGCACAATTACAAAGTATAGTCTAAAAGATTATATATCAAAGTCCGAAAACGAACGATTCTACATTTTTGAATTTACCAACGGAAGATATTTTTTCTTCAAAAAAGAATGCTTCAAAACGCAAGAAGCCTATGATGAATTAGTAAATGAGTTTGAAAAAGGTAGAAAGGATAGCTGATAAAAATAATGATTTGCATTTGCGGGAATGCATAAAGCGAATCGTTTTTTCTTTTACTTCAAAAAATCATTTATCATTTGATCTATTACCGTTGGCGTTAGGGGCTCTGTCGGGGTTTCCATTGTGATTATAAGATTTTTCCCCGGGGTGATTTTGTTTTGGGCGTAGAGGTTGAGTTTGGAAACGGTATTTGCAACATACTCTGCTGAATCCATGAGGCCAAAGTGCTCCCAGAAAAATTCCTGACGCGTGCGTAAGTTTAGACATAGGAAATCTGGGTGAAGAGTTGTGGTGTCGTGGGTGTGCTGCCTATGAAGTGTGAGCGGGTATTCGTAGCGGTACGGGATGCCGTGTTGTGCAAGCGCGTTGGCGATGAGGACTTCGGATTTTGAACGGACGCGTTCTCCCTGGTTGGTGGTGTAGACAGGAGCATCTGAGGCAAATGGTAGGCCTTGCCAGGTGACATTTTTCCATTGGGCAGCGTACTGGTTGTCGGAAAGGGTTAGTGGTGTGATGAGTTTCTGACGGGAGGGGCACATTTTGCTGTACAGCGCCTGGATTTTCGAAATGGTGAGTGTTTTTGATTGGTGTGCGCCAGATTGTTTAATATAGTGTTTTGTTGCTTTAATTTCTTTTTGAAGAAGTTCAATTGCCTTTGTATTGTAATCCCTCTGGGCCAGCTTTTGTGCAAGAGCCTGTTTGTTTTTTGGGATATATGTTCCTGCCGGGTAAGTGCTTTTAGAAACATAATAGTATTGCGGGTGTCCGTGCTTCTGTGCGATTCTAAGGTTGTAGTTATCTGAAGTGTGTTTTGAAACGGTCTCATTCAGTTTTTTAAGAGCTTCTATTAATTCCAGAACCCTTTCTTCAAGCTGCGGAATAATGGTGTTTGGTTTTAGTTGTTCATATTTCATATTTGTCTCCTTATAAAATGAAAAACTCTGATCTAAAGTGGTTTTTCTGCGGGGCCCACTTAACGTTGTTTTTTGTAGTTAAGTAGGAAAACTTTCCTCTTGTGAAAGACTTTGGTTCCTACTTAACGGTGTATTCTGCTGTTAAGTGGGCTATTTTTGTACCTCCAAAAGGTTTGAGATCCTACTAATCCTTGGTTTTTGAGGTTAAGTAGGTAGTTTCTTTTCCTCCTTTAAATAGATTTTCCCACCAAAAATGTATTTATTTAGTTAAGTGGGTGTTCTTATTTCCTCCGGTGTTGATTTGTTCCCACTAAATGCTGGAATGCAGCTGTTAAGTAGATATACTGTCCTCTTGTGAAAGTCCCTGGTTCCTACTTAATGGTGTAATCTGCTGTTAAGTGGGGACTTTTTTGTGTCTCTGAAAGTTTTGAGTTCCTACTTAACGGAATATTCTGCTATTAAGTGGGGCGTTTTTGTGCATCCGAAAGGTTTGAGGTCCTACTAAAAAAATATTTGTTTGAGATAAGTAGGAATAAAAAGATTTGTGTATATATAGTATAGAAAAAAAAGTGGACTTGTTACAAAAAAATGAGGAAAAAACGGAAAAAATTTTTACTTCTTTGCAATTCATGTAGAAATTCACTATACTGTGGAGCATGAGTTATAAGATTTTTATTGATGGAAAAGAGGGCACAACCGGCCTTAAGATTTTTGAACGGTTTGAAGGGCGCGATGACCTGGAGATTATGCAGATTGATGAGGACAAGAGAAAAGATCCTGTTGAAAAAGGACGCCTCATGAACCAGGCTGATTTTGTGTTTTTATGTCTGCCTGATGCTGCAGCTATTGAATCGGCTGAGCTTGTTACAAATCCAAATACTAAAATAATTGATGCTTCTACGGCTCACAGAACTAACCCGGACTGGGCTTACGGTTTTCCTGAGCTTGATAAAACCTTCCGCGAAAAGATTATTTCTTCTAAGCGTGTGGCTGTTCCAGGCTGTTATGCCAGCGGCTCTATTGCAATTTTGTATCCGCTGGTAAAGTCCGGCATTATGGGTGCAGACTATCCTGTCGTGATTCATGCGGTAAGCGGATATTCCGGTGCCGGCAAAAAGGCAATTGCTGTTTATGAAGGGGAAGACCGCCCGCAGGGTTATGATTCTCCGCGACTTTATGCACTTACTCAGGCTCACAAGCACCTGCCGGAAATTAAGAAGATAAGCGGGCTTGATTTTGAACCGGTTTTTAATCCTTATGTTTGTGATTATTTTGCAGGCATGACTGTTACAGTTGGTCTGCACGCGCGTATGCTCAAAAAGAAGGTGACTGCGCAGAAAGTTCAGCAGATGTATGCGGACCACTATAAGGGCACCAACTTTGTACAGGTTGCGCCGCTTATGGGCGAGGGCGTCCTTCCTGAGCAGTTTATTCCTGCCGACACTCTGGCCGGTACTAACAATATGCAGCTTTTTGTTTACGGTAACGACGACCGCATTATGATTACAACCCGTTTTGATAATCTGGGCAAGGGCGCTTCGGGTGCTGCGGTTCAGTGTATGAATATCATGATGGGAATAGATGAAACTACAGGTTTAGTTTAATCAGGCGGCGCACACAATGTATAAGCTTGCAATTTTTGACATGGACGGAACTATCCTCAATACAATCGACGACCTTGCAGACAGCGCAAATGTAATCTGCCGCCGCTACGGTTTCCCCGAGCACACCGTTGAGCAAGTAAAATACATGGTAGGCAACGGAATCCCAAAGCTTGTAAAAAGATTTCTTCCGCCGGATGTAAGCGAGGATTTGTTTCAGCAGATTTTGAAAGAGTATATTGAATACTACGAAGACCACTGCGCCATAAAAACTGCGCCTTACAAAGGTGTTGTTGAATGCATTAAAAAACTGCGTGCCGCCGGCGTAAAGGTTGCAGTGAACACAAACAAGGTTCAGTCTGCAGCCGAAGAGCTTTGCGCCATGTATTTTCCGGACGCCTTTGACTGCATAAGCGGCAGCAGACCCGGAATCCCACCCAAGCCGGATCCTACAGGATTGTATGAAATCTTAAAGGACCTGGGACTTTCCAAAAAGGAGGCCTGCCAACCCGGCGTTGCCTGCTTCATAGGTGACTCCGACGTAGACCTAAAAACCGGCGTAGACTCAGGCCTTGACTTCATAGGTGTGGATTGGGGTTTTAGAGGAAGAGACTTTCTTCTTGAACATGGTGCAACAGTTGTTGTGGATAATACGGAAGAATTGTTGGCGAAATTGACAAAATAGATTATAAGTGGCCCTTCGAGAGCCTCAGGGACCACGATAATGACTTTTAATGCATGGATTGCCACGCTTCGCTCGCAATGACATATTCTGTTGCTGGTGTTAAGGAAGAATTATAAAAAGTATATATAAAGGATTATTTGATTTTTGGATTATAAATAATATAAGATCCAAGCATGAAAAAAATGCGGAGCAAAATCAGGTTCGCGCGGGAGCATTTTTTTCATCTTATGATTAAATACTTTTATAATCCAAAAATCTAAAAGGATAAATTATGCCTGGTTTTTATGATTATTACGATGTTGCGGTGGTTGGTGCTGGACATGCCGGAATAGAGGCAGCGCTGGCCAGTGCACGCATGGGACTTAAGACAGTACTTATTACTCAAACACCTGACTCAATCGCAAGGATGAGCTGTAACCCTTCCATTGGTGGAATTGCAAAAGGAAATATTGTCCGCGAAATAGATGCGCTCGGCGGAGAAATGGCAAAGCTCATCGACCGTTCAATGATTCAGTTCAGGATGTTGAATAAGCGTCGTGGTCCTGCAGTTCAAGCTCCGCGTTCACAGGCAGATAAAATTACATATTCAAGGCTTGCACGCCAGGTTTGTGAGCAGACAGAAAATCTGTATACACTCATGGATACGGTAATAGATATTCTTACAACTGCAAGTGAAACTCCGCTCCCGCCAAATTCAGACAGTGCCGCAGATAAGGGTACAATCCCAGGAGAAAAGCGCGGCTACAGCGGAAGCAATATTGATAACCCGGACTATGCAACCGAAGCTGCCCGCAGCGGAATGAGGCAGAAGGTTACCGGTGTAGTTACCGAGCGCGGAAGAATTATTCCTGTACGTTCTGTGGTGCTTACAACAGGAACCTTTCTTGGCGGACGCATTTTTATCGGCGAATATGATGCTCCTTGTGGACGAGTAGGGGAGCCTGCAGCTTACGGGCTTACTGCAAGCCTGCACAGACTTGGATTTACAACCGGACGTCTTAAAACAGGTACACCGCCACGCATCCTCAAACGCACTATTGATTTTGACAAGCTTGAGCTGGAGCCGGGCGACGAGGAAGTAATTCCGTTCAGCTTTGAAGATGAAAAAATTGAGCGCCCTATGGTGCCTTGTCATATTGTTTATACAAACGAAGAAACTCATAAAATTATCCGCGACAACATTGGCCGCTCGCCGCTTTATTCAGGAAAAATAAGCGGTATTGGTCCGCGCTATTGCCCGTCGATCGAAGATAAGGTTATGCGATTTAAGGAACGCGACCGTCATCAGATTTTTGTTGAACCCGAAGGACTTGAAACAGAAGAAATGTATCTGAACGGACTTTCTTCTTCGCTACCGGAATGCGTGCAGGATGCTTTTATGCGTACGATGCATGGTTTTGAAAATGCAGTTCAGAGCCGCCCGGGCTATGCAGTTGAATATGATTTTGTTGAACCGACCCAGCTTTTTGCTTCGCTTGAAACTAAGCGTGTTGCGGGGCTTTTTGATGCCGGGCAGATAAACGGAACTTCGGGCTACGAGGAAGCCGCCGGACAGGGCCTTATTGCCGGAATGAATGCGGGACTTTATGCTCGTGCTCACATAACAACCTGTGGACCGCTCAGCTCAATCCCTTCTACGATGAACGGAGTTGCCGCAAGTATGGAAGCAGGCGCTTTCCAGCCAAAAGGAAATATGAGCAACGAAGAATTGAGCCAGTTTGCAAAAATAAGCGAACGCGAAACAAAGGAGCTCAACGAATATATAAGCGGCGTTCAAAAGCAGGCGGGTTACGAAAAGTTCCGTCAGATTCCGGAATATGAACCGGTAATTCTTGGCCGCGACGAAGCTTACATCGGCGTTTTGATTGATGACCTTGTAACACTTGGAACCAAGGAGCCGTACCGTATGTTTACAGCCCGCGCAGAATACCGCCTTAAGCTGCGTCATGATACGGCAGACCGCCGCCTTGCAAAATATGCCTTTGAATGCGGTTTGAAAACTCAGGCTCAGTATGATGCCATCAACGAAAAATATGCCCGCCTGGAAGAAATAGAAGCCCTGCTCCTTAAAAAGCCGAATATGGAAAACCCGGGCTACCCTGAAAAAGACTGGGAAATGGCAAGCATAGAAGCCAAATATAAATACTACATTGAAAAACAGGACAAGCGCGTAGAAAAGCTCCACAAAATGGAAAACACCCGCATCCCGCCTGATTTTGATTACGGTAAGATTGCATCGCTTTCTGCAGAGTCCCGCAACAAGCTGGAACAGATTCGCCCGATGACGTTAGGTCAGGCTAACAGAATCAGCGGAAT
>JAFZOJ010000012.1 GCA_017550685.1 Treponema sp. | reverse complement strand
TGCCAGCAAACCGGCTAAAAGAGCAATGATTACTACTGAAAAAAATCCGATCAGTAAATAATCCATATTTTATTTTTCCGGTACAAGGGAAACACAAACATAATTGTCTGTGTCCAGATATTTTTTTGCCTGCTCATTGAGTACTTCGGAAGTAATGTATCTTAATCCAAAAGCACTGTCATAAGCAGCAGAACAGCTGCAGCCATTTTTGTAATAATATATTTTTTTATAGGGCTACTTATATATTTAATATTCAAGATAAATCTATTTAAATATATAATTTATATCGTGATAGCGGCTATAGGGGCTTTGATTATACATATTATTTTTGAAAAAGATTACTATGATAATAAATAATTATTAGAAATTAGCTGGAAATAGAAAGGAGCCGGGGCGTTGCGGGGGCGGCGATTGAGCCCCTGCTAGAGGGGGTAGGACGCAACAAAGTGCGGCCGAGGGGCAGGAGCCCCTTTCTCTATCCCCTATTTACTATCCCTTATAATTTCTATAAAATTGTACTATGAATATAATTGTTGTTGGCAGTGGTGGTCGTGAGCACACTATCTGCTGGAAGTTAGCTCAGAGTTCGTTGGTTGATAAGGTTGTGGTTGTTCCGGGAAACGGAGGCACGGCTTTTGAATCTAAGTGTGTAAATGCAAATCCTGCAAATTGTGATTATATTGGCCAAGGTGAAAATCCTTATGTTGCCATTGCCAAGCATGAAAATTGCCGCATGGCTGTAATTGGACCGGAAGATCCTTTGGCAGACGGCATTGCGGATGAATTCTGGAAGGCTGATATTCCTTGCGTTGGTCCTAAAAAGGCCGGTGCTCAGCTCGAAGCCAGCAAGGATTTGTCTAAAGGCTTTATGAAAAAATACGGGGTTGCATGTCCTTCCAGCGAAACTTTTGTGAACAAGGATGCAGCCTGTGAATATATCAAAAAACATGGTGCGCCGATTGTTGTTAAGGCCGACGGTCTTGCTGCAGGTAAGGGTGTTGTTGTAGCTGCTACGGTTGAACAGGCTCTGGCTGCTGTAGAAGACATGATGGGCAACGGCAAGGTTGGAGAAGCCGGCAAAAAGCTTGTAATTGAAGAATACCTTGAAGGTGTTGAAATTTCGGTGCTTGCCGCTGTTTCTGTTACTCCTGAATCTGCATTGGCAGGTACTGCTGCAATTGTTCCGTTCCTGCCAGCCCGTGATCACAAGCGTCTTTTGGATGGTGCTAAAGGTCCTAACACCGGTGGTATGGGTGCTGTCTGCCCGCTTGATGATGTTACTCCAAAAATGATGGAGCAGTTTGATTCAGACATCCTGCAGCCAACACTCAACGGTCTTATTAAAGAAAAGTTTGATTACCGCGGATTTATCTTCTTTGGTGTAATGCTTACAAAGAGCGGACCAAAGCTGCTTGAATATAATGTTCGTCTTGGTGACCCTGAAACTCAGGCAGTGCTTCCTTTGATGGATTTTGATTTTGCCGCTATGTGTACTGCAATTTTGAACGGTACACTCAAGGATTTTGACTTTAAGTGGAAGAAGGGTTATCAGGTTGCTCCTGTTGTTGTAAGCGGCGGTTACCCTGAAGCTTATAAGAAGGGCTGCGAAATTACTGTTAATAAAACAATACTTGAAGCTAGTGGAGCCAAGGTATTTATTGCCGGAGCTCAGACTGGCCGCCGGGGTGTTGAACACGATAACCTGCTTACAAGTGGTGGACGTGTTCTTGCCTGCAGTGCTTATGGAGATACTTTTAAACAGGCCTGGGAGCATGCTTACGAAGGTATAAGAGCCATTAAGTTTGAAAACTGTTTTTACCGCAAGGACATTGGTTTACCTGGTGCGGCAGAAAGCGGAAAGCTGTAATGACATGTCATTGTCGGGCTTGACCCGACAATCTCTTATAAGTACTTCAATAATTCTTGCCTGGCTTCATCCAGACGGGTGTCGCTTAGTCCAAAGTCCATCTGGCGGTAAGACCAGGCGGCGCGGCCAATTCCATATTTGTTAAAAATGGCGGAAATGGCTTTGTACCATTCAATTGTGTCTTGTGGTGTGGCACGGTCAATTACACCATATTCTCCACAGTATAAAAGAACATTTCTCTTTTCGGCAACGTCAATTGCTTCTTCAAACAAACTCTGGAAATATGATGCGTCTGGAATTGCTTCGGGGTCAAAAGGATCAAAGTTTGAACCCGGCTGGCCGCAGAGCTCCGGTGTGAGTTTTTTGTATTCCTTAAATTGAGTATTAAACTTCATGCGGAAGCTTGTGTCCATTTTGGCAATCCACGGTGCACCCTGGTGTGTAAATAAAAGCGGTTCGTAGCAGTGGAAGTTGTAGACAATGTTCTGGTCATATGGAGGGTCCAGATCCTTTACTGCAGAAACTGCGTTATTCCAGTAGCTGCCTACAAGGATTTTGATAGTTGGAGCAATTGTACGGATGCGCTGGATGCAGGTGCGGGCAATTTCATTCCATTTTTTGCAGAAGGACTGGTCGGTTACTTCGTTCAAAAGCTCAAAACAGATTTCGTTGCTGCTGCCGTCAAAGGATGAGGCAAAATGTGCGGCAAGTTTTTCCCAGAGCTTGTAAAAGCGTTCCTGGAGCGCAGGTGAATCAAAAAAGCCTGATTCTCCGTGGCCGGCGTCAAAGGAGTAGCCTGCTGTTTTGTGAAGATCGAGGATAAGGTTGAGGTTGTTTGCCTTGCACCAGCTGATTGCCTGGCTTATGCGGTCAAAGCCCTTTTCTTTGTAGCTTCCGTCATCTTGTTCTACAAGGTTATAATCAATTGGCAATCGTATGTGGTCGAGACCCCAGCTTTTAATAACTGCAAAATCTTCTTTTGTAATAAAGTTGTCATAGCGTTCATTTGTGTGGTTACACTGTGAAAACCAGCCGCCAAGGTTTACTCCATGCATAAAACCGTTGAATTGTTTCATAAAAAACTCCTTTGAGTCAGTTTTGTTTTATTGAACGCTGTAAAGCAAATCTTCGTAACTTGGGAAAGGCTTGTATTCTTCGCCGAGCAGCGGTTCTATCTGGTCTGCAATATCGCGTACTGCCTGCATGGCCGGAAGAACAGCCTTTGCATAGGAATGAGCACGCTTCATCAGGTCTTCTATTTTATTTGTTTTGATGTGCTGGGCATCAAGGGCATCTGCTCTGTTTGAAAGCTCGTTTATAAGGTCGTTGAGCTTTTGCAAAAGATTTACGCCTGCCTGGCACATGCTTGAAACACGCTGCATCTTAAACTCGGTGTCTGCAAGCACATTCATATACTTGAATGCAGCTGGGATAATATCCTTATGAACCATTTCGAGCATGGTGTTTACTTCTATGTTGATTACCTGACAGTATTTTTCGAGCTTGATGTCGTAGTGGGTTTTCATTTCTTCCGGAGTGTAAATGCCCATACGTGTAAAAAGCTTTACATTTTTTTCGTCCAGATAATGCTCAATTGCTTTTGGAGTTGTGCGGTAGTTTTTAAGTCCGCGTTTTTCGGCTTCTTCAATCCATTCTTTTCCGTAGCCGTTACCGTTGAACAGGATGCGCCAGTGTGCTGTAATTTCGCGTTTGATGAGCTTTTGCAAATCCTTGTCAAAGTCCTTGGATTTTTCAAGCTCGTCTGCAAAATCACAAAGGGAATTTGCAAGAATGGCGTTGAGGATTGTGTTAGGGCCGCTTATGGAAAGTGCGCTTCCAACCGAACGGAATTCAAAGCGGTTACCGGTAAATGCAAGTGGAGAGGTACGGTTGCGGTCGGTAGAATCCTTTGGAATGAGCGGAAGAACATCTACGCCGATGGACATTTTGCTGCCTTTTTTGCCGTTGTAGTCTGTTCCGTTTTTGATTGCCTTAAGGATTGCATCCAGCTCGTCGCCTACATAAATTGACATGATTGCAGGAGGTGCTTCGTTTGCGCCAAGACGATGATCGTTTCCGGCACTGGCAACAACATAGCGCAAAAGATCCTGGTTTTCATCAACTGCCTTGATTACAGCTGTAAGGAAAAGCAGAAACTGTGCGTTGTCGCGTGGAGTCTTACCGGGTGCAAAAAGGTTTTCTCCGTCGTCGGTTGCAATGGACCAGTTGTTGTGTTTGCCGCTTCCGTTTACACCTTCAAAAGGTTTTTCGTGGAGCAGGCAGAGCAGGCCATGGCGGCGTGCAACCTTTTTCATAATTTCCATTGTAAGCTGGTTCTGGTCGGCTGCAAGGTTAGAGGTTGTAAAAATCGGCGCCATTTCGTGCTGGGCCGGTGCAACCTCGTTGTGTTCTGTTTTTGCGTAAATACCAAGCTTCCAAAGCTCAGTATTCAAATCTTCCATATATTCAATAACGCGTGGCTTGATGGCGGCAAAGTACTGGTCGTCCATTTCCTGACCCTTTACCGGGCGGGCACCAAAAAGAGTACGTCCGCACATTTTAAGGTCCTTGCGTTTCTGGTAGAGCTTTTCGTCAATAAGAAAGTATTCCTGTTCAGGGCCCATTGTTGTAGTGATGTGGCCTGATTTTTTTCCAAACAGCTTGAGGATGCGGAGCCCCTGTTCGTTTATTGCTTCCATTGAGCGGAGGAGCGGGGTCTTTTTATCAAGTGCATCGCCGTTGTAAGAGCAGAATGCTGTAGGAATACAAAGAGTGTGGTCTTTTACAAAAGGATAAGAGGTTGGGTCCCATACTGTGTAGCCGCGTGCTTCAAAGGTTGAGCGCTTGCCTCCGTTTGGAAAGCTGGAAGCGTCCGGTTCGCCTTTGATAAGTTCTTTTCCGCTAAAGGACATAAGGATTTTTCCTTCTTCGGCAGGAACAAGAAATGAATCGTGTTTTTCGGCGGTAATGCCTGTGAGCGGCTGGAACCAGTGTGAAAAGTGGGTTGCGCCCTTAGAAATGGCCCAGGTTTTCATAGCCTCGGCTATCTGATTGGCAGCCTCAAGATCAAGGGGCGTGCCTTCTTCCATTGTATGCTTAAGTGCTTTAAATGTGCCGGCCGGCAGCATTTCCTTCATTACAGATTGATTAAAAACCAGACTTCCAAAAAGTTCCGGAACATTTGTATTTGTCATAGTGTTATTTTAGTGATTTTAGGGGGGTGTGGCAATTAGAAAAAAATATACAATTAAAATAGATTTTTTTCTCTTGTTTTTAGTTACTAATAATAGTAATTTTAAAATATGAATATTCAGGATTTTAAGTATCTAAGCAGCAATTTGCAGGCGCAGGGCATTTTTGGTAGCGATGCCTGTGTTGCCAATATGTTTTTGCTGCAGAAAAAATATAATACAGAGCTTAAAATCGTTCAGACAGTTTTAATCAGATATTATTATGGTGACGAAAACAGAACCGGTTATGCATTCCCCCTGCGTATAAAAGGAAATGAAATTCAGGAGGCAGAGGAAGTTATGCACTGGCTCAAAACCGCACTGGAAATTATTTTTGAAGACGCACGTGAGCAGAACAGAGATGTTGCGTTCTGCCTTATTACCCAGGAGCAGAAGCTTCAGCTGGACTTGTGTCTTAAAAAATATTTTCCCGGCCGCAGGGTGTTGTGGAAAACCAACCGCGATGACTGCGATTATATTTATCTGAGAGAAAATCTTGCGGAGCTTACGGGCTCTCCTTATCAGAAAAAAAGAAATCATGTTTCACGCTTTAACCGCATTTATGGCAGTAACTGGGAGTTTAAAATGTACCCCCAGAATGATATTGCCCAGGACATTCTTAAGGTTTCGCAAAAATGGTTTGAAGAAAAACACGGCGACGAAAAGGAAGTTCTGCGCCTTGAGAATGAAAGCATAAAAGTTGCCCTTGAAAATACAGAAATGCTGGGGCTTTGCGGTGGAGTTTTGTACATCAACGGGGAGCCTGCCGCCATGACTCTGGCCGCTCCAATTTCGGCTGATGTTCTTGATGTTATTTATGAAAAGGCTGTAGAAGAGCATGAAAAAAACGGAGCCTATGCTATAATAAACCAGCAGTTTGCCAAAAAGGGCCCGGGTAGTTTATATTATAACAGAGAAGAAGATATGGGCATTGAAGGATTAAGAAAAGCCAAGCTTTCGTACAAGCCCTATATGATTCTTGATAAGTTTTATGGAAGAGTTGAATAATCAGGATAACCAGTCTAATCTGCTGGGTAGTGTGCTCAAACCGTCTGACTGTGCCTCTTGTAAATTCTGCTGCAGTTTCCGAAGGCAGAGTCTTTGGGAAACTCCGGTTTTTCCGGAAGATATTATGAATAAGCTGCAGGCACTGTTTCCAAAGGCTAAGTTCCGCAGGGCAGGGCAGTCGGGTAAATCATGGACCTTTGATATTTCAGATGCATATAAAACAGAGGATCCGGAAGAAGAAGCCAAGTGTCCTTTTTTGAATGATAAAAACGGTTGTTCCCTGCCGTCGGAAATAAAACCATTTGACTGTAAAATCTGGCCGCTCAGAGCCGTGCAGCAGGAAGGTTTGGACAAGCTGGTGGTTGCACTTACTCCAACCTGTCCTGCAATCAACAAGGTTCCTGTAGAAAAAATCCGTGAGCTTGCACAGGGCGGTCTTGGAAAAAAAATCATTTGGTACGCTCAGGAACACACCGACATCATCAAACCCCATAGTTCATTTTTATCGAATATTGTGTATAATGGCGACTAAGGCTAATTATGCAGAATCTGGACGACATCAAATTATATGCAGCCAAAAACTCAATTCCCATTATGCGCGACGGCGGAATTGATTTTATCTGCAGCTATATAAAAGAGCATAACATAAAACGCATTCTCGAAATTGGAACCGCCATAGGTTTTTCTGCAATTGAATTTGCAGGCGTTGCTCCTGATGTTACAGTTACTACAATAGAAATGGATATAGACCGTCACATAAAGGCAAAGCAGAATATTCACGACAGCGGTATGGATGGACGCATAAATGCAATTCATGGAGATGCGCTCAAGGTGGAGCTGGACCAGCAGTTTGACCTGATTTTTATTGATGCGGCCAAGGGACAATACATAAACTTTTTTGAAAAATACAAATCAAATCTTGCGCCTGAAGGAGTTTTTGTAAGCGACAATCTTTCGTTCCACGGCATGGTGCAAGACCTTACGCTTACCCACAACTACAGCACAATCAAGCTGGTAAAAAAGATCCGCAAGTATATTGATTTTCTTAAAACGAATAAAGAATTTGTAACAGAGTTTTTTGATTACGGTGACGGGGTAAGTATAAGTAAAAGATACCCCGGTCAAGCCGGGGTATGACAGTGTATGACAGCATGTGTCATTGTCGCGTTTGACAACATGTGTCATTGTCGCGTTTGACAACATGTGTCATTGTCGGGTATGACAGTGTGTGTCATTGTCGGGCTTGACAACATGTGTCATTGTCGGGCTTGACCCGACAATCTAACAATTAAAATACTTATCAAATTCTGCAGGGTGCGGAATTGCATTGAACTGTGCAAGCTCGGCACGCTTTGTCTTGATAAAGTTTTTAAGCAGTTCTTCCGGGAATACTCCGCCTTCGGTTAAGAATGCGTGATCCTTTTCCAAAGCGTCCAGTGCATCGTCCAGGCGGCTTGGCAGCTGCTTAAGCTTTTTCTTTTCCTTGTCGCTGAGTGTGTAAAGATTTACATCGTATGGACCCCAGCCGTTTTTGTGAGGGTCAATCTTGTTTTTAATTCCATCAAGACCGGCCATCAGAATTGCGGCGTATGCAAAGTATGGGTTACAGGTTGCATCCGGGTTACGAAGCTCAAAGCGTCGCATGTTTGGAGTCTTGGCATAAGCAGGAATACGGATAACTGCAGAACGGTTAGATGTAGCGTAGCCTACAGTTACAGGCGCCTCAAAACCGGGAACAAGACGTTTGAAAGAGTTGGTGCTTGGGTTTGTAAGTGCACACAGGGCGCTGATATGCTTTAAGAGGCCGCCCATAAAGTAGTGGGCTGCTTCGCTTAAGTGGGAATAGCCGTTGTCATCGCTGAATACAGGCTGGCCGTTTTTGAGCAGAAGCATGTGAACGTGCATGCCGCTTCCGGCTTCGTTGTAAACAGGCTTTGGCATAAAGGTAGCAGTCTTGCCGTATTTTGCAGCAACGTTACGGATAATGTATTTAATCATCATTGTGCCATCTGCCATTTTGCTCATCTTGCCGAGCTTTGGTTCAATTTCAAACTGACCTGCGGCACCTACTTCAGGGTGATGATATTTTACAGGGATACCTGCCTTTTCAATTTCCATACACATTTCGCTGCGGCATTCAAAGCTTGTGTCCAGCGGTTTGGCAACGTGGTAAGCTTTTTGAGAACCGATTACATTTCCAAAGCCCTGGTTAAAGGTGTTCCATGGAGCCTGGTCTGCATCAATTTCTGCGGCAATGCGGTTGTGGCTTACGTCCCAGGCAACATCGTCAAACAGATAAAATTCAAATTCCGGAAGAATGAGCATTTCGTCTGCAATGCCTGTATCCTTCATGTACTGCTCTGCGGCCAGAACAATATTGCGCGGATACTGTGCCAGAGGGCGGTTATTAGGGTAATCAATAATCATTGCGTTACCCGTCATAGAAAGGGTAGGAATTTCACAGAACGGATCAATGAGTGCTGTGTCAGGGTCAGGTATAAAAACCATGTCAGACTTTTCTACTACAGCATAACCGTAGTTGGAAGCGTCAAAACCAACACCATCCTTCATTGTGTCTTCGTTGAAATTCTGTGCGGGAATAGTAACGTGACGGAATTGTCCGTTAATATCGACCATTTTAAAATCGACCATTTTGATGTCATTGTCAGCGATCATCTGCATGACATCCTTTGCAGTTTTTGCCATTTTTTGTACCTCAAGATTATTTTTATATAATAATTTTAAGGCACTAAAGCATAGTTGTCAAAAAAAATTGTAGATATAACGGAAAGGATCTTCAATCATCTTAGAGGTCTGTCCAAAGTCCATAAGAAGTCCGCCGCTTGCTGCAGAATCCTGCCATTGAGGAAGCGGGTTTCCAGACATTAAGATAGAGACAGTCTTCGCTCATAGGTGCGTGAAAGGTTCTGCTGGTTTTTGAATGTGTATACGAATTCAAAGGAAAGGAACTATAAGAATAAAAAAGATTTTTTTCATTATTATATCTCCGTAAGTCTTTGTTTCAGGTCATAGCATTTGTTTTTAAGATTGCGTACTTCTTTAAGGCTGTTCATGATTTTTGCAGTCATGTAAATGTCTACGATTCCGCTGTCAAAAAAGAAATCTGCAAAGGTTGCAAAACCGCCGACCTGCATACGGTAATCGCCTGGAATGCTTATGCTGCCCAAAACCTGCTGAAGCTCCTGCATGATTGCGTTTACATGCTCCATTGAAGTCTGCGCCTTGTGAAGCTTTGAATGCTTTATAAGATCTGTAATCAACCCGCCTCCAAGGACATCAATAAATCCCCAGTTGCGTGCCGAAGAAAGCTGATGTTCTGCGTCATCAAGACATCCGATAAGCTGATCGGTAAGCTGCATCGCGCGGTTTATTTGTAAAGAGTTTTCTGACATGTAGAGCCTCCCATAAAAAGTCAACGAACAAGTCGACTTTCTAAAATACTTAATTCATGGCAGTCAAAGCTTCTTCTGCAAGAGACATTGGTTTGTATTTGCCAATCATCTTTTGTGCGTCAAAATCTTTTTTGTCGCTGAGCATTGC
>JAFZOJ010000131.1 GCA_017550685.1 Treponema sp. | reverse complement strand
GGTCGCCTCGTTTGATTCCGCAGGCTTTGGCTTCTTTATTTAAGGCGATAATGATACCGTCATTGTTGGAAAGAACTGCTACCGGCTTATTGCGTAAGTCCGGGCGGTAGATTTGTTCACAGGATGCATAAAAGCTGTTTCCGTCCGCGTGTAAAATCATAATTCTTTTACCGTATGAATTACGTGTGTTATTGCGCCTGTGATGATTGTATCTTCTAAGGTTTTTTTGATATTGCAGACTCTACCTAAAACAAAGTGTCCTTCTGATTCATAGACTACAAGGCTGTTCTGATTGATTTTCTTTGCACGGTCTATGACAAGGATGTCTCCATTGTAGATTCCCATACCAGTATAGTTTGAGCTTTCGATTCTCATTACGACTGTAGCCGATGGATGCTTGATGAGTATATTATTAAAGTCTATGCCTTTCTGTTCATAGCCCTGAGCGGGACTTGGAAAACCTGTAATCATGATAAAATAACTATATTGCTTGTTTTTAGATTTGTCAATTAAAATACTCATATAGGTATTTATTTATTTTAAATTTGATGTATAATTAAAGTATGGAAGCAGACATTTTCTGGAAGAAAGTAAAACAGATTCTCACTGAAAAAGATCATAATCAGGAATGGCTTTGTGAACAGGCAGGCATTCCGCTTTCGACTTTACGCAATAAGATTTGTATCAGCCGTATGCCGACTTTTGAAGAGGTTATGAAAATCTTAAAAGTTTTTAAGATGACGCTTGAAGAGTTTACGGCTTATCCTGAAAATCCACAGAAGGATGTTATAAATATTCCGGTTTATGAGCAGGCTTTTTCTGCAGGTCGCGGCCAGGAGTTTGGAGATTCTTCTGAAATTATTGATTATGTTGCCTTGCCAAATGAACTTAGAAAATATACTGATAATATGAGGGCTTCCTATGTTCGCGGTGACTCTATGGAGCCGACACTCTTTGATAATGACATCATCCTTTATGACAGTTTTGGATATGACGGTACAGATGGAATCTATGCGATAAATTATCGTGGAGCTTCTTTTGTAAAAAGGCTGCAGCGAGCTAAAGACTTTGTACGAATTATTTCTGATAATAAGAAGTATGATGAAATGACTGAGAACGGTGAGAGTGAGGACTTTCGTGTTATTGGAAAAGTAAGGTATGTGGTGCATAAAGTGCAGGGGTAGAATTAAATAATCTATTGACCTGAGAATCTCTTGCATTTTCCGGGGAATGTGGTATATTTAATAATAGATTTGCGCTGAGGGAACCCTACCTAAAGTAGATGATGATCCCCCGGTGTGTTATAAGTGCCGGAGCTGCATGCCCTTTCTTGGTTTGTAGTTATCTGGCATTTTTTTTACCTAGACTTTTGGTGGATTATCTTCTGAAAATGGAAGGTGATACAACCATTTAAAAGCCCTGTTTACTGAACAGGAAAAGTAAACAGGGCTTTGTCCCAAAAGGACTCTTGAAAACTGATATTTTAGTTATCGTTAATTATCTTCTAATTTATTACTATTTCTTACTTCTTCCAATAATTCACAGTGTTTGACTGTTACCTTATTAAAATACATTTCAAAAGTAACAATGAAATTTACAAGTGGGATTTCTGCATCAAAAACTATAGCCACTTTTTTATCGTCGCTGTAGTCGTGAATCTGGATGCGGATAGTGTCCTCATTCTTTTTCCATGCCAGGATTTTGAAAAGGTCATCTTCATCTGGGGTAAGGACAGCAAAGTCTTCCTGAATTGTAGTTCCTACAAACTGCTGCATACGGCTTAAGATTTCGAGAGAGAAAAACATATCGCGCTTGTAGCTTGAACTGTCTGAAACAAACTCAATTTCTGTTTCTGTTGAGAACATTAGGGTGCGGTCTTCTTCAAGCCATTCTTCATATTGTTCAGTCAGATCTTCTAATATTCTTTTACCAGTTTTTACTTTGCTGTTAATTTTGAATTCTTTTGATTTTTCGATTTTTGATTTTGGATAAGGAATATGCTGGCCGGATATAAACCAGCGTTTCAAGTCAGGAGCATAAAACCAGTCAAAGAAAGTTGTTACATAATTTGGAGATAGAGTTACAGGATATTTATCTTCTTTTGGAGTGCTGGAAATAAGAGGATAAGGAATAAAATCTTTCCATAACTTTTTGGCTTTCTTAAAAACTTCTTCTTCAGAACCTGAAAGGTTTGCTGCAAGATAACCAGGTTTTTCATCATCATTGTATAAAACAATGGCACATTCGTAATAATCTAAACCTCTTTTTTTTGGCATGATGGCCTCCTTATGCGCAACATTATAACAGATTTTAATGATTTTTGCCGTTTAATTTAAAATTATATATTCGTTTCCCCCGTGCCCCCTAGGTGGCTTCGCCATTTATGCGTTGCGGAGAAATAAGAGATGAAAGCGGAGCTTTTGCAGGATTGTAAAATAAGCGTTGCTTACAACGCTTATAAATAGTAAGAAGTTGCAAAAGCGTTGCTGTATTTGGCTATCTCTGATTATGTTTGAAATATAATTGAATGTGTTTGAATTGCTTTTATTTTTAATTTTTCTTTAGCAACGCTTTACTAAAGAAAAAATATAAATATTTAAAAGAATATATACATATAATATAAAATTACGGATATAAACAACTATGCGTTGTTTTGATTTAAAGACACTGGATTAAACTTTTTGTAAGAATTTTTAGACCGCTGCGCGCGCTCCCCCCGAATTATTTTAATTCTGCCATGATTGGATTTTCTTTTTTGAAAATCTCGATTTGTTCTGGAGTCAGTTTATCAGGATAATCAGTCCAGAAGTTGAAGATTGTTTTCTGGTCGAAGCTGAATAGATATGGGCCTTCCTGTCCGGGAGTATCAACATACCAGATCTTATCGTCCCTGGAATGTTTGCAGAAGTCGAGGCCATTTTTGTATTCGTGGATTTCTTCGCAATCTTCGTATTCATCACTCATAATTTTATTATACAACGGTTTTATGAAAATCGGTAGACTCGGAGTGAAGACTGCTTTTCAAACTCAAGCGGTTGCGAAGCATCCGCAACTTTTGAAAGCTGTCTGAACGGAGCTTCACGGTGAATTGTTTTGCGGAAGGAAATCACGTTGTCCGCCGAAGGCGGACTGTACGAGGCGTTTTATTTTTGTAAGCAGAACTTGGAAGAAGCAGTCTTGCTTCAAATCCAAGGGCGCGAAGCGGCCATAACTTTTGGCAAGTCTGCTTCTGGAGCTGGAAGACTTTTGCTGAGCGGAAGGCGCGTCGGGAGCACAAGGAGGTGCGACCAGAGCGCCTGTAGCGAAGCTGCGGAAGGTGGCACATTCATATTTTCACAAAAAATGTTTATGCGGAAGATGGGGGCAACAAGGACGTTGCCCCCTTGCTGATGGAGCGCAGGCACTAGCGGTGCCTGTGCGACTGAAGCAATATTTTTCCCATACGAAAATAGTTCCCAAAAAAGCCGCCATTGTAAGACCAACCGAGCATCTTAAAACTGCGGGACAACTGCAATGTTGAGCAAAAGGTTTGCCCCCTAATTCCCCCCGAGAGCGGTTCAATAGCATTCCTTAATTTTTGGAAAGGGGGTGTTGGGGGGGTGCCCCGCGGCAGGGGGGAAGGGGGAAAACCTTTTGCGTG
>JAFZOJ010000130.1 GCA_017550685.1 Treponema sp. | reverse complement strand
TCGAAATGCCGATTACAACAGGTGTTTTGAAAGATTCAAAAGTTTGATTGTTTCAAAAAAACTTACATCAAAATTGGGTTTTCATAGGTATAAGAAGGCAATACGCATTTCTATTACATAAAGAAAATTTACAAAATCTTCTATTTATCCTGCAAAATGAGCTATACGCCACAATATTGATGTCATGGCCGAGGAGATTGCTCTTCTGTATAAATTCCGCTGGAGGTGCGAGCTGTTCTTCAAATGGCTGAAGCAGCATCTGCGTGTCAAGGAATTCTATGGAACATCAGAGAATGCTGTCAAGATTCAAATCTATGCTGCCATCATCGCATATTGCCTTGTCACCATCGTCCAAAGTGACCTGAAGTTGAAGATGGACACTTATGACGTGTTGAGAATTTTGAATATATCACTGCTGACGAGGATGCCTTTGGTAGACCTCCTCACAGAGGCAAGTAAGGCGGGAATCGAAGACGTGCGTTACGTCCAGCTGATGATTGACTTCAAGGACTAACTTACAAATTGTTACTTTTCGGGACTGTTAAAAACTTTTCGTGGACAGTAGTGAATGATATATAATGACGGTATATCTTCTTCGTCGTAAGAAGCTGGCAGCCGTTGGCATACCTCATAGTGATATTAGCGAATTGCCAAATCAACTATTTTCAAATAAGACAGGATGATAACCGTCATTCCTTCGGCGTGGTTTACCACGATATGATAGCAACGGCAAAATTACAAACAAACTTATAATGTACCAAATATTGTTTTACACTCATTAACAAATGAGCGAAATTTGGCTTTTGCCGCGTCAAATTAACGACATATTAACGTCATTGTAAAGGGATTGCTGATATAACCCGCTGGTATAACACAACTTGCAAAAAACTCTTTGTACCCCGACCGAGAATTTGAACACTGCTTTTAAATTATTGATTTACAGGGTTTTATAAATTTCCACCAGTTTCTTCCTCGCAAATTTTTCTCATAGGAACACGCATCTTGTGCTGTACTTTCCTGATCTGTTAATAAGTGTAAATCCGAATTTTGCACTATAAAAGATAGTTTGTACTTTTGCACTGGTAACTGTGAACATACGTTTGGGACTATAGTCCCTTTTAAGAAGAATAAGGCGGCTGTCTATCCGTTTTGCTTACCTACATTATTGTATGTCGCATGTTACCAACGGAGAGCACAGCCGCCTTTCTGTGTCATGTCGTTAACAATAATGATTAGAGCAATAATGCGAAGCACTACTGTCCACGAAAATCCGTTAACATTTCTCTGAATGGCCTGTTTGCACTACATTTATAGAGCCAAATAGCACTCCCTACTTTTGAAATGAGTACCTTTGCATCAAACTTACAATTTGGAAACTTGGCAGACATGACGGAGTGGAGTGGAGGCATATTTCCATAATCCAAACAGTTTTATTGAGATTTGTTCCAGACATTCTTTCAATTTGTTACTTTTTGAAGTGTTAAAATCTTTTCGTGGACACTAGTGAATGCGAAGAAACAATTATTTGAGTGTCAACAAATCCAACTGCACAAAAGAGTATTTTTGTGCAAAAATATGCCTGTTTATGGACAAAGCAGTCGTAAAAGTGTTAAATCAAGAGTTTGTTGCAAAAAAATATAGAGGCAGACCTTGTTCATATTTACTTTTGCTGAAAAATTTCAAAACCACATTAGCTATGAAGAAAATAGAAGAACGTATCGAAGAGCTGGAGACCATGGTCTACCAGTCAAAGAATGTGCTTACATTCAATGAGGCATGCAAGTTTATGTGCATCAGCAAGAGTTATCTTTACAAGCTCACGTCTGCCGGTCTTATCCCCCATTACAAGCCATCTGGCAAGATGATTTACTTTGAGAAGTCTGCCCTTGAGAGATGGATGCGCCAGAACCCAGTATCCACTGTGGCAATGATTGGCGATTTGGCAAGCGACTATATTATGAACAATCCCATTCGATGACCATGGAACAGGAGAAGAGCAGAGGTCTGAACAGTAACTTGATTGAAACCGGGAATCCTCGGCTTCTCAAGCGAGCAATAAAAAATGGAGCTGAGTACACATTGTATTTGGAATACAACTATGGAAAAGGTCACAGAAGGGTCGAGGCCCTACCTCTTAAACTGATGCTGTCGACAAAAACGGCCATTGACAAACAGCGTAATAAGGAAACATTGGAACTTGCCAAACGAATCCGCTATGAACGCTCCCAGGAGTTTCTTCAGCAGAGGGAGGGCTATCGGCTGAAAAAAGATCTGTCAGTAAATTTCTTGTCTTTCTACGAAGCATACATCAAGGCGTATAGGTCATTTTGCAGGCTGGAAAACACCACATGTTGCTCTATAGGTCAAATTGCAGGCTGAAATTTCGGCCTGCAATTTGCTTATGTAGACTATTGTTGGTACCTTTGCATCGCAGTCTGAAGCATAGTGAGGC
>JAFZOJ010000129.1 GCA_017550685.1 Treponema sp. | reverse complement strand
TGTGAGTTTGACTATTCGGGAACTCAGGCTTGTAAGGCTCTGCGCGAACAGGGATACAAGATTGTATTGGTAAACTCGAATCCGGCTACTATTATGACTGACCCGGTTATGGCAGATGCTACTTATATTGAGCCGCTTAATGTTGAGCGTCTTTCTCAGATTATTGAAAAGGAACGCCCAGATGCTTTGCTTCCTAACCTTGGAGGACAGACTGGTTTGAATATGGCCTGCGAGCTTAATAAGGCCGGCGTTCTTGATAAATATGGTGTAAAGGTTATTGGTGTAAATCTTGATGCTATTGAGCGTGGTGAAGACCGTGAGATTTTTAAGGAGACTATGAAGAGTCTTGGAATTGAAACTCCACGTTCCGGCATTTGTCATACTGTAGAAGGTGCTGAAAAGATTGCTGAAGAAATAGGCTTCCCTCTGGTTGTTCGTCCTGCTTATACTATGGGCGGCCAGGGTGGTGGCTTCTGCTACAATGTTGAAGAGCTTCGCACTATTGTTGCTAACGGTTTGGATCTTTCTATGACTCATCAGTGTTTGATTGAAGAGTCAATTCTTGGTTGGGAAGAGCTTGAAGTTGAAGTTGTCCGCGACTCTAAGAATCAGATGATTGCAATCTGTTTTATTGAAAACATTGATGCTGTTGGTGTACATACCGGTGACTCTTTCTGTTCTGCTCCGTTCATGACTATTGATAAGGAGCTTGAGGCTAGACTTCAGCGCGATGCATTTAAGATTGTTGAGTCGATTGGTGTAATCGGCGGTACTAACGTTCAGTTTGCACATAACCCAAAAACTGGTCGTGTTGTTATTATTGAAATTAACCCTCGTACTTCTCGTTCGTCGGCACTTGCTTCTAAGGCTACGGGTTTCCCAATTGCGTTGATTTCTGCAAAGCTTGCTGCCGGTATGACTTTGGATGAGATTCCTTACTGGCGCGACGGCACTTTGGAAAAATATACTCCGGGTGGAGCTCCAGACGGCGACTATGTTGTATTGAAGTTTGCACGCTGGGCTTTTGAAAAGTTCCGTGGTGTTGAAGATTCACTTGGTACTTCGATGAAGGCCGTTGGTGAAGTTATGTCTATTGGTAAGACCTTTAAGGAAACTTTCCAGAAGGCTATCCGCGGTTTGGAAAACGGCCGCCCGGGTCTTGGCTTTGCTAAGGATTTTAATAAGAAGAGCGCTGATGAACTTTGCGAAATGTTGAAGACTGCTTCGAGCGAAAGATATTTCCAGTTGTATGAGGCAATCCGTAAGGGTGTGCCTTTGGAAAAACTTCATGAAATTACATTTGTTAAGATGTACTTCCTTGAACAGATGAAAGAACTAGTGGAACTTGAAGAGGAAATGCTTAAGAATCCTGGACGTGTTCCGGAAGATAAGCTGCTCATTCAGGCAAAGAAGGATGGATTTAGCGACAAGTACCTTAGCAAGATTTTGAAGGTTAGCGAAAAAGCAATCCGCGACAGACGAAATGAACTTGGAATCCGCGAAGCCTGGCTTGCTGTTCCTGTTAGCGGCGTTGAAAATGCAAACTACTATTATTCTACATACAATGCTCCGGACAAGAGCGTTGCAACAGACAACAAAAAGAAGATTATGATTCTTGGTGGTGGTCCAAACAGAATTGGTCAGGGTATTGAGTTTGATTACTGCTGCTGTCATGCCGCAATGCAGCTTAAGGAAATGGGCTATGAGACAATCATCGTAAACTGTAACCCTGAAACTGTTTCTACAGACTATGATACTTCTGACAAGCTTTACTTTGAACCGGTTACAACTGAGGATGTTCTTCAGATTTACGAAAAGGAAAAGCCATTCGGAGTTATCGTTCAGTTTGGTGGACAGACTCCATTGAACATTGCCCGCGAGCTTCAGGAAAACGGCGTAAACATTTTGGGTACTTCAATTGATTCAATCGACATTGCCGAAGACCGCGACTTGTTCCGCCACATGATGGAAAAACTTGAAATCCCAATGCCTGAAAGTGGAATGGCAATTGACTTTGAAGAAGCTAAGGCTTGCGCAGACAAGATTGGTTATCCAATTATGATCCGCCCATCGTTCGTTCTTGGTGGCCGCGGTATGGAAGTAATTTATGATGAAGCTACTTTGAAGGAATACGTTGCAAAGGCTGTTGGTGTTACACCTGACCGCCCATTGCTTATTGACCGCTTCTTGAAGAACGCTTTGGAATGCGAAGCCGATGCTTTGGCTGACTCTACTCATGTTTACATTCCAGCTGTTATGGAGCATGTTGAGCTTGCAGGTATTCACTCTGGTGATAGTGCCTGTGTTATCCCGCCAGTTTCGATTCCAGCCGACAATCTTGCAACAATTAAAGAATATACAAAGAAGATTGCAGAATCGCTTCACGTTTGCGGTTTGATGAACATGCAGTACGCAATTGAGGATGGCAAAGTTTATGTAATCGAAGCTAACCCTCGTGCCAGCCGTACAGTTCCTCTTGTATCAAAAGTTTGTGATACACAGATGGCTAGACTTGCAACCCGCATGATGTTGGGCGAGTCACTTGAATCGCTTGGTTTGAAAGATAAGGTTATCCCATACTACGGTGCTAAGGAAGCAGTTCTTCCATGGGCCCGCTTCCCTGGAGTTGACCCGATCCTTGGACCTGAAATGCGTTCTACTGGTGAGGTACTCGGTCTTGCAGATACATTCCCTCTGGCATTCTACAAAGCAGAAGAAGCTGCCGGTTCTGAATTGCCACACGCTCCGGCTGCCTGGGAAAACAAAAAAGTTTTGATTTCTTTGAGCAACAAGGAAGGCCAGAAGGAAGAAGTTTTGACAATCGGAAAGACTTTGAAGGATCTTGGCTTCACACTGGTTGGAACTCAGGGAACTGCAGACTTCTACAATGCAAACAACATCAAGTGTGAGGTTGTAAACAAAATTGGTGCCGGTCGCCCAGACGTTGTAGACCTGATTATGAACAAGGAAGTATGCCTTGTCATCAATACACCAAAGGCAAAACGCAACTACGCAGAGGATCGTAAGACAATCCGTAAGGCTTGTTTGAAGTACAAGGTAAGTTATATTACAACTCTCGCCGGAGCTCTTGCCGCTGTTAAGGGTATTGAATCAGTTAAGAACGGCAACGGTGGTGAAGGTGGAGTTAAGAGTTTGCAGGAATATCACAGCTTGATTAAATAGCGCGGTGGTTGAGCCCTTCGCAGCATAGCTGCTCGGAGACTCGCTAAAAACAGTCCACTGGACTGTTTTTGCCCTGCTTCGCAGTGCCGCTCCCTATGTCGAAACCACCTTTTAAATGCACGCCAGTTCCGATTGAGCTGGCGTTTGAATATTTCAATATGTTGATTACGGAAGAGAAGACACTCTTTAAAAATGTTTCATTGAGAACATAAATAATTTGTTGACGAGATTCATTAGGCAATATATAAGATTAAGCAACAATCGTTTGATTGAGTTTTAGTAGACTTGTAATGAAAAAGCCTCCTTTATATGAAAGGAAGTGCCAAGATTACGAGTCTTTTTTTTGTGGAGGTAGGAAATGAAGACTGCAATTCTAGTAGATGGCGCATATTATCGAAAAATGGCGAATTTCCATGGGGGCATGAAAAGTGCTGAAGATAGAGCAGAAGAATTAATTAAATATTGTAAATATCATTTGAAAGATAAAAATTCATTTGTGTATAGTAATGGAAAAAAATATTTTGCACAAAATGAGCTTTATCGGATTTTTTATTATGATTATGAACCTTCAAGTAAAAAAAAGTGTTTCATCCTCTAAGGGATGCTTCTATTGATTTATCAAAACAATCAACATATCAATGGACAATGAAATTTTTAGAAGAATTGAAGAAGAAAAGAAAACTTTCTTTAAGATTAGGTTTTTTAGCATCTGATGAAGCAACTTATGTTCTTAAGCAAGATACAGTTAAAAAATTGTTCAGAAAAGAAATCGATATCGAAGATATAACGGAAGAAAATTTTCAAATATCAATTAAACAAAAAGGTGTTGATATGAAGATAGGATTGGACATCGCTTCATTAGCGTATAAAAACAAGTAGATCAAATAGTTTTAATCGCTGGAGATAGTGATTTTGTTCCTGCAGCAAAACTAGCCAGACGAGAAGGAATAGATTTTATTCTTGATCCAATGGGAAAAAATATTACTGCAGAATTATTTGAGCATATTGATGGTTTATGTTCATATTACAAGCTTTTTAAGTCTGACAAAGAAATCGAAGAAGATAATATTTAATACAATGTGAAAATGAGTTTTGGTTTTTATTTCGGTTCTTATAATACTATAAGATAACATTTTTGTATTGCATAAGATTAAAATAAAATATTCGAAAGAATTTGACGATTAGATAATTATTCATTATTTTATAAGTATGAAAGAATCGAAAAACGAATCAAATGCAGCAAAAGTATTTGTAGACTCAGAGAAATTAGATGTTCCTATCAATGAATACTATCAATTGATATTAAATGAATATAATAATGAAAGAGATCGAAAACAAAGTATTGAAACACGAAGTGGTATTATACTTACTTTAATTGCAGCTTTTTTTGTATTTGTATTAGAAAAAATAAGTTTATCTGAAATTTTTTTATTATTTGAAGAACCATTGAATTTCATATTATTAATCAAAATTCTTTCTGGTTTATTCTTTTTTATTGCGTTTTTTGCTGCAATGTTTTTTTCATTTTTATCTATAAAAACTAATAAGTATGCATTTTATGATGTAAACAAAATTACAACGGCAAAACTTATGTCTAAAAGAATTCCAACTTTTGGACAAATAATTTTGGATTTTGTAGAGGCTACAAGTAAAAATCGTATTGAAAATAATAAAAAGGCAAGGTATTTTAATTTAGGAGTTATTAGTCTTGTTGTGTGTATAGTTTGTTTATGCATTTATATAAATATTATATAGGCGGTATAATAATGGCAGAACAATTTGATATGGATATTTACAATAATGCATTAGATAATGGTTATTATACAGAACCAAAGAATGTAACAACTCCTATTAACGCATCAAATATTGTTTATGTAGGGGATAGTGGCTCGAATTTGAATCTGGAATATTTATCAGAAAGCAATCATTCAAGGAATGTCGAATATAAACAGTTCAGTAATAATACAGATAAATAGACTCTTTTTTGAGGTAATTAACAATACGTTTTTTTAGGGTGAAGTTCTAGGAGAAGGTGTAGCGGGAAACTCTACAGACACATTAGATTCCACCACCACCACCTACTACTACTACTACTACTACTTCTT
>JAFZOJ010000128.1 GCA_017550685.1 Treponema sp. | reverse complement strand
TTATTGCCATGGAAGATGAAAGCGCAATTTTCATAAACAGTGACAAAACCTGGCGACTTGGAAAGATGCATAAAGTTGATAAGGGAGAAATTACAAATCTTTGAAAGCAATTGAACAGATATTAAAATTATTTTCTCTTGAAGATTTTGACTGCCACGAAGTTGAAGGTCACGAGGGAGGACGCAATCAGATTTTTATTTGTAGCAAAAATGGTGAAAAAAAGTTTGTGCTTCGGATTTCTTCAACTGGTGACAGGACAGAAAAAGATTATCTTGCAGAAACGGAGTTTGTTCATTATCTCGCGGAAAACGGTGCGCCTGTTGCTGATGTAATTCCGAGTTTAAACGGCAATCTTGTTGAAGTTGTCAATGATGACGAGAGTGTTGTTTTCATCTCACTTTTTGAATATGCAAAAGGAATGCTTTTGTGTGACAACGGTTATCGTTACCGCGAAGGCGCGCCGCTGGAAGAATACTTTTACAATACAGGAAAAGCTCTCGGAAAAATCCATGACCTCTCAAAACATTTCGAACCAACCACAGGTCACCGCCGTCCGGATTATTTTGATAAATACAACATGGAATACATCAACCGCCTGATTCCAGACAATTATTCAGATTTGAAAAAAGCAATTGCGGGGCGGCTGGAAAAGTTTCATAAACTACCGACCGATAGTCAAAACTACGGCCTCGTTCACTTCGACTACAGCGACGGCAACTATCACATAGACATGTCAAACGGCAACATCACAGTTTTTGATTTTGATAACTGCATGTACTGCTGGTACATGTTCGACCTCGCAAATCTTTATCTTCATGGCGAAGGCTGGTTCCGCTACGAAAGCGACCCCGCAAAACGAGAAGCCGGCATGCAGAATTACTTCAACACAATCCTCAAAGGCTACAAATCAGAAACCTCAATTTCCGACGATCTCCTGAATCAACTACCGCTTTTTATAGATATGGTTTTAATCGAAAACATCGTCGACGAGTTTGAATGTGCCGCCCGCGAAGGTGAAGAACTCGACTACGAAGATATTGAAGCAGCCGCAAATCATCTGATAAACTAATAGATAGTTATGTCAATTGAATATCGCAAACTTACAGAAAATGACCTCACCACTTTTATTGAAATCAGAATAGGACAGCTTCGTGAAGAAGGCGCAAAAGAAGATATTGATTTGCGTCCGAATCTTATGGATTATTACAAGCGGCACATGGCAGACGGAACTTTTGTTTCTTGGCTCGCGGTAGATTCTGATAACGGAAAAATCATTGGCACAAGTGGAATGTCTTTTGTTGAAAAGCCGCCGTATTTCAGTTGTCCGAGTGGCCGTATAGGTCTTCTTTCAAGCATGTTTACAGATAAGAATTACCGCCGCATGGGAATTGCCCGCGAGCTTCTGACCCGTGTTGTAAACGAGGCAAAAGCTTACGGCTGCGGTTGTGTTCAGATTACTGCATCCGACATGGGCGTGCTTTTGTACACAAACTTTGGCTTTGTGAAAAACGGCAACTTTATGCAGTACACTATAACCTAGGTTCTATCTCCCGCTGAATAAAATCTACGCGATCAAAAATTGTTGGCTTAAAATATGAGGCCACTGCTACAACAATCTTCTTTTCAGGATTAATGTAAATCACGTTTCCACTGTTTCCAATGGCGGCATAGATTCCTTTCTTGCGACTGATAATCCACCACATGTATCCGTAATCCATTCCTCGGAAATGCTTACCTTCAACAGTACGCGGTTGCGTCATATCGCGAATCCACTTTGCCGGCACAATCTGCTGCCCGCCAAACACTCCCTTGTTCAAACACATCACACCAATCTTTGCCATATCCTCTGCAGACAAACATAAGCCGTAACCCGGAGTTCCAAGATCCTGTCTGTCACTAAACCACACAGCTTCTTTTGGAGTTTTTTGAATTGTAAACTGCTTGTGTTCTTCCGCAGACTTGGCGATGTAAACCTTATGAGCTGGAATACCAAGTGGACCAAACAGATATTTGTTCGCATAGTCCACAGTTATCATGCCGGTAGCCTTATAGAGAATGCCTGTCAAAATATGAATGCACACAGACGAATACCTGAACTCATCTGTAAGTCCCTGTCGCCCGCCAAGAAAATCAAGAGAGGTGTAAGTCCAGTTTTCACTCGCGCATACCTTGCTCCACGGATCGCCCTTGCCCTTATATGGTGCCCTCATCGTAAGCAGATGCCTAATCGTCACATCATAAATCGTCTTTTCACCACGCTTCACTTTATATTCCGGGAAATAATCAAGCACCTTGTCATCAATGCTTTTAATCTGTCCCTTATCAATTGCAATTCCAACCAGCAGTGAAAAAACACTTTTTGTTACAGACATAACATGTGCGCAATCATCAACCTTGTAGTTGTTCCAACAGTCAGAGAAAACTTTCTCCCCTCCCCTATATGCCACCACCTGGCAGATGTTAGGTTGTTCAGTTTCAATCAATTTGTGTAGTTCTTGTTTGTTCACAATAATCTCCTTAAAAAGTTCAATAAAATAAAGGATCCTTATATTTATGGATTAAATACTTCAATTTTTAATTAGTCAATAAATTTTTTTAAGATTTTTTTTAAGAATAAAGGAGGGGAAGGCGTTCCCCTGTCTCCAACCGCCTGCGGCGTTTTCCGCCACCCCTTCTCCTAGTGGCTCCGCCCCTAAAACCCCGGTGGTCCATACACGCGGATTCGGGTTTTTCTTTTCAATTGCGTGTCCTAGTATTTTTTAATTACACGCGGTTGAGAGGTTTGAGGCTGTTACGCGTGTATTCTTTCTCAAATGTAACCGGTTATATACACGCGGTTTTCAAACAATATTAGTTTTCGCGTGTCACAAGAGGCTTCTGAAGTTTCGAATGACACGCGAAATTTTGTTTATCGTTGCATTCGCGTGTCTCAAGCCCTTTTTTCAATTCATAACTACACGCGGAATCTTAATAACTATGACTTTTGCGTGTAAAAAACACGGGGGTTTTAGGGGGCAGAGCCCTCTAGGAGAAGGGGTAGCAGAAGACCGCGGAGCGGGAGAAGGCTTTCCCCTATTATTAATAAATTATATAATAAATTTCATTAATGACCATCAAATATTTTCCCATTCCGGAGCTGGAAGCGACAGGCAAAATAAAAACTCTCTTTACAACAACCAATGACATCGCGTGGAATTTTGAAGACGACAATGCGCGCGAAAATTATATTGCACTTGGCGCACAGCTGGGGATCTCTCCACAGGACATGGTCAAAACAAAACAGAAGCACACTGACAAAATAAAAATTGTCACACGGCAAAATGGCGGCGACGGAATCTTGCGGGCCTTGGATGAAAACGATCCATACGACGGACTTATCACTAACGAAAAAAATCTGCTCTTGTGCACGGTTGAGGCAGACTGTGTTCCTGTGTATTTTTATGACCCTGTAAAAGAAGTTATTGCAATGGTTCACAGTGGCTGGAAGGGAACTGTCCAGAAAATCTCGGAGGTGGCGATTCAAAAAATGCGCGGTACCTTTGACTGCAACCCCGCAGACATAAAAGCTGCAATCGGCCCGCACATCTGCAGCGACTGCTATGAAGTAGGGCAGGATGTTTTTGATGAGTTTGCCCGGGTCTACGGCAAAGACGATATGCAAAAAATCTTCCATCGCAAAAACGAAGAAAAATATCTTTTGAATCTTCAGGAAGCGGTAAAGCTTACACTCCTCAAAAACGGCATAACTGAAAAAAATATTTTCACCACAACAACATGCACCTATCATTCACAAATACAAGGCCACAGCCTCTGCTCCTACAGGCGCACAAAATCTGCGACCCAGCGGATGCTCACTGCCATTATGATGTATGAATAAAGGCGGCGCAAATCCTATTCCCAAAAAACACTAAATGTAGTATATTTACCTCAAATACAACACTATAAAAGAGGTCATCTTATGCCTTATACCGAGCCAACAAGTCTTGCGATTGTTGCCTGTCCTGGTGGCGAAGCTTTCGCCGATGAAGTCATAACGCACCTTAAGCATATGTACAAGCATCGCTTTACTTTGAAAAACGATGTTGTGTCTAAGCGTTATGAGCTGACTAAAGAAGAGCTTATACAGAGGATTAATCTGCAGAATGATTTGCAGACCAGCGATCTTTGTATAAGAGGTGCTACAAACAAATACCGACCGCCTGTTTTCAAAATTAATTCACGCTTCTCTTATTTTGCTAACGGTGAAGTAAAAATCGAGCTGCTCGATACCGTTCGTGGTAAGGACGTATTTATTTTTCAGGATGTCGAAAACCACGAGGTGCTGTCGCTCAATGGCGGTGCTAACAAGGTGAGGATGACTGTAAACGACCATGTTATGTCTCTGCTTGTTACAATCGATGCAGTGCGCATGGCGGGTGCCGGAAAAATTACGCTGGTTGTTCCGGCTTATCCTTATGCCCGTCAGCACAAACGTAAGGGACGCGAAGGTCTTACTGCAAGCCTTCTTGGTCACATTTACGAGATGCAGAGTGTTGCAAGAATCATTACTCTGGATCTTCACTCACGCGAAATTCCTAATGCTTTCTCTAAGTGTAATCTTGATAACCTGCACGCAAGCTATCAGATTATCCGCGAGCTTAGCAAAATCGTTGATTTGTCCGGCAAAACCGAGGACCTTGTAATTGTTTCTCCGGATACCGGCGCAATTGATCGAAATAAATTTTATGCTTCAGGGCTCAAGCTTCCGCTCGCTTTGATTTACAAGGAGCGCGATTACTCTATCGTAACTCAGGATGCTCACTCTACAAACATTAAGTCTGTAAAGCTTCTTGGTGACGTTAAGGGAAAGGTTGCATTCCTTGCCGACGATATGCTTGGAACCGGTGGTACTTTGCTCAAGGCTATGCAGTTCCTTAAGGAGCAGGGTGCTACAAAGGTTATCTGTGCTATTTCGCTTCCATTCTTTACCGGCAATGCTATTAAAGATTTTGATGAAGCTTACGAGCAGGGTCTGTTCTACCGCATCATTGGTACTAACGCTGTTTATCATGAAGATCTGCTGAACCGCGAATGGTACATCAGCACAGATGTAAGCGGACTTTTTGCAAACGTAATTACACGCATTCACTATAATCAGTCTTTGGGCGAGCTGCTTGATAACCGTTCAATTATCGAAAAGGTTGTAAAGCAGACAGCTCCTTCTATTACAACTCAGGAAGAAAAAACTGACGCTGACAAGGAAGATAAGGCTGAAAAGTCTGACAAAGCTGAAAAGGCACAAGAGTAATATGGCTGAATGTGTTCTTGCTGTTGATGTAGGAAGCACTTCGCTCAAGGCGGGGCTCATTGAACGCGACGGTACTGTTGCTGCAATGTGCTCCGTGCCGTATTCCGCTCCCGAAAATCGTTTTGTTGCAGAGGGATGGATATGGGCGCTCAAGAGTGCGGTGGATAAGCTGGCCCTTCGAGAGCCTCAGGGACCTCGTGTGGTTGCACTTGCCATTTCCGGTAACGGGCCGACACTTGTAAGTGAAACGGGGCTTACTCTGCGCTGGAACGAATATCCGGCTGCACGTCTCAGCATTGACGAAACATCACCGGACGAAGCACACCGCTTTGCCAATTCAATTTTTTTACCACGCATTCTTTTATTCCGCGATTTAATTAGTGATGAGTACGAATCAACCGCACATCTTTTTTCAGGTCCTGAATATTTAATCTGGCAGCTTACAGGCAATGCCGTAACAATTCTTCCTGAACCACGCTACGAAACTGCTTACTGGAACGCACAGGTTCTGGAAGGCTTTGGAATTATGACCGGAAAAATGCCTGGCTTTGTAGAGCTTGGTCACAACTGCGGAAACCTTTTGCCAAACGCTCAGGAGCTTCTTGGTCTTGGAGATATTCCAGTTATTGGTGTTGGTCCAGACTTTATTGCGGGGCTCATCGGAACAGGTACAACAGAATGCGGAACAATCTGCGACCGTGCCGGCAGCTCCGAAGGAATTAATCTTTGTGTAGATAAAGAAATCCGCGCAGAAGGTGTGCGAACTCTGCCTTGCGTTACCGAAGGGCTCTGGAACCTTTCTGTTTTGATTCCAAACAGTGCTGCGCTGCCCGAAGATGAACGACTTGAAAAGGTTGTTGCCGGCGTAGAGCTCCTCAAAAAGCTTGCTGCAGAAAACGGCATTGAGTTTCCAAAAGTTATGACAACCACAGGCGGTCAGGCCAAGGACGAAGCATACTTTGAAAAAAAATGTGCACGCCTCGCCGAGCTTGGAATTGAGCTTAAAGTTGGGGCTTGTGTAGATGCAGAACTTGCGGGAGATGCGAGTGTAGCATGGGCGGCCCTTCGAGAATTACAGGGACCCC
>JAFZOJ010000127.1 GCA_017550685.1 Treponema sp. | reverse complement strand
GGAAAGCACAAAAACCTCAAGCCGTCTCTGCTCAATCTGCCCAAAGTAAACAATTTCATATTTTTGGGAAACCTTCTGATGAAAATAATCCATCACCTCTTTCATCGAATCATTTGAATCAAGCGCAACAACAAAATCCAGGTCGGAGTGCTCGTCTGTAAAGCCAACTGCTCCCGAACCAACCTGCACCAGCGCAACAATTTTTTCACACGCCTTTGCAATAGAAAGAATAAAATCAAAAGTCTCTTGTCTGTCCTGTATATTAAAAATCATATTTATATTTCCTTATTTTTTTACGTATCCCAATATCTTTTCTGCCATAGCTTGCGCTTCTGTAAATCCTATTTTAGATAATTCGTCTGCAGAATCTAGAAGAGCTTTTTGAATACCGTTATGCAGTTCATCGTAAATCTTCATCGCTATTTTTGAACCAAGTCCGCAGATTTTTGCTTCCTGCTCTAAATCATCCCGTGTAATCTGATATACGTTTTGTTTACTATTTATACTTACAGACATCTCATCGGTACTGCTTTCGTAAATTTTTGTACATACTACATCATAAAATGGTGCCAGGCGTATAGATGATAAATCTTTGCTGTAAATAAGCGAGCTGTTCTTTATATGATTGTCTGTATTGCCAATTATGCAGTTATAAACGGTACGTCGCATGAGTTTTAGAGAATCTTCAATTGGATTTGATGAGTACTTCTGTAACAAGTCAAACATTCTTTTCAAGTAACCCTGACCTGCTTTTTCATATTTATCGCTAGACTTAATGCCTAAGGCCTGAGCAAAATCTTCCTGATGCAGACGATAAGGAGTTTTTAAGCCGTCAATTTTACGTGAATCATTGTCAGAATCACGATCAAAACGTCTGGTTGCAAACAGCACATCTTCATCATTTACTTTTCCTGCCTGTGCCTGCAGAATAAAGCTTTCTGGAATTTCTATTCCCAGTTTCCTAGCTGCCAGCAGACATAGCTGTTCATTTAATATGATATTTTTGTAGCGGACATGGCTTTGCTTTACAATATGAGTACTTGGAGCCAGCCCTTGTGGTTTGTACCATTTTCCAGAAGCCTGATTATAATATAATCCGACTTTTCCAGAGGCTCCTGTCAGAGAAAGGTGGCTTTTAACAACTATTTCAGCCGATTTGCTTGCACCTTCTTTAGCAAGCTCCTTGATTTCTTCGATAGTCAGAGGTGTATAGCCAGTCTTTATAGAAGGTTTGTCTTCATCAATAATCTGGATTGCTCCAAGGCATTCACTTCCAAGCTCCCGCAGAATAGAAATATAATCATCAGAAGAGGCATGAATACTGTCTGCAACGCACTGTCGTGTAAAGCCTTCCGGTAAAAGTCCGTCAAAAAAGGTTTTAGTTGCATCTGCATCAAAGTCTTTTTTTGAAAGAGGAAGACTTAACGAAATTGCATGAGCAGATAGAGAAGTAATATATGATTCATCATATGAAAAAACTGCATCGCTATAACTGCTGCCTGTGATATGACCCGCCTGAACAAACTGCCCGTTGATTTCTATCTGAACTTTAAGATTGATTCCAGCCATTTATCTCCTCGTCTCTACGTTTATATTCAGGCCTAGAAGATTCATAAGATGTAAAGTTTTTCCGATTTCGCAAGTTGCTTTTCCGTTTTCAAGGTCAGAGAGAAAGCTCATGCTAAAACCTGTTATCTCTGAAATATATTTTTGAGTATATGATAATTCTTTACGGCGATTTCGAATTGTCTGGCCTAAAGAAACAGAATCATTTACCTGCATCAAAGCCTCCATTTAGGCGAACGGCTAAATTTTATCCTTGAGCACGCAGATATAGTCGTTCGGCTTAATTTCTTATTTTTTATTATATTATAGCCGAACGGCGTTGTCAATAAATTTTAAAATAACTCGTCTAGCAAAATATAATATCTGATTTTGTCCCAATCAGGCTCAATACCAAGAGCTTCAAAAAATAATTCAGGATTAAAGCCCTCATAAATCTTTTTGCCCCAGGTTCCGTCTGCATTGTGCTTAAGACTTCGGTAGCAGAGTGCAATGTCCAGCCATTTGTCGTTTACACCAGTATCTCCCAAATCTATTAAACCGCTGAGCTTACCATTTTCAATAAAAACATTTGGCAAACAAAAGTCCCCGTGCGACAAAACAGGCTCTCGTTCAGGCTTGTTGTTTTCAAGCCATTCAAGCAGTGCCTTAGGATTTTCAAAACCATCCGGTCCGTAAGTTTCAGGCTCTGCATCACTCATATCAACCAGATTATTTTCTACGCGATACTTTGCTTCTGCAAGTTCATCATCAAGCGTGATTTTGCGATGGCAGTCAGAAATATCCACACTCCACAAAAGCTTGAGCGTCTGGGCGAGAAGTTCGCAAAGCTCCTTCGGTCGCGACATATAATAATCGTCACAGCTCATCTTCCCGGACACCTTGCTCATAAGAAGATACTGGAGTCCTGCGGCTTCATCCTTTTCATAAGCAATAACCTTAGGCACCGGAACCTTACCTTCCAGCCAGCGCATCATCTTTACGAGTTCATCATTTTTTGCAGAGGCCTTCTCAATCTTAAGAACACAGTCATCAAACATCAAAACCTTTGCCTGCGACTTTCCCATATCATCACAGGTGTACTTTTTGCCCGAAACGAGAGACTGAATTTTTACCGGTAGATTTTCTATCATATCTTTCATTCTGTCTGCATCCGCTGATTTACAAGCCATTCAATTCCAGATTCTGTTTGATCTACACCTGGGTTGCGGTTGGTCATAACTATTGAGATTTCTTTGGTGCGATAGTTCATTTTGAGCATGCACTGAGCATTTTCGCCCCAGCCTTGAGAAACCAGAATGTCCTGTCCTCCTATGAATAAACCAAGGCCTGTCCAGGAAAAATCTTTTACAGGAGTTGCCATTTCCTTTGCCAGACTTGAGACTAAAAAATTGCCTTGTCCATTCAGCGAAGCAACAAAGGCTTTTGCAATTGCAAGAAGTTCTTTTGGTGTGGTCCACAGTCCGGATGCAGCGAGGTCTGGAATAACAGGGAATCTTCCTGGGATAGGATTGCCTTCATCATCATAACCGGTTGCCATTTTGTTTTCAAAGCGCTCTGCATTTTTTGGGGAAATAAAGAAAGTGCTTTTAAGCTGCAGCGAATCAAAAATCATTTCCTTTGCAAAATCTTCAAAGGGTTTCTGACTAATTTCCAGAACAAGCAGCTGCAGTACGCAGTAGCCGGCATCAGAATATTCAAAAGCAGTTCCCGGATTTTTTTCAGAGCAGGCCGGACGATTATTGTAAGAGGTTTTTCCATCAAGAATATCTATAAGTGTAATTTCCGGATCGCCGCGACGAAGACCATAAAAAGCATCTTCGCCATCAAGGATTCCTGCAGTGTGACAAAGAATTGCCCTGATAGTGGCACTGCTTTCGTTGCCGTCAGACATTCGCAGTTTCCATTGCTTCAAATACAGATTCGCCGGTTTATCAATATCAATCAGTTTCTGTTCATGCAGCTTCATAACGCAAAGCGCAGTAATAAATTTTGAGATAGAGCACGCAGGAAAAATAGTGTTCTCATCTACTACTACTTTGTTTTCTATATCTGCAAATCCAAAATACTCTTCTGCATGCTCGTCGGCAGCATTCACCCAGGCACAACCAATTCCAGGAAATCGTTCGATAATCTGATTTTTCATTTGCTACTCCTGTTTACGAATTCATCAGATCGTTTAATGTGTCTTCAGTTTCAACCGGCTCCCAGTGACCTTCCACACAGGTTTCAGGATTAAGCGCTTTGATTTTATCTGCAAGCTTCTGACAGAGAACAGGATCTTTTTTATCATGTACGAAATCACTGTAGGTTGAGTCGCCAAGAAAAAGCACTTTGTCTTCTTCAATATAAACGAGAGTGGAATCCTCTGTGTGTGGTGCCTCGCTTTCAACAATGCGAACTTTGCAACCTCCAAGATCAAGTGTCATTTCTCCAGCAAACAAAATATCAGCCGGAACAACAATCACTTCCTTGCCGTCCGCATATTCTTTTCTGATGCTCTCGTGAAGTGAAAGAAACTCCGCCGGGCCGTTTGTTTCAATTTTCGACTTCCATTCAAGCAGGTGTCCGTTTGTTTTCTCGTTTGCAATGCACAAACCGTTTACCGCATGCATACCAAAAGTGTGATCCCAGTGCCAGTGAGTAAGAACAGTGAGAGAGGGCAGAGGCAGTCCCTCAGCCTCCAGCAGTGCATAAAATTCCTTAACATGAATATCAGAATGCCCCGCATCAATTGCAAGGCTCCAGTTATCGCCCTTAACATATCCCAGATTCGGGCGGTCTCTTTCTTCTTCGAAAGGCATATACCAGATGTGTTCAGATAGTTTTTTTAGTTCCATAGTTTTATCTCCATTTCGTCATGCTGAACTTGTTTCAGCATCCATATTTGTTGAGATCCCGAAACAAGTTCGGGATGACGTTGTTCGTTCAGGATGACGGTGTTACTCTCCAATCCATTTTGCAAAAGCCACATTTGTCGTACATTCAACAAACCCATTTTTCTTATAGAAATTATAAGCCGGAACGTTCGAATCCGTCAAAAGGAAAATCTGCCTGAGCCCCATCTCCTTTATTGCCTTTTCAATTTCTGCAATAAAAAAGCTTCCGGCGCCCGCACCCTGCCGTTCAGTTTTTACACAAAACTCATTTATGATATATTCCGTTCCCCTGTACCAGTGCTTGATATATCCCATAGAAATTCCAATCGGCTGGTCATCATCAAACAATCCGAAAGTCAAAGAATAGCCCTGTCCAACAAGATCGTTTATGTACATATCCAACTGATTTGTATCCGACCAGTCGTCGTTCCACGGCTCCTTTGTAAAGACGCTGGTAAACACGTCAGTTATAATTTTTTTATCATTTATACTAAGTCTTTTTACGTTAAGCATAACTCCTCCTTATCTCATCCGTCATTGCGAGGGCGCAGCCCGTGGCAATCCACTTATCTTTATTTATGGATTGCTTCGCCTTCGGCTCGCAATGACGAAGATTATTTTTTCATATACCAGTAAGTGTAAACCTTCTTAAATCCAAGTTTTTCATAAAGCCTTGCTGCAATTTCGTTTGTCTGAACTACCTGAAGGTATGCATATTCTGCCCCATGCTCCTTTGCTTTTGCAATCAAGGCCTTGCAGATTTTTTCTCCAAGACCAAGTCCCCGAAATTTTTTATTCACAATAACATTCTGAATAAGTGCATAGCCCTGTTCAATCGCGGCAGAAGCACAGGCGGCCACTTTATCTTCATGCAGAACAGAACAATAAATTGTATCGACCAGAACTTTTGAAAGCATTTTTTTGAAAGTATCCTGATTTTTTATTTCAATGATATTTTCAAAATCAAAATAATATGGCAGCCATTCATCAGGTTTATTCGAAAAACAAGTGTCTTTGAAAAGCTGGTCACTGCCATTCTGCAGATTATCCAGAAGCATTACATCTGTTGGCGTTACAATCTTATAGCCACGCTTGGCCAGCAAATCTGATAATTCCTTATCATTTTCTGTAAGCTTGAAATTTGCAGGCAGCCCTTGCTTTTCATAGCTTTTTTCGCAGTAAGAAATTTTTTCCTCTAACGGAATAGTTGAAGGATAGATAAGGCTTATTGAATTCGCACGGCCTGTATAGCCGTTTGAAAAGCGCATAATCCAGCCGTCATATTGCAAGATTTTTAATGCAACATGTCCGTTTGAAGCAATTTCTTCTAAAAACCTGATTTTGTCTGTCATTTTATAAATCCCATCCCTGGTAGCGATTTTTCTGGTACTCCCTTGTAAACTTAGCAATCTGCATCATTTTGGCTTTGCCCCATTCGTTTTCCTTGTGCAGCTGCTGATACGTTGCCCATCGCTCTTCACTCAAAGTTCCGTCTGCAAGTGCCGCAAGAACAGCACAACCCGGTTCATTTGTATGAGTGCAGTCGTTGAACTTGCACTGGTCAAAGAGCTCGACTACATCAGAAAAAGTTTCATCAATGCCTTCTTCCATGTCGAGCACACCGATTTCTCGCAGGCCCGGAGTGTCCATAATCCAAACACCGTTCTGCAGCTGGAACAACTGACGGTAAGTTGTAGTGTGTCGTCCCTTGCCGTCTGAATCGCGGATGTGATTTACCTTCATCAGTTCACCGCCGTTCAGAGTATTCAGCAGGGTAGATTTACCGACCCCCGACGAGCCAACAAGCGCAATTGTTTTATCCTTCTGCATGTAAGGTGTAAGCTTTTCAATGCCGTAGCCGGTCAGCGAACTGATTGCAATTACATCCGCCTTGTCGCAGACTGCCTGAGTGATTTCCACCTTGAGTTCAACGTCATCGCACAAATCAGCCTTAGACAAAATTACAACAGGCTTGGCCCCGGTGTTGAGCGTAATAGAAACATAACGCGCAATTCTGTTTTCACTGTAATCCTGATTAAGCGAGGTTACGATGAATACATAATCAAAGTTTGCGACGATAGTTTCTTCCAAAAGATTTTTTACAAACCCTTCTGCATGGCCACTGCGGTTAGGGCGTTTGAATACGGTGTTACGAGGCAGCACTTCATCAATCAGTGCGTCGCCATATTCATTTGTAATAACCTTAACATAGTCGCCAACAACAGGCGGTTCCAGCCCAAGGTTGTAAAATTTTCCTTTAAGCTTTCCGAGCAGCTCTGTTCCGGAGTTTACGATTTTGTCTTCATCACACGGCAAAAGTGTAAAAAGATTTTTCTGCACGCAGGAAACGCGCGCGGTAATTGTATTATTTGTTTTCAATTTTAAGATTCCTAAAAGCAAGAATAAACACCCGGGAGGGCATTCCAGTACAACTCCGCTTTTAGTTTAAAGAAGCGGAGGTCGATGAACTAATAAAACGCGAATCAATCATAAATCTGTCTCAACCTCCTTTTGTATAAGATATTCACAGATTAGCAAAAAGTCATTTATAAATCAAGACGGAGGAATAATCGAATAAAAAAAAGTAGAAATTATATCTGTTGTAGTGTCAATGTATAATAGACAATAATTGTAAAATAAAAATTGACTTTAAAACACTTCTCACTTATACTAAAACCATGAAAGAATTACTTCGTTCATTACGAAATAAAAATAATTATTCTCAAAGTGCTGTTGCGCAATATCTTGAAATTTCACGGCAGATGTATAATAAATACGAAAACGGGACAGCTGAACCTTCGCTTAAAAATATTAAAAAGTTATGTGAATTATATAAGGTTTCGGCTGATTTATTTTTAGGCAATATTAAGAATGATGACAACAAGGTTGTTTTTTCATATGATTCTCAAACTTCAGCTGGCTTGAAGGTTGCATCTCCGGCAGTTCCCTATGGAAAAGCTCCAGGAAAACCAGATTCAAAAAGCTTGCTTGCAGAATTAATCAAACTCATACCATTATTGCGTTTAAGCGAACAGATTTCTTTAATGTCCAAACTTGCCACAATTATTGAAAATCAGACTTGCGTCCCAGAGCCCCCTGTTATCAAAACAAAGAAAATGAAAAAGATTCCGGATGCGGTTTATAATCAATATTTGAATTCTGCAGAATCACAAAAGCTACGCAGAACCAGTCTTGCTGCCATAAGGGAGATCTTAAAGAATGATGAATGGTGAAATCTGGTGGGTAGATTTCCAAGAACCTCGCGGCAGCACACCTGCATTTAAAAGACCTGGAATTGTTGTTCAGAATAATGAACTGAATAACAGCGAAATAAATTCTACAATCGTAATTCCCATAACAACAAACTGTAGATTAGCCGACTACAAAGGGAATGTCTTTCTTAATAAATCTGAATCAAAGCTTTCAAAAGATTCTGTTGCTTTGTGTGCTCAGATTACAACAGTAGATAAACAGGCACTATTAGAAAAAAACTCGAGATTGCCATCAGATTTATTAGATGAAATATACGAAGAAATTTTCTGGGTGTTGGAAAATTAATTACTTTTCTTTTCCCACTCATCCCTCGTAATCAAACAGGTAAGCTCCCCCGAAGTAATCCCCGTTTTAGGGTAGGTGCGTGTCCCCTTGTCATCAATCAGCGTCATACCAATTTTTTTCATAACGCCAAACGATGCCGGATTTTTGCAATCACACTGGGCATACACCTTGTCAATCGAAAGATTTTCAAATGCAAAATCAAGCAGGGCCGAAGCAGCCTCAGACGCAAAGCCCTGGCCCCTGTAATTCTTGTTGATTATCCAGCCCAGCGTTGCATAAGAATGGTCTTCGCTATGACTAAGGTCAGCGTCACAGCCACCGATAATTTTGCCCTCATACACAATTACAAACTCGTAATCAAGCTGCCCGTCGCTTTCCCATTCCTCTGCATTGCGTTTTACAAAATCGCAGGTCTCTTCAAAAGTATCATTGGGCAGCCAGAACATCATTGTGATTTCTTTGTCGCCGGCGTATTCGTGGATTTCTTTTTCGTCGCCAAGCTGCACTGGGCGCAGAGTAAGTCTTTTTGTTTTTAAAATTGCGTTTTTCATTTTCCTGCTAATATTATAACGCAAATTCAGAAAATCTTCTAATTAATCTTAAACAAATCTACTTCCTGCTAAAGGTCTATAAGGTTGCTCTGACTGGAAAAAAATAATAAAAGAATAATTCCGTTAATGACAGCAAAGCAATTATCCCTTAAAATAATAGGAAAGAGGTGCAGTATGTCAGAAAAAGAAAAAACTCTTAGCGTAAAACACATTGATGTAGAAGATCCTGCAATCAAAAAGAGAAATCTCTGGTTCTTCCCGCTGGGAACGGTGGGCAGGGATATGGTTTACACTATGTTCACAAGCTTTATCTATCTCTTTGTTCTGTATACAAAAGAGCTTACGGATGGTCAGGTTGTAGCAATCACTATGATTATGGTTGCCGCCAGAATTTTTGATGCATTCAATGATCCGATTATGGGAAACATCATAGAGCGGACCCGAACCAAATGGGGCAAGTTCAAGCCGTGGCAGCTCGCGGGTGCTTTGTCGACCTCTGTCGTTCTTTATCTTGCGTTTAACACAAAGCTTACAGGATGGTCTTTTGTAGTTTTCTTTGGCGTAATATATTTCCTGTACAGCATTACTTATACGATGAATGATATTTCGTACTGGGGCATGATTCCTGCTGTTTCAAGAACCAGTGATTCGCGTAATCAGTTTACAGCACGAACTACATTGTTTGCCGGTGTGGGCGCAACCCTGGCAGGACTTTTGATTCCTATGTTTACGGCCGGAAAACTGCAGCTTGGCGGAAACTCTTCTTCGGCTTATGGAATAATTGCTCTGGTTGTAGGCATTTTGTGTCCGCTGTTTATTCTGTTCACACTCCTGGGTGCCCGCGAAAATCGTGATGATATGGAAAAGCCTGCAGACAGGGTATCGTTCAAACTGATTGCAGAAACTATTTTTGGTAATGACCAGTTAAGGTGGATGGTTTTAATTTATCTTATTCACCAGATTGCAAACAACCTTATCATCGGCGGCATTGGAGCAAACTATGTTTATTTCCGTTATGGTTACGAAGGCGGTTTGTATTCTTTGTTCTCTACTGTCGGCATGGCTGCTACTGCTCTTCTTATGGTGTTCTATCCTGCCATTTCCAGAAAGCTCAACAGAAAGAAATTTTTAAAGGTACTCCTGTGCGTTGCTGCTGCCGGCTGTATCCTCATGCTGGTTTCGGGGCTTGTTATGCCTGCAAACATGATGGCCTTTTGGACTTTGACAATCGGCTACATGCTTCTGGCATTCGGCCTTTATGGTTTCCATCTTATCCTGATGATTTCTATTTTTAATACGGTTGAATATAACGAGCTTAAAAAGGGTAGTCGCCGCGAAGGAATTATTACTTCAATCCGTCCGTTTATTACCAAGCTTGGCTGTGCTCTGGTTGTTGTACTTACTTCTCTTTGTTATCTGCTTTTCCGCGTAACAGATTACACCAACAAGATTGCTTCTTTTGAACAGGCTGCAAACCAGAACCTTATAACCACCGAAATGAAAAATGCAGAGATCGCATATGTAATTCAGAATATCGGAAGCGGTCAGTCTATAGGCATGCTGCTGTTCATGGTTATTGTTCCGTTTGTGCTTTTGCTTTGTTCATATCTTTTGTACATCCGCTTTTACAAACTGGATGAAGAAAAATATGCCCAGATTCTTAGCGAACTTGAAAACCGCAGCAAGACAAACCAGACAACGGAGTAACAAATTATGGGTCTTACAAAATTAGCTTTGCGTTTTGCCGCTCCGTTTCCAAAGGTAAACAGCTTTAACCAATATCTTTTTGTCGGTCCGCACCCTGATGATATTGAAATAGGAGCAGGGGCAACAGTTGCGGCACTGGCGGCACAAGGCAAGAACATCTGTTTTTTAATCTGTACTGACGGCCGCTATGGAACTGTAAATATTAAAGGCAAAATTACTGAACAGGAACTGATTGCAACCCGTAGGGATGAAGCCGTTCGTTCTGCAGCTGCTCTTGGTGTAAGCGATGTAAGATTTCTTGATTTATCTGACGGCGGATTTTATGACAATGATGAATTGTTGCGGGGAATTGCAGGTGTGATTTCTGATTTTAAGCCTGATGTAATTTTTGCACCTGACCCGGCACCGGAAAGTGAATGTCACATTGATCATTTGAACACTGGCAAGGCTGTGCGCACTCTTGCAGTAAATGCCTCAAATCCCGGCATAATGAAAAAGCTTGGAGCCGAGGCCTGCCCTCTAAAAGCCGTAGCCTTCTACATGACTGCAAAACCAAATGTATATATGAAGACAACCGGTTATCTTAAAAAACAGTTGTCCGCACTTTTTGAAAATCACATAAGCCAGTATCCGGAAGGCTGCCCAGACCGCGATGCAATAGGACTTTATCTTAAACTACGGGCAAGAGATTTTGGCCTCCGTTCCTTCCACATAACCGCAGAAGGCTTTCGCATGCTTGGCACAATCCATATGCATTGCCTTTCGGAGGCAGGGATATAATTATTTCTTTTCTTCTTTATTTTTCTTTACGAGCTTTTTGATGGCTTTGAAGGATTCGGGGCTGATGTCGTGTTCGATTTTGCAGGCATCGGCGGCGGCGATATAGGCTTTTACGCCAAGCTGTTCGAGGAATTCTGTGAGGACGGTGTGGCGTTCATAAATTGTCTTTGCTATTTCTGCTCCCTTTGGCTGGAGCTTGATTGTCTGATCTTTTTCAATGGAAATATAATCTTCTTTTGCCAGGTTATGAAGGGCAATGCTTACAGAAGGGCGGGAAAAATTCATTTCCTTTGCAATATCAATGGAACGAACTGCGCCTTTTTTAGAAAGAACTAAAATTGTCTCAAGATACATTTCTGAAGATTCATTTATGGTCATTTTTTACCTCTTGCTAAAATTATACTAAATGAAAGTATCTGAGACAAGTGTTAGTTGCGTCTATCTGGATTTGTGATTACAGGGCTTCTGCTACAGCTTTGCGCATATCATCTATGTCGCCAAAAGCTTTGTTATTTATGAAGATTATTTTGATTGAAGGCACTGCAAATATGACCACAAGAAGCACAATGACCGCCACAAGAAGGATGACGGCCCTTGCGCTTGTCTTTAATGATGGAGGCAATAACAAGGGCAACCAGAATTATGAGTGCCAGAGAGATGATGATTGTTCCCATGTTATGCCTCCTTGTAATGTCACCCTGAACTTGTTTCAGGGCCTATGGATGCCGAAACAAGTTCGGCATGACAAATTAGTTTGCCTTAGGTTTTCTAAACAGCGCCCACACAAACACTGCAAAAACCGGAAAAATTAAAGATACTTCAATATATCTGTCTGTGTATCTGCGTGTTCAAATTCATCAAGAATAGGGCAGGGTATGTGCGGTTCGAATGCGCGTTCATGAAACCAGGTGCATTGTACAGCCTTCATGCCTGCATCCCGTGCCGCAAAAAGCTCGCGTGAACCACCGTCTCCGACATAAAGACATTCTTCGGGAGCCACCCCAAGCCTGTCCACCATAACCCTGAAAACCTCCGGATCGGGCTTGCACAACCCGGTTTCATAAGAAATGAGCGCAACATCAAAAAGCGGATAAAGAGGACTTTCCTTAATCATTTCGCATTCATCAGAAAAAGTATTGGTAATGAGCCCGGTAAGCACACCCCTTTGATGAAGCGTTTTCAAAAGTTCAATGGATTCAGCAGGAATTGCAGCAAAGGTATCGCCTAGGGCTTCTCGTCTTTTTCTTACAACAAGATCAACATTTTCCGGAGTATATGCGCCGGCAGCCTTAAGACTAAGTTCAACACCTTCTTTCATGCTGAGCTTTCCAATAGTCCGGTCGTTTTCGTTGGAATGCCAGGCCTTGCGGTAAACATCAATCGGCAATCCAAGATCCTTGCAAATATCTTCGCTGAAATAAGTTCGTCCTTCAAAAAGCGTAATAAGGGTTTCGAACATATCAAAAATCACTGCTTTAATCATTGTTGTCTCCTTTATAAAAAATCTACTTTATAAATAATCCACGTCGGCCACAATTCACCCCCCCCATTATAATGAAAATTTTCCAAAAGTTGCAAATAGTGTGCTATACTATAATTCAGGAGATTAATATGAGAAGTATTCTTAAAAAAATTTCGACAATTCTTATGTGTGCCGTACTGGTATCTGCTTTGTTTGCTGAGCCTGCAAGCACCGGTGTTACAGACAGCGATGTCAAAAATTGGGCTAAAAATTTAAACTCAATCGCAAAGGAATTACAGGCTCTTGGTGTATGGTCAGGCGATTCAATTAATGCAACCGTAAAGCAGAAAACAAGTGTTGACGGCGTTTTGAACAAGTATGGAATCAGCGGCTCTAACTGCATTGAAAAGTTTGGAATGATTTCTAGTTGTGCTGTTGTTATTGTTGCAGAAAGCGAACTTGATGCTCAGTCTGCGGCGCTGCTCAAGGCAATGGGAATGGATCCTATGGCAGAGCTTAAAAAGAATATTAACTCAAAGGATTATAAGGTAGTTGAGGCTAACTCCAAGGCTGTTATTAAGGCTTATAACAATCTTGATACAAGCAGTTTTGATTCGGGAAGTGCTGACAGCTCTGCCGCTGGTGATGATTATTCTGATGATGTTGATGATGTAGTAGACTTTTATACCCGTCTGGCAAACTCCTCTAATGCGGATATTGCAAATCTAACCAGTAATTTGAGTATGAATGAAGCTAACGAAGAAGGAAAATATGTAAAAAGCATGTATGAGGCTATCAGCAAGGCAAGTGGAGATTCAGGTCTTCTTTACAAATCTTCAAAGCAGGCTTCTAAGTACAAAAAGACTTCGTATAAAAAAGGTACAAAAGTAAAGATTGATCATTATTGGGATACTGAAGATAAAAATCAAAGTAAGTATGAGTTGATTTTTGATTTGGACAAGAAAACAGCAGAATTCAACTTTGACTGGAAGGTAGCTAAAGTAGATTATAAAGATATGGTTAATGGTTATAAAGTAGAATCAACTACAAAGTCATTAAAATATACAATCACTTCTGTTGAATACTATTATCTTACCGAAGATCCGATGCGAAGTTATGGCGAAGGTAAGGAGTATGTAATAAAAACAAAAGAAGGTCTCGTTTTACATGTATGGAATGAGTATTCCGGTGATTACAATGCTTATGAATGGAAGGTTGGAATAAAGGGCTTGCCGGATTCCTTGACCGAAACTCTTGGTTGGACAACAGAATAAAAAACATATCAGCCATATAAAAAATGACCTACGTTTTTAGAAAAGCTTTGTAGAATTAAAGCTCCTTGTACATCTGTACGCATTCAAAGCTGCCGCTTTTGATTATGTCGTCATTGCAGGTGGCGTGCCGGTAGCCCAGCTTTTCGTAAAACTGAATTGCTTCCAGCCGGCTGTCAATGTCTATTTGTTTAAAGCCGAGTTCTTTTGCCCAGGACTCGGCTTCTATTATAACCTTCCTTCCTAGACCAAGTCCGCGGTATTCCGGTAGAACTACTACACGGCCAAGAATAACACTGCGTTTTTCACTATCAGTTTTATTTTCATAAAAACGGCAGGTAGCCACAGGATAGCCGTCATCCAGAAGGACAATATATTTAGTTCCGTCACAGTCGTGTTCATCAAATTCATCCCGCAACGGAATATGATGCTGTCTGTTCATTCCTTGAATGCGTACAGAATAGGCGCCGGCCCTCTGCCATTCTTCGCAGGCACGAAGCACTTCTATTTGATCTGTGTTGTTCTTTTTTTCATTCATATTTGAAAACATAATATTAGATTTACAGTTGTTTTGGAAGATGATAAAATATTCCTTATGAAAAAACTATTAATTATTTTATTTACATTATTTATTGGTACTGCAGCATTTGCAGAGCAGCCGCCGATGTATGCGGGTGGAGTTTTAGGCTTGGATGGACATTGTGGTCCATACATTAATCATTATTACTGGTCATTTGCTTTTGAACCACATTTTGGAATTTATCCGTTTGAAAAAAAGAACATGGGTATAGAAGCAAGCTTCCGTCTTGCAACCAAAAATAGTTCATCCCATGATGGTTATATTTATAACGGTACATATACAGAATCTTATACAGCACTGATCGTAAGATACCTTTATGAGTTCAAGGCTTTTGAAGAAGTTCCAAAATTAAATATGTATGCTATTGCAGGTTTTGGTTTAGCATTCAGACAATATGAATGGTACTACTACAGCAGCAGAAGAGCTACCGAAACCGGTGACGGCTGGTATTCAGATAAGGAAAACCGACCTGCTGTTACAATTCCTCTTGGTGCAGGAGTAAGGTATCAGATTCAGGATCATATCGAAGCAGTTGCTCAGGCAGAATTTGGTTTGAGTTATCTTCTGGGATGTAATTTGTCAGTTGGTGTAAATTATAAATTTTAGAATTTTAAAGCATGGTGTTAATTGTGTCTCACAGATTCACTAATTGACGCTATGCTTTTTTATCTATATTATATAAAGACTAACTTGAAAATATTTTTTTAAATATGGAGTAAATCAATGGCTACAAAGTATGTTTACTTTTTTGGCAACGGCGACGCTGATGGCGATGAATCAATGCGCGCCGAACTCGGTGGTAAAGGTGCTAACCTTGCTCAGATGGCAAAGAAACCTTTAAGTCTTCCAGTTCCACCTGGATTCACAATCACAACAGATGTATGTCAGGAATTCTACAAGCTCGGTCGCAAGTACCCTGCTGGATTGGCTGCAGAAGTTGACAAGTATCTTGCTAAGCTCGAAAAGGCAATGGGCAAGAAGCTTGGTGATGAGAAGGATCCTCTTCTCGTATCAGTTCGTTCAGGTGCTGCAATTTCTATGCCTGGTATGATGGATACAATCCTCAACCTCGGTTTGAACGACAAGTCTGTAATTGGTCTTGCAAAGAAGACTGGTAACGAACGTTTCGCTTGGGATGCTTACCGCCGCTTTATTCAGATGTACGGTGACGTTGCAATGGGTGTTGATC
>JAFZOJ010000126.1 GCA_017550685.1 Treponema sp. | reverse complement strand
CTTGCGAGTATAACGCTTGGCAATATAGACAAATGTGCCGTCTTCTACGATGTAGTCCAATGCCTTGTCTTCTCTGCCGTAAGAAGCGCGAAACACATACCAACTCATCCCAGTTGTAGGCACATATTTTACCGACACCCCGTTTTGTGAGCTTCTAGCTTCGGGGATGGTATCAGGAGCAACCCTGACACTCGGAGGTTTAGCCTGGCCTCTCCCAGCTTCCACATTAGACAATGTGCTCATATCGGACCTTCTTTTAGTATCAGTCTTTTAGGTTCGATGCTCGATTCTCACAATCCTTTTCAGATGCAAAGAGTATAGCCCTTACTAACTCTTCGACATCTCCATTATGGCACTTAACGTAGCATATATGCATTGTAAGACCAAATGAAATTTAGAGTTGTTTGCGACAAAGGTAATGAAAAAAAATCAAACAAATGCAAAATGTTTCAAGATTCTTCGATTTATTCACACTTTTTGCGTAATTTTCGCGCGTTTGGCTATCAAAAGTATCAAAATCGCATGTTCAACTACGAACTTTTTGCACAATTTGCACAAAAATTGGCTGTCTCAGCCCATTTTTCAATCATTGAGCAGCCGCTCCCTTATTTTCCCCTTCACATTCCCTTCCTTGCCCTTACTACCTGATGCGCTATTCTTACGCTATCCCAATGCTATTCCAATGCTATCTGAACGCCTATCCTCTGTCTACGCCTATGCTACAACTTGTCATGGTGTAGCCATACTGTTGTCATACTCATGAGTAAGCTTAGAAGCAGGCTACAGTAAGGCTAGGAGCAGCCTAGGAGCTTGCTGGAGTATGAACTATGCTTTTATTGGGACACTAAAGGATATCCAAAGGAACAATAAAGGATCACCAAAGGAGAATGAAGGCTCATTTGACCTCCTTCCCTTCTTATTGTTTCCTTATCTTCTTCCTGTATCTTGTCATAATCTCATAGAGGCTGCCAAACATGGCGAGCCAGACTATTCCTGTAATGTCGTTCTTTCCTTTGGTGTAGCCCATTCGTATGTGGCATAGCCCTTCGTTATGTCAAATGGCGTTTCATTCCTGCTGCTTCCATTTTCTCCTTCCTTTAACCTGACGCTATTCCTTGCTGTCCTTCTCCGTCCGATGAATGATGATAGCAACTGGTCTTAGTTGTGACTGTCTTGCATCCTCCTTTTCGTATCTGTCAATGAATTGTTCCTTCTTCGACTTCTTCATCTTTGACTTTTCCGGGCGAAGCGAGTACACTTACTTTTTCCGTCGCAAAGTTAGTGCAAGCCGTATTCTGCAAGTACCAGAGACTTATTCCCTGAATTTTTTCAAAAACTTTTTGCCGTCTGCGCACAGCCAATAAAAACTTTTCCTGGCCCAAGGGTGAAATAATTCGGTAATTCCTTGCATTCCCATACTTCCCTTGCCAACTCTTAAAGCAACGTAAAAAATAAATGTTTCACTTCTAAAAATTCAAGACAATGAAAAAAATCGAGAACAATTTCACAGTAACAGGTTTCGTAGGTAAGGAT
>JAFZOJ010000125.1 GCA_017550685.1 Treponema sp. | reverse complement strand
TGGTTAAACCAGGTGACAACGCTAAGGTTATCGGTGAACTCATCCACCCAATCGCTATGGATGAAGGTCTTAAACTTGCTATCCGTGAAGGCGGTCACACAATCGCTTCTGGTCAGGTTGTAAAAATTATCGAATAGTTTTTAATTTTTCAGACAAAAGGGCTGGTTTTTCAATCAGTCCTTTTGTCGTGAAATAGGAGTAAAATTAAATGGCTAATGGAAAGATTCGTGTCAGACTTCGTGCATTTGATGTAGAACTGATCGACCAGAGTGCTAAAGCCATCGTGCAGACTGTTCAGAAAGCGGGAGCTAAGGTTTCGGGCCCAATCCCTCTTCCTACAAAGATCAATAAGGTAACAGTATTGCGTTCACCTCACGTAAACAAAAAGTCTCGTGAGCAGTTTGAAATGCGCACCCATAAACGTCTTATTGATATAATGAACCCATCTCAGGATGTTATGGATTCATTGATGAAGCTTGAGCTTCCTGCCGGTGTTGATGTAGTAATTACACAGTAGTGTAATATCACACAGTAGTACAAAATCCCTTTATACAGGGATACCCTTTTTGGGAAACAACCTTCGGGTAAAACGGGCTTTAAGCCCATAAAATAAACGGTACGGTCCCTCTGGATTTGGGATGACGGCCATGAGGAGATATCAGAATGAAAGGTCTGATTGCAAAAAAAGTCGGCATGACACAAGTTTTCGACGAAAGCGGAAATCTGACACCAGTAACCGTAATCCAGGTCGAGCCAAATGTTGTCGTTGCTAAGAAAACAAAGGAAAATTGCGGCTATGATGCAGTTGTTCTTGGTTTGGATGATATGAAGCCTTCCAGAGCAAGCAAAGCGTATGCCGGACAATTCCCAGAGAACATCACTCCTAAGCGCTGCTTGAAAGAGTTCCGCAATTATGAAAAAGAAGTAAATGTGGGTGATGTTGTTGGTCTTGAACTTTTTGATGGAGTACGTTTCTTGGACGTAACAGCTACATCAAAGGGTAAAGGTTTCCAGGGTGTAATGAAGAGATGGGGCTTCCATGGTGGACGTGCTACACATGGTTCTAAATTCCATCGTGAGCCGGGTGGTACAGGAGAATGTACAACACCAGGACACAGTTTTAAGAACATTAAGCTTCCTGGACACATGGGAAACAAGAGAGTTACTATTCAGAATCTGAAGATCGTAAAGGTAGATCCTGAACTCAAGGTAATTATGGTTCGTGGTGCTGTTCCTGGTAACAAGGATTGCACTCTTATCGTTAAGTCCGCAGTTAAGAAATAAGGAGACGGAATATGGAAAAGAAAGTATATTCAACTTCTGGTAAAGAACTGCGTACAATCACACTTGATGATAAAGTATTCGGTCTTCCAGTAAATGATGATGTTATTTACTATGCCATCACAAATGAATTGGCCAATAAACGTGTAGGTACTGCATGTACAAAAACCCGTTCCGAAGTTCATGGTTCAAATGCAAAACCATACAAGCAGAAGGGAACCGGTAATGCACGTCGTGGTGATAAAAAATCTCCAATTACTGTTGGTGGAGGTACAATTTTTGGACCTAAGCCACGTGATTTCAGCTATTCAATCCCTAAAAAGGAAAAGAAGCTCGCAATCAAGTCTATCCTCAGCTCACATGCTCAGGGCGACAGACTTACTGTTGTTGAAGATTTTACAATTGAAAGCGGAAAAACAAAGGATCTCGTAAAGATTCTTGACTGCTTTGCAAAAGATGAAAGAACTGTTCTTATTCTTAAGGACGATGATGGAAAAATCAAGCAGGCTGCTAGAAACATTCCTAACTTGACATTCCTTTCTTACAACCGTCTCGAAGCTCATGCTTTGTTCTACGGACGCAAGATTATCGTTCTGGAGAGTGCTGTAAAGAATCTTTCAGACTTCTATGCAGAAGATAAGGAGGCTAAATAATGAATTACGAAGATATTCTTATTGAGCCTGTTGTTTCAGAAAAAGCAAGTGCTTTGCGTGAACAGAATAAATATGTATTCATTGTTCATCCGGATGCAACAAAAACACAGATTAAAGAAGCAGTAACACGCTTGTTTAAAGTAAAAGTAGTTGACTGCACAACAATGAATGTGCTTGGAAAGGTAAAGCGTCTGCGCGGTAAGCCAGGTCGCACAGCATCTTACAAAAAAGCTATTGTTCGTCTTGCAGAAGGCGAAACAATTTCTGCTTTTGAAGGTGTTTAATCCAAGTTAAGTAGGAATTAAGGGGATTTAAAATGGCTCTTAAAGTATTTAAGCCAATGACAGCAGGTACACGTGGTCGTGTAGACCTGCGCAGAGACGAACTGACAACTGATAGACCCGAGAAAACTTTAGTGTCAGGTCGCAAGTCTCATGCCGGTCGCGGAGCTGGTGGTCGTATTTCTGTACGTCATCAGGGTGGCGGTCACAAGAGACGTTATCGTGAGATAGATTTTAAGCGTGATAAGCACGGTATTCCTGGAACTGTAAAGTCCATCGAATATGACCCAAACAGAAGTGCTAACATTGCTTTGATTTATTATGCAGACGGTGATAAACGTTATATCATCGCTCCAAAAGGATTGCAGGTTGGACAGAAGATTCTTTCTGGTGACAATGCAACTCCAACAGTTGGAAATGCACTTCCTCTGAATGCAATTCCAGTTGGTTTTACAATTCATAACATTGAATTGACACTTGGCCAGGGTGGACAGCTTGTTCGTTCTGCTGGTGCCAGCGCAATGATTGCAGGTCGCGAAGGGGACTACGTTATCGTTCGCTTGCCTTCAAGTGAAATGAGAAAGATCAATGGTAAATGCTATGCAACAATCGGTGTTGTAGGAAACGAAGAACACATGAATGTTAAGCTTGGTAAGGCCGGACACAAACGCTGGCTGGGTATCCGCCCAACTGTTCGTGGTATGGCTATGAACCCTGTTGATCACCCGCTTGGTGGTGGTGAAGGTGCTGGTAAAGGACGTAATCCTGTTACTCCTTGGGGTCAGCCTTGTAAAGGTTACAAGACTCGTAATAAGAGAAAGACATCTAACAACTTTATTGTTAGTCGTCGCAAGAAGTAGTTGCAGAGGAGATAATCGTGTCAAGATCTGTTAAGAAAGGACCTTTCATTGAAAAGAGTCTTTACAAGAAAGTTATTGAAATGAACAAAGAGTCAGAGAAGAAAATGATCAAAACATATTCTCGCTGCTCTACAATCATTCCAGAGATGGTTGGAAACACAATCAGTGTTTACAACGGCAAGTCATGGATCCC
>JAFZOJ010000124.1 GCA_017550685.1 Treponema sp. | reverse complement strand
AGGACGAAGCATACTTTGAAAAAAAATGTGCACGCCTCGCCGAGCTTGGAATTGAGCTTAAAGTTGGGGCTTGTGTAGATGCAGAACTTGCGGGAGATGCGAGTGTAGCATGGGCGGCCCTTCGAGAATTACAGGGACCCCAGGCATGAAAACCTACAATCTGCCATCCAACCCAAAAACCCTCATATTTGACATAGACTCAACGCTGTATACAAATTCGGCATATGCTTTTGAGCAGGTGGACTGCCAGGTACGTCAGTTTGCAAAAGAACGTGGAATAACTGCAGACGAGGCGCGCAAAATGGTTGCCGACTACCGTAAGCAATATGCCGCCGACAATAACGGAAAAAAAATAAGCCTGGGTAATACTCTGCTTGCCTTTGGAATTCCGATTGCACAGAGTGTAGAATGGCGCAAAACCTTAATGGAGCCCGCAGACTTTCTGACACGCGACGAACGCCTTATCCAGACGCTGAGCACCCTGCAGCCGCGATTCAACCTTATCACCGTAACCAATAACCCTGTTTTCACAGCACGCAAAACCCTGGACTCCATTGGCATTTCACAGTTTTTCCCGGAAATTGTAGGCCTGGACACCTGCCTCAAATCCAAGCCGGCCGTAGAACCATTCATGAAAGCCTGCCAGATTACCGGCACTGAACCAAAAGACTGCATTGCAATAGGCGACCGCTACGACATGGACATAGCACTCCCGATTGAGCTTGGCATGGGAGGCATTCTTGTTTCCGGCGTAGAGGATGTTTACCAGTTAAATCAGATTCTGTCTTAAAGGCTATTTAACCTTCATTTCAAATACACCGTCCCATTTTTTAGGAGGCGGATTTGTGCGGAAGTGCTGGATTCGGTCTAAGAAAACAACCGACGGCATATCCTGATATTTTTCGTTACAAAGCTGGAACATTTCTTCGGCCTTGTCCCACGACTGCTTACGGTAGGCAGCAAGACCTTTTTCAAACAGCTCTTTAATTTCATAAAGCTTATCAACAGCCGCAGTTTTTGTCTGTAAAATTTCGTAAATGCGGACCGGTTCATTCTTTCCTTTAACCTTGATAAAGTCCAGCTCGCGGCAAACAAAAGAATCCTTGAGCTTGTCAAAAACCGCTTCGGTAATAATTGCCTTGGATCCGTAGGCCTTGTTAGCGCCCTCTAACCTTGCAGCAAGATTTACAGTATCGCCAATGGAAGTAAAGTCCATGCGGCTCTTTGCACCAACAGATCCAAATACGACCTTACCGGTGTTAATACCAATTCCCATAGAAATATAATCAGAACCATCGGCCAGAGCCAGTTCCTGCTGTGCACGCATTGCAGCACGAATTTCCATGGCGGCCTTACATGCGTTGAATTCCTTCTTAGGACCGGAGAAGAACGCCATCATTTCATCACCAACAAATTTATCAATGTCACCGCCGTTGTTCAAAATAATTTCTGTTTCAATGTCCAGGTAGCGGTTAAGAATTTCTACAACTTCTTTTGGCTGCTTGCCTTCGCAAAGAGAAGTAAAACCTCTTATATCTGTAAACAGGAAGCAAAGCTCGCGCGAGGTAGTTCCTTTTTTAGTATCCTTATCTGCAGCCTGAAGGGTAGAGTAAGAAATATATGGTATGATTCCGCGGATAATGCCCACCATGTTTTTAATTTCTTTGGAAAGATCCTTTGTTTCATCACGGGTTTTAATGGAATCAATAAATGTAAGCTGAGAAGCAGAAATCTTGGAATTGCCGTCCAGAATTTCCTCCAGAGTGTTAGTAGTTTTGCGAACATTTGTTTTAAGGTAGAGCAGAGGATTTGTAATAAAGTCTGCAATAAAAAGCGCCAGAATGATTGCAATGTAAAGGAACATTACGACCATGGTTGAAACATAAATAATTACGTTGAAGTATGAGCGCATGAGGATTTCGGTTTTGTAGGTTACGATTGAAAATCCTACAAGCTTAAAGCCTGCCTTGCGGGTAAACGAAACCGGATAAATATACTTGCAGAATTCACCGTCAATTACCGGCTGCTTTTTGTAGGTTCCGTTCATAAAGTTTACAAAATAATCATGAGCCTTTTGCGAAGTTATGATTTTTTCTTCTTCTGGAATATCTTTTACGCGGCCAATTGCAGTTGTGTAAGAAAAAACATCATATACCGGCCATTCAATATCTTCGAGCTTAATATCAGTTCCTTCTTCTGTCTGACCAAAGCTAACCTTGTCACCTTCCTTCTGGAAAATAATATTGCCCGGCTGGCTTGCAGTAATGATATCAATTCGTTCAAAAGGACAGTCTGCATAACTGTTGGCTTCCTTCTGCTGAGTAAAATAACCTACGATTTTTTCATAGCGTCCGTCGGCCGAATCATAAACTGTAGAAGTCTGTTCTGCCTGGGAGCGTCCCACATCACTGACAGCTTCGGTAAACATTTTTTTGTAGCTGTGAAGAATGAGCACGGTAAAAATAACCATGATAACTGCAATAACACCAATGATGGTAAGAGTAAGTTTTGTCTTAATGGAAATCTTTGTTTTCTGTTTTGATTCTGCCTGAATCTTTTTGTATTCGGCAAATTCAGGATTCATTTCGCGGAGGAAAAGAATTCCAAAAATAGACATGAGTGCGTGCGAAATAAAAGCTGTTCCAAAAATGATGTAAACCGAAACCGGAAGACTAGTAAACCATCGGGTACAGTTTGCAAAAATAACGAGGCAGGTAACCGAGCAGAAAAGATAGAAGGTTAAGCTCAGATAAGTGATTATATATAAAAGAGTGTTTACCTTTTCCTTTATAAAAAGAGAAATAATCAGGAACAATGCGGTAAATGGAACAAAATAAATGAGAAAATATACATAATGAAAGGCGGTTTCCTGGATTGTCGGGGACGGGGTAAACGGCAGCAGATAAGGATAGATAAGGGCGGCCGTGCTTTGGGTGTCTCCCAGGCTTATGCTCTGCATTCCAAGTGGCAGCAGAAAAAGAACTGTCATAAAGGCTGCGGGAAAAAGTCTGCAGAAAAAGAAAAAGAATTTTTTTGAATTGAATTTAATCTTTCCAAACGGTCGGGATTTTTTAGAACTTGAATTTTTGGCTTTCATTTTTTATTCCAGAATGTATTTTATTTTTTCTTCTTTTATATTAATATGCAATGAGTGTTTTAATCAATCGGGGAATCCCGTTTAGGAGTAACAAATGACCAGATTTAATATCGGAGACAGTTTTGAAACAACAGTTGTTGCAGTTACAGACACAACTGTTTTTGTAGATTTGAGTGCCAAAAGCGAAGGCGTTATTGATATTTCAGAGTTTAAAGATGCCGAAGGAAATGTAAGCGTAAAAGAAGGCGACAAGATCAAGGTTTTCTTTACCGGAGAAGTTCGCGGCGAAATGCGTTTTACAACAAAAATCGGTGGAAGCAGTGCAGACGATACAATGATAGAAAATGCCTGGAAGGGCGGAATTCCTGTAGAAGGTCACGTAGAAGCCGAAATCAAGGGTGGTTATGAAGTAAAACTCGGCGGAAAACGCGCATTCTGTCCTTATTCACAGATGGGCTTTAAGGATAAAAAAGAACCTGCCGCTTATGTTGGAAAAACCCTCAGCTTTATAATCACAGAATATAAAAATGATGGACGCGATATTCTGGTAAGCAACCGTAAAATTGGAGAATCAGAACATGCCAACGCACTTGGCAAGCTGGCAGCCCAGATTACCGAAGGTGCTGTTGTAAGTGCAACCGTAGAAAGCATCGAAAAATTTGGTGCTTTTGTAAATATTCAGGGCTTTAGGGCTCTGCTTCCTATGAGCGAACTTTCGTTTGACCGTGTAGAAGATGCCGGCCAGATTGTAGAAGTTGGTCAGGAAATCAACGTAAAGGTAATCAAAACCGACTGGAAAAACGAGCGTGTAAGCGTAAGTCTTAAAGCGCTGATGAAAGATCCTTGGGAAGCAGCCGGTGCAAGATTCCCTGTTGGTTCCAAACTGGAAGGAAAAATAAGCCGCATTGCAGATTTTGGTCTTTTTGTAAACGTTGCTCCTGGAATTGACGGCCTTGTTCACATAAGCGACCTTGAAGATGTAAGTGCAAACACAAATTTGCGCAAGGTTTACAAGGTTGGACAGAGCATGAGCGTTGTCGTAGAAAAAATCAACGCCATGGAAAAAAGACTGTCCCTTAAGCCTGCAAGTTCGGCTGAGCAGGATGAAACCGCTGCCAAATATATGAGCAGCCAGGATGAAGACGACGGAGAGACCTACAACCCTTTTGCTGCGTTGCTGAAAAAGTGAGGGTTCTGAGGTTCTCGAAATGGGATTTGTTGTGATATAATAAACATATGGAGGGCATTTATGCGTAAAGAGTTTTGTGAAAAAGACGGCATTCTCATCACTTATACCGAAAATGATGTCTGCTTCGAAGATTGCAACACCGCAGAATCTATTCTAATTAAAAATGATGGAAGCATAATTCATTCAAATTTTGATTCTTCAAAAAATAGATATTTTCAAGACTATTTTCACAAAATTTATCCTGCTATTACAACTTTCCGAAGTCTTGATTCGCTGGAGATTGCATAATGCCACAATTTATTCGTGCAGCAGGTTATAAAATTTATTTCTGGTCAAATGAGAAAGAAGAACCAATTCATTTTCATGCAACAAAAGGAAATCCAGATAAGAATGATACAAAGGTCTGGTTGTTGGAGAATGGTTCGTTTAAGCTTGCTCATAATAAGGGTAGAATTCCAGAAAAAGATTTATCAAAAATATTTTCAACAATGCAGATATATTATTCCGAATACATTGAATTCTGGAAGACATATATGGGTAACGTAAAATTCTATAAATGATTAACGGTCTAAAAATCTTCTAAAATCCGTTTAAATCCTGCCGATATTGAAGTGATAAACTATATTATGAACAAAAGTGTTCACAAAACTTCAGTAAAAGGTCCTCTTTTTAAAGCCCGTACCCTCGTGCTTGCGCTTATTTTATTCTTTGCCGCGCAGGGAGTGTGGGGTGAGACATATTATTGGGTTGGTGGAACGGCTGATCATGAAACAGAGTGGGATGAACTTAATAACTGGAATACTGTGGCAAATGGAAGCGGAGATGCTCCTTCTGATAATCTCACAACCTCAGACAGTGTAATAATACCTTCCGGGGCAACGATATTTCCTGTTCTTTCAGATTATTCAACAAATCCGGTTTCTTCTATAGTAATACAAACAGGAGCCTCTCTTTCTATAACCTGTTCTGTGGATTTTTCTTCTACGGGATTTACAAATAACGGAAATGTATACTTTTATAATACGACTGGCGGATCGGCAATTACTTTTAGTACACCAACAACAGATGGTAATCTGGGTAAGTTTAATTTCTGGGGTGAAACTCAGATAACAATAAATGGCGATTGTACAGCAGATACCTTTAATATGGTGGTTGATAATAATTCCCACTTAGTTACAGATAATTTTGATGCAATCATTGCAAAGGGAACAGGAAACGGCAAGCTTAGTGTAACTAACGGAATGGAATTCAGCAGAGCAAGCAATACTGCTGGAAAAACTGGCAGCATTATCTTTTCAACGGATGTAGATACAAAGGCAATTGTTACCCATGCCGGCGTTGTTTTGACTTTACACAATACTTATACAATTAATACAGAAACTTATGCACATAATGATACAAATTCAAATGTAATTGCAAAAACAATAATTTTTGGTGTTTTTAATGCAACAACCTCGTTTGATATGGCTGCTTCTGCTGCTACAGGAGCCGGCTCGACAGAAGTTTCTGTTGGTAGTACAGGACAGCTTAATTCTCCTTTGATTAAGGCTACTAATTCAAGTTACAACAATCCGTATTCTACAGAACCTTTTTCTAACGAAGGAACAATTACAACAAAAGAATTTAATATTCCGTATGAAATTATAAATAAAGGAACAATCACAGCGGATGCTGATGGAAGTTCGGCATCAATTACCGCCGGATCGTTTACTGATAATGGAGCCGGTACTGGTACAATCAACCTTAAGAACGGAACGACATCATTAACAGTTACAAATGCTTCTACTCAAAATGCAATTGTCCTTGAAGAAACAGATTCAACAATTGAGGGAAACTATACCCTTACAAGCTTTACTGCAGATGACACTACAACCATGCAGGGAAAAACAGTTACCCTTAATAATTCTGAAATTACGGCAACTACTCTTTCGCTCAAGGGTGCGTCTGGCGACGGAAACAGTCTTTCGCTTGCTGGTACAGGAACAACACATAAGTTTATTTCAACTGGATTATCAGCAACCTATCTTTCTATAGATTCAAACATTCAGCTCGCAAATTATTCTACGTTAATATCAAACTGTGAACCAACGGCAGGTACAACAAGTGCAGATTACGGTAAAGTTATAAGCAACGGCTGGCTCATAAAACAAAAGAATGAACTTGTATATACATGGACAGGAGCTGCTGCGGGAGATGCCGGTACTGCCTGGGATAACGGTGCAAACTGGGATACTACGATTGTGCCGGGTACAGACTGTAAAATCATTATTCCTGCTGTAACAAATCTGCCGGTTCTTCCAGATGCTGCCTGTGCCGGTGGAACTTTGTCTATTGAAAGCGGGGCGTCTGTTCAGCTTGGTGCAGCTGATCTTGTTTTGTCGGGAACATATGGTGGTGCAGCAGGAACAAAACTTTCAAATGCAGGAACCATCATTTACACCGGAGCCGGCCGCATTTCGGACGGCTCAAATGTAATAAATGATACAGCACAGGGAACTGTAGATTATGCAGCAGGAAGCGGTGGAACCGTAACTAACTTTGGCGATGCAGATGATTATTATGATTTGAAAATTTCCGGAACAAACTGGAAACTGGACGGTAATACATTCAAAATTGCCCACCGGTTTAATCTTGCTTCCGGGGCAAGCTGCCAGATAACGGATACTCCGACAATTCAGTCAGCAGGTTTTACGATTGACGGCAATTTTTCTGTAAATGAAGATAAAAATCTTATACTTACTCCTTATAATGATACAGATGCTTTTACTGTTCCAGATGGTATTCAGAATAAAATAACATTTAATGGTGGAAACGGACACAGAGGCTGGCTCTGGTTAGGAAGCAGTACTTATAATGGAACTATTACTTTTGCAAATGCGGCAACTTTTACCTATAAATTGTACTTGAATGGTGACGCTGTACTTGGTGCAGATGTAACGTTGACAAATTCCTTAACAGCCATAAAAAGTTTAACCGGTTCAAAATCATTAACCTTTAGCGGCACAGGAACACAAACCTTTACGCCGGGTACAACTACAAGCGCTAAGATTATTGTAAATAAGAATTCTACAACACAGGGAGAGCTCATTCTTGTCGGTAACTGTACTCTTGCAGATTTTGAAGTACAAAAATGCAGCTTAATAACAGTAAATGATACTCCAACTTTTACAACCTATACCGATTCTGCAGCTTATGGAAATCTGGTTTTTGTAAACGGTGCAAACTTTACCAATGCCTTTACACGCAATTCCGGCGGTACAACAACTATTACCGGAACAATAGCTGCAGATTCTGTAACACTTAAAGACACAACTGTAAACGGTACTGTAAATATAACTGCTACCGGAGCATCAGGAACAATAACTCTTAACGGCAACGTAACAGATGCGGCAACTTCTACACTCAATCTTAACAGTCCTGTCATTATTGGCACAGGTAATCACTCAATAAGTGCAGGTACAATTGTTTTTGCAGCCGGTGCAACTATAGACGGTGACGGAACTGCAAATCTTACATTAAACCCGACAACTTTGGTAACCATAAATGAAAATGTCGGCGATACAACACCTCTTACTTCTTTTGCAATAACCGGACCTTCCAGTATAAAGTGTGCTTCTATTAAAACTACAGGAAATCAGTCTTACAGCGGTGCGGTAAATCTTGCGGGAACAGGGGACTTAAGCTTGTATGCCACAGGTACAACACCAGAAGTGACATTTACCGCAAATATAACGGGTGCTGGAAAAACTTTGAAGTTGCCTTCTGCGGGCGCTACCGCAGTTTTTGGAGACGGTGTAACAGTAAATCCTGCTATAGATTCTGACGGAACTGTTAAGTGTACAGGTTCTGTAACATTTAAGGATGCTAACAACTTTACCAATTTTACTGCGACAGGCCTTGGCGGAAAAACTCTTACCTTTGAAGCAGGAAAAACTCAGACAGTAAGCGGAGATCTCAGCCTTTCGGGAACTTCAACAACATCATGGCTTGCGCTTGCCCCGGCTGGTAGTGGTACCTGGACTTTAAATTGTTCTGATCCTGATCCGTCAGTTTCTTATGTTGATGTTTCATATTCAACTTCTATAAATGAAATTACTGCAACCGGTAGTAACGACAACGGTCATAATGTTAAGTGGAATTTCCCCGGCATGACCTATACCTGGAAAACTGCCGCTGCAGATTCTGACTGGACAAATCCTTCTAACTGGGAAGAAGAATCTGTACCTGGAAAAGGTTCCAATGTAATAATTCCTGCTGCAACACCTTATCCTGTTTTAGAGGCAGACCTGGATCTTCTTTATAATACTCAGGGCAAAATTACCGTAAACGGAACCTTTGATCTAAAAGCCAGCAGTCTTAAAGTTGCAGAAATTCAAAATAATGGTACTCTCAGGGCAAATGGTGTTACAGATCAGTCTATTACAGGAACCATGAAGAATGGAGCAAATTCAACAGTAGAGTATTATGGAACCGGTAATAACAATCTTTTCTGGGATGGAAATGATGACGGAAAGCAATATGTAAATTTAATTCT
>JAFZOJ010000123.1 GCA_017550685.1 Treponema sp. | reverse complement strand
GGCTCAGCATGATTAATATGGAAAAGTGCCTTGTCAGCACGGATCAGTTCTTCTATGGCCGGGCCATATTCCTCAGACATCATATCCACCGGCTCGCCGCTTTTTAATTTTTCAAAAATATCCATCCGTTTCTTCCTCCTCATGCTATGCCGTTTTCTGCAAACCATTTCTGAACATCTGCTTTTGACTGTGCTGCTCTGCAGCCTGTGATTGCCAGACCTCTTTTAACTGTTGCTCCTTTTGCTGTATTTGCAATATCTTTTTCGCTGTGACCCATGCCGCTGCCTTCGTTGGTACAAAGAGGAAGGATCGTCTTGCCGGTGAAATCATAGCGTTCCAGGAAAGTGGCTACTGCCATCGGGAAAGTCCCCCAGTAGTTTGGATAAGCAAGGATGACCGTATCGTATTCATCAATACTGTCAAGATAGTTTGTCAGTTCCGGTCTTGCATTAGCCCTGAGGTCCTTCTTGGCTTCTTCAATGCATGTCATATAAACCGGTGAATAAGGATCCTACATCTCTATTTTGAAACAGTCAGCTTCTATCATCTCCTTCATGCCATTCACGACAATTTCCGTGTTGCCGGTCTTAACATATCTCATTGCTCCTCCGAAATAGTTCTCATCCGCTCTTGAAAAGAATGCGATCAGTGTTTTTGCCATTTTTCTTCCTCCTTTTTTGATTGTTTTCTGAGAAAAGTATCTCACATAGCGCCTTGAAAAATCCAATTGAAATGATTTATAATCGATTTAATAATTAAATAATAAGGCGGACGTTTATGAACACAAAACAGATTGATTTTTGTATTGAGCTTGCGCATACGCGAAATTTCAGCCGCGCTGCGGATAATCTTTTCGTAAGCCAGCCGACTCTGACGTATCAAATAAAACTCCTTGAGGATGAGGTGGGTTTTGAAATATTTGAAAGAAGCGGGAAAGGCGCTGCGCTGACCCCGGCAGGATCCCAGTTCGTTACCTACCTTGCGAATATGCGCGAGGAAATGAAGCGTGCCATCGAGCAGGGACAAAACTTCAGCGCAAAATACAAGGACAACATCACGATCAGCATGCCGGTAAGGCAGGCGGTATACTTCCTTCCTGAAGCGATCAGGCTTTTCACAAAGGAACAGCCGGAGATTCAGATCACACCGAAGTTCCAGTATGAAAACGGTGTGGAGAGTTTCCTGAAGAATGAGTCAGATATCCTGTTTGCCCTTAAGGAACAGACAAAACAGATTCCGGGAATCAATGTATATGATCTGTTTGAAAGCCATATATACCTGATTTCCCAGCGGGAGGATGAACTGGCATCAAAAAATCTGCTGACAGAAAAGGACCTGTACGGCAGAACACTTATGGTTGGCGGAGGATCACCGCCAGCATTACAGGCTGTTCAGCACAGACTGATGGCATCCGGAAAAATCAACTACTTCAACAGCGCCGATCACGACACGACACTAACAAATGTCGCAGCCGGAAGGGGTATATGTTTAGCACCGGGCTTTTTAAATGACCACAGCAGTCAGTTTGCCTGGACTCCGTTTGATTGCAAAGAAAGCTTCTCCTGTCAGCTGATCACACATAAGAACGACTCAAGGGAAAGCCTTAAAGAATTTATCTCTGTTTTAAAACAATTGTATAAGGATGCGGTTGCTTTTCCGCTTTGAAACAGGTTTATACCTTTTTTGGAGCACTTTTTTCCATCGGAAACAAAAAAAGTCCCAGAAACGTTGTAAACTCAACATTCCTGGGAATCTGTTTTCCGAGCGATAGACGGGGTTCGAAGAATTCTCCGCAAAACCCCGGGAGGCCCGCAAACACGCTAAAATAAAGGGAAAAACGCCATCTTCTGTGGCCGCTCTGAAAAAAGTGCTTCAAAAATGTGCTTCAAAACACCCATCTTTTCAGCCCAATAACCACTAATCATTAGTTGTGTATTTTTTTTGCAATAATAACAGCAGATCATACATCTGCCAGTAATTCTTCAATCACTTCTCCACTGTCTCCGTC
>JAFZOJ010000122.1 GCA_017550685.1 Treponema sp. | reverse complement strand
CAACCTTTAAGGCAAACAACGGTAGTACAATATTATTTGGCGGAACAGTTGCCGGTACTGCCGGAACAGAAAAACTTACACTTTCTACAGCGGCTGTTCAGTTTAATGGCAATGTTTCAAACCTTGCAGAACTTACTACTGAGACTGCAACAATCAACTGCACTTCTGTTTCTACATCCGGAAACCAGACTTATGGCGGAGCGGTTACAATAAAAGCCACTACAACAAGTCTCACCTCCGACAGTGGGGATATAAGTTTTGCAAATACAATCTCTGGTGATGCAGGAACAGAAGCTCTGACTCTTGGTGCCGGAACTCTTAGTTTTGCAAACTCTGTTGCAAATCTTGTAGAACTTACCATGAATGCAGATATTTCAATAGGAACTTCGGGCATTCAGCTTGCTGCAACTAATCAGATTGCATTTAAGGGTGATGTTTCTGCAGCAGACAAAACTCTTACAATTAATACACCGGCTTTGAACAGCACAAAAGCATCTGTATCAACGATTACAGCAAACCAGATTACTCTTTCTCAAGACACAACAGTAACTTCGTCAAATGGAATAATACTTAATGTTCCGACAGTTTCCGGTTCTGACATCACAATAACAAACTCAAATGCTCTTACTCTTGCTTCGGGAATTGATGTAGTTCCTCCAATTATAAATAACGGAACTATTACTTGTAACGGGGATGCAACCTTTAAGAAAAACTATTCCGGAACAGGCTCTCTGACATTAAGTTCTGGTACAACAGAATTCAACGGCGACCTTGATTTATCCGGTGTTCCTGCTGTCAATGGTTTTACTCATTCAAGCGGAACCGTCCTTATAAATCCAACAGGAACATCTGCAACAGTAAAAGGTCCTGCCACATTCAATAATTTTGAGACAACCCGTTCACTCATACTTACCGGTGCCAACATATTCAATAATTTTACAGCTAATGTTTCCGGAGGAACAATCACCTTCCCGGCAGGAGACACAAACGTTCAGACTGTAAACGGAACCCTCACACTTTCTGGAACTAGCGGACATCTTCTTACATTGACAAGCAGCGGAAGCTGGAAAATAGACTGCAGTTCATCTGCGGCAATTTCTTATGTTGATGTTGTTAATTCTACTTCCGTTAATGAAGTAACTGCGACAGGAAGTAACGACAGCGGCCACAATGAAAACTGGAATTTCCCTGGCATGGACTATACCTGGCAGGGAGGTGCTTCTGGTCATGAAACAGACTGGAAAATCGCTGCAAACTGGAGTCCTGAATCTGTACCTGGAAAAGGTTCCAATGTAATAATTCCTGCCGCAACAAATTATCCTGTACTGCAGGAAAATCTGGATATCCTTTACAATACGCAAGGTACAATTACAGTAAACGGAACCTTTGATCTGGCTGGTAATAGTCTTAAAGTTGCAGAAATTCAAAATAATGGTACTCTCAAGGCAAATGGTGTTACAGATCAGTCTATTACAGGAACCATGAAGAATGGAGCAAATTCAACAGTAGAGTATTATGGAACCGGTAATAACAATCTTTTCTGGGATGGAAATGATGACGGAAAGCAATATGTAAATTTAATTCT
>JAFZOJ010000121.1 GCA_017550685.1 Treponema sp. | reverse complement strand
CGTTTTTTTTTGCCCCATATAAAAAAAATCTAAACAAATAGCAAATTATGGTTTATAATTGTAATACTGTGGTAGTACCTGCAATTTATCTTGCGGCATTTTTAGTTTCTCTTATAGAAATAATTCTTTTTTACGAAAGTAGGCTTGGAAAGAATAATCAGAACCGAATGTTTCTTTTTGTTGCCGCCCTGGTAGCAAATTACGGTTGTGCCATGATCGCCTTTTCGGAAAGTAAGGCAGGAGCCTTGTGCGGTACACAGTTATACTTTATTGGTAATACACTGACGCTTGTTTTCCTGCTCTTTGTAATTGCAGATATCTGTAATGTAAAAATGAGCCGTAACCTGGAACGCCTGTTCTTCTTTATTGCGTTTGTGATTATGGTTTTTGTTGCCATCTGCGACCACAATGATTTCTTCTTCAAAAACATGAGCCTTGAACGATATTACGGTTCAATGTATCTGCAAAAGGAATATGGAGCTTTGTATTTCCTGTACCCGGCCTTTATTGCAATTACAAGTGTTGCCTGTATCGTAGTAATTATGATTGCTATCAACGGCGAAAAAAAGGTATCCATCAAAACCATCAGATATCTTCTTACAATTCTGGTAACCATTGATATTGCTACAATCATCACCCGTATTGCAAGAATGAAATTTGAGATTTATCCTTTTGTAAACATCATTCTTCTGGGCTTTCTTCTGGTTATTTTTAAGCGTGCCAGTATGTATGATATGACCGAAAACCTGGTCAATGTTTATTCACAGCGACAGGAGTACGGCTATATTTCTTTTGACCTTAAAAAAAGATTTTTGGGCTGCAACGATTACGCAATCAAGCTTATACCCGAGCTCAAAAACGCAATGATAGACGAATATCTTGATGATTCAAAGAGCCCGTATTATTCTACAATTCTGGGCTGGATTGATGACTGGGAAGCCGGAAAAACCGAAGACATTAAAATTACAAATGCCGGAATAACTGCCATGGCGGTTGTGCGCTATATCCGCAGTCAGAAAAAATCTGTCGGCTATCTTATAGAAATGCGCGATGTAACCAGCCATCAGAAGTATCTGGATAATCTGGAAGGAAGCAACCATAACCTTGAGCTTGAAATAGAAGCAAAGACCCAAAAGATTGTTCACATCCAGGATTCAATTATTACCGGAATTGCAAGTATGGTCGAAAGCCGCGATAACAGTACGGGAGACCACATCCGCAGAACCAGCGAAGGTGTCCGAATCTTTGTAGATCAGCTTAAGAAGCACCCAGAGTTCAGCTGGCTGGATGATGTTTTCTGTGTGAATATGATTAAAGCCGCACCTATGCACGATCTTGGAAAGATTGCCGTAGATGATGCAATTCTTAAAAAGCCTGGCATATTTACCGATGAAGAACGCGAACAGATGAAAAAGCATACTACCGAAGGAGCCAAGATTGTGCTTGGAGTTTTGCGCGAGGTAGATGACAAGAAATTCAAGAGTATTGCAATCAACGTTGCACATTACCACCACGAAAAATGGAATGGTACAGGATATCCAAAGGGGCTGGAAGGCGAAGAGATACCTATAGAAGCACGTATAATGGCTTTTGCAGATGTATTTGACGCTCTGGTAACGAAACGCTGCTACAAAGAAGCTATGGGCTATGACGAGGCTTTTGAGTTAATGGAAAAAGATTTTGGAACGCACTTTGACCCTGAACTTGGAAAGATATTCCTTGAGTGCAAGGTAGCACTTTCGGCCATGTACACGCTCGACGCGCTGCTGAATAAATCGTAAGCCCGGGGGCCATGAGCCTGTCTAAGGGCTATCTGCTCAGCTTTCTGTAAACTGTTCGCTTTGGAACGCCTGCTTCCTCGCCAAATTCTTTCATCTTCCATTCGGCATATTCAGACCAGTTGCCTTCAAAGAAGCGTACTTCGGAATTGTTTTCAAAAGCAAGGATATGTGTACAGATGCGGTCTAAGAACCAGCGGTCGTGGCTTACTACAAGGGCACAGCCTGCAAAGTCTTCCAGGGCTTCTTCAAGGGCGCGTACAGTTTCTACGTCCAGGTCGTTTGTAGGTTCGTCGAATAAAAGTACGTTGCCGCTTTCTTTGAGCATAAGGCCAAGATTAAGGCGGTTACGTTCTCCACCTGAAAGTACGCTTACCTTTTTGTTCTGGTCAGGTCCTGCAAAATTAAACCAGCTGCAGTAGGCATGTGCGTTTACTTCGCGTACACCGCCTTCAAGAGCACGGCCTTTTTCGTCAACGGCACCAAGCTTTACAAGGTCTCCGCCGCCGCCAAGGGTTTCGTATACGGTTTTGTTCATATCAAGTGTAGAACGCATCTGGTCTACGTATACAAGCTTTACAGTCTGTCCAACCTTAATGGTACCGCTGTCAGGCTTTTCTCCGCCTTCAAGTCCTGCGGCATCTACAATCATCTTGAACAATGTTGTTTTACCCGCACCGTTTGGTCCGACAATACCAACAATGGCACCTGCCGGAATATGTACGTCAAGGTTTTCGAATAAAAGCTTGTCGTCAAAGGATTTGGTAAGGCCTTCGATATCGATTACCTGGCCGCCAAGACGTGGACCTGCCGGGATAGAAATCTGTGTATCTTTAAGCTGTTTTTTGCTTTCCTGAGACATGAGTTCGTTGTAGCGGGTGATGTGTTCCTTGTGCTTTGCCTGACGACCTTTGGCACCCATGTGAATCCATTCCAACTCACGCTGGATTTCCTTCTGGCGCATGCTTTCGTTTTTGCTTTCCTGGGCAAGGCGGGCGTTTTTCTGTTCAAGCCAGCTTGAATAGTTACCCTTGAATGGATAGCCTTCTCCGCGGTCAAGCTCGAGTATCCAGCCGGCAACATCATCAAGGAAGTAGCGGTCGTGGGTAATTGCAATAACTGTACCCGGATAGTCGTGAAGGTGCTTTTCGAGCCATGCTACAGTTTCTGCATCAAGATGGTTTGTAGGTTCGTCCAAAAGCAGAATGTCCGGCTTTTGAAGAAGAAGGCGGCAAAGGGCAACACGACGGCGTTCACCACCGGAAAGTACGTCTACAACCTGTTCAGGAGGAGGACAGCGCAGGGCTTCCATGGCAAGCTCAAGATTGTTGTCTAAGTTCCAGGCATCGCAGGCATCAAGCTTTTCCTGAACTTCGGCCTGGCGGGCACACAATTTATCAAAGTCTGCATCCGGGTCGCCGAATGCTTCGTTTATTTTATCAAATTCGGCAAGAAGGTCTGTAATTGGTTTTACACCTTCCTTTACAATTTCCATTACTGTTTTGCCGGGTTCAAGATATGGTTCCTGTTCAAGGTAGCCTATTGAATAGCCCGGTGCAAGAGAAGTTTCTCCTGTGTAATCTTTATCAATACCGGCAAGAATCTTAAAGAGAGAAGATTTACCAGAGCCGTTTGGACCAATAACACCAATTTTGGCACCGTAAAAATAAGAAATGCTTATATCCTTAAGCACTACCTTTGTACCATAGGCGCGTCCTACACGATCCATAGTGTAGATAATTTTCTTGTCATCATAAGTTTTTGCCATTGTTTTTTCCTTAATTATGTTGTTATATCTGCGGTCCGGTGATTATATCAGCGGGGCCGTTATTACATTACAGGTTCTGAGGCTGTTTCTGTAGTGCCTGTTGAAGTAACAGTTTCTGCAGGTTGTGAACTTTCGGCTGGCTCAGGAACTACAATTTCTGTTGTTTCAGGTGCAGGTTCTGCAGGCTTTGGTGCCGGAGCAGGAGTTGCCCTTACTACAGGAGTATATGACATGCGTACGTCTTCGATCTGGCTCTTGTGTCTAGACTTGAGCAGGAGTGTCTTTGAATCTGCCTTATATACGTATCCCGAAGAATTGTAGGTTTCAAAGCGAGGGTCTGTACGGAATGCCATGTTATAAATAAAGATCTGTTCAAAGGCAGGAATGCCCTTAAAGATTACATAATGTGTATGTTCAAGAGGGAAGTCGAGTGTAAGTGTAAGGCCTTCTGTAGGGTCGGTCTTGGAAGTTATGCTGTTTGCACAGGTCCATGCCCATATTGCATCCTTGCCGATTGAATTGATAAGAACAATGCGAGGATAGAACTTATTATCCCATGCAATCATAGGATAAATTGTAGAAAGAGTTCTTAAATCAAATGAAGAGCTTTCCTTTAAGTATGAATTAACAATTACACGGCCTGCTTTTTCGTAGGTCTGGTTGTTTGTTACATAACCGTATCTGAGCAATGCAAGACCTGTTTCTGCTGCCTGTACAACCGAAACAAAGGTGTCGTTTTCGGAAATTGTGAGCATTTCGTTGTCATAAGAGCAGGACTCGGTTACCTTCTGGAGGCACTGGTCAATGGCAGGAGCAAGAATGTCTGCATATTCTTTGTTAAGGTTTATAAGCTGAGAATAAGTAAGGATAATTCCTGTTGCCTGGGCAAGAGTACACTGTTCTGCAGTAACTGTTGCGGCATGAGAAAGCAGGGTTCTTACGGTAACCATATCAGGATAGATGCACAAAAGTGAACCAAGCTGGGCAGTTGTAAATACGTCCAGTGTAGAGTTGGCAGCAGCAGTTTTAATTGCGCTTCCTGATTCGGAAATATAGCTTTCGAGCTTTGTATTCATGCTGTCCAGACTGTTAAGGTATGGAGCCGAAAGATAGGTTCTTGAGCTGCTCTTTTTGTAATCCTGAGGAATTTCTTCTACAGCCTGCTTGAATCTGCCTTCCTGAGCCATAGAAGCTATGTAGGCAACAACTGCCTGTTCTGTAAATGAATTATCGTTAAGCGATGCCTTGAATGCAGTCTGCAGGTTCTTTGTAAACGAAGCGATTGTCTGTGTATAGGTAAGATCCTGGGCTTCGGCAAGCTCTGTAATCATGTCAAATGTAAACTTCTGGGTGTCATCATAAACTGCATAGTGTGCAAGGTTGTCTGCATAGGTAAAGTGAATGTAGTTTTGTGACAGATCGTTTGAATGAAGCGACCAGTTGTATTTTTTGCCTTCCAGAACCACACGGTTGGATTCTTCCTTCTGGATTTTCATGTTATGGGCAAAATTATATGGAACATAAAGGTCTGTAATATCCTTTGGAACATCTGCAAAAACAGTAAGTGTTGCATCAGATTCGTTTTTGTCCACCATAAAAATAAGGCTTATTTCGTCTGTAAAATTGAGTGTAAACTGCAGGTCATCTTCGGAATAGCTCAAAAGAGTAATGCCCTGTGCGGTAGGATTTCCCTTTTTCATTACTTTTATTGAGTTATTGATATTGCTATGAATTGAGATTCCGTTATAATTAATTTCAAATTCATTTTTAAGGATGGGTTGATTTTCCTGAACAGACTGCTCATCGGAGCTTGTCATGGAAATCTGCATGCTTCCTATTTTTTTGAGAATTGAAGAATCTGTCCTAAATTGAAGTATAAAAATGCCGATGATAATAACGATATCGACAATCAGCAGTCCTATTGCTTTTCTTATAACCCGCATGTTCATGGTTTATATAGTTTAGCAAAAAACGGGCTGATTTTCAATGATGTGATCAGAGGGGAAAACTGATGAAAAAGTGTTTTTTTGTTGTTGGATTGATTTTGAGCCTTTTTGGTGCCGCTCTTGTATTAACAGGCTGTGAGTCTGCAAAAACCGAGCCGGAACAGACCCAGGCAGCTGCTCCACAGGAAGAAGAAGCTCCTGTGGCTAAGAAAACAGAAAAAGAACCGGAGAAAATTGTAGAAAAGGTGCCGGAGTTGCCGCCGGAGCCTGCTAATATTGTGTTTGCCAAAAAGCTTAAGGCTTTGCTGGCTGAACGACGCGTAAAAGAGGCAATTGCGCTTTTTGATGAGATTCCACAGGAGCTTGCCGAAGATCCTGATCTTTTGCTGGTGCTTGCTTCACTTTATGTTTCTGACGGGGATTATGATATGGCTATTGCTACTGCAGACCGCGTGCTTGCCAAAGATCCGTCAAATCTTTCGGCATTGGAAATTAAAACTCTGTGTGCCAAGGCAAAGGGCGATAAAACTGCCTACAGTGCTGCTGCAAAAAAGATTCTTGCGGTAGACCCTTATAACGCACAGATAAATATCATGCAGGGCGATGAACAGGCCTTGAACCACAAATGGAAGCTTGCCCGCGATGCTTATTCTAAGGCATTAAAGTCTGAGCCTAATAATGAGGACGCCCTTTACGGTTATGCAAAGATGACCTATTACATGGACGACCTTAAGCTTGCAAAATCTACCTGCCAGGCACTGCTGGACAAAAATCCTGAAAATGCAGAAGCACTTTCTTTGATGGGTAAGCTTGCTGCAGAAGAATACAATTATGTGCGTGCCATTAAGCTTACACAGGACGCCCTTTTGTATGATCCTGACAACTACGACTTTTATCTTGATATAGGAACTTATTACCGCTATCAGGGAAAGTATTCTGAGTCCATTAAAAACTGGAACAAGGCTGTAGAAATTCTTCCTGATTATTTCCTTGCCTACGCATATCTTGCCGGCATCTACGACGAACAGGAAAAATTTGACATGGCCCTGTACAATTACCGCAAGGTTATAGAAACAAATCCTGACTATTACTATGCCTACGAATCAACAGCTATTCTTGAATATCACTTTGGAAATTATGCAAATGCCCGAAGCTACTTTGACAAGGCATACAGCTACAGCGGAAGTATGTACTACAAGCTTATGAACATTGCCATGTACCTTAAAGAAGGCAACAAGCCTGCCGCCAAAAAGATTGCAGATGCAATGATGAAAGGCATGGACAGGGAATCAACAGAATATAATATGTTCCGCATGTATGTTGACAGCTACAGCAAGAATGCAGAAAACACACTTGTTAACAAAATAAACAAGGAAAGAGAAAACGATAGAAATAAGTACGGAAAAATGCTATTTTATATGGGTCTTTTCCATGAGGTTAACGGCGATTTGGAAACGGCCAGAGAATATTATTCCAAGGTAACTGCATTGCAGGCACCTATGTTCTTTGAATACAGAATAGCAGAATGGGGACTTGGTTTATGAGTCAGTTACAGAAGGTTCTTGAGCTTGGCGGACGAAAAATTACTTTAATTGGAACCGCACATGTTTCGGCAGAAAGTGTTACAGAAGTAGAAAATACAATCAGGGAATTAAAGCCGGACAGCGTAGCAATAGAACTGGATGAAAAACGTGCAGATTCAATCCGTAATAAAGATAAATACCGCGAACTTGATATTATAAAAGTACTTAAACGTGGAGAAGGCTTTCTGCTTCTGGCAAACCTGGTGCTTGCATCGTTCCAGCGCAGAATGGGCCAGAATGTAGGCGTAAATCCGGGCGACGAAATGCTTGCGGCAATGCGTGCAGCAGACGAGCTTGGCATTCCTTCTGTAATGGCAGACCGCCAGATTCAAATTACATTAAAACGAGCCTGGGCAAAAAATTCCTTCTGGGGCAAGTGCAAGCTTTTGGCAACACTGCTTTCCAGCGCATTCAGCAAAGAAGACATGAGCGCCCAGGACATAGAAAACATCAAGGAAAAAAACGAGATGGATTCTATGATGAACGAGCTTGCAGACTACATGCCTGTTGTAAAAGAAGTTTTGATTGATGAACGCAATGTTTATCTTGCAGATAAAATCTGGAACGCTCCGGGTAAAAATGTTGTAGCAGTACTGGGAGCCGGCCACCTTGAAGGTGTTGTTCAGAATCTTGAAAAAATAGCCGCAGGTGAAAAGCCTGACGTAGCAGGAATTGATATTGTACCGCCAAAAACCTTTGGTGCAAAATTCTTTGGCTGGCTTATTCCGATTGCAATCGTTGGTCTTATTGTTGCAGGCTTTATCTATGGTGGTACCCAGCTTGGTACAGAAATGGTAAAATCCTGGATTTTGTGGAACGGAACCTGTGCCGCAGTTCTGACCCTTATTGCAGCCGGACATCCAATAACAATTGTAGTTGCCTTTTTGAGCGCGCCAATTACTTCGCTTTGTCCTTTTATTGGCTGTGGTTTTGTTACTGCAATAGTTCAGGCTATGGTATGCAAGCCAAAGGTACGCGACATGGAAACACTCCAGGACGATGTTACCTTTAAAGGATTTTATACAAACAGAATCTTACGCATTCTTTTAATTTTTATCCTGTCATCTTTAGGAAGCAGCGTTGCAACTTTTATCAGCGGAACAGATATTGCACGCAAACTTGCCGGAGCCACAGCTGCAATAACAGAATAAAAAGATTTGTTATATAACAATCTGTATATGGAATTTTAAACCGAAAGGGTAGATATTATATATACAAGGATTGTTTATGAAACAAAGATTGCTTGCAGCCTTAATGGCATTGTTTACAGTTTCAGTTCTCCATGCAGTCGAGCTTATTCCGACACAAGAGCTTTTTGCTTCTTACCTTGAAAAAGATTCTGACCTTAAAAATCTTGCACTGGAGCTTCAAAAGGTAAAGCTTAATCAACAAAGTACACAGCTTGATCAGGGCTTTTATATTAAACTTACAACCGGCGATATGACCTTGAGCTTTGGAGACAACGGTGCCTTTACTGTAAAGCCCGGAGTTTCTGCAACACTTCCGCAATATAAAAATCTTGGGCTCAATGTAAACGGCCAGCTTAGCGTTGCAGACGGAAAAACAACCTTTGATAATGCAAGCGCCAAGGTTTCGGTAGACATAATTTCTGCAAACAGTGCACAGCGTGATGTTACCCTTTTAAAGGCAGAACGAAATGTGTTGGAAGCAGAAAGAAACCTTACCTCGCGTGCGGCCGAAAAAGAAAAGACTTTTTATAAAAATTTCAGTTCGCTGCTTTCTTCGATACTCGATATTGTTTCCAAAAAGAATTCCCTTATAGACGATTACAATGCCTTTGAAAAGGTAAAGCTTGAAGGTTATGCAGTTACGGCTCCGGCTTATATCAAGGCAGAAATGGCAGTAAAATCTTCGGAATACGAAGTAAATGCGGCAGTTCATTCACTTATAACCAACTACAAAATGTTTTATCTGGACTGCGGTTATGAAATAGATATTCCCGAGGATACAGATTTTACGTTTTTGATTCCAAATGATATTCCCCAGGTAGAAGCAGTAAATATAAATGAATACAACCCGGAAAAATACGGTGAAATAGAACAGGCCTTGTGGTCGCAGAAACTGAATCAGCTGTCGCGTGACGGAGAATCAAGATTTACGCTTTCGGCAAACGGCGGCTATTCGGTAAGGAATGAAAATTCTTCTTATATCAATTCTATTGATGCGGGTGTGAGTGCAGGCTATGACGGACTTAGCGTGAATGCGGGAGTGAGTGTGCCTGTTGCAAAAAGCTCTCCTTCTGTAAGTCTTGGAATTACCTATGTTCCGACAACTTCTAAAAAGAACGAAATAAACGAACAGCTTACACAGATTACAATTGAACAGGAAAAAATGAAAATTGATGCGGCGTGGTCTTCTTACGAAGCTGCAGTTCGCGAAAAACAGATTAAGCTCAACGATATAAAATGGGCAGAACAGTCAAATCAGAAAAATTACGAAATGTATGCGGCTGTGGAAAAAAACATGCTCGATTATTATAACCGCGGGCTTATTTCGGAAAAGGATTATACATCTGCAGTTATAAACACCCTGCAGACCAGAGTTAAAGGCATTATGAACCGCATAGATTTGATTGTTTATAATGATGAAGTAAAAGCAATGTTTGTGGAGTAAGAATATGGCAAAGAACAGAAAAAAAATGAGCAAAGGAATTAAGATCTTAATTATCATTCTGGTTGCCGCATTTGTTGTAGCAGGAGTACTTGTGGGCTTGAGGTTTCTTCTTCACAAGGATAGTAACCAGACCAATGTATATCAGGTGAACAAGGAGATATACGAAAACGTAATTGAAATTTCCGGTACCGTTTCGGCAGCCCAGCAGCAGACACTTAATGCGCTTGGCGAAGGAACTGTTATGGAGGTTTATGTAAAGGAAGGCGACACCGTAAAAAAGGGTGATGTGCTTGTGCAGCTTGATGATTCTGAGCAGGTATATAATCTGGAAAATCACGATTATAAAATGGCAACGACAAAGCTTACAGGTTCTCCACGCGAGCTCAAGCTTATGGAAACACAGCGCCTTTCGCTGCTGCAGAAAATTGCGGACCGCAAGATTGTAGCTTCGTTTGATGGTGTTGTTGTAGAGATGGATGCCGTTGCGGGTAACTCAGTTGAGCGCGGAGAAAAAATCGGTACCCTTGTAAATCTTGATTACCTTACAACCGAGGTAGAGATTCCGGAGACAGATGTTGCCAAGCTTAAGGTCGGCCAGGAGGTAATCTTAGAGTTTAATGCCTCCTCCAAAACAGGAACCGGCTATGTTACCGGCTGGCCTGCAATAGGCGAGCTTACAAGCCGTGGAGCTTCAGTCGTAAAGGCGCAGATCCGCATAGATGATTATCCTGAAGAAATCCTGCCGAATTATTCGTTTACAGGAAAAATCCAGATAGAAGCACCGGTAGAAAATATAACTGTAGAACGTTATGCAATCGGCTATGAGGACGGACAGGCTTATGTAATTCTTGCAAAAAATGGCGAGAAAAAGAATGTAAAGGTAGAGCCTTACGGCCGTAATTATGTAAAGGTTACCGAAGGTCTTAGCGGCGGCGAAATGCTTTTGCAGGCTTCGGAAATTCCTAAGTCCGGCACTGCGGTAAACAGAGGTGGACAGAACAGGGGCGGACAGAACTCGTCTGGGGGTGGTATGCCGGGCGGTAATATGCCGGCACCTCCAAGCAGCGGTGGCTTCCCGGGCGGTGGAATGCCATTCTAGTTAATGTCATTCCGAACTTGTTTCGGAATCTATTATAGATGCTGAAACAAGTTCAGCATGACAGAAGGTTTGTAATATGAGTGACATTGTTGTACGACTAGATAATGTAGTAAAAACTTACTCTATGGGCGAAAGCGAAGTTCATGCATTGCGGGGCATTTCGTTCAGCATAGAGCAGGGGGAATTCCTTTCCATAATGGGACCTTCCGGCTCGGGTAAGTCTACCTGTATGAATATGATCGGCTGTCTGGACAGGCCTACTTCGGGCATTGTAGAAATCAACGGAAAAGAAACTGCAAAGATGAGCGAAAAGGAGCTGGCCGTTCTGCGTAATCAGACTGTAGGCTTTGTATTCCAGCAGTATCATCTTATTCCTTCTATGAACGTTCTGGAAAATGTAATGCTGCCATTAAAGTATGCGCGGATAGAAAAAACTGAACGTGTAGAACGGGCTAAGCAGGCGCTGCAGGCAGTGGGACTTGAAGAACGCATGAAGCACAGACCGCATGAGCTTAGCGGCGGACAAAAGCAGCGTGTTGCAATTGCAAGGGCCATGATAACCAGGCCGAAAATTCTGCTTGCCGACGAGCCGACCGGAGCGCTGGATACAGTTACCGGAAAACAGGTAATGGAGCTTTTTTCCACAATCAACAGGGAAGAAGGAACAACCATTATTATCGTAACGCACGACCCCGGCATTGGAGCGTCGACAAAAAGATGTATAAAGATATTGGACGGACAACTGGTACAAGAAGGCACGGGAGAATAGTTATGTGGGAAGATTTTATAAATGCACTTAATAATTTTATCCGCAACAAGACCAGGACCTTTCTTTCGCTTCTGGGTGTAATAATTGGTGTTGCTTCTGTAATTGTCATAACAAGTATAGGTTCAAGCTCTACAAAAAAAGTTGCCGACACCTTTGGTTCTGCGGGCCTGGATATGGTAAGCATTTCTTCGGGCGGCATGTGGAGAAGGCGTAGTGCAGTTACCATTCAGTTTAACGAAACCTTCCGCACCAATCTTTTTGATAATGTAGAAGATATAAAGCAGATCTGGTATAAAAACTCGGTTAATTCAACAGTTACATATGGCGAGACCTCTTCTTCGGTAAACTGCTCGGCTGTAGAAACCGGTTATCTGGAAGCACTTGCCATGCAGCTGGAGGAAGGCGGACGCTTTTTTAATGTTACGGACAACGAAGAAGGTACCCAGAAAATCATTTTGAATCACGATACGGCTATAAGCTTTTTCCCGGACGGAAATGCGGTCGGCAAAAAAATTCTTGTTGTAATAAGCAAGGTTGCATTCAGCTTTGAGGTCATAGGCGTTCTTAAGGAACAGACCACCGGAATGGAAAACGCGGCCTCCTATATTCCAATTGGATTTTACGACAAAAAGGTAAGGCCAAATTCTCCGGCTGAGACTGTAATGGTCCAGGCAGTTTCCAAGGAAAAAACTACGGGCATGGTAGATAAAATAAAGGAATACTGTACGTCGCTTACAGGAACAGATACTTCGGTAAATGTAATGACAATGCAGACAATGATAGACCAGATAAGCAGCATTACTTCGACCCTGGCTACAATGCTCAGTGCCATAGCGGCCATTTCTCTTTTAGTCGGCGGTATTGGTATTATGAACATTATGATTGTTACGGTAACCGAACGCAGGCAGGAAATTGGAATAAGAAAAGCACTTGGAGCAAGCCCTGCAGATATAAGGCAGCAGTTTCTGGTTGAGTCTGCGAGCATCACCTTAATAGGCGGCTTTTTTGGAATAATTGCGGGAATCCTTATAAGTCTTGCGGTTGAGTATGTACAAAAACAGGCCTATGTCATTAATGTCAAGGCCTGTATAATTGCGTTTGTATTCAGTGTTTTTGTAGGTATTTTCTTTGGTCTTAATCCTGCCAGCCGCGCTGCCAAACTGGATCCGGTAATTGCTTTGAGTGGGGAGTAATATCAATATCCATCTGACATCTCGCGGTTGGCGTCTTTCTTACAAAGCTCATCATAAACCAGAGAACGTCTGCGCAAATCTTCCTTAAGCTCTTTTGGGAACGGCATGTTGCGCCAGAAGATACCGCGTACATCCTTTTCAAGACGCTGTACACCGGTACTTTCCTTGGTCATCCACAGGATATAATCTTCGATAAAGAATTCCTTTACGTCACCCTTAAGCTTCATCTGGTCAAAGTGCTGATAGTACTGACCTGTAAGACCTTCTTCCATCCAGTAGTAGCTTGCCTTTTCCTTGGCTACCTGCCAGCGCAAATCTGCAACGGCGGTAAGTACTGCAATGCGCAGATCCTTTGGATACATTGGAACTACAATACGTCCACGGCTTGTTACACGGTTATAGCGGTCAAACGGTTCCCAGCAAAAGCCTCTGTCCCCATAAGTTGGTACAAGACAAACATATGGAACAATTCGGTTAGGAACATTTTTATGAACACGGCAGAAGCAGCCCGGATCAATTGATTCAATCCAGCGCAGAACCTCAATTACATTTTCGCGGGTTCCGGTGCCGTTTTCTGTACAGTGATAGAATTCCCTTGTAAACATTGGGAACTGGTTACCTCGGCGTCCAATTGTCATCTTGGCCATCTGGCGGATTGTTTCAAATTCAATGTTGATTGCACTTGTATCAATCTGAACAACCGGACCTGTATCCGAGATTTTATTCTGAACGCTGTCATAAACAGCCTTGGCTTCCTGATATTCTGCCAGAGCCTTAGAAAGCTCCTTATCGTTTTTAGAAAGGCGGTGAAGCAGATCTGTAATTTCGGAGAAAAGCTTGCGCTGACTTTCTGACATACCCTGAGTGTGCGGCTCCATACCAATGATAGGGCTGTGCTGACAAAGGGAATCTATACGGTTCTTAAGCTCAACCTCGAGCATGGAACGTTCATTTTCCTTTATGTTCAGGATATTTTCGGAGCTCTGCAGCTTACCCGAGTTCTTTGACTGCAGCTGCATAAGACGTGACTGCTCTGCACTGGCTGCCTGCTCGGGAGAAAGGTTCTTCTGCGGCATTTTCTTTTCATCGGTCATGGAATTCTTCATACGACCGGATGCAATTTCCTTAAACCATTCGTCTACATAAAGAATAGGTTCTGCCGAAGTATTTTCGTAAATAATGCGTGAGAAAAAGTCCTTCTGTTCCTGCTTGAACAATGAAGGAAGAAGAACACCAAAGCGCATAAGCATACGTTTTGGCATAGGCAGGTTAATTTCTGCCATTTTTGGAGCCATTCCGCGCAAAAGCTCCCAGTAACAGGTTACAATCTGCTGGCGGTAAACGGCACGGTCTTTAGGGTCCTGACATGTAAGATATTTGGAAAGAATCTGATGTACACGCTGAGCCGACTGATTTTCGTTGGTAAGTGCAGTTTTATAGTATTTAGGGTCATCATAAATACCGTTGGATTCATCATTCTTTAATTTTTCGAGCGGAGCAAATTCCTTAAGGCTCAAATTTACTTCGTGAACGCTGCCCGAAGCAGGAACATGGTCAGGGGAATGACCTTCGGTAAGGCTCATGCTGAATGAGTCTCCTGCAGAAGGCATTTTATCTATATCTTCCATTGAAACTGACTGTGTTGATGATGAACTTGCGCCTGCCAGAAGTGCGGCAATCTCAGGGTCTAACTCTGCTTCTTCCATAAAAACGGACTCCTATGTAATTTACTATTATACCATAGAATCATTTAATATCAACATTGAAATGTTACGTTTACAATGCATTTTTCACCTTGTCACCGCCCATTTTTTTCAATATATTTATAGTATGGACAAAATTATTAAATCAATTTATACAGCTCCCCGTTTTGATGATGACGATGAGGAGAAAAAACAGAAGAAAGATGAACCTTTTGCAGACAGGTTCCTTAAGACACGCCAGATTATCCTTACAGGCGAAATAAACAAAGAGCTTGCAGACAGTATTGCACGCCAGCTGCTTATACTCGATTCAGAAAGCAGTGATCCTATCTATATGTACATAGATTCACCTGGCGGAGATGTTGATGCAGGTTTTGCAATTTATGACGTAATCCGTTTTGTAAAGGCACCAGTATATCTTATAGGAATGGGACTTATTGCTTCTGCCGCTACACTTGTTCTTCTGGCAGTACCAAAGGAGCAGCGTATAGGACTTCCAAACAGCCGCTATCTTATTCATCAGCCGCTGGGTGGAATGCGTGGAGTTGCAACCGACATCGAAATTTATGCAAAGGATATGGAAAAAATCCGTGCCAAGCTTAACGCAATTATTTCGGAAGCAACAGGAGTTTCCCTGGAGCAGGTTACAAAGGATACAGACCGCGATTACTGGCTTGATGCCGAAGAATCTGTAAAATATGGATTGATAAGCAAGATTATAACCAGACGCGAAGAATTGAAATAATGACTTTTACCTTAACCGACAGCCTTGTAAATCAGATTCTGTCTGCTCTGGAAAATCAGGAAAAAGTTTTTCTGGTAGATGCAGCACAGGGAATTCTGGTAGAAAAAACAGACGGTCGCAAAGGTGATGATGAGTTTTTTTATGATTTACCGGAGTGGAATTCTGCAGACGGCTTTAAGCTGCGCGAGGATTTTACAGGCAGCCTTAATTCACCGGTTGCCCACGAAGAGCTTCAGCAGGTGCTTCATTCCGGAAGGGGGGTATTCAGGAATTTCAGAATTGTATTAAAAAATTATCCTGAAGTTGAAAAAAAATGGCATATTTATAAAAACACAAAAATGCTGGAATATATCAACGGATGGTATAACAGTCTGCGTGAGATTTGGGGACTTGAAAAACTTGATTATGTACCGGAGTCGGATGACAGTCTGATTCACGATGATTTTAATTTTTCGGTATATGAGCCGCAAGTTGATGATAAAAATCTCGTTCTGGAAGTAAACGCAGCAATTAAGGAACGTAATGAAAATCTGCCGGATGAACTTATGCAGGCATTTTACGATATCTGGCATGAACAGTTTAAAGCTGGGGCCACCAGACAACAGACAGGATTTGTTTGCCGCAGTTTTTCTAATGATTTTGCAGGTTGTATTACAGTTTCTAATGTTTCTGACAGGCAGGAAAAGGTGATGGTTTTAACCGGTCTTTTTGTTCCTGCAGCTTTCCGAGGGCTTGGAATTGGTACCGAACTTATTTCAATGTGCCTTTCCGAGTTGAAAAAACAGGGAAAGAACTGGCTTATAATGCCAAACACTTTTATTCCCGATTTTCTTGAGCCGTTATTATTACGCACAGGCTTTGTAAAGATTGATTCGGGTTTTGCAGTAAATCTGCAGTAATTATTTGGCCACCAGTGGCCGTACACAAGGAGTTTTTTTATGGGTTACAATAATTATAACCGTGGTTTTGAAATTGATGAAGAAAAGGCAGCTGAATTCCTTGAGAATGCAGTTGAAAGAATTATGACAGAAGAGGATATTGATACCCTCGTTGAATTAAGCAAGCTTTTTAAGAAGTATGTTCCACTTACACGCCGCAAGTATGTAATTGCCCTTATGCTTAAAGAATCCCTCAAGCATTTCCATTCATTTGGCAGAAACGGACGTAACGGTAGAAATGGTCGTGGTGGACGCGATTTTAAGAATGACTACAAGAACGAATACAAGAATGAATATAAAAATGATTACAGACAGTCTGCAGATAATTCTGCCGCAGAAGTAGAAGAAAAGCCGCACCATCCACGTGTAGAAATTGATCCGGACAAGGCAACTTCTATTTTCGTAAGCATTGGTAAGAACCGCCGTGTATATCCACGCGACCTTGTTGGTCTTATTGTTGCAGTTGGTGGAATTGACCGCGAAAGAATTGGTGACATTAAGGTTCTGGCAAACTATTCTTTTGTTCAGCTTTATACAGAAGACTGCCAGACAGTTATAGATAAGCTCAATGGTTACAGCTACCGCGGACGCAACCTTGCAGTAAGCTTTTCACGCCAGAAGAGTGAAGCAGAAGATGCAGGAGATGCCGCAGAAGCAGCAGACACAACATATGCTGCAGACGAAGCTCCTGTTCAGGAAGAAGCTCCGACACAGGCTGCAGAAATGTCTGCCGAAGATGCAGCAGCTTATGCCGCAGCAGAAAAGGCAGCTGCAGACCGCGAACCATTCGGAAACTAATAACTTGAGGGAATAATGGGGTTCCTGAGGCTCTCGAAGGGCCCCATAAGAAGACACTAGGCTATATGACCATTAACATTATTAGAACCGGTCTTTTTAGAGTAAATACACTTGTCGTTCCTTTGGACAACGGCAAGTGTTTTGTAGTGGATCCCGCCGCCTGTGCTCTTTCGGGTGATGAGCATGCAGTTACAGATTACCTTAAAGCACATAAGCTGGACTGCGTTGCAATCGTCCTTACCCATTCACATTTTGATCATATTACGGGAATTGCTCCTTTAAAGGCAGCTTTTCCTTCTGCAAAAATTGCAATCCACAAATCAGAAATGAACGAACTTGAACAGCCGCCGGGACCAATGGGCGGTCAGGTTATCCGTTTTTTCGACGACATGCGGCTTTGGGATGAAGTTGCAAAACAGCCTGCGGCAGACACTCCGCTTACAGACGGCATGGACTTTGAAGGCTGGAAGGTAATTCATACACCGGGGCATACTCCGGGTTCAATCTGCCTGTACAATAAATCAGAAAATACTTTGATTTCGGGCGACACTGTTTTTGCTTACGGTGGTTACGGCCGCACAGACATGGCAGGCGGTGATGAAGCACAGATTATGCATTCGCTGGCCTTGCTGCACCAAACAATTCCATCCGGCACTCACGTTTACCCCGGCCATGATGAAGACTTTGTGTGGGAGCGCTAAGTCTAAACGGGATCCTTTACATCGGATTGAAAATCGAAAAAGAACTTTCTTCTCCAAACGGATCGTTTATGCGCAGGAATGCGGCATCTACAAAATTCTTTTCAACAGTAAGAATGGCAAAGCTTGCGGGGCTTCCGCCTCTTGGACGGCTTATGCTGCCCGGATTAATAAAGGTAAAATCTCCGCGCTGTTCAAAAACCGGAATATGAGTGTGCCCGTGTATGGCAATTGACGCACCCTGGAGCTTTGCATCAAGGCCCAGCTTGTTGTAGCCGTAGTCCACGCCCTGCATGTGTCCGTGAGTCATCAGGATTTTGTGATTGTTTGCAGTTATAAGCAGAGTGTCGGGAACCAGGACAGTTCCCTTTGGAAGCGTGCGTGCATTAGGATTGTTTTTGCCAATTTCATAGCTAACGGGAAACGAGCCTGGGTCTCCGTTACCGCGGACAAAGCCAAGTACAGGCGGCAGTACAGCACAAAACTCCGGCTTTTCCTGTGCAAGCTCAAGAACTTCTTCCAGGTCGCGGCAGCAGTCTCCCATAAGCAGCAGGGCATCGCAGGTTGGACCAAACTGTTTGATTATGCGAACAAGGCCGCGCCATTGCCCGTGACTGTCAGAAGCTGTGAGCAGACGTGCCTGGTGTTTTGATTTGAGCGCGTCTATTGCGTCTTGTGAGCCTATCAAAAAATTTGAATTTTGGGTAAGTTGCAGCATTTAGTTCAACACAAAATGATTTATAGACTGAATGCCCGACTCAGGGTCCACGTAGTGATGTATTTTTTTGTCGCGGAGCATCTGCTGTACATGCTTTGGAAGTGTGCTGTCCTTTACAAAAGGTGCTTCAATTTCCTGCATGTAATCTATACAGTCTGTAAGAACCTGAGGAGCTTCCAGAATAATTTCGGAAAGAGTTTCTTCCGGCGCAATGTCTCCGGTAAGGTCTGTTTTCTGTTCCTTGTCTAAAACAAAATCGCAGGTAGACTCAAGGCCAAGCACATCATCCTGCGGGAACAATGCATAAATAGGGTAGGGAACGCCCATCTCCCAGAAATCCTGGAGCTTGGCAAAGGCTGTGTGGGTGTTTTCCGGAGCTCCCAGAATTACAACACCGGCCAGATCCTTTTCTGTTCCCGAAAGTATGGAAGACAACTCCGAAGCATAGGAACGGACTCCGTGCTTAAAACTGTCGGGATACGTAAGTGTAGAAATAAGGCCGCCTTCTGATTCAAGGCCGTAGCGCTCCTGTAAAATGGCGGTAAGCTTTTCTATTGTGTCTTCGGTATTAAAGCCGTAGCCAAAGATAACGTATACGCGCTTGTTGGTCACATGCCATTTCTGGTTCTGTGACTGGAGCACCTGGGATTGGGTCGAAGGCTGAATATTAATCTGTATCTGTTCTGTTTGAGGTATCTGAGTCTTCTGTTTTTTACAGGAAGAGAATAAAACTAATGCGGCGAATAAAATATAAGTTATTTTTTTCATCAATATAGAATGTATCATAAATTTTGTGTTTTGTCATTTACGATTGAAAAACATCCTTTTTTTATGTATTATCTATTTATGAGTGTCATAGCACCGATTATTCAGCTTCTGGGCAGTCTGGCTTTTCTCCTTTACGGAATGAAGCTCATGTCTGACGGAATCCAGAAAAGTGCCGGTGAAAAACTTCAGCGTGCTCTTAGTGTAATAACAGGCAACCGTTTTGTAGCCCTGCTTACGGGTCTTATTGTAACCATGATTATTCAGTCATCGGGTGCAACAACGGTAATGGTTGTTACGTTTGTTAATGCCGGTCTTATGACCCTTACCCAGTCTGTAGGCGTTATTTTTGGTGCCAACATCGGTACAACAATTACAGCCTGGATTGTTTCCATCTTCGGGTTCAATTTTAAGATTTCAGATTTTGCCATTCCTCTTTTTGGTCTCGGCTACTTCCTTTTCAGATTAATTAAAAAGAATGCAGGTAAAAACTTTGGCGAAGCTATCATGGGTTTTGGTATGCTTTTCCTTGGACTTGCCGGTTTGACCGATGTATTTACACCTGAGGAGCTTGGATGGCTCTTTAAGATTCAGGGTACGGGCTTTATTGCTCTTGCAGTAGGCTTTATCATCGGTATTCTTATTACAGCGCTGCTGCATTCTTCTTCTGCTTTTTCTGCAATCGTAATTACAATGGCATACAACGGCCTCATTTCTTGGGAGATGGCTGCCGTTATGACACTTGGAAGCAATATCGGTTCTACAATTGATGCTATTCTTGCCGCAATGGGAACTACCGCAGATGCACGCCGTTCAGCTTTGATTCACGTTATGTTCAACGTATTTGGTACCGTGCTTGCCTTGATTTTCTTTCATCCGTTCCTGCGCCTTGTTGTAATGCTTACTCCGGGTCACGCTCATTCAAATATGGCAATCCGCATTTCTATGCTGCATACAGTTTTCAAAACTCTGTCTACCGTTGTGCTTTTGCCTATGCAGCCTCTGCTTGTTAAGCTTTCTCAGGTAATGATTAAAAATGATCCTGATGAAGAAAAGAAGGTTTTCCACCTGGAGTTTACAGAGCTTGCTACAAAGGACAGCGTTGCTACACACATCATTCAGGTAGAAAAGGCTATTGCCGATATGACCGACGTTGTTACAGACATGTTCGACAAGATTCAGATTGGTGTTTCAAAGCGTAACGAAGGCTTTAGAGATAAATATCAGGAGCTCATGGCAGAGACCGAAGGTTATGTAGACCAGATGCACGAGCAGATTACACATTATCTTATTAAGTGCGAAGGACTCCAGCTTACCGAAAAGCAGCTGAATCACGTTTCCAATATGATTCAGATTGTAGACGAGCTTGAAAATATGAGCGACAGCTGCTACGGAACAATCATGCTTATCTGCCGCTCTATCGAAAAGAAAATGGAATTTAAACAGGACGACCTTGAAAAGCTGCTCCCTTACATTGAGCTTGTTCGTCAGTTCCTGCAGTTTATCAGAATCAATATTAACAAACAGATTACACCGGAAAAGCTTGAGCTTGCACGCGAGCTGGAAGACGGTATTGACGCATTCCGCAAGTCACTCAAAAAGGTTGCACGCAAGCGTCTTGAAAGCGGTGCCGACGTTAAGGCCGAGCTTTTGTACATCGATATTGTCCGCGCCATCGAACACATTGGCGACAACTGCTTTAATATTTCAAGTGCCCTCGTTGCGGCATAATAAATGTCATTGTCGCGGTCCCTGAGGCTCTCGAAGGGTGACCCGACAATCTTTGAGGTTTATATGAAAATTATCTCCTGGAACGTAAACGGCATTCGTGCTGTAGAAAAAAAAGGCTTTATCGACTGGCTGGTTGCCAGCGGTGCAGATGTTGTGTGCATTCAGGAAACCAAGGCTAACCCAAGCCAGCTTTCGCCGGAACTGCTTGCTCCTGGCGGCATGTACAAAAGCTTTTTCAGCAGTGCCAAGCGTCCCGGATATTCAGGAACCGCAATCTTTACAAAAACCGAGCCTGACAGCGTAGAGGTTATGGGCGACGACCGTTTTGATGACGAAGGCCGTGTAACAATTGCAAAATATGGCAAGCTCGCAGTAATTTCTGCCTATTTTCCTAACAGCCAGGATGCAGGGGCCAGACTGGACTACAAGATTGCTTTTTGCGATGCCATGCTCCAGAAATGCGACCAGCTTGTTGCCGACGGTTTTGACCTTGTTCTTTGCGGCGACTACAACATTGCACACAAGCCTATAGACCTTGCCAACCCAAAGGCAAACGAAGGAAACGCAGGCTACCTGCCCGAAGAACGTGCTTGGATGGACAAGTTTACAGCTGCCGGTTATGTAGATACCTTCCGTCACTTTTGTGATGAACCAAAGCAGTATACCTGGTGGAGCTACCGTTTTCATGCCAGAGAAAAGAATATAGGGTGGCGTATTGATTATCAGTGCGTAAATCCGAGGCTGCTTGCAAAAGTTAAGGCTTCTGTTATTTTGAATGAAGTTACAGGTTCAGATCACTGTCCTATTTTGATTGAAGTTGAATAAATTTTTTGCCCAATCTGGAAAACTATGTTATAATGTTTTATACAACTAATAAGATTTTTCAGGAGGATATAGATATTATGGAAAGAATGCAGTGCGATAATTGCGGCTATGTTTATGATAAAGACCAGGGTGACGAAAAGAACGGAATTGCTCCTGGAACCGCCTGGGCCGATGTCCCGGATGATTACAAATGTCCTGAATGCGGGGCAGACAAAAGCAAGTTTATAGTGGAATAAAAAAATCCCCGGATTTGACCGGGGATTTCTTTTTTTAACCTAATGTAATCTCTACATTAACTTCTTTTTTACCTTCAACAAACGGCACTACGCAGCCTTCAACGGCTTGACCATCTACAACCATGCTCTTTACGCCCTTGCAAACGTGGCCTGGGTTTTTGATTGTGATGTTGTAGCGGGCACCGCGGAAGAGGCGGGTAGCTGTAAATCCGTCCCAGTTGGCAGGGATAGAAGGATCTACCTTAAGACCGTCAAAGTCCGGCTGAATACCAAGAATGTACTGGCTGATTGCAACCATGTTCCAGGCAGCTGTACCTGTAAGCCAAGAGTTTTTACCCTGACCAAAGTTTTTGCCTGTCTGGCCGATATCAGAACCAGCGTCCTTACCGCCGATCATCTGGCCGTAAACATAAGGTTCTGTCTTGTGAATATCAGAAGTTTCTTCGGTAAAGGCAGGTGCAATTTCGGAGTAGTACTTGAATGCCTGGTCACCTTGGCCGGCATAAGCTGCAGCACAGATAATCCATGCGTTGTTGTGAGTAAAGATACCGGCATTTTCTTTGTATCCGCCCGGATATGTAGAAATCTCACCGTACTGGATATAGTACTTAGAGAATGCAGGGTTGTTCAAAACAAGACCGTGCTTTGTGTTCAGGCGCTCATCAATTGCGGCAAGAGTCTTCTTTGCAGCGTCCTTGTCGATATCAGACATGATTGCAAAGCCCTGTGGCTCGATAAAGATCTGTCCTTCTTCGCATTCCTTAGAACCCATCTTCTGGCCGTTAGCGTCATAAGCACGCATAAACCAGTTGCCGTCCCAGGCGCTGTCCATCATAACCTTCTTCATCTTGTCAATTTCTGCCTGAGCTTTAGCGGCTTCGTCGGTCTTGCCCAGATGATTGAGGATTCCTACAAAGTTTGGTCCAACATATGTAAAGAGGGCTGCTACGAATACAGATTCTGCAACCTTTGAGTAGCCGCCTTCTGCCTTGAACTTAGGGTTTGTATAGGTCTGGAAGCTTTCTCCCGGTGTATCAGAGAAGCATGAAAGGTTGATACAGTCATTCCAGTCAGCACGCATTGCAAGAGGAAGTCCGTGTGGGCCCTTGTTGTTTACAATGTGGTAGAAGCTTACTGTAAGGTGGTCGAGCATTGATTTAGCCTTAGACTCATCGTTGTCATAAGGAACCTTTGCGTCCAGGATTGACCAGTCGCCTGTTTCCTTGATGTAGCTAGACACAGAAAGAATCATCCACAGAGGGTCATCAGAGAAGTCGCCGCCAATGTCTGCATTACCCTTCTTTGTAAGTGGCTGGTACTGATGGTAACATCCGCCGTCTTCAAGCTGAGTTGCTGCAATGTCGATAAGGCGTTCGCGGGCGCGGTCAGGAATCTGATGAACAAAGCCAAGAATATCCTGGTTAGAATCGCGGAAGCCCATACCACGACCAATTCCGCTTTCAAAGTAACTGGCAGATCGGGAAAGGTTGAATGTAACCATACACTGATACTGGTTCCAGATGTTTACCATGCGATTAACTTTGTCTTCCGGAGTGTTTACATTGAGGATGCCAAGGAGCTTATCCCAGTAAGCGCGGAGTTCTTTCATTCCGGCAGCAAACTTTTCCGGAGTGTTGTATTTTTCAATCATGGCAAGAGCTTTTTCTTTGTTGATTGTCTTGCCGTCTGCTTCAAACTTTTTGTCCTGAGGCATTTCTACATAGCCGAGGATAAATACCAGAGTCTTTGATTCACCGGCCTTGAGAGTAATTTCCTTAAAGTGTGAAGCAATTGGAGACCATCCGTCTGCAAGTGAGTTGCCGCACTTTCCGTCAAGAACAGCCTGAGGATTGTGGAAGCCGTTATAAAGCCCGATAAAAGTGTCGCGGTCTGTATCGTAGCCGTCGATTGAATCATTCACAGTATAAAAAGCAAAGTGATTTCTGCGGTCGCGGTATTCAGTTTTGTGATAAATTGTAGAGCCCTTAATTTCTACGCGGCCTGTAGAAAAGTTACGCTGGAAGTTTGTGCAGTCATCCTGAGCGTCCCAGAGACACCATTCAGCAAATGACCAGAACTTAAAGGTTTTGGTGCTGCTGCCTTCGTTTGTAAGAACAACCTGCTGAACTTCGCCATCATAATCCTGAGGAACAAAGAAAGAAACCTGTGCTTTAAGGTCGTTTTTCTTACCGGTGATGATTGTATAGCCCATACCATGGCGGCATTCGTAGGCATCAAGTTCAGTTTTTACAGGAGACCAGCCCGGATTCCAGATTGTACCATTGTCATTGATATAAAAATAACGTCCGCCCATGTCGATAGGTACGTTGTTGTAGCGGTAACGTGTAATTCTGCGAAGGCGTGCGTCTTTATAAAAGCAGTAACCTCCTGCAGTATTGGAAATCAAAGAGAAAAATCCCTGTGTACCAAGATAATTGATCCAAGGGTAAGGTGTGCGAGGTGTCTCAATTACATACTCGCGGTTGGCGTCATCAAAGTGTCCAAATTTCATCTGGAGGCTCCTGAAAAATTAGTGTCATGCCGAACTTGGTTCGGCATCTCATTTGTTGTCATGCTGAGCTGTTTCAGCATTCGTTTTTTGTCATGCTGAACTTGATTCAGCATCTAACATTATAGATTACAACTGTTTTAATTTCAATAATAATAGGTAAAATCCCCTATAGCCCGCTGCTTATTTTGTGCTTGCCCCCAGCCTTATGCTGCAATATAATAGAAGTGTTATTTGCAAATACTGGAGGAATAATATATGGATTTGATGAAGCTTCAGAACGGAAGTGATGTGCGTGGAGTTGCAGTTGCCGGTGTGGAAGGAGAAAACGTAAACCTTACCCCCGAGATTGCTTCTAAAATAGGCTGTGCATTTGTAAGCTGGCTTAGCGGAAAAAAGAAAAAGGCTGCGGGAGACCTTGTTATTGGTGTTGGACGCGATTCACGAGTTTCCGGACCAGCTCTTGCCGACGGATTGATTGCAGGCATTTTGAGTACAGGAGTCAAGGTTGTTAATTGTAATATGGCTACAACCCCTGCAATGTTCATGTCCATTGTTTTTGATCAGACAAAATATGATGGTTCTGCAATGATTACTGCAAGCCATCTTCCATATAACCGTAACGGAATTAAGTTTTTTGATGCAGACGGCGGCCTTGAGCACGAGGATATTACTTCGGTTCTGGAAATTGCTTCCAAGCTGCCCGAAGATTATGTTGCAAATATGGTAAATACTGCCCTTGTAAAGACAGTTCCGACCTTTGATTTGATTGGCGTTTATGGTGATTACCTGCGTGAAAAAATTGCCGCTGCGCTTACAGGCCTTGGTAAGGGAGATAAGCCTTTGAGCGGACTTCACATCGTAGTAGACAGCGGTAACGGTGCCAGCGGTTTCTTTGTAGACAAGATTTTGCAGCCGCTTGGAGCCGATACTACAGGCAGCCAGTTCCTTGAGCCGGACGGAATGTTCCCTAATCATATTCCAAACCCTGAAAACAAACAGGCCATGGAAGCAATCCGCAGTACAGTTTTGAACAACAAGGCAGACCTTGGTTTGATTTTTGATACCGATGTTGACCGAATGAGTGCAGTTTTGAGTGATGGAAGTGAAGTAAACCGAGACTCTATCATTGCAATGATTGCCGCTATTCTTGCGCCGGAATATCCGGGTTCGACAATCATCACAGACAGCGTTACCAGCGACCGCCTTACATACTTTTTGCAGGATGTTCTTGGTCTTAAACATCTTTGCTATATGCGCGGCTATAAGAATGTTATCAATAAGCAGAAGGAATTGAATGCGGCCGGTGAAGTTGCTCCTCTTGCAATGGAAACCAGCGGCCACGGTGCGCTCAAGGATAATTACTTTTTGGATGATGGTGCCTTCCTTGCAGTAAAGCTTGTTATTGCTCTGGCACAGGCAGCAAGCTCAGGTAAAAAGCTGGACAGTTTGATTGAAAAGCTGCCTCCACTGGTAGAAGAAGGCGAGTACCGCTTTAAGATTGCCGGTGAAGATTTTAAGGCCTACGGACAGGGTGTGCTTGATGAGTTTAAAAAGCGAGCCGCCGCTGCCGGTTACGAAATGCCTCAGTCTTATGAAGGTGTGCGCCTTTCCTTCAAGGGCCCGGATGTTCAGGGTTGGCTGCTCCTCCGCTTGAGTTTGCACGATCCAGTAATGCCACTCAACATAGAAGGCGGCCGCAAAGGTGACCTTGCTAAGCTGGTTGAGATTGCCAAAAAATTGACTGATGGATTTGACAGGCTGGATAGGTCTTGTTTGAAATAAGATTGTCGGGCACCCTTCGAGAGCCTCAGGGACCGCGACAATGACGTGGGGTCCCTGAGGCTCTCGAAGGGCCACAAGGAGGCACATATGGACGATAAAATCTCCCAACTCCAAAAAATCATCGACGAGTCTTCCAACATCGTCTTCTTTGGAGGTGCAGGAGTTTCTACAGAATCAGGCATTCCTGACTTCCGCAGCGTAGACGGACTTTACAACCAGCAGTGGAAGTATCCGCCGGAAACAATCATAAGCCGTTCCTTCTTTTTTCATGACACCAAGGAGTTTTATCGTTTTTATCGTGCCAAGCTGCTCCCAACAGGCTTTGAACCAAATGCCGCCCACTACAAGCTTGCAGAGCTCGAAGCCGCCGGTAAACTCAAGGCAGTTGTTACCCAGAACATAGACGGACTCCATCAAAAAGCCGGCAGCAAGGTTGTTTACGAGCTTCACGGCAGCACCCTGCGCAATTACTGTATGGATTGCGGCGAGTTTTACGACGAAACCTTTATTGCCGCCAGCGACAAGTCTCCAGATGGTCTTCCCCGCTGTACCAAATGCAACGGCCTTGTAAAGCCCGACGTAGTTTTATACGAAGAAGGCCTCGACGACAACGTAATCAGCGGAGCCGTCCACGCCATTGCCGCCGCCGACACCCTCATCATTGGCGGTACCTCACTGGTTGTTTACCCAGCCGCCTCCTTTGTAGACTATTTCCACGGCAAAAATCTTGTACTTTTAAATAAATCCGTAACTTCCAAAGACGATTACGCAACCTTAGTTATTCATGAACCAATAGGACAGGTACTGTCTCAAATAAAAGTGTGACCGCGGGGATGCCTGCGGGGGCGCTACGGGGGTGTCCCCCGTTGGGTGGGGTAGACGAAAACTGTGGTGGTTGAGCTTGTCGAAACTACCACAGTTTGAGGCGTAGGGCGGGGCTCCGCCCTCCTTAATTTTTATACAAAAAAAATCCATATTTATACAAAAATTTCTCGTGCATTTTTTTTATAATCTGCTATAATAGATTTTAAGTAAAACGTTTAACATAATGGAGGCTTTTAATGGATTATGTTGTTGTAAACTGCAACCGCGATGGAGAGAAAATTAACCGTGACATTTACGGACACTTTAGCGAGCATCTTGGCCGCTGTATATATGGTGGATTCTGGGTTGGTAAGGATTCTAAGATTCCTAATATCAATGGTTACCGTAAGGATGTTGTAGAGGCATTCCGCGAGATTGATATTCCTAACCTGCGCTGGCCGGGCGGATGTTTTGCCGATGAGTATCACTGGCGCGATGGTATTGGCCCTTATGAAACCCGCAAAAAGATGATTAATACTCACTGGGGCGGCGTTGTAGAAGATAACAGCTTTGGTACCCACGAGTTCTTTGGCTTGTGCGAGGCCCTTGGTTGTAAGCCTTATGTTAACGGAAATGTTGGTTCGGGTACTGTTCAGGAAATGTCTGAATGGGTTGAATATATTACCTTTGGCGGCGAGTCTCCTATGAGTAAGCTGCGCGAGGCTAATGGTCACAAAAAGCCTTGGAAGCTTCCGCTCTTCTGTGTTGGAAACGAAAACTGGGGCTGCGGTGGAAATATGCGCCCTGAGCATTATGCAGATTTGTATCGCCGTTACCAGACTTATGTACGCCAGTATGGTCCGGATAAGATTTTTAAGATTGCCTGTGGCCCGAACAGCGGTGATTTTAACTGGACTGATGTTTTGATGAAGAATGCGGCTCAGTATATGGACGGTTTGTCTTTGCACTATTACACTGTTGAACCTGACTGGCCGACACGTACTCCTGCTGCGGAGTTTGATGATAAGAGATGGTATCTTTGTTTGAACAAGGCCAGCTGGATGAAGTATCTTGTAGAAACTCACAGTAAGATTATGGATAAGTACGATCCTGAAAAACGCGTTGCCCTTGTTGTTGACGAATGGGGTACCTGGCACGCTGTTGAAAAGGGAACAAACCCTGGCTTCCTCTACCAGCAGAATACTGTGCGTGATGCTCTGGCTGCCGGTATTACTTTGAATATCTTTAACAATCACTGCGATCGTGTACGCATTGCAAATATTGCTCAGGCTGTAAATGTTCTTCAGTCTCCTGTTTTGACTGAGGGCGCCAAGATGATTAAGACTCCAACCTGGTATGTATTCCACATGTACAAGGATCACATGGATGCTACTCATCTTGAAAGCTTTGTTTCTACAGAGACTATTGGAATTGATGATGCCAAGGTTGATGCTGTTACAGTTTCTGCTTCTCACAAGAAGGGCGACTACACTGTAACTCTTACCAATGCCGATTTGAACAAGGCCAGAACTGTTACTGTTAGACTTGATGGTCTTAAGACTATTAGTGGTGCAGAGGGCCGCGTGCTTGCCGGTAAGCTTAAGAACAGCATGAACACCTTTGCTAATCCAAACGAAGTCGTAGAAAAGAAATGCAAGGTAGAAATTGCAGAAAACACTGTTACTGTGAAAATGCCTGCAAGAAGCGTGGTTTCGCTGAGGATTAAAAAATAAAACAATGGTGGGGTCCCTGAGGCTCTCGAAGGGCCCCAAATTGTGTCATTGTCGGGCTAGACCCGATAATCTCAACTTAAAGAAAGATTCCCGGGTCAAGCCCGGGAATGACAAGCGAATCCTATGTCTGATCCCTGTCCAGTTTGTGAATCCAAAAAAGAACTAGCCTCTATGGAAATGACTCCCGAGCTTGTTGCCGAAATGGCTGCCTCCGAGCCGGTCGCTGACTTTTGCGGTGATGTTGAACTGGAGAGGCGGCTGGCTATTTGCGGGGAGTGCCCTCGCCTTATAAATCAAATGACCTGTGCCGAGTGCGGCTGCTTTGTACAGTTCCGCGCCAGGCATGCCACAGCGCATTGTGCTATGGGGGAGTGGTAGGGAGGCTGCCATTGTCGCATTTGGATAATTTATCATTGTTTCATTTGCATAATGTTTTATTGTCGTATTTGAGTAATGTGTCATTGTCGTATTTGAGTAATGTGTCATTGTCGTATTTGAGTAATGTGTCATTGTCGGGCTTGACCCGACAATCTTTCATTCAAAATCCATGCTTAAATCATTAAATTCAGGGTTTGCTTTTTTTATTAACGCATCTTTCCATTCACGTTTCCACTTCTTTAAATTCTTTTCCCTCTGAATTGCCGATTTGATATCTGAAACTTCTTCAAAATAAACAAGTTTATCTACATTATATTTTTTTGAGAATCCTTCATATACTTTTGTTTTATGTTCATATAATCTCTTTTTCAAATTATTGGTGACCCCAATATATAGAGTAGAGTTGGTGTAGTTTGAAAGTATATAAACATAATATGAATTCATATAAATAAATTTAAGGGTAAAAAGAAATGTCGTCAAGGAAAAAGATTGCCGGGTCAAGCCCGGCAATGACATAGGTAAACTACGACTGGCAATGACATGGAACAAAAAAAAGATTGCCGGGTCAAGCCCGGCAATGACATGGATAAACTAAGACCGGCAATGACATGGGTAAACTACGACTGGCAATGACACAAGCTATTTTTCCCACTCAACCTGGACGCTTCTTTCATCCTTGTTGGGGATGCGCTGGTAGATGATGCAGTCGGCTTTGTGGATGGAGACGCCCTTGCTTCTGGTGACGTAGCCCATGATTAAGTCGGGGTAGTGAGGGTGGCAGCATTGGGCAAGGTTGTAGAGGACGTTTTTTTCGCCTTGGACGAGGACTTTTTTGTCCGGGTAGGAGATGGTGGCTGGAGGGATTCCTTTTTTAGGACGACGCTTTTTTTGCGGCTGGTCGCTGGCTGTGTCTGCTCCTGTACCGGAAGTTGACACGCTGCCGGCTCCGGATCCCGCGCCCCCTCCAGAGCCGGTTCCAGCCCCTGCAGCCAGTCTTTCGCTAAAGGTTGGGTCGTTGGCCATGAGCCAGCTGTGGATTTTCTGGTGAGCTTTGGTGGTTTTTACTACGTTGAGCTGGGCCTCGGTCGGGTGGGCCTGAGGGTTGGTGATAATTTCTATAATCTGGGTGTTTTTGAGCGGGCGGTTCAACGGGATGATTTTGCCGTCGGCTTTGGCACCTACTATTTTTTCGCCGATGTCGGAGTGAATGGCGTATGCAAAGTCAATTGCAGTGGCCCCGGCACGGAGTTTTTTTACATCGCCCTTTGGAGTAAATACATAAATCTCGTCGCCCAGCAGCTCGTCCTTGAGTTCAGAAAAAGATTTGTCATCAGAGAGCGAGGCCTGCTTAAGTGCCTGCAGCCTGTTCATAATGTCGAGTTTGTCTTCTTCTATAAGGTCGCGGTTGGTGCCCTTTTTATAAAGCCAGTGAGAAGCAATTCCGTGTTCGGCCATGTTGTGCATGTCTACGGTGCGGATCTGGATTTCCAGAGGCTTGCCTTCGCACATTACTGTTGTGTGCAGCGACTGGTATCCGTTTGATTTTGGCATGGCAATGTAATCCTTAAAGCGGCCGTCGAGCGGCTTCCACAGGCTGTGAACAATACCAACTAAAGCGTAGCATTCTGCCGGGGTCTGGCACAAAATGCGCAGGGCAAGAAGGTCAAAAAGTTCTCCGGCTTCTTTATTGCGTTTGCGCATCTTCTGGTAAATCGAATAAAAATGTTTGGCGCGGCTTTGGATCTGTACCTTGAGGCCTGCTTTTTCTGCGGCTTTGTAAATGGCGCTGGTGGCCTTGCCAAGATATTCGGCGCGTTCGTCGGACTTCTGGCTTACAATGGCCTTTATCTGCTGAAAGGCGTCGGGGTTGGTGTACTTGAGGCTCAGGTCTTCGAACTCATTTTTTTCGGCCTGCATACCCATGCGTTCTGCAAGCGGTGCCCATACTCCAATGGCGGCTTCGGCGATGATGACCTGGTATTCGCGGCGCAGGTTTTTAATGTTGCGCATTCGGTCAAGGCGGTCGGCCAGAGTGATAAAAAGTACACGTACATCATCGGACATGGCAAAAAACATTTTTCTGATTGCATCCGACTGATGAATGGATTTGGTATTTATAGGAATGTTGAGAATCTTATTTGTTGTATCCGTAATGTCGGCAATGTTCTGGCCAAAAAGCTCTTTTACCTGTTCGCTGGTTCCGCCGTGCTGATTTATTGAATGGAGCAGGGCCGCAATGATTGTATCGCTGTCGAGCTTGTTCTGTGCCAGGATGTGAGCCACGCGCAAAGGATGAATATAATAAGGCTCGCCGCTGGAACGGGTTTCGGTAGAAGTGCAGGTTACGAGGAAGTCCCAGGCTTTGGAGATTTGAGATTTTTCTTCGGAGGTAAGATAATCATTTGCTGCAAAAAATTCCTGCAACAGGCTCTGAGAATCGTTTACATTAGAAGAAAATATTGACTTTGTACTCATATGTTCAACATTCTTTTAGGGCCCTTCGAGAGCCTCAGGGACCGCATAAGTTTCCTCAGGGACCGCATAAGTTTCCTCAGGGACCGCATAAGTTGCCTCAGGGACCCCGTTTTTATTTTGTCATTTCGACGTTGCGGTAGTCGCCTTCCAGATCGGTGTGGATCTGGGTTTCAAAGCCCTGTCCGCGGGCAAAGTCTGCGGTCTGGAGGGCATTGTATTCTCCGGTTTCCATAAGAATTGTAGCGTTAAAGGCAAGGTGGTCGCAAGATTGAATGATGAGCCTTTTGATTAATGCAGTTCCGTCTTCGTCTCCATCAAGGGCCAGGCGTGGTTCGCTGCGGCCGTCGGTCAAAAGTTCGTCGACCATGGCAGTTGGTACATATGGAGGGTTTGAAAGAATAAGGTCAAAGTGACCCTGAACATTTTCAAACAAGTCTGACTGAACAAAGGTAATTTTTTCTACAAGGCTCTTTTCGGGCAAGAGAGTTGCAACATTCTTTTTGGCAACCTCGAGTGAAGGAGCGCTTATATCTACCAGAGTAAACTGCGGAAGCTTTTCTACCGGAATTTTATCTACGGCATAAAGGGTTTTTAATACAGAAATACCGATGCAGCCGCTGCCTGTACACATGTCGCAGATCTGGAGCGGTTCGCTGTTGGAGCTGTCTTCCATTTTTTCAAGGATGATTTCCAGAGCGCGTTCTACAAGAATTTCTGTGTCCGGCTTGGGAATTAAAACATCGGGAGTTACAAAAAAGTCAAAGCCGTAAAATTCCTTGTGGCCGGTAATGTATGCAACCGGAAGGCCTGACTCCCTGCGGTCCAGGGCGTGATACAGCCATTCCAGCTTGTCATCGGGAATATGATTATCCAGAAAAAGCAGCATCTGGGTTTTGTCGTAGTGCATTGCATGCTGCAGTAAAACCTGTACATCCAGTTCTGGAGTAGGAGAGACTCCTTCCAGCTGTTTTGTAGCAAAGGTTCTGAATGTTCGTAGGGTGTAGTTTTCCATATGGTCTCTCCTTGTAAGAGATTACCGGGTCAAGCCCGGTAATGACATGTCATTGTGGGGCTTGACCTGGTAATGACATAGTTTGTCATTGTCGGGCTTGACCCGACAATCTATGCGTTACTTTCCAATGATGTAACGTCGGCGGCAAGCTGCTCTTCCTTGGCGTAAACGTTCAGGGCATCTAACATATCATCCATTTCTCCCATCATGAAAGACGGAAGGTTGTGGGCACTGTAGTTTATGCGGTGGTCGGTAACGCGGTCCTGAGGAAAGTTGTAGGTGCGGATTTTTTCGGAACGGGCACCTGAACCAACCATGCTTGAACGGGCCGCGGCTCGCTCTTCCTGCTTTTTGCTTTCTTCCAGGTCAAACAAACGGGCACGCAAAACGCGGAAGGCCTTTTCCTTGTTTTTAATCTGACTCTTTTCGTCCTGCTGAATTACAACAAGTCCGGTAGGAATATGAGTAAGACGAACTGCAGAGTCGGTTGTATTTACACATTGTCCACCAGGTCCACCGGCACGCATAACATCAATGCGTACATCACCCGGTTTAATTTCGATTTCAGTTTCTTCTGCTTCCGGCAAAACGGCAACAGTTGCAGTAGAAGTCTGCAGGCGGCCCTGGCTTTCGGTAACAGGAACACGCTGAACACGGTGAACTCCAGACTCCCAGCGCAAGGTTCCATAAACAAACTTGCCGCTGATTGAAGTTACGATTTTGTTAAAGCCGCCGACTTCGGTTTCCTGAGCTTCCATGGTTTCTGTTTTCCAGCCTTTGCGGTCTGCAAGGTGGCAGTACATTTCCCAAAGGTCGCGTACAAAAAGACTTGCCTCGTCACCACCGGCAGCGGAACGGATTTCAAGAATAATATTTTTTTCGTCAAGAGGATCAGGCGGAACAAGCTTGAGTTTAATTTCTTCTTCAAGGGCAGGCTGGCGTTCTTCCAGCTCCTTAAGTTCTTCTCGTGCCATTTCGCGCATTTCGGCATCATCTTCGTTGGTAATCATTTCTTTGGCATCTTTAATACCCGAGAGAACCTTTTTATATTCATCATAAAGTGCACAAAGCTCGGTCAAATATCCATGCTCGCGCATAGTGTCCTTATACTTTTTGGCATCTTTTACCAAAGCCGGGTCCATAACCAGCTCCGACACTTCCTTAAAACGAGCTTCGCATTCATCAAGTTTTTTAATCAAATCCATAATGCTACTATACTACCATTTTTTGTGCGCTTAGAAAATAGGGAGAGTTTTGGTGTGTCTGTTACAACTGTTTCTGCAGTTCCTGAATTTGATTAAGAGGAAGCTTTGTTATTTCTGCAATTTCGGTTAAAGGATAATTTTTTATAAGCATGTTTTTTGCAGTTTCAATTGTGCCCTGTTGAATACCTTGTTCAATGCCCTGTTTTAATGCTTCGGCTGCACGTTCATCGCCATATTCTTCTACAACTTTACACATTGTCTGTACCCCCTTTGAATCCTGTTTATGAAATCTAACCTTTTCTGCAAGTATCTCGTAGTACATTTCATCGGCATTTGGAGTAGAAAAGTCATGCATCAGTTTTCCAAGAGCATCTTCTCCTCTGTAATCACCGTTAATGTACATTATATTACAACCATCATCAAAAGGCAAATATTTACCGGACTCGTCTTGTATATCAATTGTTTTATTAATGAAGTAAATAGGTTTGTGCCTTTTAAATAAATCATGTTCAAGAATAAAGATGATGTAAAGATTTGGTAAGGCCTTAAAATCTTCATTCTTTTTAAGCGTATGACTGTCTAACATTGCCTGATGATATCGGATTCTACGTGGATCAGATCCCTTATCTGACCTTTGAATTTCGATATTATATTCAGTTTTGTAAATATCTTCTGCTATAATATCAAGTCTTACTGAATGACCAAAGAGATTATGCTTTTGCAATTGAGTCATTGATTTAGTAACTTTAAGATCATTTCTGTTCAGCAGGATTCTGATAAGAAATTCGGTTGCCTTCTTATCGCCGCTAAATACTACTGTCATAAGGTCATCGTCTATGAGCCTTAATGCTTTGATTCGTTCCAGAATTGCAGGGTCGATGTTGTCAAAAACTGTTTCTTCCATTTTTGATACCTCTTTTTATTTAGGCATAGTTCCCGGCCGCAACGCGACATTTATGGGATTTTTCTCTACCTATAGTATTCAAAAAGAAGTGGTACTTATTACAAAAAAATGGAAAATTTTTTGAATTTTTTTTCATTTTTGTTAAAAAAAGCGGGCAGAACTTATTGTTCTGCCCACTCATATTGTATTTTTAAATGAAAAACCGCTGTAGGAATTAGCTAGTTTTTATAGATGTGGAATGCCATATAGCCATCATAATAGTGGTAGGTATCGTTAGATGTGGTTGAGTAGAAACTATAACATCTTACCTTATAATAGCCGGCTTCATTTTCTGATATGGTGAATGTGTCAGTTGATGAACCAGATGACATAGAAAGTTTTATAGCATTTGTCTTATTATTAATTATTTGAAGTGCACCATAATACACTACCCCTGAAACAGAAGAAAGTATATTATAATCATCAGATAATCTATTTGCTTTTTGGATATAGTATGTTCCTGGAAGCATATATATCTCAAATACTGACTCGATGTTATTTCCATTGTTTCTGTCGACATATGCTAATGTATAATCGTTGATATCTGTAGACCCTGCAGTATCAGTAATTACTGGTTCACCTTGTGTAAATAAACCTTCTCCAATCTCAACATAGCCCGAAAGTTCTCCCTGAGCTGTATCAGGATAGCAGCCAAAGGTAAGCTGTTTTGTATTGTAGGTGTTTGATTCAATGGTGGTTTTGTTATTAACGTAAATCTTTACAGAACCAATATATGAATTATCCTTTGTTTTGACTCTGACTTTGTTAATAGCACCATTTTCATCATAGTAAAGAATGGTTGTTGATTCTATAATTCCTTTAGCTGGTGATACAAGTATAAAGCCGTTTACATCTTTAAGTTTTACACCGCTTACAGGTGTAAGGATTATAGATGAACTGTCATATGTACAGTTGAACATTGAGCTTTGAGCGGCTTGAGCATTGTCATAAGTGCAGTCTGAAGCACTACTAAAGCTTCCATATCCATCCCATTCAAAGATGTAAGGGGTATCTGTACTTGCATATGATATATAACCGGTGCGAACAACTATAGACCTGTTTAGAGTATAAGGCATAGGCTCATGACCATAGGCGGCTTTTATCCAGGCTGGAGGTGTACCAAGGCTTACACTGTCATCGCGTATAACACGATACTTTGTTCCTTTTTCCAATGTCGAAGTGTCAATGTCGGTAGTGTAAGTGTTAGCACTGTATGGGTCAGCTGCTGCACTTGAAGCTGTACTGTGCCAGGTAAAAGTAAGTGTTCCAGATGCTTCCCACTCTGTGCTTCCAGGCTTTTGAATCTGCAGCTTGTACATCTGAGAAAGAACGCTGCTAAGATTGTCTACATAAGATTTTGCACTTGTGTCGGCATTCAGTTCTTTTACCGGAGCGCGAACAAGGTAACGAGTCTTATTAGAACCAGAAGGTTGTGGGGTTTGATATGTAAAATCTGCGTTAAATGTAAGATCGGTATTTAAACCTAAATGGTATTTTGCATCATATCTTTCGTCAAAGATGTTGAGAATATTTGTAAGCGGGGTAGTGCCATCTTTCTTATAGACCATAGTGAGGTATTTTACAACAGTATCAGTTACTTCTCCTGCCGTGATGTTTTTGTCATTGGACAAAACTGCCATGCCGTTGGTGTATTTAAGCTTGGAGCCGTCAATAACGAGGGCAATTTTATCATAGGTAATGTTTTCGGTGTTTACATTGTAAATGTATCTTACTGTTCCGTTATAATAGGAAGGCTCTTCTTTGCGGATAAATGTTTTTACAAGGTCACCGTCATGCTCAGGATAGTAGTATTGATTAGCTGCATTTGGCTTAAGTTTATAAAAGCTTACAGCAGCGTCTACACTAGCTTCGTCCAGCGCAGATTTACAATTGTTAAAGATTATCTCAACCGTAGTATCTTGCGCAGCTTTGTTGCCGGTTTTGCTAAAGTTTATATTGGAGCTCACCAATCCATCTGCAACCCAGTTTTCTCCATACCTGCTTGTATAGTTTTCGGAGTATTCTTCATATTTTGGTGTTGTGCCTTCAAAGTTGTTTAAACAGCCTGTAAACAACAGGGTTGTACAACCAAGAACTGCGGCCAGAGTTTTGAAAGTTATCTTTTTCATTTTTCAATCCTCCTTAATTAATCTGCCAGCGGAGTGTAACCGCTTGCATCGCCTTTTGACGGGTTTTTAAATGTTCCAAACTTGAGCTGTTTTGGATAAGCAGTGTTTGTTTTAATTTTTGTCCCGTTTCCAACCCAGAGTATTGGACCTTCTGGTTCGTAATAAGTATAGAACCAAGGCTTGTTTAAGGTAACGACTACCTTTGAAACTGAGCCATTATTATTCTTTACAACTTCTTTTGTTATTTCCATTTTGCCATAATTGGTATCGGTAACAATAAAGTCGTCACAGGCATCTGGATCTAAAACAGCTGCTGAAGAGACTATTTCCCATTTGATATACCAAGCATTTACCTTACTGCTATATGAAGAAGATGGCATTACAGTTAACAGATGTCCCTGATTATAGAAAATATCGCTGGTGCTTGTAGAAGCTAAAGTATAATCCTGGGTATATACTCCAGCAGACCATGCAGGCTGTGCAGAAGGTCCCCATGGGTCAGTAATAAAATCTTGTTCTGTTGTTATAACATTTGTTTCTATAGGGTCGTGGCCTGCAATAGCACGAAGGTCAAACTTAGTTCCTTTTTCGTACTGTGTACAAAAGCCAGGGTGTCCGTAAACATCCTTGTACCAGGCAGGTGCAGAAATCTCCGGCATACTAATAACCAGTGTAAAGGTTGTTTTGTATGCAAGAACAGGGGATGTTGTCTTATAAACTGAACCATCAAGTGACCATCCGGTTAATGGAGTATCTTCGTATGCTGTTTTGTCCAGGGTCTTGGCGCGCAGGAACATACAGGAATTCAGTTTTGATGCAAAACTAGAATCATATACAGCAGTAGAATCTGCCGGACTTCTTATATCTTCTGCAGCAATTTCGAAAATGTATTTTCCGGTAACGCCGTCAGGTGTACAGCTAAGAGTTGTCCAGTCAATTGGTGCATAGCCTTTACAGAAATCTTCATGAGTAGTAAGGTTGATGTTTGTAGTAATTCCAGTTCCAGTTACATCGATATAGTCAATCCAGCTGTCAGATTCCTGTCCTGCAATATAGCTTTTGTCCAGATTAAGAACAAAATTACCTGCCTTGTCCTTGAGCTTGGTCGCATCTGCAATAACAGCAATTGTATCTTCTGTTACAGCGCTTGTATCAAGTTCAAAGTCAATTTCTGTAGCAATACCTGCTTCATCACCGTTTGAAGGGGTTAAGTCAAAGTCGTAGGCAGTCTTACTGGTACGGCTATCGATAACACGTACAATCTTAACTGTTCCATTATGTTCCGGATAGTAAGTGGCATTCTTTGTATTATCCTTGAGTCTGTAGAAGGTTACTGCAGCGTTTACACTGTCCATATCCAGCTGAGCAAGACTGTAGATTTTGAGTGTTACCAGAGCATGGCTGCTTTTTTCAACAGGGTTGCCGCCTGTCGGTTCAATAACTTCCAGGTCACCGCTGAACTGCTTTTGATTTCCGCCGGTTCTTCCGGTTATTTCCTGCTCTTTTTCGCTAAAGTCTACTGTTGTGCCGTCAAAGTTTTTTACACACGAGGTAAAGGCAAAGACAGAACAAAGCAGCAGGGCGGGAAGAGCAAGATATTTATAAAATCTTGTTTTCATTTGTTTCTCCTAAAATAGGGCTTGTTGTTTAGAACTTAACACAAAGGTCAATACCAAAGCTGTTTGAAGTGGATGTAAGACCTGTGAAATCGTTGCTCCAGTATGCATCAAGTTTTACATTTTCGCTGAAGAACCAGGTTGCACCAAGATACAAGTCGCCGGAAAATCCTGCTGGTGCTGTATATGTAACAGACTTGTATTCCTGACCTGCATTATTAATAGTTACGCTTGTAGAACCTGTTGTGTTACCGGCAGCGTCTGTGTCTTCATCTATGTGTTTTTTATTGATGTTTGCATTTGTGTTTTTTGTGATTTCCCACTGATAAGAGCCGCGTTCAACATTTACACCAAAGTTAAGGTTTGTTTTTCCAGGTTTAATCTGATATACAAGACCAAGTGCATATACCGGTGCAACTTTTACTGTAAAGGTGTTGTTGTCTTTGTTTGAAGAATAGTAATTTGTGTATGTATCTTTGGCTATTGTTGTATTTCCTGATGTTTTATTGAATGTAGTGACTGTTTTAACTCTTTCAAATGTAGAAGCCTTGGTGTTTGTATTACCAGTGTAGATTCCGGCTTTTACTGCGGCAACAAGCTGGAGGTTTTCATCAAAGTTAAAGTCAAACTTTAAAACCGGAGTAAGAGTATTTTCTATAGAAAAATACTTTCCGGGTTTAATTTCGTATTCATACTGATTTGTAACTGTCTCTGTGTTATCGTCAGTAACTGATGTATAAGTTTTCTTTTGCTTTCCACCCTTGAAACCAACTGCAAGTGCATCTTCAAAGATAAGCTTGGTTGTAACCAAATCGCTTTCTGAAAGATTCATGCCAAGTTCAAATGCAAGACCTGGTTTAAAGGTGTTAGTGCTACTTATTGCATCTGCGTTAATGCTTTCTGTTGTTTTACCATTTTTAGTTGTTGTACTTTCGTAGGTATTTGCTCTTTTGTTCTGTTCCCAGCTAAAGGTTACAGCATTGAGCTGAGCATAAAAGGCATTGCTTCCGGCATCTTTTATGCCTACACCATCAAGATTGATTGCAAAATCATTTGTATTCTCAAAGTTTTTGATTTTGTCATATTTGTAAGCAGTTGTTGTGCCGTCAGGTGTTGACTGAGACTCAGAAGAAGAAGTTTGTGTATTTGTACCAAAAATACTCTCGGTAGTGCTTGTATCAAGACCTGTGGTGAGTTGTGTTATGATTCCTGGAGTTTGTCCGAGCGCCCAGTCTGCATCCCAGGAAATCTGCATACCAAAGTTTCCAAAGCCAAGTCCAACTGCAAAAGTATTATTAATATTCCAGTTTCCAGTTCCTACGGTATAAGTCTTGGTTGTGTCTGTATAATCAATGTTGATACCGTCTTTTGTTCCGTAAGACTTAGTTACATTTGCCTGATCAGAGCGGCCACCATTGTTGTACCATTCATCATAAAAGCTAAGCCAGAAAGAGTCTGAAATCCAGTTTCCCCATCCAAAGTTGATTGTGCTGGCACTATCAATAAACTGAACAAAGGTAAGACCTTTGCCATCTTCTGTACCGAAGTCAAGCTGGTCTATAGCGTTGTCTTCGATAAGACCGGAAGTTACATGTGCAACTTCGGAAGTCTGTCCGAAAAGTAATGCGGCACTTAAAAGGAGTGCCCCGACTGTTAACATTTTTTTCATAAATTTTCTCCTATTAATTTATGTTGGTATATATAGGATAACATTATTTTATTGTGATTGTAACTAAAAACTTGACGGTTTTGCGAAATTTAAGGAAATTCCCCTATGATAAAATGGGGTTTTTTCACAAAAAATTTCTCTTTTTATCAAAACTGCTTTATAATAGAAAACATTATGAAGCTTGCAGAAAAAATAAAAAATTTTCTTGGAGTCGGTAAGCATTCTCAATATGTAAACGAATTTTTTGACAGGTCAAATATCCGTTCGGCCATTTATGTTTCTTCGGTAGTAATTGTGCTCGAACTGTTTATGATTCTTAATATCACACTGCGCCAGTTTGACGAAGAGACCCGCAGGTCTACACAGTGGTTTGCGGTTCATCTTACCTGTTTTATAATTCTGCTTATTGCGGCACTGGCTCTTTTTATTTATTCAATAAGGCATGTAAAAAAACTTAGCAGTAACCGCTATTTGTGGGCGGCACTAAAATACATTTTTTCGCTGGTGGCCATTGCGTTTGGCATTTACATTTCGTTCCTGGATTACAAAAAGGGCGAACAGTTTGTAACTTTAATGACCATGACCATTTTTGTTTTCTGCTTTGTGGTGTGGCGGCCTATTTATTCTATTCTGCTTTTATCGGGGGCTTACGGGCTTTTCTTTTTTATATGTAATAAATATATTCCGGCTACTTATGCAACCAAAATAAATTTGAGCATTGTTTTTATTTCCATACTGATGAGTGCAATTAATGCCTACCACCAGCGTTTGTCAGAAGCCAAAAAGGAAGAAAAGCTGGAGCATGCACAGGGTATTCTGCTTAAACTGTCTATAAGCGATGAAGTAACGGGAATTGCCAACATGCATTATTTCCGCAGTCAGGCTTTGGAGCAGATGCACGACAAGAACGTTGATATAAGCTCGTTAATTTTCCTTTTTCTTGATATTGAAAATTTTAAAATTCTGAACGAAAAATACGGCTTTTGGGAAGGCAATGCGTTCCTTAAAAAATTTGCCGATATGACCAATCTTGTTTTTAAGGATTCGCTGGTTGCGCACTTTAGTAACGATAACTTTGTTGTACTTACAAAAAACGAGGCGGTTCAGGAAAAGCTGCAGACTATAAGACGAAACCTGCTTGGCATGAATTATGACATTAAACTTGGTCTTAAAGTTGGCGGCTACAAGCCACTGGACCGTGAATGTCTTCCTCTTATGGCCTGTGACCGGGCGCGATATGCCTGCTACACAATCAAAAAGCATTATAATCACGACTACTGCGAATATGACAGTACTATGGCAAGCAATTTTCAGAAAAAGCAGTACATTATAAATAACATAGACGAGGCAATTAAAAAGGAATATATAAAGGTTTACTATCAGCCGGTAGTGAATGCGGCAAGCGGCAAACTTTGCGGACTTGAGGCTCTGGCACGATGGGATGATCCTAAGTATGGTTTTTTGTCGCCGGCAGATTTTATTCAGACGCTGGAGGAATACTATCAGATTTACAAGCTGGATATGTATGTTGTAGAAAAGGTTTGCCGCAATTTTGTTTATGCAAAGGAGAACGGGCTTCCTTTGATTCCGGTTTCGTTAAACTTTTCGCGACGTGATTTTGATTCGCTTAATATTGCAGAGGATGTCGAAGCATTCTTGAATAAATATGACGTTGATAAAAATCTTATTCATATAGAAGTTACCGAAAGTACTTTGTCCGAAAACGACGAAAAGCTTAAGGAGATTCTGCGACGGTTCCGTAACGACGGCTACGCTTTGTGGCTGGATGATTTTGGTGCGGGATATTCGGGTCTTAATGTTCTTAAAGAATACGACTTTGATATGATGAAAATTGACATGAAATTTCTTTCAGGTTTTTCGGGAAATGCAAAGGCGCGTCATATCTTAAAGAATATTATTACCATGGCAAAAGCACTGAATATGAGCACCCTTACCGAAGGTGTAGAAACCGAAGAAGCCTACCAGTTCCTGCGCGAAAACGGCTGCGAGCAGATTCAGGGTTACCTGTTTGGCCGCCCGATGCCGGATTCTGAGCTGTACGAAAAGCTAAAGGCAGGATTATATCAACTCGACTTTCCCGGCAATTGATTCATTTGCCGCAATCTGTTAAAGTTCCATTGTTTCATTCATCAGACAGTTCGAAGTCCTTCCTGTCGTTAAACAAAACCAGGTCAAATTCTTACTTCCTGTCAAGGAGGCCCGTATGAATGAATTGTTTTTAATCCTTACACTTCTGGTTTCTTTTGGAGGAACCGTCCTGTTTCTGCGCCTGTTTGGTAAAGGCGGACTTTTTGCCTGGATTGGCATTTGTACTGTTTTTGCCAATATCGAAGTTACGATTGTCGTTCATGCTTTTGGTATGGACCAGACTTTGGGTAATACCCTTTTTGCGGCAACATTTCTGGCAACCGATATCTTGAGTGAAGTTTACGGCAAAAAAGATGCGGCCAAGGGGGTTCTTGCAGGAATCCTTACAAGCCTTACCTTTATTCTGCTTTCGTTTTTGTGGGTTCACTACACTCCGGCAGAAAGCGACTGGGCCAGTGGTTTTGTTAAGGGGCTTTTTTCAAACACTCCGCGCATGCTGCTTGCAAGTCTTATTGCTTATGCTGTTTCTGAATGGATTGATGTTGTGCTTTATCATGCCTGGTGGGGGCTTACCGAAAAGAAAACCGGAGACCATCGTGCAATGCTGTGGTTCCGCAATAACTTTTCTACGCTTATCAGTCAGTTTGTAAATATTGTGATTTTTAACTTTGGTGCTTTCTGGGGCATTTACAGCTTTGCAGAACTTGTTTCTATCACAGCAGCCTGCTACGTTATTTATGTTGTAACAAGCCTGCTGGATACACCTTTTGTTTATCTGGCCAGAAAAATTGCAAACTAGTCCGGATCAGGATTTCTAAGGTTGTCAAAGGCACCTTCTTCGTAAAGCGAAAGAAAGGCGTTGGCAACCTCCGGGTCAAACTGGGTTCCGGCGTAGGTTTCTATTTCGCGGGCAATATAATCGAGCGGAAGTTTTTTGCGGTAAGAACGGGTTGAACTCATTGCGTCAAAGGCATCTGCAACGGCAATGATTCTTGCAACTTGAGGAATAGCTTTGCCCGAAAGTCCGTCCGGATAGCCCGTACCATCGTAGCGTTCGTGGTGATAGTGAGCTCCGGCCGCAATATCTTCCTGAATTTTTACATCCTTAAGAATTTTGTAGCCTTCCTGGGCGTGACTCCGGATGGTGTCAAATTCGGCAGCGGTGAGTTTTCCCGGCTTGGTTAAGATGGCGTCCGGAATACTTATTTTTCCTATATCGTGAAGAAGCCCAATGTTGTAGTATTTGTCTAAAGTTGCCTGATCTGTTACGCCCATTTTATTTGCAAGCATGGTTGTGTACAGGGCAACACGGTATGAGTGACCGTTGGTGTAGGCATCTTTGCCGTCTATACAGTTTGTAAAGGCACCGATGATGGATTTGGTGAATTCTTCCTGTTCCTTGTGGTGTTTCTTTTCTGTCTTGATAAGAGCTTCGTTGGCCTGATAAATAATACCTACAGCCATAAGTGTAACAAGACTCATGAAAATGCCCGGCAGAATCATAAGATTATGATGGTACAGATGGATTCCAAGTCTTATGAAGCGTATACCAAGAATAGTAATTGCAGCATAAAAACCAAATTTACGGAAGTGAACTACCCAAATAATGAGGATTACCATTAATAAAGAAGTAAAAACTCCGGGCAGTGTTGCAAAAGGAATACCACTGTTACCGATTCTCCACATGCCGCCTCTTGCATTGTTGCAATATTGATTTAAATATTCACAAACATGATACAAGGCAAACAAAAAAAGCCAGTATAAAACTTTTAGAACTAATTTTGGGGTAACTTTTATTTTTTTAATTTTAGCAAGAAGTTTGTTCATAAAAAAGACCTCCAAAAAAAAATCTTTCTTCCGCTCATCCTAGGGGATTTCTCCTATTATAGCACGATTTATAGATTTATGTAAGTTGGGAATTAAATAAATTGATTTCCAACCACTTAAATATTGCTTATTCCCAATTTACATAAAATCTACTATAATAGCGGCATGGAAACACGCAATATTTTTGAAAATCTTTCTTGTATCGATCACAGATACTCTTTGTCGGAGGCTGATGCTTTTGCAGGCCTTTCTAAATATATTTCGGAAGAGGCGAGCATCCGTTCCTGCGCCAAGTGCGAGGCGGCTCTGGTAAAGGCTCACCTTAAGCTCCGCGGTCAGTTGACAGATGCTGTTGCACGCAAACTTGATGAAGTTGCCGAAAACATTGACCCGCAGGAAGTTTACACAGAAGAAGAAAAAACCAAGCACAATATCCGCGCTCTTGTAAACGTAATGAAGACTAAGGTTGACAGTGACATTGGTCCGCTCATTCACCTGGGTGCTACCTCTGTAGATATTCTGGATACAGCCTTGAGTTGCCGTATGCGCGATGTTACTCAGAACGTTGTGCTTCCTGAACTTAAAAAGCTTGAAAATTATCTTTGCGACATTGCAGAACGTGAATGCGCTACTCCACAGGTTGGACGTACTCACGGTCAGCACGCAGTTCCAATTACATTCGGTTGGTCAATTGCAGAATTTGTAAGCCGTCTTGGTAAGTCAATTTTGCGCATTGAAGAATTGAGCAACGGGCTGGTAGGAAAGCTTGCAGGTCCTGTAGGCAGCTACAACGGTCCGTCGATGATTGTAAAAGACCCGGAAGAACTTGAACGCACATATGTAGGCTTTTTGGGGCTCCAGCCAAGTGAATATTCAAACCAGCTTGTAGAACCTGAATATGTTCTGCGCCTTTTGCTTGAGATGAACGTTGCATTCGGTATTATTGCAAACCTTGCAGACGATCTTCGTAACCTTCAGCGAAGCGAGATTGGCGAAGTGTTTGAATACTTTGCAGCAACACAGGTTGGAAGCTCAACCATGCCACAGAAGCGTAACCCTTGGAACAGCGAACACGTTAAGTCACTTTGGAAGGCAATGTGCCCACGCGTAATTACCTTCTATATGGACCAGATAAGCGAACATCAGCGCGACCTTACAAACAGTGCAAGCCAGCGTTTTATTGCAGATTACGTTAGCGGCTTTACAATGGCAGTTGCACGTATGAACAGTGTTGTAAAGGGACTTCAGGCAGACAAGGAAGGCATGGCACGCAACCTTGAAAATGCCGGTGGTAAGGTTAAGGGCGGCGTACTTGCAGAACCGGCTTATATCCTTTTGGGAGAAGCAGGCTACAACGACGGCCACGAAGTTATCCGCAAAATCACTCTGGAAGCAGAGCAGAGCGGCAAGACCTTCTTTGAAGTTCTTAAAACTCACGAAAAAGAATATGCCGACATTACTGCCCAGCTGGAAAAGCTTGGTGTAGAAAATCCGGCAAACTTCTTTGAGCATCCGTCTAACTACTGCGGACTTGCAGCAGTTAAGTCAAAACGCCTTGCTCTTAAATACAGGGAACTTTGTAAATAAAAAATATGAAAGCGAATGTCAGAAAAATACAGCTGTTCTCTATGCTGGCTTTTATTGCTGCCGTTCTCTTTCTTTTAATTTTTATACTTACTACACGCAGGCGCCCGGAACCTCCAAAGGAAAAAAACAACGAAAAGCTTATTCTTGGTTTTTCGCAGATTGGTTCTGAAAGCGCCTGGCGTACCCGCAATACCCAGTCCATTTTTGAATCAGCAGAAGAAAACGATATTCAGATTCTTTTTGATGACGCTCAGCAGAAGCAGGAAAATCAGCTTAAGGCTATCCGTTCTTTTATTGTGTACCAGGTAGATGTAATTGCCTTTGTGCCTATTGTAGAAGACGGCTGGGATAACGTGCTTACCGAAGCCAAGGAAGCAGGCATTCCTGTAATTGTCGTAGACCGCCAGATTAATGCAGACCCGTCGCTCTATGCAGGATTTTTGGGAGAAAACGGTCTGGAAGAAGGCAGAAGGGCTGCGCGATTTCTTGTAAGAAAATGCAGGAACAGAACCGGAAACATAAGAATCTTTGAAATGTCGGGAACTGAAAATTCTTCGGTAGTAAAAGAAAGGGCTCAGGGCTTTCGCGAAATAATTGAACAGGATCCAAAGTTTTCCATCATTCATTCAGAGGACGGAGACTTTTTGCGTTCACGCGGCAAGGAAATTGCAGAAAATCTTATTCAGTCGGCACGCATGGTCGGAAACTATAAGCTTAATGCTCTTTACTACGAGGGCGAGAGAATTGATGTAGTTTATTCACATAACGATTCTATGACCCTTGGACTTTTGGATACTCTTACTAATTATTTAATCAATCCTGCAAATATGATAATCATTAGCGTGGATGCAGAACAAAAATCTATAGATGCGCTGACTCAGGGCAAACTCAACTGTGTTGTTGAATGCAATCCTAATCTTGGCCCAAAGCTTATGGAGCTTGTAAAGCAGATTCACGCAGGGCAGCCTATTCCACGAATCACTTATAATACCGAAACAGTTTTTACAGAAGACGATGATTTTTCACTCTATGAACCGCGAGGATATTAATTGAAGAGTGTTAAGAATAAGAGCCTCAGAAAAACACTTCTCGTAACTTATATATTCCTGCTTGTAATTACTATCATTCCTACCATATATTCCATTGTTGTATCGCAGATGCATACACAGCAGTATACAAAAATTATTACCAACGTAAGCACTGCAAACCGCATAAACAGTATTGCTAAAAATGATATTCCTTCGGAGCTGTGGGATATAATCTGCGGTAAAAAAACTGTACCGGACGGCCGCCACGATATAATGATGATAGAAATTACGGACGGTCTTGCTAATATGCTTTCGAGTGTAAAAGATTCCAAGAGCCGCGAAACTCTGGAAGTTGCCATGCGTGCAAATACAACACTTGTACGCAATATCAATAAGCTTATAGAACGCATTTCTTCGGGCAGTGCCGTTACCCAGAACGAATCGGACCTGGACGAAATCCGTACAATCACTTCGCTTTTTTCTGATATTATGCAGGAGTTCATCGTAGAAGAAATTGAATCTGCATACGAAACAAATATTTCCATAAAAAATACTTCCATCATCCTTACCATATTGCAGATTATAATTACAATTCTTGCAGTACTTATTTCCATCAACAGTTTTATTTCTGTGTCGGGGGCAATTCAAAAGCCTATCAGCGATATGGAAAAGCTTTCTACAAAGGTTGCAAATGGAGACCTTACTGCGCGCATAGATATTCCTCAGGTTGACGAGCTGGATACTCTTGCCGGTAACCTTAATACCATGACCAGCCAGATTGATCTTTTGATTCAGAAAAACATGGAAGAGCAGAAGAATTTTCAAAAGGCAGAAATGAAGGCGCTGCAGGCTCAGATTACTCCGCACTTTTTGTACAACACCTTTGATACAATTGTGTGGCTTGCCGAGGAAGAAAAAACAGAAGAGGTTGTTCGAATTACCAAGGCTTTTTCAGACTTTTTGAGAATTTCGCTGAGCCGTGGACACGAATGGATTACCATTGCCCAGGAACTGGACCATATAAAAAATTATCTTACAATTCAAAAAATACGATACGCAGATATTCTTAATTATAAAATTGATGTGGATGAATCACTTGTAGATTTTAAGATGATAAAACTGGTGCTTCAGCCGCTTGTTGAAAATGCAATTTATCATGGAATTAAAAACAAGAGGGGCAGGGGAGAGCTTGTTGTAAGCGTTCATTATGCAGATGACACAAAGACTACAATATGCTTTACTGTAGAAGATAACGGTGCAGGCTTTACTGCAGAACGACTTGAGCAGGTACGTAATGAGCTTGCCAAGGGTGAACAGGATACAGAAAAACTGAGCTCTGTTTACGGCCTGTACAATGTAAATAAAAAGCTTAAGCTTTATTATGGCGAGCAGACAGAGGGGCTTAAGATAGAGTCGGAACCGAAAAAAGGAAGCTGTATTTCTTTTACGATTCCATGCGAGCAGAAGGCAGCTACAGGAGAAGAGGATGTATAGCGTTTTTGCAGTTGATGATGAGCCTATTGTTCTCGAAGGAATCCGTTCTAAGATTGACTGGGAAGGCAGTGGTTTTAACTTTGTGGGAGAAGCTACGGACGGAGAAATTGCGCTTTCCATGCTGCATGAGCTTAAGCCTGATATTCTTATAACTGATATAAAGATGCCGTTTATGGACGGGCTGGAGCTGGCTGCTGCAATCAAACGTATTCAGCCTTGGATTAAGATTATCATTCTTTCGGGGCACGATGAATTTGACTACGCCAAAAAAGCAATTTCGATTGGAATAGAAGAATACCTTCTTAAGCCGTTTACTCCTGATGAGCTTTTGGAAAGCCTTAAAAAAGCGGCTGCCCAGATAGACCGTGAGCGCAAACAGCTGTCGGATATTTCAAAGCTTAGGGAAGAATTAAAGTCGACCGAGATGCTCAAGAAAAAAGAGTTTTTGAATAATCTTGTGCATGCAGCCGAGGATATGACCGGCATTGTGGAAAAAAGTCAGGAGCTGGGCTTTAATCTTATTTCGCGTTTTTACAAGGTAATGATAAGCAGGATACAGAGCCGGACGGACAATGTGCAGAACCTGCAGGAGGCATGTTCGCTACTTAATTCCTACTCAACGGCCTGGGAGCAGGCAGAATGCTTTTTCCATCATTCAAATCTTTTGGTGTGTATCTTTAAGGGCAGCACCCGCGAAGAGCTGGACGAAAGCATTTTCCACGCTGCAGAAACAATAGGCCACATTGCAACCAAAAACGACGACTGTACCGTACTTACTGCTATTGGAAAAACTGTAGAACATCTGTCGCAGCTCAACCTTTCTTACGAGGATGCAAAACGCATTCTTGATATAGAAGACAAGGAAAGCCAGAACAGAATCATAAGCTCTGACGATCTGGAAGAAGACTCTGCTAAAAACGGGCAGGGCGGTGCGGCAGAAATTCTTGAGCTTAAAGAAAACGACCCGCTTGTAGACAGGCTTAAGTATGCGGGACAGAACGAGATTGCGGCAATAATTGACGAATCCATGGCGCTTATAAGAAACAACCCGGGACAGTTCAGTGTATTTGCTTCTTATATTCTTGTAGATTTGATTTTTGCGGTTTCTAAGCTTGTAGAAAAGCTTGGCGGCGACATAAAGCAGGTTAATCCCGAAATTCTTCAGAGAAAGTTTCTGGAGCAGGCGGTTCTGGACGAGGCGCATTTTACAAAAGCAATGGAACAGGTTTTGAGCTTTGCACTGGAATACCGCGATTCAAAAATTACCGGAAAATACGGAGCCGTAATCTTAAAGGCCAAACGCTTTATCGAAGAAAATTATGCAGATCCTAACACAACTCTGACCACGGTTGCAGAGGCTGTATGCCTGAGCCCTAACCACTTTAGTACGATTTTTTCTCAGGAATGCAAGACAACCTTTATTGAATATCTTACTAATGTGCGTATAGAAAATGCCAAACGTCTTATGAAGGAAACTGATATGAAGGGTTACGACATAGCTTATGAATGCGGCTTTAGTGATCCTCACTACTTTAGCTATATATTCAAAAAAAACACGGGACTTTCGCCCCGTGAATATAAGTATAAGGAGGATAATCCTTCTTCTTAATTAACCTGCCATGTTTCCGAGTTTTTTCTTTCGCTGAGAAAGAATTACACTCTGAAGCAGGATAAAGAAGCACAGCATAAGTCCGGTTGTAATACTCTGCCAGTATGGCTCACGCAGTCCGGACGCAACAACAATGTTGTTGATTGTCTTAAGAGACATAACACCAAACAAGGTTCCAACTACACTACCAACGCCTCCGCTAAGCAGTGTTCCTCCGATAATGGAAGAAGCAATTGCCTGCATTTCGGCAGCGGTTGCATTAGAAGCATTTCCGGCACCTGTATGGAGAAGGTAACAGAAGCCTGCAATACCAGCAAGCAGACCACAAAGAATATACGCAAAGAACTGAGTTCTTCTAACGTTTATACCAAGCATTAAGGCACTTTCGTTGTTTCCACCAACTGCATAAAGGTTGCGGCCAAAACGAGTCCACTTGAGCATAGCCCAGAGAATTAATACAACAACCAGGGCAATTACAACACCAACTTCAATATAGGCAGGAATCCAGTTGCCGTTGCGGGCCCAGGTTCCAAGGAATGGAACATCAATTTCAAAATCCATTAAATCTGTAAAGAGTTCGTTTGTAGCACTTCTAGGAACCTTACTTACGATAGTTGTCATACCGCGGGTAAAGAACATTCCTGCAAGAGTTACAATAAACGGCTGGATTTTAAGGAATGCAACTAAATAGCCTTGAATAAGTCCCATTGCAAGTCCGATTCCAAGAGCAAGAAGAATTGAACTGAGAATGCCTCCGTGATGATCTTCCATTACAACTACACAAACCATTGTAATAAGAGAAATGGAACCCCCGACAGAAATATCAATTCCACCGGTAATCATTACGATTGTAAGACCACAGGCTGCAACAATCAGATAAGAGTTGTTGTTGAAAAGATCAAGGAACTGCTGTGGATTTAAAAATCCGCCGCCCCAGATAATCATTGCAAGAAGATACATTCCTACAAAAGTACAGATTGTAATTGTAAGAAGTAAAGTTGTATTAGAAAGCGGCTGTCTGTTTTCTTTTTTGCCGAACAGATTTGTAAAAATATTTGCCATAATTATTTAACCTCCTTCTTTGCTACAATCTTGTCTTTAAGCTGACCAAGCCATGCCTTAACAACCGGAGAACCTGCAATAACAATAATAATAATTACGATTGCTTTGTAAGCCTTTACTGCTGTAGAAGAAACCTTCATGGCATACAGTGTGATTGTAAGGGCCTGAATGATGTAAGCACCCAGAATAGAACCGGACAGCTTGAACTTACCACCGCCAAGTGAGTTACCACCAATGGCTACAGCAAGAATGGCATCCATTTCTATATCAAGAAGAATTGTTTCATGGTTTATAACACCTATACGGCAAACATTCATTGCGCCGGCCATGGTTACACATATACCAAGAATTACAAATACAACCATCTTCATCATTACAGGATTAATACCATTAAGTCTTGCAGCTCTTTCATTAATACCTACCGACTGAATATAAAGACTGAGTGTAGTCTTTTTCAGAATAATATTAATGAGCACTATGAAGATTACAACAACAATAATTGGAGTTGGAATTGCAATGTGCGGAATAAAGTTTCCGATATAGGTAATTACTGGAGCTTCGACATTCGGAGTTGCACCACCATTAATCCAGTAGGCAATAGGTCGACCTGCAGTAAACAGAATCAAAGATGCAATCATCGGCTGAATGTTGAATTTTGCAATTAACAAGCCATTAAACAGACAGAAAAGAACAGCAACTATACATGCAAAAATAAGACCTGCAAATATGGTAAGACCGTTTATACCCCAGAGTTTGAGGATTTTTACAAATACCGAACCTGCTATTGCTGCAGATGCACCAATAGAAATATCCTGTCCTTTGGCGGCAGATGTTACAAGTGTCATTCCTATTGAAAGAATTACAAGCTCAGAAGCACCATTGAGGATACTGATTAAGTTTCCCGAAAGAACGGTGTTTCCAAGATTATTTTTCATAATATTAATAGAAAAGAAACTTGGATCACGAATAAGGTTGAATACAACCAGTACAAGCAAAGCAACAAGCGGAATTGCCAGCTGCGATGCAAAAAGTTTTTTTATTTGATTTACAACTTTATTAGCCATTTTGTGCTTTTCCTCCCGCAATAGTCTGCATAATTACATCCTGACGCAAAAGAGCATCCTTAAGCTCGCCTACAATTTTTCGGTCGCGCATAACGATGAGTCTCTGGCAAACAGAAAGCATTTCTTCAATTTCAGAAGAAATAAAGGTTACGCTCACACCTTCTTCTGCAAGCTTAAGCACCTGCTTTTGAATCTCGATTTTTGTACCTACGTCAATACCGCGGGTAGGTTCATCAAGAATAAGATACTGAGGATGTGTCAAAAGCCAGCGGGCAAGAATAACCTTTTGCTGGTTACCACCCGAAAGTGATTTAATAGGAGTCTCTTTAGATGCAGTTTTTATTTCGAGCATTTCGATAAATTCGTCTGCAAGTTTTTCCTGCTCGGCGCGAGGAATTGGCTTTGTAAATCCATCAAGAACCTGGAGTGCAAGAATGATGTTTTCACGAACTGAAAGGTCCTGGATAATTCCGTCTCCCTTGCGGTCTTCCGGAAGATAACCAATGCCTGCTTTCATGGCGTCTTTTGGCTGAGTGATTTTTACATCCTTACCATTTACCTTTACCTTACCGCCAGTTACACGGTCTGCAGCAAAGATTGCACGAACGCTTTCACTACGGCCGGAACCAAGAAGTCCTGTAAATCCGTTTACTTCTCCCTTGTTGATAAGGAAGTCAAACGGACGAACACCTTCGGCACTCGAAAGGCCTTCTGCTTCGTAAACAACCTCTCCGGCACCTGTGTAAGGGCGCTTCTGGTTCTTAAGGTTGGTCATGTCTTCCATATCCTTACCGAGCATGGCAGAAATAAGCTTTACGCGTGGAAGATCGGCAATTGTGTATTCGCCGACAAGTTCACCATTGCGAAGAACGGTAATTTTGTCACAAACCTCGTAAACCTGTTCAAGGAAGTGTGTAATAAAGATGATTCCTACACCACGGCTCTTAAGGTCGCGCATAAGAGTGAACAAAAGTTCAACCTCGCGGTCATCAAGAGAAGAGGTAGGTTCATCGAGAATTAAAACCTTACATTCCATATCAACAGCACGTGCAATGGCAACCATCTGCTGAACGGCAAGAGAACAGGTTCCAAGTTGTTGTGCAGCTTTTGCCGGAATGTTTAATTTTTCAAGAAGCTCTGTAGCCTTCTTTTCCTGGGCACGGTGATTTACAAACTTGTAGTTACCGCGTCCTATATACATATTCTCTGCCACTGTAAGATTAGGGCAGAGAGTTATTTCCTGATATACTGTAGCAATACCCAGATTCTGGGCATCCTGTGGAGAACGAATGGCAGCAGGTCCGTCAAAACCAGCTATCCTTATTTCACCGGAATCTTTTTCGTAAACACCGGTAAGTACCTTTACCAGAGTTGATTTTCCGGCTCCGTTTTCTCCCATAAGGGCGTGAATTTCGCCTTTACGCAGAGTAAAGTCTACATTTTGCAGCGCTTTTACTCCAGGGAATTCTTTATAAATTCCACGGGCACTTAATACAATTTCTTCATCCATTTTTACACCTGTGTCATCCCGAACTTTTTGCGGGAGCTTCAATATAGATTCCGAAACGAGTTCGGAATGACATTATTTGTTTTCAAATGACTTTGAATCGTTTGAAAAAAAACGGCGTAAAGTAAAGTCTTTACGCCGTATGAATTACAAAGGAGTGGTGAAATTAGTCACCAAGACCGTATGTATCGATATCAGCCTGTGTAATTGTCTTAGCATCAAATCCTTTTTCTTCGTTGATGATCTTCTTTGAAGCAATCTTTCCAGATTTGATCATTCCTTCAATTACAGCAGCCTGGAATGGAGAACACTGTCCATCATAGTTCCAGTTTCCAGCAAGAAGTTCGCGGAGAGCCCACTTGTTGCAGTCAAAGCCCATGATAATTACATCGCCGTTTACACCGTGTGTAATACCAGCAGCATCAAGAGCAGCTACAGCACCCTTAGCCATATCGTCGTTTTCAGCATAGATTACGTTGAACTTTTCCTTTGAGTTGATAACAGATTCAACAATCTTCTTTGCTTCATCAGCACTCCAGTTACCTGTCTGCTGAACAACCTTCTTCATTGTTCCGGCTGCAAATTCCTTGTCCAAAGCACCTGTACGTCCGAGCTGAGCGTCAGATCCCATTACACCCTGAATATGGATTACATTGTATTCTTTAAGATTCTGGCTCTTGAGCCATGCAACAGCTGTTGCACCTTCGTTAGCCATGTCTGAAACTACAGCAGCTTCATAAAGGCTGTCTTTTGCAGAAACCATGCGGTCGAACAAGAATACTTTGATACCTGCTTTCTGTGCAGCTTTAAGAGTCTTGTCCCATCCATCTGTAGCAGCGGCAGAAAGGAAGATATAATCAACACCGTCTGTAATGAACTGTGCAGCAGCATTCAACTGCTCTTCGTTCTTTCCACTGTAGAAAGTCTTTACATCATAACCTTTAGCTGCTGTAAATACAGTTTCCATATCCTTTACGTTAGCAGCGCGGTATCCAGATTCTGAAGGTGGGTTGTTGATAATACCAATCTTGATTTTTCCATCACCAGCTTTCTTTGCCTTCTTTTTTGGAGCGGCAAACAGAGAAACAGCACATAAACATGCTACAACTAATAAAACAATTTTTTTCATCTAATTTTCCTCCTAATAGATGTTTTGCTTATGGCATCATAATAGGAGCAAACGGGCCGTTTTTGAATAAAGATTTTTAGGAATTTTCGTTGATATTTTTAGGAATTGTTTTAAAAGCGGGAATAATTAAAGGATTAATGGTTGTTATTTTATTTAAAAAGTTGGAAATTTTACGAAAAAGATTCCCGCGTCAAGCGCGGGAATGACATGTTGTTGTTAAGCGCGGGAATGACATGTTGTTGTCAAGCGCGGGAATGTCATTGTCGGGCTTGACCCGACAATCTTTATTTATGACATATGCGTCTTTCACATTCGTGATAAATCTCTGAGGTCTTGGCAACTACTTCTGCCGGAATCTCTTTGATGTTAGGGTCGCCGGCAAGGTTGTGTTCTTTGAGCCAGTCGCGTACAAACTGCTTGTCGTAGCTTGCAGGGCTTCCGCCAACCTCGTACTTTGATGCATCCCAGAAGCGTGAGCTGTCCGGAGTAAGAACTTCGTCTCCAAGAACGAGGTCGCCGTTTTCATCAAGACCAAATTCAAACTTTGTATCTGCAATGATAATTCCGTTGGCTTTGGCATGCTCGTAGCATTTTTTGTAGATTGCAAGGGCAACCTGCTCAATCTTTGTTCCAAGCTCTTCGCCAAGATCATCCTTCATATACTGCAGGGTAACGTTAATGTCGTGGCCTTCTTCTGCTTTGGTAGAAGGGGTAACGATAGGTTCGGCAAGCTTTTCTGCCTGCTTGTATTCTTTATCAAACTTGTGGCCCAGGAAAGGTTCGCCGCGCTTGTAAGCTTCGTACATAGAACCAAACATATAGCCGCGTACAATTACTTCATAAGGAATCATCTTAAGCTTTTTAACAAGAATTGTGCGTCCTTCAAATTCCGGTTTCTGGAACTCGGCCGGCATGTCCTTAAGGTCGCTCGAAATCATATGGTTTTTAACAATATCCTTTGTATAGTCAAACCAGAAGTTAGCCAGTGCATTGAGCACCTTTCCCTTGTCTGTAATCATGGTTGGCAGAATAACATCAAAGGCAGAAATTCTGTCTGTTGTAACAATTACCATGCGTCCATCTTCAAGGTCATAAACTTCGCGAACCTTACCGGAAATAATTTTTTTCATAAAAAGCCTCTATTGTTTTATTCAGGAGGGGAAAGCCTTCCCCTCGTTCCAGCCCGCTGCGCGGTCTTTCACTACCCCTTCTAACGGGAGCTGCGCCCCCGTAACGCCCCGGCTGATGTGCCTATTATAGTGATTTTACGTGATATTGTCACGAGAGAGGGACTTAGACATACTCAGGAACCGCGGAGGTGGCTTGTGGCCTTTGAGTAGGAGAAGAAGGGGGACTTGAGAATGAGAAGATGTGGTCCTTTGAACATGAGAAGATGCGGACCTTGAGTCAGTCGATGGGGTGAAATGTAACTGCGTACAAGCGGATTGGGCTGTTGGAGTGGATTCGCGTGTCTCCCCAATAGTTTTGATGCACCAGCGACACGCGATTTTGAACTATCTACCTCATTTCGCGTGTAAACCAAACCGCTTCCAACTCCCTTTGACAGGCGAAATGACTCAGACATTGTAAATCGCGTGTATTGCAAAAGTATTAAGCACTGTTGAGACACGCGATTTGCAGCGCAGGTGTCTATTCGCGTGTAAATCAAACCACGTCACACTCCCTTTGACACGCGAAATGACTCAGACTTTGTTAATTGCGTGTATATCAGATAATCAAAAGCTGTAAATTACACGCGGAACAGATGATACACATCAAACCGCGTGTCTTTTCCTCAAAATCTTTCCCAATTTCACAAAACCCGTGCTACAATATACCTATGAGAGAAAAACTTACAAAAAAATTTTATGCGTCGCTGACAATTTTCAGTTTAATCGGGCAGATTGCGTGGGTCATTGAAAACATGTATTTCAATGTGTTTATCTATAAGATGTTCAGGGCCAGTGCTGCACAGATTTCGGTTATGGTTGCGGCCAGTGCTGTAACTGCGGCTGTGACTACGCTTTTGATTGGTGCGCTTTCGGACAAGGTGGGACGCCGTAAGATTTTTCTTTGTGCGGGTTATGCATTCTGGGGCGTTTCCATTTTGAGCTTTGGGCTTATTAAGATGGATGTGCTTACAAAAATGACGGGCAGTGTTGTTGCGGCTGCGACCTTGGGCTGTAATATTGTAATCATCCTTGACTGTGTGATGACCTTTTTTGGTTCTTCTGCAAACGATGCCTGCTTTAATGCCTGGGTTACCGATATGGGCGACGAAACCAACCGCGGTAAAATAGAAGGAATTAATGCCATGATGCCGCTGCTTGCGGTGCTTGTTGTGTTCGGAAGCTTTATGTCGTTTGATCTGGACAAGGCAGAATCGTGGACAGGTATTTTCTTTATAATCGGTGGTGTCGTAATAGTTGTCGGTGGACTTGGATTTTTCCTGATTGATGACAGTAAGTCGCGCGAGCTTTTGAAGAATGCACGGGAAGAAAACTCTCACTACTTTAAAAATATTTTTTACAGCTTTAAGCCGTCGGTAATCAAAGAGAATTATATGCTTTATGTAATTCTTGCAGCATTTGCGGTTTTTAATATTTCCATTCAGATTTTTATGCCGTACCTGATTTTGTATTATGAACAGAGCCTTAAGCTTAGCAACTACGTGCTTATTATGGCGCCTGCAATTATTTTTGCGGCTGTGGTTACGCTTTTTTATGGCCGGGTTTATGATAAGTTTGGTTTTGAAAAATCTGTAATTCCTGTTGTCGTAACGCTGATGGCAGGATACGTTTTCCTTTATTTCTTTACAAATACGGCTCTGGTTTTTATAGGCTCGCTTCTGATGCTTTCGGGCTTTCTTTCTGGCATGGCTGTTTTTGGAGCAATGGTGCGTGATAATACTCCGCAGAATAAAACCGGAATGTTCCAGGGTGTAAGAATTATTGCCCAGGTTCTGATTCCCGGTGTGATTGGTCCTGCAATTGGAGCTGCGGTTTTGAAGAATGCAGATAAGATTTCTAACGGGGATGGAACCGAATCGTTTATTCCTAATCACAATATTTATCTTGCGGCATTTATTGCGGGGCTGTTTATTTTCCTTGCTGTCTGGGGTGTTTCATGCCTGAAAAAGAAGAATTCAACAAATTAACCGTAAGTGCAGAATACGGCGGTGTAGCAGGGGATGTCCCTTTTGCAAAGTATCCGCGGCCACAGCTCAAGCGGGATTCGTTTTTTAATTTGAACGGCAAGTGGGAGTGCGGTCTGGTTGTTCCGGGGGCCCTTCGAGAGCCTCAGGGACCCCACGAGCCTCAGGGAGCCCGGGTGTCATTGTCGGGCTTGACCCGCGAGTTTTTGCGAAGCAAAAATCTCGGTAAGCAGGCTTTGCCTGCGTCACAATCTTATTACACCACCTTTTCTCTTCCGGAAAATTTTATCCAAGACCGCGTGATTTTAAACTTTGGTGCTGTTGACCAGATTGCTACGGTTTTTATTGACGGGCAGAAGGTTGGCGAACATCAGGGCGGTTATACTCCGTTCAGCTTTGATATAACAGATTATCTTGCAGCGGAGAACGTTCACAAAATACAGGTTGATGTTGTGGATACGCTGGACCACAAGTACCCTTACGGCAAGCAGAAATACAAGCGCGGCGGAATGTGGTATACTCCGGTTGCGGGTATCTGGCAGACGGTCTGGATTGAAAGTGTTCCCAGCTCTTACATCAGGGGACTCAAAATTACACCGGACCTTAAAGGAATACGACTGCAGATTGACGGCGACGATAAAGAGTATTCAATAGAAATAAAGCCGCGAATTTGTGGGCAGGGCAACGCGCAGACTCTAACCACCCGCGAAAAATCACTCTACATCAAAATAGAAAATCCAAGGCTCTGGTCGCCCGAAGAACCAAACCTTTATGACATAACAATCAAAGGCAGTCAGGATACAGTTCAAAGTTATTTTGGATTGCGCACTGTTGGAATTGCTAAAGATGCAGACGGATATCCACGCCTTTTGTTAAACGAAAAACCATATTTTTTCAACGGAGTACTGGATCAGGGCTACTGGCCGCAGGGAATCTTTATGCCGGAATCTGAGCTTGGCTGGGAAAGCGATATCCTTGCAATGAAAAAGCTCGGGTTCAACACACTTCGCAAGCACATCAAAATTGAGCCCGCAAATTTTTATGAGGCCTGCGACCGTCTTGGCATGATTGTATTCCAGGATTTTGTAAACAATTCAGATTATTCATTTTTGCACGATACAGTTTTGCCTACGATTTTTCCGCGTCTGTGCGACAAAGGATTTTTTAAGGATAAGAACTATCACAAAAACCCCGAATCGCGCCGCATTTTTAAGGAAACAGCTGCCGCAACAATCGACTGCCTCTATAACTTTCCGTGCATCTGCTACTACACAATTTTCAACGAAGGCTGGGGTCAGTTCTGCGCCGACGAGTTATACGATTTTGTAAAATCACTCGACAACACAAGAATCGTAGATTCAACCTCCGGCTGGTTCAAACAGAAAAAATCGGATGTTCACAGCGACCATGTTTATTTCCGCAAAATCAAAATCAAACGCGCAGACAAACCTATTGTAATTTCGGAATTCGGCGGTTATTCATTCAAGCTGGAGCCGGGCCATTACTTTAACAAAAATCAAAACTACGGCTACAAAACCTTTCACTCGCAGCAGGAGCTTGAGCAGGCAATTCAGAATCTGTACGACACGCAGATAAAACCTTATGCCAAAAAGGGTCTGTGTGCCGCAATCTATACCCAGCTAAGTGATGTAGAAGACGAGACCAACGGCTTTTTAACCTACGACCGCGTGCCAAAAACTAATTCCAGTTTTAATGTTTCCGTGGTATACTAGTTGCATGAGTTACAACAAAAACACTTGTGCTCCTGTCCCTCCTATGGGCTGGAACAGTTATGATTATTATAACACTATGGTGAACGAACAGGAGGTTCGTCACAATGCCGAATACATGGCAAAAAATCTTAAGCAGCATGGCTGGGAATATGTAGTAATTGATATTCAGTGGTCAGATCCTTTTGCCGGAGAAGACAACGCCAACCGCACCCAGTACATTCCTTTCAGTCATTTTTGTATTGATGAATATTCACGTCAGATTCCTGCTGTAAACCGTTTTCCGTCTGCAAAGGATGGAGCAGGCTTTAAGCCTCTGGCCGATTACATTCATTCGCTGGGACTCAAGTTTGGAATCCACATCATGCGCGGTATTCCACGAATTGCGGCCCACAATCACACACCGATAAAAACTCACGACGGCAGCACTGTTACTGCAAATATGATTGCCAGCGCCTATTCGACCTGTGCCTGGAATCCTGATATGTACGGTGTGGATGCAACCAAGCCTTATGCCCAGGATTATTACGATTCAATCTTTGAGCTGTATGCCTCCTGGGGCGTAGATTTTGTAAAGGTGGACGACATCTGCCGTCATGTAAAGGAACCGTTCTACGAAAAAGAAATGATTATGATGGCACGCGCAATTGAACGCTCCGGCCGTCCTATTGTTTTGAGCCTTAGCCCGGGACCTGCCAATATAGAAAAAGCACATCAGTACGAAACCTTTGCAAATATGTGGCGCATTACCGATGACTTTTGGGATGACTGGAAGCTGCTCAAGGCAATGTTTGAGCGCTGTGAAGTATGGCAGCGGCATACCGGAGAAGGCAACTGGCCCGACTGCGATATGATCCCGCTCAATGTGCTTGGCTGGGGCTGGGGTACAGACAAGGATAAAAAGCGCGGCTGGAAAAGCAAGTTCACCAAGGACGAAGCACGCACTATGATAACACTGTGGAGTATCTTCCGTTCTCCGCTTATGCTTGGTACAGACCTTCCGCAGCTGGATGACTACAGCCTGAGCCTTATTACCAACGACGAGATTCTGGCAATGAACAAAAATCCGTACCAGGCTTTTTTGAACAGCGACAGCTCTGACGACAAGGTTGTTATCTGGACCAACGACTGCCCTGATGACCTTTCGTACTATGAATGCTATTTTAATGTGAGCGAAGAAGTTCAGACTGTAAAGCTCAATATTTCCGTGGGAAAAGATGACAACATCCGTGACCTTTGGGAGCACAAGGACCTGGGCGCTTCTACAACCTTTGAGCTTGCACCACATGCGTGCCGTGCTTTTAAAATCAGGGTAACCAAGTGAAAAAACTAATACTTTTAGTGGGGATAATTTTTATGTTAAATTCATGCGAAAAAAATGAAGTAAAAAATCAGGCAAACAACGAAGCAAAGATACAGGAAGGCAGGGAAAAAAGTCTTGCCCAGTTTACACAGCTGCAAAAGCAGATGGCTCAGAAGGCTGTCAAAATGATGGGAGATAAAAACCCTGCAGTTCTTCACAAGTTTAATGCAGACCCGGCTGTGCTTGTTTATAACGATACAGTTTATATTTATTGTACAAACGATACACAGCAGGCAGAATACACTCTTGGCAAAGTTGATAACGGCTACGACAAAATCAATACGCTCAATGTGTTTTGTTCTAAGGACCTTGTAAACTGGACTGACTGCGGAATCATAAAGGTTGCGGGTCCGGAAGGGGCTGCAAAGTGGGCACGTAATTCCTGGGCACCTGCAATCTGTTCAAAAAATATCGGCGGCAAGGACAAGTTCTTCCTTTATTTTGCAGACAGTGCAAACGGAATTGGTGTTTTGACCGCAGACTCACCGACAGGTCCTTTTACAGATCCGCTTGGCAAGGCACTTGTTTCGCGAGGCATGCCAAATATTGACGGAGTTCACTGGCTTTTTGACCCTGCAGTTCTGGTTGATGATGACGGCAAAGGCTACCTTTATTTTGGAGGCGGACATCAGCAGGAATTTATTCATCCAAAATCTGCGCGCTGTGCAGCTCTTACAGATGACATGATCGGACTTGCCTGCGACCCTATAGAAATTGACGCTCCGTTCCTTTTTGAAGATTCCGGAATCAACAAAATGGGCGACACCTACTATTATTCATACTGTACAAACTGGCAGAGCCGCGACGGAGTACAGGCAGATCCTATGCTGCCTATTGCGGTAATTGCCTATATGACCAGTAAAAATCCTCTGGGGCCGTTTGAATTTGCCGGCTATACACTTGAAAATCCGGGCAAAATGTTCGGCGCCTGGGGAAACAATCACCACTGGATTTTCACTTTCCGGGGCAAGCATTATATTGCATACCATGCACAGATAATAGAAAAAACTATAGGCTTTGAAAAAGGCGGTTACCGTCACCTTATGATAAACAACTTCAGGGTAGAAGAAGATGGAAGCTGGCCTATTCAGGATGCAACAAGGACAGGAGTTGATCAGGTTCAGGGCTTTGATCCTTACCAGGAAGTGCCTGCCGCAACAATGTGCAGTTCACGTAATATTATTGTTTCTGACAGTCAGACAGTTTATCCGTTTAAGGATGGCGGCTATATCTATATCAGAGGTGTAGATTTTGCTAAGGGCGGCCAAAAGCTTACGCTCAAGCTTAAGGGAGGACACCAGGGCGGTACTGTAAAATTCCTTGCAGACCTGTATGAAAGTGGTACAGTTCTGGCTCAGGCAGAAATTGGTGCAGACTCACAGATAGTCGAGACCGAATTTACACCTCCCGCTATGGATACATTGCACAATCTTTTTATTGAACTATATGGAGACGTAGAGCTTGTAAGCTGGAAACTATCTTGAATTTTTAGCACAAAACCAATAGAATGCTTTTATTGAGTCAGATGCCCTTCAAGTGAGTTTTGCAAAACCCCGTCAGAGCCGGAAGGCAGCAGCGGTATGCTTAACAATCTGTGATTGGGATTATCTGACTCTTTTTTTATTCTTCTTTAATATCTCTTGTGATATTTCTAAGCCAGCCCTTCTTTTTATAATGAAGGAAAACAAACGGCATTTTTTCAAACTCATCAAGATACAAAATAAAGTAAACCCACAGCGGCGGAAGCTTGAGCACAAAAGCTACTATAAGACCGATTGGTACCGACACACACCACATACTGATTGAATCTGCAATAAAACCAAATTTGGAGTCGCCGCCCGCACGGAAGATTCCGCAGATTAAAACCGTGTTTATGGAAGCCCCGATAATTGAATAAGAATTTATGAACAAGAGTACGTTACGGTAATGAGCCGCTGTGTCGTTGAGTTTTGCAATATACGGAAGCACAGGATAAAGACAGATTGTAAGGATTGCTCCAAGTACTCCGGAAAGTATTGTAACCCTGGCAAGCCGGCTGGCATTTCGTTCGGCAAGAGAAAGGTCTCCGGCACCCATGTATTTTCCAAGAACAATTGCACCGCCGTAGGCCATGCCAAAGCAGAGAACCGAACCAAGCTGTCTTACTGTATTTACAACGGAGTTGGCCGCAACAATGTCTTCTCCAAGGTGTCCAAGGATTACCGAATACATGGAAAAAGCGGCACCCCATACAAGCTCGTTACCTACGGCAGGCAGAGAGTATTTAAAGAAATCCTTTGTAAGAATTTTATTACGGCGGAACATGCAGGCAAGAGAGAACCTTACATCCTTCTGGCGCGAAGCATAAGCAAAGCAGACAATCATTTCTACAAAGCGGGCGATGGAGGTTGCAATTCCTACACCAAGAATGCCAAGCTTAGGCACACCAAAAAGCCCGAAAATGAACACGGCGTTAAGGCTTATGTTAAGAATGAGCGAGGTTGTAGAAGCAATTGTTACAATCTTTACGCGTTCAATACTCTTAAAGGCGGCCTGATACATCTGGGCAAAAGAAAGGAAAATATAAGAAAAGCTTGCAGCACGCAGGTAACGGCAGCCTTCCAGAATAAGTGGTTCTTCGTTTGTAAAAATGAGCATGAGAATGCGTGGATAAAAAAGCGCCACCATGGCAACAAGAAATTCCACAGTACAGCAGATACGAAGTCCTATTCCAAGCAGGGTTTTTATAGATTCAACATCTTTTTTGCCCCAGTACTGAGCGCCAAGCATTATAAGGCCCGAAGAAAGTCCTGTAGAAATCATGAACAAAATAAAAGGAACGTTCCCGGCCAGTGCCGAAGCCGCAATTGCAGTCTGTCCGACATATCCAAGCATAATAACGTCAGCCGAATTAACTGCTGCCGAAATAATGTTCTGGATTGCCATTGGCGTAACTACATGGCGTAAGTCTTTATAAAAATCCTTTGCTTCCTGTGTCATAGTTTTCTAAATATATCAGAAGAATGATGTGGTGACAACTGTGAGAAAAAAAACTTTGACATTCGCCATTGTTGGTATTATCTTTATATATATGAAGACAAAGAATATTATTTTGGGTGCAATTCTCGCTGTGATTGGCATACTTATGATTGCCATTCCTGATGCTTGTATTAAGGCTGTTGTAGTGCTTGTCGGTGCTGCAGCTGTTGCTTTCTCGGTTTACAACCTTCTTGTTGTCTATAAGCAGAGCGAAGATGCTGCTTTTAAAAAGACTATTCTTATTAAAGGAATCATAACCTTTGTTATAGGTCTTGTTGCAGTTATCTGTCCTTTTGTCCTGGTAAAAACTATAGCAGCAATCTGGACAATAGTTTCGATTGTACTTGCTGTTTATCTGATTTTATATGCCGGTGTCAGCGTTTATTCTTCTGCCAAGCTTAGAGCAAATTTTCCTATTGAAAGCCGCCGTTTGATATTTGAAGCCCTGATTTTTGTAGCAATCGGCGTTCTTCTGATTATTATCCCGATTGAATCCTTTGGCCGAGCCTTTGTTCAGGTAGTAGGTGCCGGCGGCCTTTTGATTGGCCTGATTATGGTTATAGTTGAGATTATCGTAAATAAAAGAACTGCAGGTGAATCAGGCAACGAGCAGGACATCACCCAGAAAATGGACCAGCAGGCCCAAGCAGAAGAAGGCACCTCCGCTGCTACCGATACTCCAGAAGAGTAATTGAATTATAACTTGATTTCCATTATTATAAAACAATCACATTTATAGGAGATTTGTATGGCACATTGCGTTGTTCCTGCTGCAGAAGAAATTTTGGACAAGGAGTATCCTGTACTCGATAAAGGTTTTGTCCGCCTGGTTGACTATTTTGGAGGAGACCAGAGAATTGTTCAGTCTGCACGTGTTTCTTATGGCGAAGGAACAAAGAGCGTGAGCCAGGATGGAGCTTTGATTGATTACCTGCTCCGCCATCAGCATACATCTCCGTTTGAACAGGTTGTAATGACCTTTCATGTAAAAATGCCTATCTTTGTTGCCCGCCAGTGGGTTCGCCATCGTACAGGCCGCATGAACGAAGTTTCGGGCCGTTATTCAATCATGAAGGACGAATTCTATGTTCCTGCAGAGGACAAGGTTTCTCCACAGAGCACAGACAACAAGCAGGGCCGCGCATCAGAAGCATTTGATAAAGAAACTGCAGATAAAATCATAGCACAGCTGGAAGAAGGACAGAAGGCCGCATACGAAAGCTACAACGAGCTTATTGACTCAGGTCTTGCTCGCGAAATTGCACGCATTAACCTGCCGCTTTCGCTTTATACAGAATTCTACTGGGAAATGGATTTGCACAATCTCTTCCACTTCTTAAAGCTCAGACTGGACAGTCACGCTCAGTACGAAATCCGCGTTTATGCCGAAGTTATTCTTGAAATGTGCCGTAAGGTTGCCCCAATGGCTACAGAAAGCTTTATCAACCACATGAACCACGGTGTTACCTTCAGCGGAGAAGAAATGCAGGCACTGCGTGACGTTATGGACGGTAAGCCAAACCCTCTTGAAGGCAAAAAGCTTGACCGCTTTAATGAAAAAATCCGTACTGGAGTTCAGTTATAGTTTGAACAGAACACAACTAAAATACATTGCAATAACCGCCATGCTCCTTGACCACATAGGGATGCTCTTTGGCGGTTTTTTTATGTCTTCAGCCTGGGGCATGGCGCTTTATGTTACTCTCAGGGTTTTAGGCCGCCTGACTGCTCCAATCATGTGTTTTTTCCTTACAGAAGGATATATTTATACCCGTTCCAGGAAAAAATATGCGTTGCGGCTTGCAATTTTTGCAGTGATTTCCCAGATTCCTTATGCACTGGCTCATAAGAACAGTCTGCTCACTCCAGATTTTAACATGCTTTTTGTTCTGCTTATTAGTTTTGCCATTCTGTGTGTGCTGGATTGCAAACTTAAAGGATATTTCAAGTTCTTTATAATACTTGTGCTGTTTGCGCTTTCCTGTTACTGCGACTGGGGCTTTTTTGGTCCGCTCATGGTTATCTGCTTTTATAAGTTCAGGGAAAAACCATTATGGCTTGTGCTGGTTTATTGTCTGATTGTAATTCTTATGAATGCATTAAGCTGTCTTTTCCTTCCAGCCAAAGGAATAGAGTGGTACAGTGAATTATGGCAGCTGGGGCTCTTTTTATTTGTGCCTGTGCTTTACCTTTACAATGGCGAACCCGGTTCCCGAGCCCCTTTTCACAAATGGTTTTTCTACGTATTTTATCCTCTACATCTGCTTATGTTGTGGTTGCTTTATTCTTTGATTTAGATTACCGGGTCAAGCCCGGTAATGACAGATTGTTTTGTCATTGTCGGGCTTGACCCGACAATCTTATTCAATAAAAATATAATCCGTTAAATAAATGGCCGAAATTTTCCCAAGAGACATCTGGGCGTTTATCTGATCCATAAGCTCCTGCTTGATCGTGTCTTCGTTCATGGAAAGAAGAGTAAGCTTGGTTCTTGTAGAAAAATAATTTGTAAAAATGCCTGTAATCAATATGCGCTTGCGGGCCAGCTCTTCAAAGAAAACTGTGTCATCCTGGGGGTAGGCCAGCCACGGAGTAATTACAACTGCAGTTCCGACATTCACTTCCTGTTTTGAATCCTGCTCCGGTGCGGTAATGCATCTTATGGTTCCAAGGCCTGTAAAAGCTGCAATTTTGTTGTCCGAATGCTTATTCAGGTTTTCAATTTCGCGGGGAGTAGGCTCCGGGTCTGCATCGCGCAGGTTTTTTCCGGGGCTGCCTTTTTTTGAAACAAGACCGATTATTGTTCCGCTTAAGATTACTAAAAGCAGTGCTGCAATTATGGAAGTGAGTACAATGTCTGTTTTACTGAGCTGTAGTTTCAATTATAAATCCTTAGTATTATTTCTTTTTGCACAGGTACGGAGATGAAAGCACTGCAAGCCTTCCAACGGTTCTTGCGGTTACATGAACTCCATCGTCCAGCCATTCTTCACTCTGGATACAGCCGGCCTTGCGCAGTTCGTTTATAAGCACAACCTGAGTTGCAGGGAAGATATAGTCTCCGGTTTCGCCGTAAAGAAGCTCTGTAATTTTGTCTTTAAGCTCTACAAAACCCTTCTGCTCCTTTGCACTTACACTTATTGCATCCGGGAACTTGTGGCGCAGGTCTCTGTAGGTTGCGGCTATTTCTTCATCTTCTGCCTTGTCAATTTTGTTGAGCAGTACAAGACGAGGGTTTTTGTCGGCACCAATGTCTTCCAGAACGTGGCAGACTGTTTCGTAGTGATTTGCGGCGTCCGGGTCCGATGCGTCTAGAACAATGAGCAACAAATCTGCATAAACTGCTTCTTCGAGTGTGGACTTAAAGGCATCGATAAGATGGTGCGGCAGGTTGTTAATAAATCCAACGGTGTCGGTAATCATAACACCGGCACTGTCGTTGAGCGGAAGCTTTTTTGTAAGCGGATCCAGGGTTGCAAAAAGCTGGTCTTTTACATAGGCACCGGCTCCGGTCAAAGCATTAAGCAGACTGGACTTTCCGGCGTTTGTATATCCCACAAGCGCACAGGTAGGATTTTTTTCCCGCTGCTTGCGCTGGGTCTTGCGGTTAAGTTCAATTTCGGCAAGGTCATGTTTAATCTGCGTAATCTTATTGCTTATGATTCGCTGGTCAAGCTCAAGCTGGGTTTCTCCCGAACCTTTGGCACCAAAAGCACCACCGCGCTGTCGTGAATAATCATTTTTTGCATGTGCAAGACGCGGTTTCATATAGCTTAAGTGTGCAAGCTCAACCTGCAAAGATGCTTCTTTTGTGGTTGCCCTCTGTGCAAAGATTTTTATGATTACTTCCTGGCGGTCAAAGCAGGAAAGACCTGTAAGTTCTTCCCAGTTGCGCTGTTTGCGTGGTTCGATATTAAAATCAAAAATGATGCAGTCTACTTCAAGCTGTTTTGCAAGCTCTGCAATTTCTTTGGCTTTGCCGGTTCCAATTCCATATTGCGGATGAACTTCCATGCGGTTGAGTGTGAGACGCTGAACAATGTCCATTCCTAAGGTTTGAACAAGACCTTTGAGTTCGCGTAAATCATTTCCCGGTTCTCCGACAAGAAGAGCCCTTGGAACAGTGTTTTCTTCTTTTTCGACTTCGATCATAGGCCCCTCCTGTATGCGGTCATTTCGACAGGCTCAATGACCACATTACATATTCCTAAGCCAGATACTGCTGCATGAGCTGTACGAACAGATAAATCTTTTTATATATTCCTACGCTGAATTCTTTCATCGGGTGGTCAAGGAAGCGCTCAAGTTCACGCCAGTTCTGTACAATTTCCGGCTTTTGCTTTGAGTAGTCTTCTATGAGCGATTTAAGAGTTTTTCCAATTGTAATTAAATCCTGAGAAGCTGTAATAAGGAAAGAACGTGCCTGTTCGTTCGCATCAGAAATAATGCGGTTGATGATGTTTTCGGCTCCAGGATCGTGTGCGGTTTTTGGAAGCAGAGTCTTAATCTTAAGGCCCGAGCCTCCGTCTTCGGAAAGATCATTATCAAAGGCTGTAATTTCATCAGAAATCTTTAAAAGCTCCTGATATGCGTTGGACATAGGATTTGCAAGCGATGCATCCCACTGACCACGTACAACTACAACATCATAATATTCGCGGATATCTTTTTTAACATATTCCAGAAGGAAGGCTTTAAGATAGTTGAGCGGTTCCGGATAAATGTATGTGCTCAGCTCTTTTTTTGCGTAAGCATCGTTAATGGCGGCAATGTAAAAATGCAGGGTCTGGAAATCTGTGCTTCCAAAAATCTGTGCACAAATCTGGTTTGCCTTGTTTTCCTTTTGCTGGCTTCCGATTTTTGAAAGGGTAGTTTCCATTTCTTCGCGGATTTTGTCTACATACGGCTCAATGAGCGAAGCATGGTGAGAAGGAACCTGTGTTACATAATCTACGTTGCCCGAAATATGACGGATCATAAGATCAAAGGCTGTAGACTGCTGGATATTCTTGATTTTTGCAACGATTTTTTTCCAGTTACCAAGCGAAACTGTTTCGGTAGCCTGTGTTTCCTTAAAATAAGCAAAAAGGTCGTTCCAAAGGATGTTTTCGTCGGTAATTGCATAGGCAATGGAACAGAAATCCTTAAGGTCGTCTGTAATATATTCACCGTTGATTTTTTCAAAGTTAGGAACCGAATTAAAATTGAACTCCTGAAAGCCCGAACTGAACTTTTTGATGAAAACATAATAGTCGTAGCAGCAGAATTCCTGGAAAATACTAAAGGCTTTGTAAAGGTTTTCTGTCCTGTTCATGCGGTCGTTGTCAAATTCCGAAGAAAAAGTCATAAAATCTTCTTCGAGCTTGGCAGAAAGCTGCTGGAGCGGAACCGTACGTGCCTGTTCCATGATTTTCTGCTGGTCAAAGTTTTCGAGCAGAGAAACCTGTTTTTCGGACAAGGTATAATTGATAATCTGTGCCTTATAAAGGTTTGGATTCTGATTTGACTTAAACTGAATCTGTGCAGGTGAAATAAGCTTGTAAATATCGTAGAAAAGCTTGGCAATTGGAGGCAGAACCTCTATTGTCGACGGTCTGTAGAAATTATGATACTTTGTTTTGGAAAAAGTCTTGGCAATAGCCTTGAGTCTGCGCTTTTTTTCGGCTTCCGGGTTGGAGGATTTGAATAAATTTGCAAAAAGACTCTGGAAGAACGACTGTTTTGGTTCTTCTGCTTTCTGAGCCGCTGCTTTTTGAGCTTCTTTCTTTTCTGCCTCTATATTACCTACATCCATACTTTAAATATAAGTCAAAAACGGCGAATTTTCAACTATTAAAAAAATAATTTTCTTTTCTTAACATAAGTGATATAATAATTGAATATGAAGTGTGATAAATGTAATACAGAACTGCCGGAAGAGGCCCATTTTTGTTTTAACTGTGGTTTTCCGGTTGGAACGGTAAAGGTTTTCAGATCGTGTACCGAATGCGGTAATTCCCTTAGTGCAGTAGATAAATTCTGCTCAAAATGCGGTGTACCTGTACAGGTTATTAAAGAAGGCGGGGAAAACAATCAAATTGAAAAAGACATTCCACCTCGCGTTCAGCTTGGAAAAAATCCAAAGATGATACTTGTTCCGGGCGGACAGTTTGTAATGGGTGCCGGAACAATGAACAGCCTTATTACTCTTGTCGGTTTTTATATGGCCGAAGTTCCTGTAACTCAGCTGCAGTATTCTTATGTAATGGGAAAAAATCCGTCTAAGCTCCAGGGAGAAAACCGCCCTGTTGAATGTGTAAACTGGTGTGAAGCAATCATTTATTGCAATATGCTCAGCCGATTAAACGGACTTAATCCGTGCTACAGCATTGGAACCACAACAGATTTGAGCCAGTTTGAAGCAACAAGCCCTGTATGGAAGCGTGTTGTATGTAATTTCCTTTCAAACGGATACAGACTCCCTACAGAAGCAGAATGGGAATTTGCAGCCCGCGATGGAAGAGGTTCTTCTCCAACTCCATATGCCGGTAATCAGAATATAAATCAGGTTGCGTGGTACGGCGAAAACAGTGGAATCCGTACACATGATGTTGCAACTAAAGATCCTAATAATCTGAATCTGTATGATATGTGTGGTAACGTTGCCGAATGGTGCTGGGATTATTACAGTCCGGTGCTTGCTTCGGGTGCACAGACAAATCCGCATGGTCCAAGTTCCGGCGAAATGCATGTAAAACGCGGCGGAAGCTGGCTTGACGACCCTCAGCAGTGTACTGTATTTTATAGAAGTGGCAGTGCCCCAAGCGGAAAGAGCAGCAACTTAGGATTTAGGGTTGTTTGCAGCGCAGTAAATGACGCAATGTAGGAGATTTTTATGACAATTACCGAAAATAAAACACCAATTTCAATTGAACTCGTTGTTGCCGGAAGACTTGATACAGGTACTGCACCGGAGCTGGAAGTAAAGCTCAAGGAAGTAGCACCACAGACACAGACTCTTTATCTTAATATGAAAGATGTTCAGTATGTTTCCAGCTCTGGCCTGCGCGTAATTCTTCTGGCTCACAAGCTCATGCTCCCAACAGGCGGCAAAATGATTATCAAACAGCCGTCATCGTTCTGCAAGCAGGTTTTAGTGGCAACAGGAATGGACTCTATTTTGACTATTGAGTAGGGCCCTTCGAGAGCCTCAGGGACCCCACTCGATTCAGGGACCGCGTGCCTAGTGGTTCCTGAAAATCGTTTTTTTCATTGTCAGGATATTCTCGCCGTTTTCGTATTTGTATTCTACGCTGTCCATGTATTTTTTTGTAAGGAAAATGCCAAGACCTCCTATGCTGCGGTCTTCGGCACTCAAAGTAATATCCGGGTCGGGACGGGCAAGAGGATCAAACTGTATTCCGGTGTCGCGGAAGATTATTGTAAGAATATCATTTTCAAAGGTGCACAAAATCTGGGCCTGGCCAAATTCGCCATCCGGCAATTTATCTTTGTAGGCATAATGGGCTATGTTTACAAAAATTTCTTCGGCGGCAACATCAATCTTGTACATCAAATCTGTTTCGCAATGTGGCGGAAGCTGCTGATGAATAAAGTCGAGAACTTTTTCAAGGTTTTTGTCGTCTGCGGTTATGTTAAGTTCCATCAGTCTGTCAGCTCCTTGTAAGACATTGCAAGCATTGTTATATCATCAAACTGCGGAGCTTCCAGAACAAAGTCGTCCAGATCGTTGCGAACAATGTCCAGAATGTCCCGGGAGTTCATGTTCTTATCCTTAACAGATTGTAAAATATGCAGCAGCCTGTCTTCGCCGTAAAGTTCATCGTAATCGTTTGTTGCTTCTGTAATTCCGTCGGTGTAGATAAAAAGGCGGTCGCCCTTGTTTAATTTTATGCAGTTGTTTGTATAAGGAATGCCGTCCATTCCCGCAAGCATGAGGTTTGGTTTTGTAGAAAGGTATCTTATTTCGCCGTTGTTTTTAATGATTGGAGCATTGTGGCCGGCGTTTGCAAAATTAAGCTCCCCTGTAGAAAGCGTAAGGATTGCCATCCAGCAGGTTACAAAAAGACCGGACTCGTTGCTTTCGCAAAGTATCTTATTTACATGTTCAAAAACTTTGGCAGGGTTGTATTCATGCTCTGCGGTATCTTTTAAAAGAGTCTTTGTAATAACCATAAACAGGGCTGCAGGAACTCCCTTGCCGCTTACATCGCCTACAACCATTGCAAAGTGGTCATCATCAAGCATGTAAAAATCATAAAAGTCGCCGCCAACCTCTTTTGCAGGAGTCATTGTGGCATAAAGTTCTACCTCCGGGTGGTCCTTGTATGGCGGGAAAACCCTTGGAAGCATTTCTGCCTGAATCTGCTTGGCAACATTAAGCTCGGCGCCAAGTCGTTCCTTTTCGGCCGTGGCATGAGTTAAATCTTCTATATATTTATTCATGTCATGGCTCATTTTTTCTACGGATTTGGCAAGTTTACCAATTTCGTTATGATGCTTTATTTTTTTGAGCAGGCCTGTAAGCTCGCCGTGGTGTTCTGCAAAATGAGAAGTTTCATAGGTAATCGAGATGATAGGGCGGATAATTCCCATATAAAGCAGGAAAGCATAAAGTGCAATAAACAGCAGGGTGAGGATTGTCGCAGAAATTATAATAGAACGCAGAAAGTGCCTTTTGTGTTCCTTAATTTCGTTCATAGGTTTTACAATGCTCATTATGGCCGTTACTTTGCCGTTTGTGCCGAACAGTGGAATTGCTGTGGTAACATGTCCGCCTTCATCACGGTAGGTAAACGAGGTGTAGCTTTCTCCGTCTTCTATAACGGTTTTAAGATTATCGATGTATTCTTCGTCCTTGTTTTCCAGGGAGCTTACTTTTCCAAAAGGAATGATTGTACTGCCTGCTTCAAGCGAAAGCTTATTCACAGTATCAAAAACATAGGTGCGTTGCTTGTAGTCCGGTGAAATTACACTTACATAAATGTATGCAAGATCAGAAGTATTTGTAAGGGTATCAAGCTTCTGGTTTGTTTCTTCCCATTCTTCGTCCGGGCCATGCTTGAGCCAGTAAGGAATGCTGTCTGTATGAATATAACTTGCTCCGGTTTTTGCCAGCTGAATGGTAATGTCGCCGTAAAGGTTTTCGAGTTCCTTTTTGAATTCTCCATAGCCGGTAAGACTGTTTACAATGGTCATAAGTGCACCAAATATAAGTGTACCAATAATCAGTTCAACTGCCAGTATGGAAAGTTTGAGTTTAGATTTCATGATAATTGTATTATACAACATAAATAGAAAATGCGAAAATTTATTTTATTCCCTTCGACCCCTTCGACAGGCTCAGGGACCGCGGGGACTGCGGGAGTGGTACAAAAAAGCAAAATGAATTATAATATTTGCTAATAATAAAGTGGAAAAATGCAAATTTTATATAAGGAGATTTTTTAGAAATGAAAAAATTCTTTAGTGCAGCGGCATTATTCATACTTGTTGTGGCTGCTGCAAGTGCTTACAATCCTCCTGTTTATGGAGATGACATTTTTGAACTTTCAAGCCCAAGACAACTTGCCAACAGTTCTTCAGTAGTTGGAGGCGGTCTGTTCTATGCAAGCCCGGAATCTATTATTGTAAATCCGGCATTAACAGCAAAGGAACAGCGCGTTGACCTGAACCTGGCATATACAGGACTTGTTTCTTCAAATACAGAGAATTCAAGCCGCTACGGCAATGCCTTCCAGCTTGGTATTCTTATTCCTTTCAAGCGTTTTGTTTTCAGCGGTTATGGAAACGGAACAATGATTCCTTTTAATGAAATGAATCTGGGCAAGAGCCTTAACTTTAAGTTTGGTCTTGCAAAGGAAATCACAGAAAAGCTTGTTATTGGTGCAAACCTTAACTCAGGTATTTTCTGGGGTGCCGATACAGACTGGGCTCTTTCGGGCAATATTGGTTTTGTTTACACACACGGCGACCTTGCCTTTATGAAAGACTTCCGCTACGGTGCTTCTATTCTGAACCTTGGTAAAAACTTTGGAAAAACAACCCTCGGCGGTATCAAGGCAGATAAGGCTCCGGGTTCACTGCCGGAAGTTGCAACCATTAAAGCCGGTGCTGCCGGTATTCTTTTTGGCAATGACATTATTAAGCTTGGTGCTTCCTGCGATCTTACAATTCCTGCATTCCAGAATCTTATTGCAGATTTGGGACTTCAGTTTGCTGTAAAGGACATGCTTTTTATCAGTGTTGCAGAAAAGCTCAATATTGCAGAGCTTGCAAACGGCGTAAAGAATCTTATGCCTTCTGTAGGACTTTCTTTCCGCTTTACCTTTGACGTTAAGAACAATGAATATCTGCAGAAAAACGGATGGAGCCAGAGCGAAATGTCTGCCTCTGTTGCATGGAAGCAGTTCAACAAAACTGTAAATGCTGTTTCTGCCGGTGTTGATGTAAATCTTGGTCTTAAGGACGAAACTCCTCCTGTTATTAAGCTCTGGCTTGATGATGATGAAGAAGAGGATGTTAAGAAAATTCCTGTTACAGGAGATGAAAAATGAGAAAAATAAGATTTGTTTCTATCATTACAGTTCTGGCTTTGTGCGCCGGACTTGGTTTTGCAAAAGAAAAATATATTTCTCCAAATAACGACGGTGTAAAGGATGAGCTTGTTATTCCTCTGAATATTTCGGATAAGCGTTATGTTCAGGGCTGGAGCCTTGTTATTTCAAACGACAAGGGCGAAGTAATCCGTACAATCGAAAACAAGGTTGCACTCCCAAGTAAGCTTGGATTTAAATCTTTCTTTAAGCAGCTGTTTGCAAAAAAGGAAGGTGTACCTATTCCTGAATCAATCACCTGGAACGGTGCAATGAATAACGGTGAAACTGCACCTGACGGAGTTTATACATATTATGTAACTGCTACTGATGATAACGGTAACGTTGGCCGCACACAGGATTACACTGTTGTAGTAGATACAGTTGCTCCGGAGATTGAACTTGCTCAACCGGGAGACAAGACTTTTGGTGAAGGTGCCAAGGCTTCTCTCAAGATTTCTCAGTCCGGTTCTGTAGAAGATGAATGGATTGGTGTATTCAAGGCTGTGGACGGTTCAATTGTACGTACTTACAAATGGACAAATGCAGAGCCTGCAGAATTCAGCTGGCGTGGTATTGCAGATGATGAATCTCAGGTAGCCGACGGCGTTTATTCTTACGAAATTTCTGCTACAGACCGTGCAGGTAACGTTTCTTCTGCCGCAAGCATTACAAACATCATCTACTCTGCAGAAAAGCCTGCAACAAACATTTATATAGAAGGTTCACGCTATTTCTCTCCTGGAACAGACAGCAAATACAAGACAGTTTCATTCAATGTTACTATTCCGGTTCCTGAAGAAAAGAGCGGAAACAAGCTTACAGAATGGGAAGTTGGAATTGTTGATAAGGACGGCAATGTCGTAAAATCATACAGCAACAAGACAAAGGGTGCTGTTCCTCCTTCTTCAATCGTATTTGACGGAAACGATGACAAGGGTAAAAAGCTTAAGGACGGTGAATATCAGGCTTATGTAACTGCTAAATATCTTAACGGTTATGTTCCTGCAAAGATCAGTTCTCCGGTATTTACTCTTGATACTGAAAAACCTGCTGCACAGATTCGTGCTTCGGACAAGGTTTTTGGTGCCGGTTCAAAATCTGATGTAAAGTATTCTATTATGATTACTCCGTCTAACGGTTCTCCGGTTCCTTCATGGAAGGCAGAAATCCGTACTGCAGACGGTGCAACAATCGTAAAGACTTATGACCTTGGAGAATATCCTCCTGAATCAATTACCTGGAACGGTATTAACGACAAGGGTGGAATTGCAGAAAAGGGTCAGTATGTATTGATTCTTACTGCAACTGATATGGCAGGAAACGCCGGTGAAGCACGTTCAAGTGATCTTGTAACATTTGATACTACAGAAACACAGCTTTTGCTTGCTATGACAGATACTGCCTTCTCTCCAAACGGAAACAAGGTAAAGGATACAATCACATTTACTCCGGTAACACAGACAAAGGATGTTGCTTCTTATGAATTCAGCATCAGAGACAAGAGCGGAAAAACCGTTTACTCAAAGAAGGAAAACAAAAAGCTTCCTGCAAACTTTGTATGGAACGGAAACGACAATGACAATACACGCTGTGATGACGGTTCTTATACAGCTCAGCTTTCTGTAACTGCTGCCAACGGTTCTACTGCCGCTGCCGCTACAAACAGCTTTGAGCTTGATACAAAATTCCCTTCTCTGGAATGGGAAACTCCATGGACATATTTCTCTCCTGATAACGACGGTAATCAGGATAACATTACAATCAAACTTTCTAACTCTACAGCAGAAAAACTCTGGAATGCAGATGTTCGCGATGCCAAGGGTAAGAGCGTTAAGAAATATACCTGGAGCGGTGCAAAGCAGGAAGTTATCTGGGACGGTACAGACGAATCGGGAAATACTGCTCCAAACGGAAAGTACAGCATTGTAATTTTCTGTACTGATGATGCAGGCAACAGCTTTAGCACAGACCTTAACGGTATTGTACTTGATAACCGTGAAACAAAGATTTACCTGACTGCAGAGCACGAAGGTGTTTCTCCTAACAACGATAAATATCTTGATACACAGACCTTCAGCATAAGGACAACTGTAAAAGAAGATCTGCTTTCATGGAACTTTGATGTTCGCCGCGAAGACGGAACTTCGGTATTTGCACTTTCTGACAAGGACAGCGCAAACCTTCCTGCAAGCATTACCTGGAACGGAGCAGATGCTTCAGGTACAGTATGCGAAGGAACCTTTACAGGAACACTCAATGTTGTTTACAAGAAGGGTAACAGAGTAAGTGCTGTTTCTTCTCCATTTATCTGTACTGCAACACCTCCAAAGCTGAGCGTTCAGACTCTGCCAGAATTCTTTAGTCCTGATAACGATGGTATTGATGATGACCTGTTCATCAGACTTACAGGAACAACAAAGGCCAAGGTTAAGAACTGGTCATTTGTAATTTCTGATCCTAAGGGCAAGGCATTCTGGAAGACAGAAGGAAAGAGCCAGATTACAGAAAGAATTATATGGGACGGTTTGAGTAATATTCAGAAGGATGCTAAGGGCAACGCAGAACGCGTACAGTCTGCTATGGATTATCCTTATTCATTTACAGTAACAGACAACCTTGGAATGACAAGCAAGGTACAGGGAAAGATTCCTGTAGACGTACTTGTTATCCGCGAAGGTAATGTACTTAAGATGGCTGTACCTTCTATCATCTTTGAATCTGATGCTTCTAACTTCCAGACAGCAAACTCTAAGCTTAGTGCAGAGCAGGCTGCCAAGAACGTAGAAATTCTTAACCGTATTGCCGAAATCTTAAAGAAGTTCTCTGACTACAAGATTACAATCCAGGGACACGCAAACCGCGTTTCTGATAACCTTGATGAAGAGACTGTTGATAACATGCGTGAATGGGGTAGGGCACTTGGTCCACTTTCCCGCGAACGTGCCGAAGCTATCAGAGATTATCTGGTTAAGAAAGGTGTAAGCCGTTCAAGCATTACAACAGAAGGTATGGGTGGTACAAAGCCGGTTGTTAATCCAAAGGATACAGACAACAACTGGAAGAACCGCCGAGTTGAATTTATTCTTGTGAAGTAGTGTAAACTATATCCATTTTTACATCCCTGTCGTCAACCGGCAGGGATTTTTTTATTTGAAAGTCAAAGCAGACTCCTGCAACAGTAACATTTTCGTGGTCCCTGAGGCTCTCGAAGGGCCACATTCCAATCCGCTCTCCCAGAAACCTGTCATAATAGCCTTTGCCACGTCCAAGTCTGTCGCCTTCTTTTGTAAAAGCACGGCCTGGAACAAGAATAAGAGTAGGGATAGCAGACAGGTGTGCCGGTTCAAGAGACGAGGCGTCTGGTTCTGCAATACCAAAAACTCCGCTTTGAGTTTGTTCGTCAAAGGTTTGTGCTTTATTCAGATAAAAAAACTTTATGATTCCGTCAGTTTTAGAGATGATTTTAGGCACCGCCACTTTTTTCCCAAGTTTAAGCGCTGTTTTTATAACTTCCAGAAGATCAACTTCGTCACCCAGTGCCATATAAGCAAAAATCACCTGAGCATTTTGAAATTCAGGGGAAGAAATGATTTTTTTGCAGATAGCGCGACTTTTTTCCGCCAGCTGCGCTTGATTCTTTAAACAGAGCCCCTTAATTTGTTCCCGAATTTCTTTCTTATCCAATTTTCACCAATGTCCGCGAGTTTTTCCGTTTCCACCAATGTTCTGCGAGTTTTGCCGGTTTTTGCGGAGCAAAAATGCGAACTTCGTGAGCAAGGCAAACACTCGACAAAATAAAAAAACTCGCCATTAGGCGAGTTTTTTTATTTACGGCTCTTGCTGGGCTTGAACCAGCGACACACGGATTAACAGTCCGTTGCTCTACCGACTGAGCTAAAGAACCACACATTTCATTTGAATGTGAATACAATACTATAAAATTCTGCAAATAATGTCAATAGATTAGAATGCACACATTTTTATTTGTTTTTGTGTTTTTTTAGGGTATGTCTGCCGATAATATAAGTGTAATAGTTTAAATAAATTGTAAGGAAATAAAATGTCTTCTGGCCAGAAGGCAGCGTTCAGTTTTCTGACGGCTCTTATTCTCTTTGCAGGATTTGTATTTTTTGCGCACACCGGTTTAATGGCGCAGATTGAAACAAAGTTTTATGCACAGGCAAAGATCGAGGAGAAGAACAGTCAGCTTGAAAAGCTCGGACAAAGCTGCAATTCTTATATTTCAGAGATTCTCACAACAATCCAAACCGGCGATAAGGCCTATTTAAAGTCTTCTGCGGTAAGGACCTACGTACATCAAAATCCTTCAGAAAAGGATGCAGCAGAACGCATTAACCTTACAGCACACCTTTTTGATCAGCTGGAAGACTATGGTCTGGACGGCATGCGTCTTATCGAAAAGAACGGCCGAACCCTTCATTACAGTTCATTTGACAGTGATATCCTTAAAAAGGTAAGCCTTACAACAACTTACAAGCTTTATCCTGAGGTAGTAAAGGATCTTGGCGAGCTTGAACCAGAAATGCTTCTTGTAAACCCTGACAAGCCTGAAACAAAATACCTTCTGGACAAGCAGAACAACCGCATTGTAATTTCATTCCCGTTCTACATTACGGATAATACATATTTTGCAACTCTTGTATGTTATTTTAATGCCGGAGACTTTGAGCGCAAGCTTTTGAACGACCAGGTAATTGCAGCCGGAGACAGCCTGTGCCTTGTAGTTTCTGACGATATGACTGAGGGTGGTTTTGTTCTTGGACTTCCGGTAGATTCACGTTCAGAATTCTATCAGCCGGTTCTTACTTCCTGGAAAAAAGAACAGAAATCAGGCAGCGGTACAGCAAATCTTGAACGCATACTGCAGAAGCAGGACGGTTCATACTGGCTTTTGATGACAATCAAACAGTCTGAACAGTTTAAGGTTGCCGCTGTTTATTCAAGTACTTTCTTTGAGCTTCCTCACGAACTTGAATGTCTTATTTACATCTGTGTATTTATGACAATTCTTCTTGTAGTTTCGCTTTTGTTCAATATCAAGCGCGACTATCTTACAGTCATTAAATCAAGAATCAAAAAAGTTCAATTTGGAATTATCAACGAATATTTTGAAAATAAAGAAAAGATAGAATGGTCTCAGGTTGCACGTCAGCTGGAAAACCGCAAGGCAGAGCTTTCAGAAGAAATCAAGAAAACCATAGGCGGTAATTCCAAAAAGTATTCCAGCCAGGTTGATGCTTATCTGGATGCCAGCTGGGAAGATATTATTTCCATCCTCAAGGCACAGAATGCTGCAGAAACCCAGAATGTGGGCGGCGCAACAATTGAACAGATCAGACGTGTTATTGAAGATGTCCTCAAGACTTCAAAGCTGAACGTAAATGTAACAAGTTCAGCAGTTCAACAAGTAGAAGAGATAGAAGAAGCCGGGGCCCCTGAGGCTCTCGAAGGGCTGGATGAAGTTGAAGAAGTAGAAGAAGTTGAAGCACTTGATGATGTTGAGGAAATCGGAGACGCAGAGCCGGTAGAAGAGATTGAGGAAATCGGAGACGCAGAGCCGGTAGAAGAAATTGAAGAAATTGAAGACGCAGAGGCCGTTGAAGAGATAGAAGAAATCGGTGACGCCGAGCCTGTAGAAGAAATTGAAGAAGTAGAAGAAGTAGAAGAAGTTGAAGAAATAGGCGAAGCCGGGGTCCCTGAGGCTCTCGAAGGGCTGGAAGAAGTTGAAGAAGCCGAAGAAATTGAAGAACTTCCTTCTGTTGATGACATTCCGAATATTGAACCTGCATTCTTTGTTTCAATTGAAAACCCTGACTTCTACGAAGACCTTGTTATTGGTACAGAAGAACCGGAAGAAGCAACAGTATTCCAGATTGACGGCTTTAACTTTATCGTACAGGAGCCTAAGTTCCTGCTTGGCGCTGCTAAGGTAGAAGAGCCAGCTGCGGTAGAAGAACCTACCGAGGTAGAAGAGATTACAGCTGTAGAACCTGCCGAAGATCTGGAAGAAATCCAGGAAATTGACGGTGCAGAAGAGCCTGCATATTTTTCTATGACTGCATTTGGTCAGAACGAACAGCCTGTACTTGAGCTTTACGGCGAAACAGATTCAGAAAAAGACAGTGACACAATCGTAGAAAAGAACGGTGTATATTCAATCTCAGAAAACCTTCACTATACAAAGGTTCTGCTCAACAAAGAATTTAAAGCTTTGGTAGATTCAGTTCTTCAAAACTAATCAAAATCAGTTTTTAGCATAATATCTCAAAGGGGCCTGGGCAGGAATATTCTGCAAAAGATTAACAAAATCATCACGGCCTGCATCGCTTACGATTTTAAATTCTTCAAGATAATATTCTGCGTTGCCTTCCATAGGATTATGTTCAAGACCTTTCTGAAGCAGCATGGCGGTTCCGCTGTTGGTCAAAGTTAAGTTCATATAGTATTCAATCCAGCTGTCCTTAATCTGTTGAACCGTTTTGTTCTGATCTTCGGAATTAAGCAGCTTGTTGAGCTTTGTTATGGCTGCAGAAAAACAGGCATCGGCTTCTTTTTGTTCTGCAACATTCTGAATGGTAAAGGTAATTATATCTGTACCGGTGTAATAATCATTTGCAAGAGCCTTGGCTTCTTTGAGCTTGCCGTTTGAATCAATCTGCTGCTGTACAAGCTTTTCAATATATTTCATGAGCGCAAGCGTAAGGGTGTGTTCCTTTGTGCCTGCCTGTGGAATCTGGTAAACATAAATTATCGGGTCCAGAAACTTTTTGGTAGGAATGAGTTTGGCCGGCATAGGGCCTGCTTTTTCTGCCGGTATATCAGTAAGGAAGGTGTGGGTTACTTTTACGGTTTTCTTTGTGCTTCCGGTCTTGAGCTTGCTTTGTACGGTTGAATAGATAGGTGTATCCTTGCGCGAGGTGAGTAGCCCCATTGTAGATTCCAGCAGAGCCTGTGTGTTATCCGGGAAGAGACCTGTAACAATTATGCTGTAACGGTCTGCATCGAGCAGTTCAGGGTAGCCTTCCAGAATTTTCTGGTACGAGGTTTTGGTAAGAATATCTTTTTTGGCTTCAAAGATTTTTGGATAGCCGGACTTTGGATAAAGATCCTTCATTATTGCCGAGGTCATCTGGAACGAAACAGTACCGTTTTCAAGGCGCTTTTTGTACTGGCGGCCTGCAATTGCCCGGTCTGCATGTGCCGGAAGAATATCGCTATAGATGATTGCATCAGACATTGCGCGGCATACGGCAGGAAAATCATAAGGAGCACATTCAACAAGAATGGTACCGGTCTGCAGGCTGCAGTAATAATCTGCCTCCGGGTTTCCAAGAATAATACCGTTGGTCTGCTGTGCTGTAATCTGCTTCTGGATGTTTGTGGTAAGCAGGCTAAGGAGAACTTCTTCAAAACCGTTGTCATCGGCGCTTTTGAGTTTGCCGCCCTTTATGCTGAGCATTATGGTAATGTCCGAAGAATTTTCATTGTATTTTGTGATAAGAGGAATGCCGTTGGTCAGGGCTGCCTTTTTTATGCTCTTGAGGTTTTCTGTGTAAAAATCATTTGAATAATCCGACGGAGTTTCTGCGGCGCTCTGATAAAGCGACAGATAAAAATCATCCTGTTCGGGGTCCTTGTAATCTGCAAAAATTTTTTGATTGTACCAGGCGGCGTTTTTAGAATTGATTTCTTCGTAGCCCTGAGAGGTATAGGCCTTTTTGTTTTTCTTGTAGTCGTTTGAATTGATGATTACAAAAATAAAAGGTTCTTCGGCGCTGAGCTTTTCATTAATGGCGGGCTGCTCCAGCTGAACAAATTTCTGGTTACGGTAAAAAAGATTTGCGGCAGTTGGAGAACCTTTTGCATAATCCATGGCTTCTTCGGTGTAAGAGTCGTATGGGAACATGGCCCAGTAAGAAGCAAGGCTGGACATAAAGCTTGTTGACGAAGAATTGATGAACGACAGGTTGAGCATTGCGTTCTGCTGGGCAAAAATAAACTCTTGTGGGAAAGAATCGTTTATTGCCTGAATTGCGGTAGAAACAAAAAGGGCGGCCTGTTCGGTCGAAGTAATGTCCTTGTATTTTTTATCTTCCGGCTTTTGCAAAAGGCTCTGGATTATGAGACGTGAGCTTCCTTTTTTGTGCGCGGCCGAAACATCAATATATTCATTTCCAAGAATCGCAAGCTCGGGCAAATCTGCAAGCTTTTGCTTAAAGGTCGAGGCATTGTTGTTGAGCATGTTTGCAAGCAGTTCGGCTTCTTCAATATTCAAAACCGTAAACTGCATGACAATCTGAGTCATATCTGCGGAAAGCTCCGGGTTGTGCAGTACGAATTTTCTGTGATTGTTTACAGGGGTAGAGCTGCGGGAAGCCGGAGTTTTGCCGGAAGAATAATAATTTCCCATCGTCTCTTGCAAAAGTGCAAGGATTGTATTTTCGTTAATGTTTCCGCTTATGAAAACGGCGCTGTTTTGGGGAGTGTACCACCGCTCACCAATGGCGGCCAGAATGTTGCGGGCCTTTGAAGGTGTCGTTTTGTTGAAGAGGGCGGGATAGACTCCCGAGTCGTGCTTCCATGGATATGCCGAAAAAACGCGTGAATCTATTGCGGCATTTATAAGGCCACCGGCTCCTGCTGCTTCTTCTGCGGTTTCTTTTTTGAGCTGCGAAAGCTCCGAAGCAAGTATAGAATCTGAATAAACCGGACTAAAGGCGGTCTGTGCCATGGCACTAAGGGTTTCCTGCAGCCGTGAAGGCACTGTAGTTATGCAGTAGCGTGAAGAATCTGCATTGCATTCTGCATATTCCAGCTGTCCGTTAAAGCTTTTTTCAAAAATGCGTGTATATAATTTAAAAAATCCGCTTGTTTCCTTTGTCTGATTCGAAAATCCCGCGCGAGCCGTATATTCAATCCGAATGAGCGGTGTAGAAGTATCCTGCAGAACAAATACCGTAAGTCCGTTTTCGAGCGTATATTCCTTAATATTATCAAAAGGGAGCGCCAAAAGGCTCCATAAAGAAGAAAAAAGAAATAAAATACAAAGAATTGTCTTTTTTAGCAGTCTTTTTTTCATAATAAAAGTATATACTTTGTGGGTACAAAAATCTATGTACATTTCCCATAAAAATATAGTAATATGTTTTATTATGGTAAAAATAGAAGTTTTAGATGAAAAACCAAAGGCGGTTGCTATTCCGGAAGAGCTTAAGGAGCTTGTAAAGACTAAGCGACACCTTACAAAAGCCGAAATTGAGATTCTGGAAAAGAACCTCAACCACAATGATGACCCTACCTGGGATAATTTTTATGTAGATGCTTCGGAGGGCGGTTTTGATGCTTCCCTCATACATCTTTCTTTCTTCTCCGGCTTTATCATACTTGGAAAACTTCGACACGCCAATCTTTCTTATCATGATCTTGTACTTACCTGTGGTATCCGCCGTTCTCGCCTTAGCAATGTTGTTGTGGGCGATGATAACGTAATCCGCAATGTTGCCTATCTTGATAACTATCGTTTTGGAAGTCGCGTAATCCTGTTTAATATTCAGGAAATGTGCTGTACAAATCACTCAAAGTTTGGAAACGGTATCTTAAAAGAGGGTGAACCGGAAGAAAACCGTATCTGGATTGGTGTTGCAAACGAAAATGACGGACGAAGCGTGCTTCCTTTTGAAAGCATGATTCCTGCCGACGCATATATCTGGTCGCATTACCGCGATGACCCAAAGCTGCTTGATCGTTTTGTCGAGCTTACCGAAAAGGGCAACGACCGCAAGCTTAATACCTTTGGTTATATTGATGACGACACTGTAATTAAAAACAGTAACATCATTAAGGATGTTCGCGTTGGAAAATGTGCCTACATCAAGGGCGCATTCAAGCTCAAGAATATTACAATTCTTTCTTCACCGGACGAAAAATCACAGATTGGAGAAGGTGTAGAACTTGTAAACGGTATCCTTGGTTATGGCAGCAAGGTATTCTATCAGGCAATTGCAGTTCGTTTTATAATCGGACGTAACTGTCAGGTTAAGTACGGTGGCCGTGTCTTGAACTCTGTGCTTGGAGACAACTCTACAATTTCTTGCTGTGAAGTTTTGAACAACCTTGTATTCCCGTTCCACGAGCAACATCACAACTCTTCATTCCTTATTGCTACTACAATTCAGGGACAGTCAAATATTGCCTCTGGTGCAACAATCGGAAGTAACCATAACAGCCGCAGCCCAGATGGAGAAATTTTTGCCAAGCGCGGTTTCTGGCCGGGACTTTGTTCAGACTTTAAACACAACAGTCGTTTTGCTTCGTTTGTGCTTGTTGCCAAGGGAAGCTATCAGAACGAGCTTGATATTCCTTATCCTTTTGCTCTGGTTAGCCCGGGTGAAAACGGAAGTCAGGCAATCCGTATTATTCCGGCTTTCTGGTTTATGTACGACATGTTTGCAATTACCCGCAACAACAATAAATTCAAAAAGCGCGACAAGCGAAAGATTAAGGTTCAGAATATCGAGACCGATCCTTTTGCACCGGATACAATGCAGGAAATTATGTCGGCACTCGACAGAATCATCGGGCTTACAAGAGATTATCTTATTGCCCAGCGTCATGATGCGCTTGAAGGTGCTTCTACCGACGAACAGAAATTTCAGAAGGCCAAGGACTTCCTTCATCAGAATCCGGAAGCAGACTTTATGCTGGATGATGAAGTATGCCAGAAAAAATACGGTGCAACAATCCTTAAGCCGGTTCAGGCCTACAAGATGTACCGCAAGATTGTAAAATATTTTGCAACCCGCACTTTGATGGAATACTGCAAGTCTCTGGATGTTGCCTGTCTTACACTTGATTTGATTACAAAGATCCGTGAGCTTCCTCTTTATACTGAATGGGAAAATGTCGGCGGACAGATTATTCCTTCTCAGAAAATCCAGGAGCTTTTTGAAGATATTAAGAGCGGAAAAATCAACGACTGGGAAGAGGTTCACGCCTTTTATAATATGTGTCAGGTTGAATACGAGCAGTACAAGGTTCGCTATGCACTGTATCTTCTGGAGCGGCTTTATTCCCGCCCTATCGAACAGTTCTCATTTGATCTGTATCGCAATATTTCTGATGATGTTACTGTTTGTGCTTATGATATTTACAACGCAGCCTTTGGTTCGCGCGAAAAAGATTACACAGACTATTACCGAAATATGGTTTACCGTAGTGAAAAAGAAATGGATGCAGTTATCGGTTCTTTGAACGACAACTCATTCCTTAAGGAGCTTCGTGCAGACACAGCTAAGTTTGCAGAAGATATAAGAGGTATTTTCAGCGGTTTGTGCGGAAAGTAATGAAGCAATACAAGAACAAGTACAAGCAGTTTAACGGTGTTTCTCTTCCTGACAGAACATGGCCGGGCAAGGTTCTGGACAAGGCCCCGGTGTGGTGTTCTGTTGATTTGCGCGACGGAAACCAGGCACTTATAAATCCTATGGGAGTGGACGCCAAGCTTGAGTACTTTGAACTTCTTGTAAAAATTGGCTTTAAGCAGATAGAGGTTGGGTATCCTGCCTCAAGTCAGACTGAGTTTGATTTTGTAAGACGACTTATAGAAGAAAACCGCATTCCTGATGATGTAACGATTCAGGTTTTGACACAGGCACGCGAACAGTTTGTACAGAAAACTGCAGAAAGTGTGCGCGGGGCCAAAAACGTAATCTTACATTTGTATAATGCAATTTCTCCGGCTCAGAGAAAATTTAATTTTGGTAAATCGCGTGAAGAAATAATTGAGCTTGCTGCAAGTGGAGTTCGTGCAATCAAAAAGGTTACGGGGCAGCTTGAGGCAGAAGGAACTCATGTAACGCTTGAATATTCGCCGGAAAATTTTTCCGAAACCGAAGTAGATTATTCTCTGGAAATCTGTCGTGCGGTTATGAAGGAGTGGGGAGCTTCGCCTGACAACAAGGTTATCTTAAATCTTCCTGCTACTCTTGAATGCTGCCTCCCTAATCAGTTTGCAGATTTGATTGAATATTTTGGAAGGGAAATAGGATCGCGCGACAGCTGCATAATTTCTCTTCATCATCATAACGACCGCGGCGAAGGAATTGCCCAGTGCGAGATGGGACTTTTAGCCGGTGCAGAACGTGTAGAAGGCTGTCTTTTTGGAAACGGTGAGCGTACAGGAAATATGGACGTAGTTACCGCAGCTTTGAACATGTACACACAGGGCGTTGACCCTGGTCTTGATTTTTCTGACCTGGAAACAGTTTCTTTAACTTTTGAACGCCTTACCGGAATGTCAATTCATCCGCGCCAGCCATATTCAGGCGAGCTTGTTTATACAGCATTCAGCGGCGGCCACCAGGATGCAATCCGCAAAGCAATAGAAGCCCATGCTGCAATGGACGACGATGTGCGCTGGGATGTCCCATATCTTTTAATAGACCCTCACGACATTGGCCGCGAATACACAGGCCTTATCCGCATAAACAGTCAGAGCGGAAAGGGTGGTGCAGTTTACATCCTCGAACACGAGTTTGGAATTATGCCTCCAAAAGAAATGCATCCTGTTATTGGTGCAGTTGTCAAAGCCCGTGCAGATGAGCTTCAGCGTGAACTCAGTACTACAGAAATCTACGAGCTTTTTGAAACCAAATGGATCAGCACAAAGTCTCCACTCAACGTTCTTGAAATCACAGAAAAACATATGGAAGGCGAACGCGGCGGCCCTGGCATAGAGCACGTAGCTCAGACAGCCACAATCGAATGGGAAGGCAAAAAATACGTCATCACCGCAAGTGGCAACGGTCCTCTGGATGCATTTGTAAATATCATGAAGCGTACATCCGCTCCATCTTTCAATATCACATCATTCCACGAACACTCAATTGGTTCTGGTTCTGACACACACGCTATCTCTTACGTTCAGATTACCAAAGCCGACGGCACAAAGACCTGGGGCGTAGGCAAGAGCTCCAACGTTGGTCGCGCCGGTATTGCGGCAATTGTCAGTGCAATAAATTATAGATAATTTTTAATTACCTATTGACAGAGTAGGTAATAGGGTGTATTATAAATATATAAAACCTACTAAAACCATAGGTAATATATAAATAAGAGAGGTAATAATATGAGTGACATTAAACAGAGCGCATTGGAGCTTATTGGTAAGACTCCACTTTTGCAGTTGAACGGATATTCTAAGGTATCGGGAATTAAGGACGCTACCATTTTGGCAAAGCTTGAGTATTTAAATCCGGCTGGAAGTGTAAAGGATCGTATTGCACTTGCAATGATTGAAGATGCAGAAGCAAAAGGAATCCTTAAGCCTGGTGCTACAATTATTGAACCAACTTCAGGAAACACAGGTATTGGTCTTGCATCGGTTGCTGCTGCTAAAGGCTATAAGGCAGTTCTTACTTTGCCTGAAACTATGAGTGTTGAACGCCGCAATCTT
>JAFZOJ010000011.1 GCA_017550685.1 Treponema sp. | reverse complement strand
TTGTTCTATCAGAGCAAAATGAATACTTCATCAGAATATCTCCCGGAAATATTAAGTGTGGAATTATCTGATGATGAGATAATCATTCTTATGAAAAAGTATGCTGCTCTTGAACGCTCTAATTCTGATGACGAACTTCAAAAAATAATTAATACCTTAGCACTGATTCATAATGACAAAATCCCTGCCTTTTTGAAGAAGACAAAAAAAGAGCCTTTAGATAAAGAACGTATTGAATACTGTCTCAACGGCTGGAAAAGTGTTTAGAATGAACATCCAAGAGTTTTTGATGAAGCGGCATAGAATCCTATCGCAGAAAAGATAAATGAAATAATCAGCTGGCATAATAATGAAGACAGCCTTTTGATTCACGGAGATTTTCACTGGGATAATTTATTAAAAACTGATGATGGAAAAATCTGCGTTTGTGACTGGCAGAATGTTGCTATAGGCGGAGCTTCCGAACACGATTACGCTGTTGATGTTCAGTGCCCATTCGCCTTCTTTACGGTAACCTGAATCATATACACAGAAACTTGCCTTGTCGTAGTTTTTAATCGCGTCGATTTTGTGGCCTTCTTTGGCGCAATGAAAGTAAATCTTGTTGTCTTCTTCACTGTAAAGATGAGACATAGGGAGTCCGTAAGGGTAGCCGTCATCACCAAGCAGCGACAAAACTCCGCGCTTTTCATTTTTCAAAATCTCTTTACATTCGCTGTCATTAATCTGCTGCTTGAATCTTCTCATAGGTCTGAACATAATTTTCCCCTTACTTCTTATTTATAAAATACAGTCCTGTAAGGCAGATGGCAACCCCAAGCACTTTATTCCAGTTGATTGCTTCATGATAGCCGATTAGCCCTACAAAAATCAGCACGATTGCAAGAATCGCGTTTGTAGTGACAGAAAGCGTGTTTACTTTCCAGCCTGCTTTGTAGGCAAAAATAAAACCAACTTCAAGTCCTGTAATTACAATTCCAAGTACAACCGTTGCCCAATTTGTGTGTCCGAACTCTTTAAGGATGTTTCCTCCCTTTGTGGTCACAAAAAATGCCAGTGCGGAAAACAGCGTTGCCACCGCATAAGTGATGGTCATGCTTGCGTAGGTGTTCATCTGCTCGGGGATTCCCTTTGCGCAGATCTGATAAAGTGTGTTTGAAAAAATGATGATTAAAAGCGGCCAGATGTAATTAATCATGGGCGACTCCTTTAGTAAAGATTGCCCATCTTCAACGACCTAACGATGTGGCTGAATGTTTTAGGGATGATTCCCGCACATTCCTACCCGGTGGCAGATATTGGGATTATAGATGAAATTTGGATTCTTGTCATTTACCGTGTTAGCGGCCAAGAAGTTTAAAGTGATTCTTCCAGTAATCAATTATACCGTCTGCTTTCATTTTGCTGAGTTCGGCGGAGAGGGCAGAGCGGTCTACTTCCAGGTAATCGGCGAGCTGCTGGCGGTCGTAGGGGATGTCGAATTCTGCGTTTGGAGTGCCGCGTGGAATCTGAGAGGAAAGATATGACAAAAGTCGGCCACGGATTGTTTTTGAACTGGTATGGAAAATACGCTGAGAAAGGTGCAGGTTCTTTTTCATGGAAACAGTAAGAAGATTTTTTGTGATGATATGAGAAAACTCATCTTTAGCTGAGCCAAGATTATCTGTCTGCAGTAAGAGGATTTTTGACTCTTGAGTTGCAGTTACATCAACCATAAGAGGAACTTTTGTAAGGGCGTAGGTTTCGGCAAAAACTTTTCCTTCACCGAGGCTGTCGAGTATTGTCTTGTTTCCCCAGAAGTCGGTGCTTTCAATCTGAACTCGGCCTTCAAGTATTATTCCAAGCTGATTTATAACTGAGCCGGAATGAAAAACAGTTTCTCCTTTGGTGTAGGGGCGCTCTGTGGCGTTCAGCAGTTTTAGAACAGACTGAAAATCATCTTCTTTTATCCCGCTAAAGAGCGGCGTCTTTAATAAAGCTTTCTTTTCCATACCTCTGATAATACTTGCATTTTGTTGTTTTAACAACATTCTTTTAGTGCGGGGTGTGGTATTCTCCAAAACGTGAGGTACGGAAATGATTAGAAAGATTGTAAAGATTGATGAAGAGAAATGTACTGGCTGCGGACTTTGTGCTTCTGCCTGCCATGAAAATGCGATTGTAATGGAAAACGGAAAGGCTCATCTTTTGCGTGATGATTTTTGTGACGGATTCGGCGACTGTCTTCCAGCCTGTCCTGCAGGAGCAATTACCATAGAAGAACGTGAGAGTGCGGCTTACAGCCCGGAAGCGGTAGAAATGCGAAAACAGATTCTGGCAGCACAAAATGGAATCGCCGTTGGACCAGGAGTGCCTCATATGCCACATGCAGGCGGATGCCCTGGAAGTGCGATGCATACTTTTAACCGGAATAATCAGAAACCTCAGAGAAATTCGGATGCAGATGCTCGCGAGACATCATGTTACGAAAATCATACAGTTCCAAGTGAACTCATGCAGTGGCCTGTTCAGATTAAACTTTTGCCGACACAGGCACCTTTCTATGAAAATGCAAATCTTCTGATTGCGGCTGACTGTACTGCTTATGCATACGCTGCCTTCCATCGGGATTTCATCAAAAATCATATTACTCTGATTGGCTGTCCTAAGCTTGATGAGGGCGACTACACTGACAAACTCACAGAAATAATCAGCAATAACAACATCAAAAGCATTACTATTGTGCGCATGGAAGTTCCGTGCTGCGGCGGTCTTGAACATGCGGCAACCGAGGCTTTGAAGGCGAGTGGAAAATTCCTTCCATGGCGGGTTGTTGTGATTTCGCGTGACGGGGAAATTTTAGAATAGGATTTCCCTGTAAATTGCTTCGTCCTTTTCGCTGAATACGTTGAAAACGACTTTGATGTTGCTTGAATGTTCGAGTTTCCACTTTTCTACGGTCTGAACGGCAATCTGGGCGGCACGGTCGGCTGGAAAGTGGAATACCCCGGTGGAAATACAGCAGAAGGCGATAGATTGCACATTGTTCTGTTCTGCGAGGTCGAGGCAGCTTGTGTAGCAGCTTGCAAGTAAATCGCAGTCGTGCTGTGTGAGCGGACCTGAAATTATAGGGCCTACGGTGTGTAAAACGTAATCGCAGGGAAGATTAAATGCCGGTGTGATTTTTGCGCTGCCGGTTGGCTCTTCGTGTCCCTGTTTTTGCATGATGTCGGCACACACTTTCCGCAGCTGGATTCCGGCAAAGGTGTGGATGCAGTTGTCGATGCACGAGTGGCAGGGCTGCCAGCATCCGGTCATTCCGCTGTTTGCGGCGTTTACGATTGCTCCCACGCGAAGGGTGGTGATATCGCCACGCCAGAGATAGATGTCTCCGTTTTCTCGTGATGGAACAGTCTCCAAATCTGCAATATAAGTAATTCCGTGTGAGCGGTTTGTTTCCTGTAAGTATTCATCCTGAATGCGCAAGAACTCATCAGTTACGGGAAGAGGTTCCCGTACATTCATAAGGGAACGCAAAAGATATTTCTGTCCCGCTTCGTCTTCTGGGATTTCGACGTTTTTATAGCGCGGGCTTTCGTTCAAGAGATATTCAATCAAAAATCTTCTGCGTTCTGACTGTGTCATTATTTGATTTCTCCTGCAAGGTCTGCAATTGTTGTCTTAGCAAGTTCTGCTTCCATTGCTTTCTGGGCGTTTTCCAGAGCCGGGTCTAAAACACGGTGAATGTTTTTCCCAATCGGGCAGACTGGGTTTGGAGCAGGGTGAAAGTTGAACACTTCCCGTTCTTCTTCGCCTTCGTTGATTGCATTGTACACATCAAGAAGTGTGATTTTTTCTGCCTCGCGAGAAAGCTTTGAACCGCCCACGCCGGCTGCAGTTTCGACAAGACCTGCTTTCTGGAGCTGGAGCAGAATCTTTCTGATAATAACAGCATTCACGCCAGTACTTCCCGAAATAAATTCAGAAGTCACACGGTTATCTTTTGAAAAATAATAAATGCAGAGCAGGGTATGAACCGCTGCTGTAAATCTTAC
>JAFZOJ010000120.1 GCA_017550685.1 Treponema sp. | reverse complement strand
ATATCTGTTGTGTAAGTCAAAACAAAAGCATTCATGCCGCGGTCGTAAAAGCTTTTGGCAACAATTTCGGCCTCCGGAGGAACACACATACAGTAACCGCCGCCAGGAACTACAATCATACAGTCGCGCACTCCGTCCTCGTGAATAAAACCGTGAATATTCGGTTCAAAGCCATAAGCGGCCGCATAATTATATTCGCCAGGTTCCCAGATTTTTTCGACAAATGTTTTCATAATTGGACCTCACTTAACAATACTCATTTATATAATCAGCAAAAAAAGGAAGAGAAAATGAAATGTATGCCTGCCAGCTTTCGAGCAAACCTCTTTTTAAAAGTCTGTCCCTATACATAGAATAATTTCCTTTCTTTTCGCCCATCAATTTTAATACCTCATCGCGCTTATATTCAGTTTTAAGCGTAAGAAGCTTTACCATAGAACGATCACCTTCGGTTAACTCTTCCCAGATCTTTTCATAGGAATATGCAAACAGTTCAGCTTTTAATGCAGGAATTAAATCATCAAGAGTCTCTTCTTTTTTCTTATTAAAATATAAAGAACCAAGCTCCTGAAAAGCATAAGCATATCCTTTGGTGATCTTTGCCATCGTTCTGGCTTGTGTTATCTGTATTTTTAATAATTTACTATATAATTCAGCCATTCTGACCTGGTTCAATTTTTCTGTCTGTACAGTAACAGCACGTCTAAAGAATGTAAGATTTTTGACGTTACTAACTTCCATAATATTTTCATAAAGACCGGTGCAGACAAGATAAACAGGATAATCTGCTCTAAGCCATTTTCCAAACTCAGAAGCAAATTGTACCATCTCTTTTGTTTTGGTAACTTCATCAATTCCTATGAATATTTTTTTGTTCTTCTTTTGAACAAGCTTTAACATTTCTTCTATTTCAACACCAATATCAAAGAAAGCTGAACCTTCAGAAATGTCAATATTTTTGTTCTTAGTTCTGCTTTTTCCAAAGCCTTCGTTTACCAGCATCGATGCAATCTGATGTAATAAATCGCGGGTTGGATTAACATCAAAAACAAGCCACCCCTTCTTTTTCATTTCTTCCGAACGGATTGCTTCTTCAATTTTTGCAAGAATAACAGTTTTGCCAGAACCACGAACACCTGTTATTTTATACACAGATTCTGATGGTTTTTCATAAGAAAAATTATTAAGGATTTCATCTGTTTTTTCTGTATAAACATAAGAGATATCCGGGTTCTTGCTGAATGTAGTAATAAAAGGATTTTGCACACAACACCTCTTTATAACTCTTTATACTTTTTCTAATTCTTTATAGGTCTTTATAACTCTTTATACATTAAAAAATTCTTTATAGGTCTTTATAACATTTTATAACGCTTTATACTTTTTTGCAAGGAGTAAAATTATTTTAACCTCAAACCTTGAAGTGTACCCGCTCCTTTTTTTTGTTCAGTTGTAGGATTATCTATTATCTCTCCAAAAGAATTAACAATTTTACTAGTATCTTTGATTTCCCAACAGGCATGACCATTAGTTTCATCTACAACCCCACTATCATTTGCAAAAGCTGTTGCCGTTCTTACTCTGGCATTATCTGCAACAAAAAAAGTTGCACTCGATAAAGAATCTTCATAATTTTTAATTTCATCAAGCTGTTTGTTTGAAAACAATGTTCCCTTCGATATAGAGTTTTTATCATAAATCCAATCAGTAACCCAATAATCTGAACTACCCCTTGTAAATTTTTTCCACTCAACACTTTCAACACGGAAATATTTTCCTTCATCAGTCTTTTTGAAAGCATATCCTGTGGTGTAAAAGTATAAAACCTCTCGAAAGATAAATGAATGATAATATCCATCATCATCAGCTGATTTTGTCATATCATAATCATAAATCTCTAATTCATATAAATTATTTGTCGTAATAGAGGCAGCGGAGCTATTCGGGTAGTTTCCAAAAAACATTTTGTTTCCATCAGTAGTAATTTGTTTGTTCCTGTTTAAAGCATTCGTATGGAAAAACAAATGCTCTGATTCTTTTGTATGCCCGCAATAATCTTCATTCTTAACATATAATTCGTTTTTACCTGTTTCAAGAGGCACTGTAATTAAATAATAACTACCTTCTTCTTTAATTTCTGATGAATATGGAGTAGTACCTGAATTATTTTTCTTGTAAAAAGTAATAGTCTTTAGATCCCCTAAGTCAGGTTTTGGCCACCTGAATGTATAACGATCACTTGATAAAGATTTATTTATCGTAAGAATTAAATCTCTTATGTGCGGGGTTGGTACATTATTATCATTCGCAAATAAATATGTCTTCGTTAATTCATTATTACAATTATCAGGACATATTAAACTAAGGCAATAAACACCCTGTTTACTCAGATCAACATTATATTCTGCCAGATTAATTGTTCCTTCATAGGATGCCTCCTGCGAAGTTACCATATCATATTCAAGAGGAATTTCATAAGTTGTCTTATTGGAACCGCTGGTTTGATAATATGCATCATTAGCGATGTACTCTATTTTTACTTTAAAATTCGGAGCCGGACCAGAACCAAGCTGCGCTTCCTGAACAGTAAACTTAAGATATAAATTTGTTCCGATATGATTCCAACCCATATTCTGTAAATTGGTTTTACTGATCCACATTCCATGATCACCTTGCCGGTCAAATACTGCAGTACCAGATTTAAGATCTTTATTACCAAGTTTTGCAGTAAGCATTTCTGTAACACCGTTTACCTTAATAATCAACGGGAACGAATCGCCAGTATTGCTTACCTGGTACATCCATTTTTTACTGCCAGACATAGGAATAATCTTGCCGTCTTTATGCCCTTCCAGCGGTATGCTGTAAAAAAAGTCTTTTCCTATGTTTACAAGAATCTGCAAATAATCGTCTGGAGGGTTTGTTTTGTTTGCATAAATTGTTAAAAGGCCTTCTTCCATAGTCGGATATGAAAAGTTTTCAAGAATATTTGCCTTTGTTTTTTTATTAGTTATTGTAATATTCTTGTAAATTATCTCGCCGTTTTTTATATAACCGTAATAATTCTTCGTTCCTTCCACCTGTAGCAGCTGGCTTACTTCTTTATCTGCCCGTAATTTCTGAAGCTCCTGGTCTGTATAATAAATTGAATGGGGATCTATCTCACGGTCAAAAAGAACCTGAATTGAAGAATCCTTTAAAGCATTTGTTGTTGTTGGAGAATAAGAAATAATCTGCGGGCGTTCTACAACTTGTACCTGGAGCTTAAGCTTTATGTTGTCACCGGGCATTTTATTAAAGGTACACAGAGTTTCGGCTTTATCCAGCTCCTGCAGAGTAAGATAGTCGCCGTTCTTTATTTCCTTTCCTGTTATTCCATCTATAATTTTCCAGCAGACAAAGGCATAATCTGTAAACGGTTCAAAGCAAAGTGTAAAAATGTCGGTTTCTTTTTTTTCTGCAACTCCACCGGCAGGAGATTTAAGGACACCGGTTCCTTCAGGATAATCTATAGTAATTGCATATGTACTTGCATTTGCATAGGCAAGCGCTCTTTCAAGCTGTTCTTTTGTATCTGCGCCTTTGAAAAAATTTTCACAGGATGCAAGGACTATACTAAAAAAGGCCATACCTAATATTGTAATAAGTAGATGCTGAAACAAGTTCAGCATGACGTGATGGTTTTTCATGCGACATTCTCCACAAGTTTAGAATGATAATATTATATCATTGGAAAAGAGGATTTGTCATTAAAAAATTTGTACGTCGCCCTGGCGAAGAACTTTTATTGTGCCGTCTGTGATGCTTACTATTGTCGAAGGTTTGGCGCCTTTTTTGTCGCCGTCGGTTACTATGAGGTCTACTTCGAGGGCAAACTCTTTGATGATGGCGGACTGGTCGTCAAGTACGGGTTGGCCGGAGCGGTTTACGCTGGTGCTGTAGATGGGACTGCCGCAGTCTGCAATTACTTTACGGAGCCATTCGTCGCCGGGGCAGCGGAAGGCTGTGGTGCCGCCACGGTTGTCGTTTACAATTATGGTAAGGGCCCCCGGCCATTTTTGAAGCAAAACCCCGGGCAGCACATCCTTTGTGTATTTTGCCAGCTCCAGAGGACTTGCAATAAGCTGAATCATAGGCTTTGTTTCTGAGCGGCCTTTGATGGTGCGGATACGGGCTTCGGTTGGTTGCCCTTCGAGAGCCTCAGGGACCCCAGTGCAATCATGTGTTCCCTTAGGATTGTGGGGTCCCTGAGGCTCTCGAAGGGCCCCTGCAGATTCCACTTTTCCACTAAACCCATACACCGTATCTGTAGGAATTATCACCACCCCGCCCTCTTTCAAAATATCTGCAGTAATTTTTGCAGAGTCTGGGTCAGATTTTTTTATAAGCCTGGCTCCCCTTCGCCCTTCTTCTGCCATTTTTACATAGGGATTTTCCTGGGGTTTTTCCTGACTTGCAAGTGTCCACACTTTGCCGTCATAATTATAAATTGTTTCTTCACAGTTTCCTTTAAGACCGTTACCCCAGTAATTTTCTACACCGCGGTTTTCAAGATTACACATAAGGGCAGCAAGAATAGCTCCGTGGGCAACAATCATTATTCTGGCATCCGGTTTTTCTTTGTAAATGGGCTCAAGTACTGTATGTACAAATTTTCCTGTGCGTTCAATACCGGATTCAAAGGTTTCTCCACCCTTTGGCGGAACATAACGTGCCGGCTCCTTAAAAAAATATTTTCTTGGTTCGTCGGTGTCCATCCACTGATCAAAGGGCAGGCCTTCAAATTCACCAAAGCTTACTTCGGTTAAAAGAGGGTCGGTTTTTATGGAGCCCTTCGAGTGCCTCAGGGACCCCGGCGTTTCTATAACAATGCATGCTGTTTCATATGCTCTGCTCAATGGAGAAGAAAAAACATAATCAAAGTGAACGTCCTTAAGGTGCTCACCTAGTTTTCTGGCAGCCTGGCGGCCTTCCTCGTTCAGAGGAATGTCATGCGCACCCTGAAAGCGATATTCTTTATTCCAGTCTGTTTTCCCGTGTCGGATTACGTAAAGTTCCATTAAAACCTCAATCACAATATGTCATTGTCGGGAATGACACTGCTTTTAAAACCTAAGCCTTCTTAAATATGTAATTCTGCTGACAACAAAATTGGTAATTTCGTGTGTCGGATAAACTTCAAAGCGGATAACTGCATCTCCGGTCTGTTTTATAATTCCAAGTGTACGGCCTACTACCTTAAAGTATTCGTTGTCTTTATCAAACTGTGGAAGTGTAAGCTCCATCATATCGTTTTCTTTAAGACCTGCTTCAAAAAGATGAATCTTTCCGCCAAAGTCCATGCCGTCTGCTTCAAGAATTTCTGAACGAACGGATGTTATAGCCAGCTGCTCCTTTGTAAGTATGAGCCTGTTATGAATTCTATTTTCAAGACACTCACGCTGGTTTTTGGTAAGGTCCAGATTTTTTAATTCTGCTTTGAGCGCATTGAGCAAGTGACTCGCAGTGGAAAAGTTTATCTTATGCGGCCCTTCGAGAGCCTCAGGGACCCCAAGGGTATTAGATGACACCGGGGTTCCTGAGGCTCTCGAAGGACCCTTGAGTAGAGGAAACGCAAGCTTTTCGCCAGGTACATACGAATCTTTTACCTTACCCATAAAATCCAGGCCGCTTTCTTCTACAAAGTCTGAAATATCTGTATCAAGCGGAATATTCAAAAGATAGATTCCTTCGGCAAGCTTTTCTTTAATATGCCTTTTAATGTTTGGCGCATTTTCTACAAAGCTTATATTGTTTTTTGCAACCTTGAGCACATAGCCCTTGTAAAGCATTGCAGAGCTGTATGAATCAAACCATTCACAAATGCAAACCTTAAGATTCTGCGGAATCTCATAGCTGGTATATTTTTCAAGCTCGGCGCAAAGCTTTTCTACAGTCCAGCCCCGGTCAAAAGCCGCAGAAACCGACTGCTTAGAAATTTCATATTCTGTTACGACACCACAGCTTTTAATTTCCAGAAACTCTGTAAGCGGCAAAAGTTTTTTTAGTGCAAGACCAGGCATCAGGCTTACAGTAAAAGTAGAATCAATATTCAAAATATTCTGCGCTGCCACATTTGAAGAAGAAGCCTTTAGTGCGTGGCTGCAAATGTAAATCTCGCGACCCTGTTCATCCCAGCCTGTTTTTTGCAAAAGTCCAAGTTCAATTGCAGAATCAAGCATGCGTTCCAGTAACGAACCTGCCTGCTCAGGATTCATAATCATGTCAGAGTTTTCTTCCTGTCTTGCGGCTTCCAGCATGCGACTGAACCTTGACTTAGAAGAACCAGCCTCAGGCTCCGGCGCCTTTGTTCCTTCCAGAAATCCAAGCTTAACAAGACTTGCAAGTGTAAAGCCCTGCTCCGGAATTGAGCTTAATGTATCAAGCAAAAGCTGTGCTTCTTTTTTAAGTCCCTCCCGGCTAAAACGAGAACAGGAAGCAGCGCACAAAAAAGCAAACTGATGAGACTGTTCAAGGTTTGCAAAAAGCTCAAAGCGTTCATTATCAATTACGTAAGCTTTTTCACCGTCGCGGACAAGATTCAAATTTATAAACGCATTCAAAATAAGCTGAATTGTTTTTTCTTTTCCCGGAAAAACTGTCTGAACCCGACTGAGTGTATTTTTCTTCATTACACCGTCAGATTTACACGAGCAGTATTTAGTATTTATAAACGAAATAAAAGCAGCAAGAAAATCCGGTGAAAGACAAAACACATCTTCTATGTTAGTTTTTACTAACTGCGCCGGACTTATAATATTTGAAAGTGAAATATACGGTTCAAGCTTATCCCAGATAAGTGGATTTATGTGCAGATATTTTTTAGAAGAATATTCATCCTTCTGCTCAAAAACCCAGAGGCGCGAAATTAGATTTGACAACTGGGCAAAAAGATCTGCCATGGTATATTCCTGTGCAAAAAACTCTATCAAGGTTTCCTGAGTTGCATTTGGAATAAAGGCAAGCGCCGTAAGAATTTTTATATCGTCTTCATCAAGCAGTTCAATCATGCTCTGAGAATTTTTTGGATTTTTTATAAAGCCCGCAAGCTGTTCAATAAGGCGCTGCTTGTTATAAGGAGTTTTAATTTCTCCAAGATAAAGGCGCATTGTTTCAAAAAAGCGGTTGTCAGAAAGAGAAGAGATGCTGTTAGACCAGGCTTCTACAGAGGCATTACACTTCATTATAAAGATTCTCCCCCGTTTTCAAGCTCGCCGTATCGGACAATTCTATAGGAATAGCCCTGTTCTGCCAGGAATTTCTGTCTGTTGGAACTGAACTCTTCTTCTACAGTGTTGCGTGTGATGAGTGTAAAAAAGCGGCTGGTTCTTTCTTTTGGACGCAATATTCTTCCAAGGCGCTGGGCTTCTTCCTGGCGGCTTCCAAAGGTTCCGCTCACCTGAATTGCAAGAGAAGCATCAGGCAGGTCAATTGCAAAGTTAGCAACCTTAGAAACCACAAGCACTCGGATATTACCCTTGCGGAATTCTCCGTAGATTCGGTCTCGTTCCGCGGTTGGAGTTTTGCCTGTAATAATAGGTGCCTTGAGCAGCTGAGCAATCTGGTCCAGCTGATCCAGATACTGACCAATTACAAGGATTTTATCTTCCTGATATTTATTGATGATCTGTGTTACAACGCCAAGCTTGTCCGGATTCTGACTTGCAATTTTATGCTTTTCCCGTGCACCTGCAACTGCATATTCAATTTCGCAATATTCAGGCAGGTCTATTCTTACTTCCACACATTCTGCACTGGCAATCCAGTTGTCGCGCTCAAGCTCCTTCCACGGAACATCATAACGCTTAGGACCTACAAGACTGAATACATAACCTTCGCAGCCGTCTTCGCGAACAAGAGTTGCAGTAAGACCGACACGACGCACAGCCTGAAGCTCTGCAACAACCCGGAACACAGGAGCCGGCAGCATATGAACCTCATCATAAATGATAAGTCCCCAAGGCCTTTCATGGAAAAGTGAAAAATGAGGGAACGGTCCTTCTTTGTCCGGCCGCCAGGTAAGCACCTGGTAGGTTGCAACCGTTACCTGTTTGATTTCTTTATTTTCGCCCGTGTATTCGGCAATGTCGTCTTTTGTTAAGTTAGTTTTATCTAACAGCTCGTCTATCCACTGATGAACTGCACTTATATTTGTTGTGATTATGAGTGTACTTGTCTTGAGCAGCTCCATTATCTGCATGCCGACAATAGTTTTTCCTGAACCGCACGGAAGTACGATTGTTCCAAAACCGGTACCAGGGCCCTTATCTCCAACAAGAGCTTTTGCCGCATTTATCTGATAGTCACGCACAACAAGCGGTGCACCCGTTACAGTAGTCTCTCGCAAATTAAACTCAAGCGGTTCACCATCTGTAAGGGCAACTTCATCTTTAACAGGCCAACCTGCCTCAAGTAAAAGTTGCTTTATAGTTCCGCGGTCTGTGAGCTTGATGAGGTAAGAATGCTCCGTGGATCCTGAACTTGTCGAAGGGCCCTTCGAGAGCCTCAGGGACCCCGCATCGCCGCACAGCAGCTTCTTCACTGCAGTATTTGCACAAATTTCCTTATAAATTGCCTCTGTCTGCGCAACAAGAACAAGGTATTGTTCTTTAGAATCCTCTGCTTCCGGTTCATACGGCAAAAGTCTTATTTTTCCAAACCTGCTGCAAACTTCTTTAATCCAGGCAACAACCCCCTGCGGAACATCATATCGCGCAAACTTTTCAAGAACACTTACAGCATCATCTGCACTAAAGCCGGCACTGGCAGCATTCCACAAAGAAAGAGGAGTTAATTTATATGTATGAAGATGCTCAGGCGACTTTTCCAGCTCTGCAAAAGGAATGAGCGCATTACGACATTCTTCAGCAAGCGGTGCATGCACATCAAGTAAAAGAGACCTGTCCCCCTGAACAATCAACGGATTTTCGCTGTTCATAGTAAAGAACTATTATATCAGAAATTAAAAGATTTTTGCACAAATTTTAAGATTTTTTTATCTGTCGATGAGTTTTTTTATGTTTTCTTCGGTAAAAATATTATCGTAATCTTTATAAACAAGGAAATCTCTAATACAAAACACTAAACAATACAAAAAACCTGATAAACCGGCCAAGAAAAATACCGGCCCGGCATATGGAATCTTAGACATCAACAAAAAGACAAGAAGTGAAAGAATTGTACCAGATAAAAAGCAAACAGCTGATTTCTTCCATTCGGGCCTAGGTTTTATTTGAAACTTCTGCTCTTCAAGATTAATCTCTCTTGCTTTATATATTAAAGAAAGCAGGAAGCCGTAATAATTCATAAACTACCTCAACCCAATTATACAATAACACTTTCCAAAACACAAACAAAAACCCCCTATAACCAATCAGCGGATTATAGGGGGTTCGTAGTTATGGATTGCCACGCTTCGCTCGCAATGACGTTGCCTGGCAAATAATCCTAGTCGCTGTCTTCGTGCTCGAAGTTTGGTTCTTCGGCAACGCTTGCGGCTTCTGCCTCGGCTTCTTCTTCCAGACGGCGGCGTTCAAGGATTTCGTTCATCTGAACGTCAAGGTCGGTAGCAGAATCGTCAAAGAGCTTGATATCCTTGTAATTCTTAATACCGGTACCAGCTGGAATCATATGACCAATGGCAACGTTTTCCTTAATACCATGCAAGCCATCTGTTGCTCCGGAAATTGCAGCGTTTGTAAGAACGCGTGTTGTTTCCTGGAATGATGCAGCAGAAATGAATGAGTCTACGTTCAACGAAGCCTTTGTAATACCCTGGAACATTGGGCGACCGATTGCCGGCTGTCCACCTTCAGCAATTACACGACTGTTTTCTTCGTGGAACTTGTACTTATCAACCTGCTGACCAAAGATGAATCTTGTATCACCTACGGCAACAATTTCTACCTTGCGGAGCATCTGACGAACAATGATACCGATATGCTTATCATTGATGTCTACACCCTGAGCACGGTAAACGGCCTGGATTTCATCCATAAGATAATTCTGCAAAGCGTTTTCACCAAGGATTGCAAGAACTTCCTGTGGGTTTGGAGAACCTGCACACAGTGCTTCACCGGCTTCTACCTTATCACCATCACGTACAATCATACGCTTGGTCATAGGTACATAGTGGCTGAACTTCTTATTGTGTTCATCTTCGATGATAATAAGACGCTTACCCTTTGTAATACCGGCAAACTTAACAGTTCCCGAAATCTGTGCAAGTACACATGGGTTCTTTGGTTTGCGTGCTTCGAAAAGCTCAGATACACGTGGAAGACCACCGGTAATATCCTGAGACTTAACTGCTTCCTTAGGAATCTTTGCAAGCATTTCTCCGGCCTTAATCTTCTGCTTGTCCTCTACCATAATAGAAGCACCGGCTGGCAGGTAATAAGTACCTTCTTCGTTACCGGCTTCATCAGTAATAAGGATACGAGGCTGCTTAACATCCAGGTGAAGATCTGTAATAACGCGTTCCTTGGCACCAGTGTCCATATCAACACGTTCTTCCAGAGTAGAACCAACAATTACATCTTCAAAGTGAATGTAACCGTTGCTTTCTGCAATAATAGGGTCGATAAACTGTTCAAATTCACCGATTGGTTCACCCTTCTTTACGATGTCTCCTGCCTTTGCATAGATAGTAGAACCGTTTGTAATTTCAATCTTCTGTTCTTTACTTGTAAGGTAAATCTTCTTGCCAAGGAGGACAACTTTACCTGTAACGCTTGCGAGAACTTCCTTACCCTTATGAGAAAGAACAGGATTTCCGCGCATTACACTCTTTCCATCCTCTACAAGTACTTCGTCACCCTTTTCAATGTCAATTTCTTCAAGAATGCGGATAACAGTCATGAAACCTTTACGAGTAAAGAGCCAGTGCTTGTTCTTGAGCTCTACGTGAGTTCCTTCAATGTCCTTCATAATGGCATTGAACTTAAGAACAATGTGGTTATCTTCTGTAGACATTTCGGCAGTACCACCAGAGTGGAAGGTACGAAGTGTAAGCTGTGTACCCGGCTGACCGATTGACTGAGCAGCAATAATACCAACTGCTTCACCAATTTCTACAATCTTATTGCGTGCAAGGTTCTTACCGTAACACTTAACACAAATACCGTGTTTAGCTTCACAGGTAAGTACTGTACGGAGCTTAACCTTTTCTACACCGGCATCTTCAATCTTCTGTGCCATATCATCGTCAATGTACTGGTTTACATCACAGATGAGTTCGCCTGTAATTGGATGAACAACACGTTCGATTGTAAAGTGTCCTACAATTCTGTCCTTAAGATGAACTTTAATTTCATCTCCGTCTTTGATTGCAGCATAGTCAATACCGTTGATTGTACAGCAGTCATCTTCGTTGATTACAACATCCTGTGCAACATCGACAAGACGACGTGTCATGTAACCGGCATCGGCTGTCTTAAGAGCTGTATCCGAAAGACCCTTGCGGGCAGCGTTAGTAGAAATAAAGTATTCGATAACCGAAAGACCTTCCTTAAAGTTTGCCTTAATAGGAAGTTCGATAATATCTCCGTTAGGCTTAGTCATCAAACCACGCATAGCGGCAAGCTGAGAAATCTGACCACGAGAACCGCGGGCACCAGACTTGGCCATCATGTAGATTGTGTTAAAGCCCTGCTTATCTTTTTCAAGGTTGTCCATCATTATCTTTGTAAGCTCATCGTTTGTACGAGCCCAGATGTTACATACGTTGTTGTAACGTTCTTCGGCAGTTGTACGACCATGGCTGTAATCGTTAACGATCTTTTCAACCTTTTTGTTGGCATCTTCTACCATCTTTGTCTTTTCTTCAGGAACGAGAATATCGTCCATACAAAGAGTAGCACCATAGAAGGTAGCGTTCTTATAACCAACATCCTTAATTGCATCATGCATCTGAATTGTAAGCCATGAGCCCTTTGTATGATAAACATGCTCAATCATCTTCTTGAGTGATTTATCAAACATCTGGCGGTTTACATATTCAATTTCGGCAGGCATTGCTTCGTTGAATGCAAGACGTCCGGCAGAAGTTTCGATCAGTTCTCCTGCCTTAAAGTCCTGTGTTCCCTGCTTAAAGTCCTTGTCTCCCTTAACATCAAGAGCAGTACTGCTGAATGAATCTTTAGGAGCAGGAACCTTAATAAGAGCCTGCCATTCGATTGCGCCCATTTCTGCAGCCATGCGAACTTCATCAGGAGTAGAGAAGCGTTTTCCTGTTCCCTTTGCGTTAGGCTTGATTGCAGTCATGTAGTAAATACCAAGTACCATGTCCTGTGACGGAGCAACGATTGTGTTACCGTTAGCAGGGTCAAGAAGGTTGCGGGCAGAAAGCATCAAAGTCCAGCATTCCATCTGTGCAGCCTGTGTAAGTGGTACGTGGATAGCCATCTGGTCACCATCAAAGTCGGCGTTGAAAGCTTTACAAGCAAGAGGGTGAAGCTTAAGAGCTTTTCCTTCTACAAGTACAGGTTCAAATGCCTGGATACCAAGACGGTGAAGTGTTGGCGCACGGTTAAGCATTACAGGATGCTCTTTTACAACTTCGTCAAGGATAGCGTAAACTTCCGGAGACTCAGATTCTACGAGCATCTTTGCTTTTTTAATATTGAATACTACGTCTTTGTCGACGAGTTTTTTCATTAAGAAAGGCTTGAACAATTCCAAAGCCATTTTTGTAGGAAGACCACACTGCCAGAGCTTAAGTTCTGGTCCTACTACGATTACAGAACGTCCAGAGTAGTCTACACGTTTACCGAGCAAGTTCAAACGGAAACGTCCCTGCTTACCTTTGAGAAGATCAGAGATAGACTTAAGTGGGCGGTTAGAAGCACCCTTTACTGCACGCTTGCGCTTTGTGTTGTCGAACAATGCATCAACTGCTTCCTGGAGCATACGCTTTTCGTTACGGATAATGATGTCCGGAGCAGAAAGCTGCTGCAATCTCTTAAGACGGTTGTTGCGGTTGATAACACGGCGGTACAGGTCGTTCAAGTCAGATGTAGCAAAACGTCCACCATCGAGCTGAACCATTGGACGAAGCTCAGGAGGAATAACCGGAATTACGTCCAGGATCATCCAAGAAACTTTGTTACCGGAAGCGCGGAAGTTTTCTACAATTTCGATACGGCGCAAAAGTCTCTTGTCAGACTTGGCACCCTTTTCGATCATCTTGGCACGAAGCTCTGCAGCAAGTTCATCAAGGTCAAGGCGTTCGAGCATAGTCTTAATAGCCTCGGCACCCATGTCTGCCACAAAAGCGTTTCCGTAGTGATCAAAAGCAGCCTGATACTCTTCTTCTGTAAGAGCCTGCTTTTCCTTAAGGTCTGTATCACCCGGATCAATTACGATGTACTGCTCATAGTACAGAACAGAACGGAGAGTTGCCACAGGAATGTCGAGAAGAAGACCCATGCGGCTTGGAACTGAACGGTAATACCAGATGTGGCTTACCGGTGCTGCAAGCTCAATGTGTCCGGTTCTTTCACGGCGAACCTTAAAATGTGTAACTTCTACACCACAGCGGTCACAAATAACACCCTTATAACGGATAGACTTGAATTTACCGCAGTAGCATTCCCATTCCTTGGTTGTACCAAAGATTCTTTCACAGAACAGACCGTCTTTCTCAGGACGAAGAGTTCTGTAGTTTATGGTTTCAGGCTTTTTTACCTCACCATAAGACCATGATTTGATGGTCTCTGGAGAAGCCAGTTTAATTTTTAAGCTGTCAAAATCCTGTACATCACGCATTTGCATCCTCCTTATCAAAACCGGAAGCATTCTTTTCTATCAATTCCTGATCACGTTCTGTAAGAGCAATCTGCTTTCCTTTAGCATCATAGATAGTAAAGTCAAGAGCAAGACCACGGAGTTCCTGTACAAGTACGTTGAAGGATTCAGGAATGCCGATTGGAGATGAAGGGTCACCCTTTACGATAGATTCGTAAATCTTTGAACGACCGTTCATATCATCAGACTTGATTGTCATCATTTCCTGGAGTGTATTTGCAGCACCGTAAGCTTCGAGTGCCCATACCTCCATTTCACCAAGACGCTGACCACCAAACTGAGCCTTACCACCAAGAGGCTGCTGTGTAACGAGCGAGTAAGGACCTGTAGAACGAGCGTGCATCTTATCATCAACAAGGTGATGGAGCTTCATATAGTAAATAACACCAACAAAGATTGGGTTTACAAAAGGCTCACCAGTGCGTCCGTCATGAACAATCTGCTTACAGCTGCGAGGAAGTCCTGCTTCTTCGAGCTTGTCTGCAATCTTTTCCTGAGAAGGAGACTGGAATACAGGAGATTCAAAGAACTGGTTCAGGTACTTACCTGCAATACCAAGCTCTGATTCAAGAATCTGACCGATATTCATTCGTGAAGGTACACCAAGAGGGTTCAAACATACGTCGAGTGGAGTACCGTCTTCGAGGAACGGCATATCCTCAACCGGAAGAATGCGTGAAACAACACCCTTGTTTCCGTGGCGTCCGGCCATCTTATCACCTTCGCAGAGCTTACGCTTGTTGGCAATAAGAACCTTAACCAGTTTTTCTACGCCAGGGTTCAATTCATCGCCATTAAGACGGCTCATCTGCTGAATATCAATTACAATACCTTCTACACCATGTGGTACACGGAGTGAAGAATCGCGAACTTCTTTAGCCTTTTCACCAAAGATTGAGTTCAAAAGCTTGAATTCCGGAGTTGTTTCTGTTTCGCTCTTTGGAGTAACCTTACCAACAAGGATATCACCTGAACGAACCTTAGAACCAATGCGGATAATACCGTCGTTGTCCAGATTTGCAAGTGCTTTTTCTGCAGTGTTTGGAATATCACGTGTAATCTTTTCCGGTCCAAGCTTGGTTTCGCGGATTTCGATTGAGTATTCCTTAATATGGATAGAGGTGTACATATCTTCGCGAACTACGCGCTGAGAAATAAGTACGGCATCCTCATAGTTGTAGCCGTTCCAAGGAACGAATCCAACAAGAATATTGCGTCCAAGAGAAAGCTCACCGTTAAAGGTTGCAGGTCCGTCTGCAAGAACGGCTCCGGCCTTTACCTTTTCGCCAACTGCTACAGTTGGGCGCTGGTGATAACATGTATCCTGGTTTGTACGCTGATACTTAAGCAATGTGTATTCATCTACTTCTTCAGACTTGTTAACCTTTACCTTTACGCAGTCACTTGAAACATAGATAACTTCGCCGGCACGTTTAGCCTTAACAAGTACACCTGAATCATAAGCACACTTCTTTTCCATACCGGTACCAACATGTGGAGGCTCCGGGAACAAAAGTGGAACTGCCTGACGCTGCATGTTACAACCCATGAGCGCACGGTTAGCATCGTCGTGTTCAAGGAATGGAATCAAAGAAGCAGAAACAGAAATAATCTGGCGTGGACAAACGTCGATGTACTGAACGTCCTTTGGAGAACGCTGTGTATAGTCACCGTGGCGGCGGCAAGGAATAGTTTCTGTTGGGAACGAACCGTCATCCTTAATACCTTCTACGATCTGACCTACAAAGTACTTGTCTTCGTCCATAGCAGACAGCCAGTCTACCTTATCTGTTACCTTACCGTCTTCTACCTTGCGGAATGGTGCTTCCAGGAATCCGTATTCGTTGATTCTTGTGAACATTGCAAGAGAAACGATAAGACCGATGTTCGGACCTTCAGGAGTTTCAATAGGACACATGCGTCCATAGTGTGAATAGTGAACGTCACGAACTTCAAAGCCGGCGCGGTCACGAGAAAGACCACCAGGACCAAGAGCGTTCAAACGGCGCTTGTGGGTAAGCTCTGCAAGAGGGTTTACCTGATCCATGAACTGAGAAAGCTGTGAAGAACCAAAGAACTCTTTGATAGAAGCAACGATAGGCTTGATAGAAATCAAATCCTGAGGCTTCATTGTATCTGTTTCTTTAAGGCTCATGCGTTCCTTGGCAATGCGTTCCATTCTTGCAAAGGCAGACTTAAGCTGAATAGTCATAAGTTCGCCAACAGAACGGATACGGCGGTTTCCAAGATGGTCGATATCATCTGTCTGTTCTTCGCCAATGTATACCTTGATAAGATATTTCATTGTATTGATGATGTCGTCTTTAATAAGGGTTGTGTCCTTAACATCATCAGAATAGTCAAATTTTTTGTTGAGCTTGTAACGACCAACACGACCAAGATCATAGCGGCGTTCAGAGAAGAACAATGAGTTCAAATCCTTTTCTGCCTGATCAAAAGTCATAGGCTCGCCTGGCTGAAGTACTTTATATACTTCTGACAGACAATATTCTTTTGTTGGTTCTCCGTTGATCAGCTGTTCTGCAGGAGTTTTCATTTCCTCGCGTTCAAAACAGTTGATAATCATCTGAGAATCAAGTGATGTGTTCTTTCCGTCCTTTGTGCTTGAGTCAAAGCGGATAACACAGATTCTGTCGATTTTATTTACAACAAGTTCGTCTACATCATGCGGGTGCAGTCTTGTACCTGCATTGAACAAACGCTTTTCTTCACCATTTTCGTCTTTGATGAGGATTGCATTTGCAAGAACCTTGTCTACAAGAGCTTCTTTTCCGGCTGCATCTGTCTTAACCTTAATATCTTCTGTTTCGTAGAAGCAGCGGAGAATTTCTTCTCTTGTGTTATAGCCAAGAGCTCTAAGGAATGTGGTTCCCAAAATCTTCTTTTTGCGGTCAATCTTTGCAAAAATGAGCTCTTTTTTCTGGTCAATTTCAAATTCGAGCCATGATCCGCGGTACGGAATGATACGGCTTGAATAAACACCCTTGTCATGGCAGAAAATAACGCCAGGAGAACGGTGAATCTGGGAAACAACTACACGCTCTGCACCGTTGATAATGAATGTACCACGGTCTGTCATAAGCGGAATGTCGCCCATGTAAATATCCTTCTGGAGGATAGCACCTGACTGAAGGAGATTGAGGCTTATGCGTGCCTTTAATGGAACTGCATAAGTTTGTCCCTTCTGCTTACACTGGATTTCTGTAAACTTAATGTTTTCCCAGTCCAGTTCGTAGAAATCATAAGACAGAGTCATGTCACCATTAGGACTTTCGATAGGGAAAGTAGATGTAAATACTTCCTCGAGTCCCTGGTTTAACAATTCTTTTTTGTTCTTGAGTCTGTCAGCCTGAAGAAAATCTTCATAAGATGACGTCTGAATAGCGATAAGGTTTGGAACTTCCATGAAGTTCTGGATATCCTTACCGATGTACTGACGGTTGATTGTTCGGGTTTTTGCGAACATCAGTTACCCCTCTATTTGTAGGTTCAGCTGGTCATCTGCTACATGCTGGAAACTCCGCACAGCACAGAAGCAGCTGATTTTTTACATAAAAATGCGTAAAGGGATACCCGCAAAAAACGGGCATCCCTTGTTTAATTAATTCCCGCGCAGGGCAGAAATTTATTTCTTGCTAGCCTTACCACCGGCTGCTTCAATCTTCTTGATCATGTCATCAGCTTCAGTCTTGTTTACGCCTTCCTTAAGAGTCTTAGGTGCGCCTTCAACAAGAGCCTTTGCTTCACCAAGTCCAAGACCTGTGATTTCGCGAACAGCCTTGATAACAGGGATCTTCTGAGCTGCATCGAATGATTCGAGAGTAACTGTGAATTCAGTCTGCTCTTCACCACCTGCTGCGGCCCCTCCTGCTGCTGCTGGACCTGCTGCTACTGCAACTGCTGCTGTAACACCAAATTTTTCTTCCATTGCTTTTACGAGTTCTGAAACTTCGAGAACTGACATAGAAGCGATTGTGTCAAGAATTTCTTCTTTT
>JAFZOJ010000119.1 GCA_017550685.1 Treponema sp. | reverse complement strand
CTCTGAAGTAAATCCTTCGGGAACTTCGAAATGAGGAAGTTTGGGTGTTTTGTCTTCAAGATTGACATGGCATCTTTCCGCTATAAGCTGGGTATTGTCTATCGCTTCTTCGGCATAGGGAAGAGCTCTCGCATTTCCGCTTCGCTTCGAACATAAAACTGACCGTACTCATACTTCATTCTGTCTGTATCGGTTACAATTTTACCTGTCTGAAGACATAACAAAAGATCGTGTGCATCTGCATCGGATGCATACGTATAATGAACGTCGTTAGTCGCAACGAGCGGTATGTTTAATTCTTTTGAAAGTCTGTAAATCTCGGGATTAATCTGTCTCTGTTCGGCGATTCCGTGATCCTGAATCTCAAGGAAATAATTGCCTTCTCCAAATATGTCGAGATACTCAAGCGCAACCTTTTTAGCCTCGTCGTAAAGGCCAAGCGTCAGGTTTACTGCTATCTCTCCCTGAAGGCAAGCGGAAAGACAGATAAGACCTTTGGAATATTTTCTTAAGACTTCTTTATCTACTCTGGGCTTGTAATAATATCCGTCCTTAAAGCCTATGGAAACAAGGCGCATCAGATTGTGATACCCCTCATCGTTTTCTGCTAAAAGAACCAAATGGAAATACTTGTTTTCACCGGCCTCTTTGTTAAATCTCGAGCCCGGAGCCACATATACTTCACAGCCGATAATCGGAACAATGCCTTCTTTTTTCGCCTGATTGTAAAATTCAATACAGCCGTACATCGTACCGTGATCCGTGATGGCAGCATGCGTCATGCCGAGTTCTTTGACACGTTTTAAATATTCACTTATTTTGTTGCTGCCGTCCAAAAGACTGTATTCCGTATGGACGTGAAGATGTGTAAAAGCCATTTTTTACCCCATAAAGATTTTGATAAAAACTAATAATAATTTTATCACAATAACTTTAAGTATAAAAGAAATATTACTCAGTAATTATTTATAAAAAAAGCCATGGGTAATCACCCATGGCCTTCTTTAATCATAATTTGATATCTACAAGATCGTCTTCTTTATGAAGCTTTATGTAGAGGATTGCACCCGCAATAATAATAAGCATTATCGAAGCAAAAAGAATGTACGGTAATTTGCTCTCACCGGTTTTTAGCGATTTGGCAGTTGAACTGTTACCTTCTACTCCCTTAACCTTCGTATCGATTGTAGTAATCGTTGTGTTTGATGAATCTTTATTATCGCTTAAATTCGATGATCCCACCGTATTGGAGCCGGTGTTTGTATTATTGCCTGCAGTACTTGTATTGTTTGAAGTGTTTGTATTGCTTACAGTGGTGTTGCTTGTATTTGTGTTACTTGCAGTTGTGTCGCCTGGATTTGTGTTGCCTAGGTTTGTGTTGCCTGGATTAGTTGTATTTGTGTTGTTTGCGTTTGATGTATTAATCTTTACAAGATGCTCACTCTTTTGTCCAAGACTTACATTAACACTGCTTTCCTTACCTACTGTTACGGTAGCACCCTCCGGTACGCTGACGATTTTAATATTATATTCTCCGACAGGGGAAAGATAAACATCATTTCCTTTTTTATCCTTAACGGTTTTTATATAATCCTTTACTTCACCGTCTGCATCGGTTACATATGTTTTCTTACTTCCGTCAGGTTCTGTTACCTCAAGGCTCACACCCTTTACAGCTTTGCCTGTTTCTTCATCCTCTACTTTGATAAGTAACGCACCGCCTTTAACCAGATCTACTTTTGCGATATGGGTTGTCTCATTTCCTTGCGTTACCGAAACAGTCTTAGTACTTCCGGTCGTAACATTGTATCCATCAGGAGCTTCTGTTACAGTTATTTCATAACTGCCAACCGGAGTTTTATGATTGCCTGAAGCAGTTTTCGAATACTCGGTAACCTCTCCGTTTCCATCCGTAGTATAGTACTTGGTACTACCATCCGGTTGCTTGACGGATACTTTCGCATCTTTTACAGGATTTCCGGTAACTTCATCCTCAACCTTTATGGTTAAGCTTCCGGTTTCTTCAACATAGAATTCATATGTTGTTGTATTTCCGGCTGTTACTTTATCTGTCTTGCTATCATCTCCATATACTTTGTAATTCTCAGGTGCTTCGATTGATACTGTATATTCTCCTTCAGCAAGATCGTTCTTTACTACGTTTCCTGTTTCAATAGTTTCGAGCGTTTCGCCTCCAACACTTACCTTTGCTCCGATTACACCCTCTTTTGTTCCTTTATTGTATACATATACTTCGAGTGATCCTTTTTCAGGTGTTACGGAGATTTCTTCAACATAGAAAATATATGTTGTAGTAGCGCCGGCTTTTACTTCCTTTGTCTGGCTTGCCTCACCGGACACTTTGTAATTCTCGGGAGCTTTTATTGTTACAGTATAATCTCCTGCAGCAAGATCGCTCTTTTCTATCTTTCCTGTTTCAATAGTTTCGAGCGTTTCGCCTCCAACGCTTACCTTTGCTCCGATTACACCTTCTGTTGTT